>NZ_JBYFCK010000009.1:0-265308 GCF_057652155.1 Runella sp. R0.1_18
CCAAACAACACTTAGGGCTAACTCATTGCCAGTCCACTCAAGAGCACAGGCTTAATTTTCATCATAACTTTGTCTTGGCAATACTTTCATTAACCAAAGTAGTACATTGGCTATCTCAGCCGATTGAAAACAGAAAACCGTTTTCTATTCAAGACATTAAGACTCAATATTTCAATGAACGGTTCCTGAATCTATTTTTTAACGTGTTCGGGATTTGCACCGAACACCAAGAAAATAACTCCAAAATAGCAACACTAACCAATTACGCTAAAATCGCTGCGTAATCCGTAGCGAACCATTTACAATCCAAAACATACTCTTAAAGAAAAAAGCAAAATCATAGTTTTATACAATTTTCTCAGGCCTGTCGCTGTAGCGTATCTATAGAACCACTACACCTATAAACCTTCTCATAATACTCTGTCACCATTCGGTCAGAGTTGAAGAAATCACCTACTTCATTCATGCTTGTCAGGACGGTTTTGTACCAGTCTTTAGGGCGCTTGTAATAAAGCGGTAAAATTTCGTTTTCGAGCATGTCAAGCATGTTAGAAATGTCTTCACCATCGCGGTTGTGATCAGAAGCTACGGGAACAATAAACGAGTTTTCGCCGTGGCGGGAGAATTCGCATACCCAGCCGTCGTAGGTCGAAAAGTTGAGACTGGCGTTCATCGCCGCCGTCATTCCACTGGTGCCCGAAGCTTCGCGCGTCACCACGGGCGTATTGAGCCACACGTCCGAGCCTTCTTTGAGCTGTTTCGATAAGGCCAACTCATAGCCCGTGAGCACCGCCATGTTGGGGTAGAGGTGGCTGAGGTAGTATAAGTGATTAAACGTCTGAATAGCGCCCTCATCTTTGGGATAAGGCTTTCCTGCCCAAATAAACTGAATCGGGAGGTCTTTGTTGCGCATAATTCGGTCGAAGCGTTCTTGGTCGCGGGTGAGTAAATCGGGGCGTTTGTACCCTGCAAATCGTCTAGCCCAAACGATGGTAAGCACATTCGGGTCAAAGAGTTTTCCTGCTTGGTCGGCTACAGTTTTAAACAATTGTCCTTTTAGTGATTTTTTACGCTTTTCAAGAGCTTTTAAATCGCCTTTTTCGCGGGCTTTTTCCAAGTCGGCATCTGCCCAAGAAGCTTTGTGTTGGGAGTTGGTTACGTGGGTAATTTCACAAATATCTTTGGCCCACCCCCACATCTGCCGCGACACTTCTCCGTGGAGTTTTGAAACCGCATTGGCTTGGTGACTCAATCGAAGTGCGGCCAATGAGTGATTAAATACATTGTCGGAAATGCCCGTAATCTTACGAACTTCGTCCAATTTAAGGCCCGCAAAAAAGCTAAGGTCGTTCAAAAAGTGAATGTCATGTTTTTCATTACCAGCCTCTTCGGGGGTATGTGTAGTAAAAACAAACTTCTTTTGAACTGCCTCTTTCTTGCCTAGTTTTTGGTACATATAAAAGACCGACGACACCGCATGGGCTTCGTTTAGGTGGTAAATGTCGGGGTCGTAGCCGAGTTCATCCAAAAACTTGGCCCCACCAATTCCCAACACCATGCACTGCATGACTTTGATAGCAGGGTCGGAGTCGTACAGCCGATACGAAATTTGACGTGCCCAGGTATCGTTGCCGTCGGTATCGGTAGTCAAGAAAAACATCGGAACCGTCCCAAAAGTAGTGGGGTCGAGAAAATACGCCGCTACCCACACGGGCTTATTGGCAATCGTAATTTGGAAGCGGATGCCCGTATCTTTCAAGAAACTGTATATTTTTTCCCGAAACTGAGGCATCATGCTATTGTCAGCATTGCGCATTTGGTCGTAGTACCCAAATTTCCACAACATCCCGATTCCAATCAGATTTTGACGTAAATCGTGTGCACTTTTCATGTGAGAGCCCGCCAAAAAGCCCAAACCGCCCGAGTACGTTTTGAGGGCTTGGTCAATGGCAAATTCCATTGAAAAATAGACCGCAGATTTTTTAAAACGAGCATCAATGGCGTACGGATGTGCATACGCCGCAGGAAGTTTTTTTGCCATAAAAGTAAATCATCATAGGTTTATGGCTGCTAAGCTAAGAAAAAATACCTAAATGTGCAGCAAGTGGCTCATTCGTGTGCAGCAGGTTTCTCATTTGTGTGTGGCAGGTTTCTCAAAACCTGCTAAATGCGTCGAAATATGTGTGGTGGTTTTGAGCCCGCCTTGCACGAAACAGATTTTATTTATTAACCAACGCAAGTAGCCATCAAAAACGCACAGCCTAAACCCGAAGACCGGGCGAAGGCAAACGGTCGGTAAGAAGCCTCAGCGAGGTGAAATCTTAGTAGCAAAAGGCAAATAAACACTTCCACAAAGCCCCATCGGGGTGACATCGAGTGTTACTGGGATGTAGCTCCTCTGGAGCAATAAGTAGTAGCTTTTTATTTTAATGCGTTCAACCTACTTGCGAATGTAAAGTTCATTTTCTACTTTTGCACCCACAAAATATCGAAGAGATATTTTTCGGGCCCATAGCTCAGTCGGTTAGAGCATCTGACTCATAATCAGGTGGTCGCAGGTTCGAGCCCTGCTGGGCCCACTCTAAAGCGTCAAATTTGTTGATAATCAGCAAATTTGACGCTTTTTTTATTTTAAGACAATTCTCTTCTTGCATTTAGCTTTTAAATAATATTCTGAACTTCACAACAAAGTAAAATTGGACGTCACAACAAAATGAATTGCGGTTTGATTGATGAACTTTGCCCCGTCATTAAATCAAAAAAGAATGAAAACTGTATTAGTAACTGGTGGTACTGGATTTGTGGGTATCCATACCGTTTTACAATTATTACAACAAGGGTATAACGTAAAAACAACCCTACGTGCATTACATCGAAAAAATGAAATTTTGGACGCTTTAGCAGAGGGTGGAATTACTAATTTTGAACATCTAAGCTTTTTTGAAGCCGAGCTTACTAGCGATTGGGGCTGGTATAAAGCCGTTGAAGGTTGTGATTATGTTTTACACGTTGCTTCGCCTTTTCCACTGGGGGAGCCCAAAGACGAAAATGAACTTATTATCCCAGCACGCGACGGGGCGTTGAGAGTACTGAAAGCCGCGAAAGAAGCGGGAGTGAAGCGGGTGGTGCTTACTTCTTCGTTTGCGGCGATTGGCTATAGTATGAAGGAGAAAGGTTATGTATTTACTGAGGCAGACTGGACAGACGAAAACGCGCCTATTATGGCCTATATTAAATCGAAAACTGTTGCGGAAAAAGCCGCATGGGAGTTTGTTAAAACGGAAGGCGAAGGATTGGAGTTTACAGTGATTAACCCAGTAGCTATCTTTGGGCCGATGTTAGGAACGATTACTTCTGCGTCGTTGGAAGGAGTTATAAAAACGGTTATTGATGGTAATGTGAAGGAAAGCCCAGCATTTACATTTGGAGTAGTTGACGTTCGGGACGTAGCGGCAATTCATATTAAAGCAATGCTACATCCTGAAGCTAATGGTCATCGTTTTTTAGCAACTTCTCAGGGAGTGATGAGTTTTTATGATGTAGCACAGCTTATTAAACAAGAGCGCCCACAAAAGGCAGCCAAGATAGGCGAGATGAAGCCAACCGCCGATGAATTTTTCATTCAGATGTCAAATCGGAACGCAATTGAAATGCTAGATTGGCATCCTCGAAACAAAGAAGAAGCTGTACTGGCGAGCGTCGATAGTTTAAAGTAAAGCTAACAACATGGAAATAAATAGCATCCATTCCTGTCATTTGGGACCCGAAATATCACCAGAACAGTTTATCCAGCATCATTATTTTATGTATCTGCTCAAAGGCTCTATGAAAGCGTATGATGGCAATAAACAATATTGGGTGCAGTCAGGGGATTATTACATTGCCCGTAAAAATCATTTTATTCGTTATACGAAGTACAAGGAAGATGAGCAGTTTAAAAAAATAATCATTACCCTCGATGAGCCGTTTTTGAAACAATTTTTTGAACGACATCCCTATAAAATAACTCCTTCAGAAACTCCCGATGCCTTTTTATTTTTAAATGAAAGTAAGTTGATGGGAAGCTATATACAGTCGCTTGAACCTTACTATTCGAATGGACAGGAACTGGATGCAACTTTTGCCGATATTAAGCGAGAAGAATTACTTCTTATCATTCTTACCTCTGAACCTACGTTGGCAAATGTTTTTTTTAACTTTAGT
This sequence comes from Runella sp. R0.1_18, assembly GCF_057652155.1. NCBI lineage: Bacteria > Pseudomonadati > Bacteroidota > Cytophagia > Cytophagales > Spirosomataceae > Runella > Runella sp. R0.1_18. The sequence continues at coordinate 4,204 of NZ_JBYFCK010000009.1, forward strand.
GTACCGCAAAAAATAGATCTTGAAACCTTTATGAATCGAAATTTTCGATTCAATGTGAGCTTGGAACGCTTTGCCTTTATGACAGGGCGAAGCGTGTCCTCGTTTAAGCGCGATTTCTTGAAAATATTTGGTATGACTCCTGGTACTTGGCTCAAAAAGAAACGGTTAGAAGAAGCTTTTTTTCAAATTAGTACCCAACACCAAAAACCGAGTGATGTGTATTTAGAAGTAGGTTTTGAAGACTTGTCGCATTTCTCGTATGCCTTCAAAAAGGAGTTTGGGAAAAATCCAAGTGAGATTTTGCTTGTTCGTTAAGTTACCAAACATCTTCTACCAATACGCAGGCCGCTTATTGGTGCCGCCTTGGGTGCGGCAGTCGCTGCAAGGGATGCTACCGATGGTGTAAAAAGGAATGGGTGAACCTGGTACGGGGTGTTCGATGAGCACTAAAAACGAAGCATTGACTGATTGACGGATGATTTCGGGCTCGGGAAGGGTGTCGAGGGGCTCGCAGAGTTGGTCTTGCACCGTAAATCTTCCTAAGTATTCGGTGATGAATAACCGCTTAAATTGGGGTGTTGAAGCACTGAAAAATCCAAAAACAGGTTCTTCGGGGGAGGTGACGGAGGTGATATTGCCCGTTATTTGCGAGGGTTGGCCGTCAAACAAACTGCCCGTGATTTCGTTGGTTTTGGAAAGTGCCGCCCAATAATCAAATTCTTCCCGCGATAGCCCGTATTGACGTACCAAAATGCTGTACCTTCTGGCTAATTTCCCGCTGATGGACAACACTGTCGTCAGGGGAACATCCTGAACAACGTCTTGACTAAGGCGTAGGGTGTTTGCCAACGTAATTTGGGCCGATTTTTGGTTACCCCAGCAGGTGTTGATGTCTTCGGTACGTGGTCTTACTTTGCCCGCCACGACTTCATAACCCGAATATAAGGGTGCTTGATACTCCCACGTTTCTTCAAAGTTCCAACGGTAAAAACGGGTTTTGTTTAGCGGGTCGTGGGTATTTACGAATATCTGCACGTTGGTACGTTCTCGATTGACGCGGTAAGTGACGCTATCAATGGCAGGCGTTTGGATGAGGGGGACGTAGGTCGAAAGGTATTCTTTGCCGCCAATGGTTTGAATATGGAGCCGAAACTTTTCACTTTCGGTCGCCGAAAATGCTTTTAAAGTATAAACGCCTGGCTGGGTCTCGACGAGGTTATAACTGTTGCCTCGGTCGCTTTCGACTTTCACTTGAGCGCGCTGTTCGAGCAAAGTAGCTCCCGTTTGTTTTACTTTTTGGGTACGACTCAGCCGTATTTCACTGGTAATGGAGGGGTTGAGCGTCCCTTCCACCACCAGGTAATTTTGTGCCTGATTTACCTCGGGTGGCGAATAAGACTCTATGCAGCCATCGCTCAGATAGCCAATGAATACGAATAAGAGCAGGTGTAAAAGTCGAGATAGATAGGTCATGGTGCGTGGAATTAGTCGAAAAAGAACAATACGCCCAAAAACTACCTGAGAGGGTGCGTTTTCCGAAAGGCCAAAGGAGATAGCCCCGTTTGCCGCCTGAAAGTTTGGTGAAAATTAGATAAGTTATGAAACCCACATTCGAGCCCAACTTGAGCCACACTCAGCTCGGAGGTGGTCAGAAGTTTGCAAGCATGGTTGATTTTGAGGTGATTAAGGTATTCGATGTACGTTTTCTTTGTCCGTTTTTTGAAGTAACGACAAAAAGCAGGGACGGTTAAGTGAGCGACATCAGCGATGGTTTCGAGCGAAATTTCCTCTTGAAAATGGGCCAAAGTAAATTCTAAAATACGTTTCATTCGTTCGGTTTCGGAGTCGTCGATGGTGATGCGATAAGTAGGGCTTGCCAGCGACCGAAAGGGAGTTTGAGTGGCAAGCTGCAATAAAATATCGAGTAAAGCCACCAACCGAAAGCCTTCCGTGAGGGTAGGAAGTTGGAGGAGCTTTTGGTGAAGTGTGGGGGAGACGGAGCTAAAAACAAGGCCACTTTCTGATTTTAAAAGTAATGAGCTAATGGGTTTAAAATCAGGGACTTTGTTGATAAAATCGTTGACCCACTGCGGCGGAAATTGAACAACGACGGCTTGGGCGGTCAGCGCTGAGTTTGGTTGGTAAAATTCGACGGAGTTGCGCCAAAAGTGCGGAACGTGAGCGCCTAACAGTAACAAATCCCCTGCGTCAAAAGCCTCGATACTATCGGCAACGAAACGCTGCCCGACGCCCTGAACGATGTAGGTAAGTTCAAATTCGGGGTGATAATGCCAAGGCGCGTCGAAATAGGGTCGCTCAAACGCCCTAACGAGAAAAGAGGATGTATGTTCAAAGGTCAGTTGCTCAAGCAGGGGTCGCATATAAAATGTAGAATATTGCTTTTATTTTTTAAAATAAGCAACAAAATGAGTTAAAATACTACACTAAATGGCTAAAAAACAGAATTTTTGAAATTTGTCGAATGTGGTACTTTGCATCATCAAACAACTCAATCGAAACTATATGCAAAAGTCAGCCTTACTCGAAGAATTGTCAACTCCCTATGCCGTACCTACCGAAGCTGTGGCATTTTACCGCGAAAATGGTTACGTAAAGCTTAAAAATGTCCTCAGCGCCGAGGCGATTGCGTATTATGGGGAAATCATTACGGATTTGGTGTTTAAGCTCAACAAACTCACCAAACCCATGGAAGAACGAACTACCTACGAAAAAGCTTTCCTACAAATTATGAACCTCTGGCGGGAAGATGAAACCGCGAAAGAGTTTGTGTTTTCAAAGCGTTTGGCGCAAATCGCCGCCGATTTGATGGAAGTGGAGGGGGTGCGTTTGTACCACGACCAAGCCCTTTATAAAGAGCCAAGTGGAGGCATTACGCCCTGGCACGCCGATCAGTTTTACTGGCCGTTGGCTTCGCCCAAAACCGTCACGGTTTGGATTCCGCTGCAAGCGACGCCGTTGGAAATGGGCCCTTTGGCGTTTGCCGAAAAAAGCCAATTGGTGGAAATTGGGCGCGATGTGGAAATCAGCGATGAAAGCGAAGCCCTTATGCAACAGTCGCTTACGCAATTTAGCCTCAACGAAACGCCGTTCGACTTGGGGGAAGTAAGCTACCATGCGGGTTGGTTATTTCACCGCGCGGGCGCTAATGTCTCAAACCGTCCGCGTAAAGTGATGACCATGATTTACATGGACAAAGACCAGCAAATAATGGCGCCAAAGAACAGTTATCAAAAAGCAGATTGGGAAACGTGGCTGGCGTCGGCGCCTGTGGGTAGTACCCCCGAAAGCGCCTTGAACCCGATTTTGTTTAGTCATTCATAAAGTAACGTCAGAGACGTTAGGCCGTGTGCGTCCCGACTGGATGTCGGGACGAGCTAAATTTAGTCATTCATAAAGTAACGTCAGAGACGTTAAGCCGTGTGCGTCCCGACTGGATGTCGGGACGAGCGCAAGCGCAATGTCGGGACGAGCTTTAATGCGTAACTTTCAGGCTGGTTTGAAGTCAAAAAGAAAAGACTTCAAACCATGAACTTGCTTTTTCGCCTCTGGAACGACTTACTTGATTTATTTTACCCAAATACCTGCTGTGCTTGCACGACGCCGCTGGTCGGAAACGAAGCATGTCTTTGTACTTCTTGCCGTTTGTCGTTGCCTCGCTCATATTCACACACTATCTTCACGCCCGAGCTTACCAATAAATTTGCGGGAAAAGTGGCGGTTTCTTTCGTTTATACTTTCTTGAAATTTGAAAAAGGGGGTAAAGTCCAGCGCTTGCTTCACCAGTTGAAGTACAAAAATCGACCCGAAGTGGGGCAGGTGGTAGGACGACTCTACGGCGACGAACTTCGGGCGGGAGACGTCCAAAAGCGGATTGATTTGTTGTTGCCCGTTCCCCTTCACCCGCGTAAAAAAGCGCAACGAGGCTACAACCAAAGCGATATGTTTGCCGAAGGACTGTCGGAAACCTTGGGTGTTCCGTGGTCGGCGGAGGTGCTGGCGAGGGCGCAGTTTACCTCCACCCAAACCCGAAAAACCCGCTTAGAACGCTTTGAAAACGTATCGGGGATTTTTGAGGTAGTTAGCCCTGCGGAAGTAGTAGGAAAACGAATTGCGATTGTGGACGATGTAGTGACCACAGGTTCTACGCTCGAATCGGCCGTAGCGACTTTGCTTGAGAACGGCGCCAAAGAGGTTTCGGTGATTACGATGGCGGCGGCGTATTAAGCTTTTTTTGCCAGTTTAACTTGTCTATTTGTTTTATTATCATTTTTATTTGCTTTTCTTCCGTCTTTTCAGTTAAGATGACATACAATATTTCTTGTTTTTCGTCTTCGGAAAGTTTGTTGAATTTCTTCAAAACGTCGGCCTCTTCAAGCGCGTCCAAAATTTCCTTTTCTGATAGTAATTTATTGACAGTCAATAATGAAAGTGTCACCCTTACCTTGTCACCACCTGTTTTATTTATCGCTTTTCTGATTTTTTCATTTACCGAAATCAATTTGTCTTGTCCTGCAATTGTGAACAAGTTGATACTATCAATTTTGTAGTCATCGATATAACCAGTCACTTTCAGTGACCCCCATCTACCTACAATATGCTTCGTATCGGGAATTTGAATATGATACGTCCAAGCGCCTTTACCCGCTTCATATTTCAATTCAAGTATTTTGTTTTTTACTAAGTATTTCATTTTCGGACTGTGTTTGTTAAGCTTGTCACCAACGTTTTGGTGCATTGCATTCGGACGAGTTTTCTAATTTAAAGTGTTTCTTTAATCTGTCGTGTCCAGTTGTCAATGGTATCGGCATTAGCTCGGTCTGCTTTATCAAAGAAAAAATGTTTTTTAACTTCCAAATTGCAATATAAGTAAATACCCTTATCTGATGTAAGCGATAAAGCTTTGTCCATTCCTATCTCACTGTATTCAGCGTGTGATTTCCCATGGGTGTTGATAATTACGGCCTTTTTTCCTGTTAGTAACCCTTTCTGAATACCTTGGTCATACTGGTAAGCAAAGCCATAGCTGAAAACCCTGTCAATATAACCTTTCAAAATAGCGGGTAAACCTGTCCACCAGATTGGGTGTATGAACGTAATACATTCAGCCCATGAAATGAAATCTTGTTCCGTTTTTACGTCTTCGGCCACTTGCGCTTTGTGTTGTCCCGCAATATCTTCTAGGGAAAGAACAGGATTGAAATTGAGTTGGTACAAATCCCGAACCTTCACTTCGTGTCCGCTGGTGGAAAGGTGCTCAATCACTGCTTTTTTGAAATGCCCGTTCAAACTCTGTGTATTTGGGTGAGCATAAATAATCAAATGTTTCATTGTTCTACTTTTTAAATGTGATGACACAAAAGTAGAATGAGCCTGTTGGCTAAAATTGTAAGAAAACGAAATCAGTTGACAGGGTTACAAATGTCCTGTTGGAATTTGAGGTATTTTGTAGGGCTTACATTCAAATAATGCTTGAAATCGTTGATGAGCTGACTTTGGTCGTAATAGCCACACTCGTTGATAATCGTAAACCAATCATTTTTTGATGATTTTGAAGCACTATTTTCTAGCATTTCAACAGCTTTTATAAATCGTTGATAGCGATTAATCTCTTTGGCTGAGTATCCAAAATACTTTTTGTGATTGATTTGAATGTTGCGTTCAGATTGTTGGATGTTGCTCGCAACGACTTTTATTGAATTTAACGATTTTTCTTTGAGATTCGTTAGTTCTTCCGCCATTAGATTTCGTTCACGCAAATAAGGTTTACAAAATTCAAGGATGTAGTTTACCTGTTGGGCGGCATCGTCGATTGTATTGAGTTGATACCATAACGCCGTAAAACAATTTTCATCCGATAAGTCATCGGGATTTATTGGTAAGTTTTGGGTAAGTGAAACGTTGCCAAAGAACCGAAAAAACGCATCGTCTTTGAAGTTAGCAACCAAAATTTTTGATTGAGGAGGCAACGAATAAGTAAATGCTTGTTTAATTGTGCCCAAGACAAAGCACTTTTCAACTTCTATGTGTGTGTTTTGTTTTGAATGCAATAATGCTTTTGCTCCAAAATTGAAAATCATTATGGTCTGATACGACGGTAGCAAAGTTTTTGTTATCGTTTCTCCTGATTGATTTTGGGCAAAATAGAAATGGGAAAACACATTTTCGTACGCTGCTGGAACAGCTATTCTAAAATTGTCATAGAGCGTATTTTGTGCCATTATAATCTCAGAGTTTATGTCGTTTTTCTTTGAATATATAAGGTCGTTAATCGCTGAAGCATAGACTTTGATTGTTGTTACGGCTAAAATAGAAAATTTGTGGGTAGTGGGAATTTCCCGCTTGACGATAACTCCATAATAGAAGAAAAGAGTTTGGAGAGTACTTACCACCAAGCTAGCCGCCCGCCCGAGTTTCATTCAATCCTGAAGGATTTCGGGACTTCATGGCTTGGCCTAAGGCCACCACGAATGCTTAGTTATTAGTAGTAATTATTCGTTCAGCCTTCATTTAGTTCGTTAATACTGTTGGCTACTTTTTCTATTTGTCCTGTCTCGTGAAACCATATAAAAATTTCGTCACTTAGTTTTTTTTCATTTTCTGCTGTCGGCAGAAGTACTAAAAAGTCGCCATAACCATTTGATGCAATTGCAACTCCATTTTTCGGAAAGTTTTCCCATTCTTTTGCTTGTTTTGTTTCCAAGCCAATATGGTTGCAGGTTCGGCTTATTCTTTTGTTATCTAATTTGTCAAAAAATGGAAATAGTTGCCAATCATCATCTTCAGTTATTAATTCCCCTCCATTTTCTTTCGTCATTTTCGACTTGAATTTGCCTGGGAATTCGAGCTCAAATTCTTGCTCTATTTCGTTGATATATTTTATATTTACTGGAAATGGCATAAGTCAAATTATTTTAAGTTGTCATAATCAATAAAGTCCCAAGGAATTTCTTTTTTAAAAGTCTGGATACTTTCTTCAAGCAATTCCAATGAGATATCTTGTTTGTATAATGTAACAGTCCTTGTACGTTTAGTATCGTCACGAAATATTTCAATTACTAATTTGTCGTCACGGTAAATTTCAACTCCAATGCCGTCTCTGTCGCTAACATCACTTGCTATTATTACCCTGTCTTTTGGTAGTGTCATTTGTCAATTTGTTGTTTATGTGTCGTCTGGCATAATTACCGCTAACGTTTGGCAAGGTGCTATTGAACAAAACCTTCGGTAGCTACGCAGCACCCCAAAGCGCCATTATATAGCCCAATTTAACCTTAAAATTTAGCATAACAAAAAGAAGCAGGTTGAACGCATTAAAACATAGCTTCGCTCTTTATTACTCCAGAGGAGTTACCTCTTAGTAGAGAGAATACGTTTGTGTATGGCGCGAGCAGGTTTAAGCCTGCTCTCAGTGTAGTTGCCCCTTCGACGATAACTCTATAATAGAAGAAAAGAGTTTGGAGAGTACTTACCGCTAGGCTAGCCGCCCGCCCGAGTTTCATTCAATCCCGAAGGCTTTCGGGATTTCATCGCTTGGCTTTCAGCCACGACGAAACCTTAGTTATTGTGTGCTGTGCTTTCTGGAAGTGTGGAGGGGCATCTTCATTTGTATCTTTAGAGTTGTTCTTGCTTCGTAATAGGAATTACCTTTTCTCAAGCAATATGATTTGGCTTTTTTATGAACGCTTTCTTTTGCAAATAATCAACTCATAATTGTTTTTGTCTGATATTTCTGTGGGAATTAAGCCAGCAGGTGCTATGACAATCTTCAACGTATCTCCGTACAACTCATATGCAATGCTGACAGGTGCCGAAATGTTAAGCGTCACATCTGGCTGAATAATAATGAACTTGAGGCTGCTCGTAGTGTCCAACTTGAAAGAATACGTAACCTCCTTCCCTACCTCGTCGGTGAAGGTAAGTTTATCCCTTTTGAAAGCATAAATAAAAGACACATTTTTTTTGGTTCCGTTTACGCTTTCTGTTTGTGCCAACCAGACTCCTTGTATTTTTACTTGGTCGGTAGATTTTGTGGCATTTCTAACGATGCCGCATGATATAGTACATAAAAGAATCAATATAATGAGGGAGGTCTTTATAATTATCATATTAAAACGTCTAAATATACTATAGATTATAAAATTGAGGTTGTGCATCACTTTTTAGATTGTTATATAAATTAGTTGAAAAAACATATTACAAATATATCAATTTTAACAAATACTAGAAATGAAAAAGTAAGAACTCTAAAACAGCATTTAAAAGTAAAACCCAAATTGGTATATTATTGAACTGGTTTTGTCATCGTTTAGCATTGCACACAACGTGAGGTGGTTTTGCGAAGTTCTCCTTGTGTTGTACCTACGGCAAAGAGAATTCCGCGAAACCTCTGTTGAACAAAACCTTCGATAGCTACACAGCACCCCAAAGCGCCATTATGTAGCCCAATTTAACCTTAAAATTTAGCATAACAAAAGAAGTAGGTTGAACGCATTAAAATGTAGCTTCACTCTTTATTTCTCCAGAGGAGCTACATCTTAGTAGAAAGAATGGAGGAGGTGTTTGTTTGCCTTTTTCTACTAAGATGTAGCCTTGCTAAGGCTTTTTTGTAATGCGTTTTACCTGAAAAGGAAGTGTAATGCGCTTAGAGAGAATAGGTTCGTGTATGGCGCGAGGAGGTTAAAGCCTGCTCTCAGTATAGTTGCACCTTCGACGATAACTCCATAATAAAAGAAAAAAGGGTTTGGTGAGCACTCACTGTTAGGCTAGCCGCCAGCCTGAGTTTTGTTCAAGACTGAGCGTTCCCCATCGCCTTCATAGCTTGGCCTAAGGCTACCACGAATACTTAGTTATTCGTGGCTGTTTTTATCCAACCACTTTTCCAACGGTCAATTTACAGCTTTCGGGATATGCACTCCCATTATCCATCCAAAGTTTGAAATTCATATTATTGAATAAGTCGTCTGGGGATATATCAAAATTTCTAATTTCAATTTTTCGTTTCAATATTTTTGGTACAATCTCATTGATGAACCAAGAATTATGTGTTACTAACAATGATGCCGTATTTCCTGTATTTGCCAAAGGTGATAAAAGTAAATTATATAATTCTTTGTCTGTTTCGTAAGATTTTGCAAATTTTACGAAATCAAAATCATTTAATTTAGATTTATCTATCGCACTTACAAAGTCTGAAAGTGTCGGAATAAACCGATTCTGATAGTCGGGCAATATATGGTCTTGTTCACACAGGTCTTTTACATTAATGGCTTTATTATCACTATTGATGATTGTGTGCCCAAAAATAGGGATAATTACTCGTCTTATCCCCCACATAGTATGAAGAATTCTATGTCGATTATCACTGCAAAGTTCTTTGGTACTGTCAATAAAATCATGTATTGGTAGATAATCTTCAATATCTCCACCCCTTCTTTTGACAGAAATTTGAGAATGAATAACTGAATTCATGTTTTTTAAAATTCTTGTAACTCATCTTCGAAATTAATTTCTTCGTCTCCATAATCTTTACGATTACTTTCAACTTTTGGTGTAGGTGCCATTTCATCAGCATATTCAACTACTTCATGAAATGAAATCTCTAAAATATTTAAAAGCTCTTGGGCTTGATTTGCGTTAATTTCGATAGGAAAATCAAAATAATGCTTATCAGCAATCTCTAGCCCAAATTCAGTTTTGTAGTAATAGTTCATTTTTTCATATTTTTCATCATAATTCTCAGCATAAAAAAAGAAATCTACCGCATTAAAACCTTTTAAATTTTGGATTGAAATGACGTCTTGAATAACCTTTTCAGCCTTTGCTTCCTCCAATGTGTCAAACACTTTAACTGTACTTCCGATAGTATCAACATCTTCCCAGGCTTCGTCTGTGTAAAAAAAACCTTTTTTGTGAACTGCGAATTTTGCCATTTTCTAAGTTTGTTTATGGTTAATTTGGTTGCATGAAAATTGTTTTAGTATAGTCATTATACTTACATGAATTGATGAAATTACAAAAACTACTCTCAATACTTCGCCTAAAGGTAATTAAAAATTTTATCGTTTAATTAATTTTCTTAAATCGCTGTATCAATAAGCTTACTTTGAACAAAACCTTCGATAGCTACACAGCACCCCAAAGCGCCATTATATAGCCCAATTTAACCTTAACATTTAGCATAACAAAAAGAAGTAGGTTGAACGCAGTAAAACATAGCTTCACTCTTTATTGCTCCAGAGGAGTTACCTCTTAGTAGAAAGAATGCGTTCGTGTATGGCGCGAGCAGGTTTAAGCCTGCTCTCAGTGTAGTTGCCCCTTCGACGATAACTCCATAACAAAAGAAAAAGGGTTTGGTGAGCACTTACCGCTAGGCTAGCCGCCCGCCCGAGTTTCATTCAATCCCGAAGGCTTTCGGGACTTCATGGCTTGACCACGAATGCTTAGTTATTAGCAGCCGTTATTTCTGTTTCGTTAATACATTCCACTCGTTAGTTGTGTTGTGTCAAACCTCCATAGAAATTTGTCAGCCTTTTCTTTTTGATTGTTTAAAAAGTCGAGGGCTAATTTTGAGGTGATTTTTTTTGCTTGCTTCTTTACAAAATCGTCCTCTAATGTCTCTTTGAAACTTCCGCCATACTTATAGTTCTCGCCACGAACAGCACAAACAATAATAAGTCCGTTCAAGAACTTTTTTCTACTGACCTTGAATGTTTCTAAATTCTTTTCTTTCACATAACTCTTACAAGCACTAATTAGCCCATCTAAAATTCCCTCAACTAATGAGCCTCCGTAAATTGTGTGAATATTATTGGCAAAACTGATGATATTAGGTGTCGGATACCAGTCCGTGCGGTAAGCAAGTCCAATTTGATAACTGTTAGAATTTACTTTGTCGTCAAAAGTCAATTTGAACTCTGGTTTGCCCAGAATTTCTGTCGTTGCTCTGTCGAACAAATATAAAACACCTTGTGGAAAGTGATAATAGTTTTGAGTTAAATATTTCTGCCTTTTGTCTATCGTGATTATTTCGCATTGTCGGTTTAACAAGGCAATTTGCAAAACCTTTTCGGTCAATTTTAGATAATCAATATTCGTATTTGTAATTATCTTTTTGTCAAACGAAAAGGTAACTTCCGTTTTCGAATTGTCTTTGTTGATTATTTCAAATGTCTCGGAAACGACCTTGAGAACTTTTGGGAAATAGGTTGAAAACTCTTTACTATCATCTGTAAACTGCTGTATAAATGGTGTTATGTCGTGTTGTGATGCAAGTCCCAAAGTAAAATCGTTGTCTCCTGATACTACAATTTCAAAAGTGATTTCGTCAGTCTTGCAAAGGTCAACACAGTCTGTCAACAGTCCTTCCAAAAGTCCAATGACACCGTCATTGCCGATATACATAAAAGGTCGTTTTCTAATCGATTCTTCAAATGTCATTGTTTGTGTCGTGTCTGTCATTATAATGGCCACCTACGAGTTTCAACTTGGCGATGTGGCGGATTTCGTAGCCCTACACTGTCAATTCACCATTTTCGGGATGGATGCTCGGTAGCATGTTCAATTAATCACACCACTCGCCATTGAGTCAAGCGTCTATTGAACAAAACCTTCGATAGCTACACAACACCCCAAAGCGCCATTATATAGCCCAATTTAACCTTAAAATTTAGCATAATAAAAAGAAGCTGGTTGAATGCGTTAAAACATGGCTTTGCTCTTTATTGCTCCATAGGAGCTAAATCTTAGTAGAAAAAATGACGTAGGTTATCCCCCCAAGCCCCATCGGGGTGACATCTTTCACCAAGCATCGGTCGCCCAGATGGGGCTTGGGCGGTGTGGGGGCGGTGTTTGTTTGCCTTTTTCTACTAAGATTTAGCCTCGCTGAGGCTATTTTTTAGATGCGTTTGACCTTAAAAAGAAGTGTAATGCGCTTAGAGAGAATACGTTTGTGTATGGCGCGAGTAGGTCAAAACCTGCTCTCAGTGTAGTTGCCCCTTCGACGATAACTCTATAACAAAACGGTTTGGTGAGCACTCACCGCTAGGCTAGCCGCCCGAGTTTCGTTCAAGACTGGGCGTTCCCTATATTTTTCATGGCTTAGTTTTCAGCCACGTCGAAACCTTGGTTATTAGCTAATGTTTTTTTAATTGTTAAACTATATTCTAATATACGTTCGTTTATTGTCGAATTTCTATACTCATTAAAAATAGTTGTTTTGCCATTTTCTTGATAAAAGCTATCTTCAAAACCTTTCCAGTTCTTTAGTAATGTTTCGATATTACTTTCTATTGTTTTTTCATTTAGATCTTTGTTAAAAACTAGATTATACATATATATCATGGAGTTTTTTCCATATTTTAAAGCATATCCTGATTTAGAAAAATTCTTTTCAAAATCCTTACTGTGTTTAGTTTCATAATCTGAAATTTTCTGATATAGCAAAATACTTAAAAATATATCATCTATAATGTCAATTGTGTCTATTAGAGTATTAAATTTCTTTTCTTCAAATAGTGAATCTTTTTTTACGTTCTTCGCCTGACCAGGTTCACCTTTAAATGACAAGTAAGCTTTTATTAAATCTTCTCTTTTAACTAGTAGTTTTCTATCAACAAGCTTTTTACTTATAGCTTCTTCAAACTCTCCCTTTTTTCTTTCGTAAAGCAAACCATACTTTTCAAATAAAGTCTTTTGAATACTCACCTGTATATCATCGTTTGCTCTCATATCAGCTTCTTCAATTTTACTTTGTTGATTAGTTGATTTTGAAATGTTTTTGATAATATCCTTGTCTTGGTTCTCATTTGAAGAATCAGATTGATAGTTAGGTGATATTATTTTCAACATAACCTCTTTACTATCAAATTGCTCTTTAGGAGTTCCTTCTTCATAAAGTTTACTAAGTGTAAATGCTGTTTGACCACCATTAATAATTTGTGGCTTCCTGATAGAAACAGTTCCTATTGATTGTCTTCCTGTTGCAGTATTAACATTACCACTATCTGCAAATATTGTTATTCCATTGTTGAATATTGCGAATTCGCCAGTTGACAAATTTAGAATAGACTTTTTAATTTCTTTATTAACTTCATTTTTTTGTAAGCTTAAATAATTTCTTGGGTTAAATGTTAAAAGTGCGTTTTTATATTTTGACATAACTTTAGCTATTTCAAAAGTTGGTACAAAAACGACTGTAATGTCAAAAGTTCCAATACTTGTGTTTATTTCTTGCCTTAAATGTGGAATTTCTTTTTTGTCTAAATTTATGGTTATATCTAACGAATCTACATCGTAGTATGTACTTGTCAAAAGTGGGAATACTAGCTTGTTGTAGATTTTTTCGTAGTTGAAAATCTCGAATTCAAAGTTATCGATAAGTCTTTTGATTTGTTCGTTAGAGTAACTAACTAAATTACATAGAAAAATTACTTTTCTTGTATATAAGCCTAGTTCTGGAAGTTGACTATAATTTCTTTGAAATCCCAAAATTTTGCCATTATAATTGTTTCCTTTTTCATCAACAGTTAAACCTTGTAGTATTCTGCCTATATCAATTTTTATAATTTCATCTATTGAAATTTCTTTATTTTCAAAGTTGTCGGCACTTGTTCTATATTTCGACTGAATTAAATATACAATTTTGCTGTCTTTGTCAATAAAATAAGCATCCAAGCCTCCATCATATCCTCCTTCTGTGATGAAATTTTCTCTCAATTCAAAGTCATCAAGGCCGAACCTTACCATCAAAAATAAATGGATTAAACATTTAGACCTTATTTGATTATTTTTTTCAATGTCCTTGGACAATTTATATTTCACATATTTAATTGGAGCATCTTTTGAAATTTTGTCTAGAATGTTTGAGAGTATATTATATTTCATAGTTTTTTTATTTTTATCTTGTGTATAGGGATTTAAAATATTACTTAATCCCCAAATATACAAAAATTTTGTCTACTCTCGTACACATTTGCACTATATCAAATTTGTACAGTTGTTAGAATACCGCACTATAATCACCTCATTGACACCTTCCAAAACAATTCAAAATAAAATAGTCAACCGTACCTATCGAATTAACAAACCCCGACAAAACGCTTAAAAGCGGGTCGGGGTTGAGGAAAAATTAGGTTTTGGTAGCCGTTGGGTGGTGCGTTACTATTTTTTTGGTGGTTGAGCTAGGGTGGGTTGTAATTGGCCGAGGTGTTTGATGAAGGCGGGATATAGATCGGCAATCGTCTGGCCGCGCTTACGGCGGCGGTACATTTTTGATAATTCTTCGTTAAACAAAACGCTGGCGTGAAAACCTCGGGTAGCATTTTGCTTGGCCCACGCTAGGCTCACTTTCTCGGCAACGGTAGGGAAGAAACGTTGCACGTACAAATCGTATATGCCCCACGTCATGTATTCGTTGAAGGTGGCTAGGCTGTCGGTTTCGTAGCCGCTGCCTTTGTCCCAGACCTGATTGGAAAAGTTTGCTTTAATCAGGTTTTGGTACTTAGTAGAAAGCGGATTGACAAAGGCGTGGTCAAGCTCGGTAAACAACATGTGTGTTCCCGACGCAATCTCTTCTTCGCTCGCCGCTTGCACGGTCTTGCCCGACAAGATAAAGTCGGGAAGGGTGATAAAATCGGTGCCTACGCCCTGCACCACGCGGTGGCAGTTCATCCGCCCAACGAGCGGCGAGAACACAATCGCGTACGACGTCAAATGGGGTTGTTTGCCCAGTTCGTCCTCTAAAAATTGCCGCATTTCGGGGTAGCGTTGTGATGCCAAATACGATGACGCAATGCCCTCAAAATACGGAAGGTGGCGTTGGTAAAACGCCCGAAAATGACTGGTTTTGGCAAAATCTTCGATGAGTGCGAGCTGTTCCTCAAACGGATTAAACCCTTCATTGGCCGAAAACGGCATCGTACGCACTAGCCGATTGTTGGCGTCGAAGGCAAAAGCGTACGAATCGGTGCGGAAACTGAGGTAGTTTTCCCATTCTTTGCGCGAATAGTTGACTTTCGCCAATAAGGGATGCTGGCTGTAAGGGTCAAAATACTGCCGCACTTCGCGGTAGTAATCCGAGCTGTGCCATACCTCCCAAGGGTCGGTTTTGCCGTAGTCGGTCAGGGCCAAAATGATGTTGGCCAACTCGTAGGTTTCCGACAAGCGAACGGGCGAATTGGCCTGCGAAAAGAAGGGAAAGTAGCCAAAAAAGAGCATAGCAAAGGTGGCTGATAATTTTTTCATCAGAGTCAATGGTTACAAATGGACAGAATGTATTTGGAGAAAATCTATAAATGAAGTGCTTTTTTGATGGCGTCTTTTTTGCCGCGCGAAATGGGTACCTGCGCACCGTTGGTCAGCAGCAGCACGTCGCCCACGTCTTTTTTCCAGCTTTTGATGAACGTTTTATTGACCAAATGTGACTGGTGGCAGCGCAAAAACCCGTGACTACTCAGCAGGTCGTCGTATTCGTAAATCGGTTTGCTCACCACCAAGGCCGAGCCGTCGGTCAGGAAGAATGTGGTGTAATTGTTGGACGACTCGCAGCGGATGATTTCACTGGTTTTAACAAACCGCGTCTCTTGCCAACTAGACAGGGCAATTTGCAGCTCTTCTTGCTGCGACTGCGCTTTCAGCCACCGCATCAAATGCCCAATCTGTTGGTTTTGAACCTTCAGCGCGCGCTGTTTGGTCGCGCCTTCGACGGCGTTTTGTAACTCACTAATAGCGACGGGTTTGAGTAGATAATCCACCGCCGAAAACCGCATGGCTTGAATGGCGTACTGGTCGTAGGCCGTCACAAAAATGACTTCAAAGTCGTATTCGGCAAGGCTGCGAAGGAGCTCAAAACCGTTTTGTTCAGGCATTTGGATGTCCAAAAAAAGCAGGTCGGGTTGGTGCTTACTCAGGGCTTTTTTTCCTTCTTCGGCGTTCAAAGCCACGGCACACACCTCCACGCTGGGGCAATACGTGGCTAAAAGCGAACGTAGGTTGCTAAGGTTGTGGGGTTCGTCGTCAATCAGAATCGCTTTCATACAAACCAATGGTTAAAGGTGAGCGTCACGCGTGTGCCCGACGCGGGCGAGGAGTCAATGGCCAGCGTAATCGGTTGTTCGGGGTGCAGTTGGTTCAACAACGTAATGCGTTCTTGCGTCAGTTTTAACCCAAATCCAGGGTACGTTTCTTGGAGAACAAAGCCTTTACCGTTGTCTTGCAGGGTCAGCACGAGTGCTTCCTCCTGTTGCTGAAGCCTTACCTCGATGTGCCCACGTTGCTGTCCACCCGCGACGCCGTGTTTGACGGCATTTTCCAACAGCGGCTGCCAAAGCAACGACGGCACGTTGGTCGAATATACATCCAGCGCTTTCGGTACGTCGATGTGGTAGCGAAACCCAAACCGAAGTTGTTCGAGCTTGAGGTAGGTGTCCATGCTTTGGAGTTCGTGTTGAAGCGGAATCGCTTCTTTGCTGCTGTTGGTCAAGGTTTCGCGCATCAAACGTGCAAAATCCGACAAGTATTCGTTGGCGCCTTGCACGTCGTGGCGGTTGATTAGCCCCTGAATCGAACTGAGTGCGTTGAAAATAAAGTGAGGATTGAGCTGGGCATGAATGGCTTTCAGTTCGAGTTGGAGTTTTTGTTTGGTTGCCATTTCTTGCTGGGTTTTTCGCCGCTGCCGAACCAACAAGTAACCAAACACGCCCAACCCCGCGAGCAAGACCCCAAGACCGACGACAATCAGCGCAAACCAAAACGTTTGGTACCAATGGGGCTCTATCTCAAAGTGATACTCGGCCAGGTGCTGAGGCTGAACAGTATAGCGAATCTGAATGGTGTAATGCCCAGGCGAAAAATCTTTGAGCCAAATGAAGCTGTTGTCATACTCATTGTTTTGCCAAGGACGAATCAGCGTTCCGTCGCGTAGCAATTGGTATTGAATCTGGTTTTTGGTATAAATGTCGGCATTTAGGGTAAAAATCAAATTACGATTGTTGGCGGGTAATTGCAGCTTGTCCAACGAGTAGGTAGGGGAGCGGCGCGCGGGTGATTGCGCCCAAGGGTACTGGAGTTTTTGGAGGAAAATGTCTAAGTTTTCGGAGGTATAAACCCCTGCCACCGTGGGACGAATTGACTCCCACGCCAGCAGGCTAGTGGCTACGATGCCAGCCTTGCCTTTCTTCCGAACGTCAACGATAATCATGCTCCCCAAGCGGGTAACGTACCCTCCCAAATAGGCCATTGGGGGCAGGGTTGAGCTTTTTACCACGGCTTCATCGGCAAATTGCGTAATGGCACTCCACGGTACTAGCACCCGTTGGCTAGGGTAGTCGGTGACGCGAAACTCGTAGTCTTGGGCATTTTTGGGATGAACACCGTGGAGAAAAAAGTGCCCTTTGTCGCTGCTAAACGTGGTGCGGGCGACGATTCCCGACGGGCGATTTTTGCGGAAATCAGCGTCTTTTTCCAACGTCCTAAAATGCTCGCTGTGTTCCCGAATTGCCCAAAAGGAGTTGTTGGTTTTGGGAATGGTTAAAATCAAAGCAACCGTTTCGGGTTTGTCCAACGCGCCCGTCAGGTAGCTCTGCGAATAATCTCCCCAAGTGATTTGGGCAAAAAGCGGGGAGGAGCCCAACAACAAGAGAATCAGCAAGCGCATTGTTTTCATGGCGGCGGTTTTGATAGGTCAAATATCTGCCGTTTTTTTTACAAACAAGTACGCGATGTGAATTTGGTGCCGTTGGCTGTGAATGTGGTAGAAAAGCGGGGGTTCAACTCACTTTTTGCCGTGTAATTTGATAAAACGGACCAACTCTTCCGCAATCGAGCGCTGCGCCTCGGTGGAAAGATGCACCCCGTCGGTCGTTTTTGTTTCAAACCCTACCAAAAGCGAAGAATAAGTATCCAAAAAGAGCAAGTGTCGTTCGGTGGCTAGTTGCTGTAAGAACTGATTCAAACGCTGCACACATTCGTTCCCGCCGTCGTATTTGGCGATTGCCTTGGCCGCGTCAATGGGCGGTGGGGTTATCAAAATGATCTTGGTTTTCTGCGGAGCGTACAGTTTGCTGCTTTGCAGTTTGTCTAACAGAGCCTGGTAATTCTTTTTCACCGTTTCAAAATCTGCCGCAAAAATGGCTTTGCAGTCGTTGGTACCCAGCGCAATGGCAATGTAGTCGAAGGATTCTTGATAGTTTTTGGCCAAAGCCATTTGTACCAACGAATCGAGGTTGCGCAAGGTATTTAGCTTGGGATTGTCGAGGTTATTGAACCCAACGGTATTGCCCGAAATCGAGTAATTGACGATGTTACTAAACGGCAAGCTACCCACCAACTGATTCACCCAGCTCATAGGCGCTTGTTCGTTGGAGGCGCCAATCGCTAGTAACCGAACCGACGTAGGATCGGGTTTTTGTCCCTGTACAGGAATCAGAGGTAAGGCTACTTGGGTCAATTGTTCGTGCGTTCCGTCAAAAATTCGGAGGGTGACGTTGTTTGATTTTTTCTGCACGTACAGTTTTCGTCCTTCCAAAAACGGCCCCGAAACGTGGGGAAGCTGACGCTGACTTAGGAGAGTAATGGTTTCTTGATCTGTTACTTTGTCCTCGTTGCGTTGGGCAAGTTTATTATAAAACCGAATGGACTGCGTAATGGGTACCGAGCCCGTGTACCCGTCGTTGACACCCGTGTAGATAAACAATTCGCTGGGGCGGTTTTTGATAGTATCAAACAGCGGCGAGCGGCTCCGCATTTCTGCTAGGTTGGGAACTCCGTCGGCGGAGGTACTTTTTACAATTTGCCCCGCGTAGGCAAGGTTGCGGCGGGACGTTTCGTGGTACCAACTTTCGAGGTCGGAAATAGGTACCCACGCCGAAAAAGATTTGATAGGTAGTTTTAAACGGTTGTAACACAGCAGAGTAGCGTATCCGCCGCCCGATACTCCTACGATATGCACTTCGTTGGGGTCGATGCGTTGGGTGTGGAGCAAATGCCGAATAATGTCCTCAATGTCGCTGATAACCAATTGACTACCCGTGGCTTCTTTGCGATTATTAGGCCCCCTAAAATCAGGATGAACGTAGTAATATCCCTTTTCCACCACCTTAAAAACCAACGGGTCAAATTGTATGTAATCACCGCTCCACGTATGTAAACTCACGATTAAGGGTCGCTTTTCGGAAGGGTTGGACGGGGCAAAAAAAAGTGCTTTTTGCTCTGTCCCGTCCACGCTACTTTTTACCGAAATCTCGTGGATTCCTTCGGGCCATTTTTTCTTTTGCGTGTCATCCCAAGCCGTTTGGGCGGTTACGTTCAGACAAAACGTTAATAAAAAAATAGAACTCAAAAATAGCTTCATTCTACGGGAGGCGTTCAAATGATTAACGATTGGGGGCGGCGGTATTTCTTCGATTTTCCCGAAGCACTTTTCGTTGTTGTAAATCGTAGCGTTGGCCACTGCTCAACAAAATGAAAGAGCCGTTGGAGGCAGTGTGGTCTTCGTTGTCGTTGACCACGTGAGGAGCACCTTTTCCGATAATCGTCTGGTAGTCATAGACGGCCACGTACGATTTTCCAATGACTTCAAAGGTGTCTTTTTGGACCAAAACGGCGGTTGATTCGTCCAACCCAAGACCAATTAAATCGGGGGATTGGCGGATAAAATCGACTAAATCAAACTGCCGATTGCGACGAAGTAAGTGCTGATCGATGGCCGAATTTTTCAGAAAACCGAGTCCTTGGGTATGATCACCGACCAAAATGTGAGGGCCTTTGGTATCGCCGCGCCACAAAAATGACCCTTGAATACTCGCCCCTGCGGAGGTGCCCGCAATCACCCCGCCGCGCTCTAGTACTTCGTTGAAGGCTTGGTGGGTGAGGGTATTGAGGTACGAATCTGCAATGCGCCATTGGCGACCACCCACAAAAAACACGCCCGTCGCTTGACGAAGCGAAGCCACAAACGCTTCGCTGTTGGCTTCGGTGAGGCGTTTGGTGTGCAAGAGCGTCACTTGCGCCGCACCCGTTTGTTTTTTTACCAGTTCCACGTGCGACGGACTCAAGGCCGCCGAATCGCCCGCCGCCGCCGTCACCACCACAAGTTTGGCTTTTTCTTTTCCCCCTGCCAGTTCGATGAATTTAGCCCAAATTTCGGGCGGAATCGTCCCGCCGCCAATGATGAGCAACGAGCCTTTTTCGGGGCCGTGGCGGGTAACGGTTTTTTCGTTGATGGTAATGGGCGTCTGAGCGACTAATGTAAACGTGAGGCAGCAGGCCAGTAGAGCAGATAAAAGGCGTTTCATTGGGAGATAGTTAGGTTGAAAATGTCTTTAAGGGCTTGTTTTGCAGCATGATACCCGCTCATGCCGTGCACTCCGCCCCCTGGAGGAGTAGAGGCAGAACAAAGATACAAGCCTTTTGTTGAAGTTCGGTAGGGCGACCAACGCAACGCAGGGCGCGTAAAAAGTTGGTCTAATGTCACCGCCCCGCCGTTGATGTCACCCCCAATGTAGTTGGGGTTATATTCTTCTAATTGAGCCGTATGAAACGTATTTTTTGCCAAAATTCGTTCTCGAAACCCTGGTGCAAACCGTTCAATTTGGTTCTCAATCGCCTCGGTCATGTCTTTGGTCGAACCGTTCGGGACGTGGCAATACCCCCAGAGCGTATGTTTTCCTTCGGGCGCGCGGGTTTTGTCAAACAAACTTTGTTGCGCCAGTAAGACAAAGGGCTTTTCGGGGTGTTCTCCTTTCCAAGTGGCTCGTTCAGAAGCGGTTATTTCTTGAATGGTATTTCCCAAATGAAGGGTTCCTGCCAATCGCGCATCCCTCGACGTGAACGGCACAGGGCCATCCAGCGCCCAATCCACTTTGAAGACACCCATGCCATATCGGTACTTTTCGAGTTGCCAACGGTAAAGCGATGAAAACGTATGACCAGCGATTTGCAGGAGTTGGCGCGGGGTGGTATCAAACAAAATCGCCTTCGACGAGGGTAACTGTGCCAAAGAGGACACCTGAAAATTTTTCTCCACTTTTCCACCCAAAGCCTCAAAATATGCACCGAGTGCATTCGCAATTTGTTGGCTTCCTCCCTTAGGAATGGGCCAGCCGCCGAGGTGAGCGGCAGTCATCAGTACCAGGCCAATGGCTGACGTCGTGGGTTTTTCAAGCGGTAAAATCGAATGCGCAGCCATTCCTGCCCAAAGCGCTTGGGCGGCAGGGGTTCGGAATTTGTTTGCTAACCAAGTGGCTGGTTGCAGGGCGGAAAGCCCAAATTGCGCCAATTCAATGGGGTTTTCGGGAAAGCGCAACGGCCCCAAAATGGCAGGTATGAGCCTGTCCCACTGTTGTTTAAGAGGTTGAATCAACTGTTTGTACACCGTTTCGTCACTTCCCAACAACGCCGCTGTTTCTTCCAAGTGCCGAGTAAGTACGGCCGACGTTCCGTTGTCGAACGGATGGGCGGCAGCGATGGGAGCGTGCACAAATTCAAGCCCATGATGTTGAAGCGGCAACGACTTAAAAAAAGGCGAAGCCAATGCCATCGGATGAATGGCCGAGCAGATGTCGTGATGAAAGCCTGGCAAGGTAAGTTCGGCGGTGCGCATTCCGCCCCCAAGGGTAGCTTTTGCTTCTACCAATAACACCGAAAGCCCTGCCTGCTGGAGGGTAATGGCGGCCGCAAGCCCGTTGGGCCCCGAACCTACTACGATGGCGTCAAAGTCTGTGTGTGGCATTAAAGAGGCGTTTGGTTAACATGTATTAAATTTTGCAATGCGGGCTTTAGTGCTACAAACGTAAATTCGAAGCCGTTTTCTTTTAGTCGTTTAGAAATAACTCTTCTTCCCTTCAAAAGCAGCTCGGGTTCTGTTCCAACTATTTTGCCACCTATTTTAATCAACCAGGTTGGAAGTGGAAGGGCGACAGGAATGCGGAGAACAGTTCGTAAATCAGCGAGAAAATCCTCGTTTTTGACGGGTTCAGGAGAAGCAGCATTGTATATACCTTCTGCTTCTTTCTTCTCAATGCTCCAGTGAATGAGGCGGATAAAATCGTGCTCATGAATCCACGTGATGTATTGTTGCCCAGAACCGATACTTTTCCCAAAACCTGATTTCACCAAATAAATAAACGGCTGAAGTAAGCCTTGGCCTTTTTGAAAAACGAGCCCCATCCGCAAGAGAACCTTCCGAGTATTAGGAGTGGTACAACTAAAAAATGCTGACTCCCACTGTTTACAAACTTCCGCAGGAAAACCATCGCCCGTGGCCGAGGTCTCATCTTTAAATACGTTTCCTCCGTCCCCAAAAATAGCAGCAGAGCCCGCATTTATCCAGACTTCTGGCGCTTTTTTTTGAGAAGCAATGGCTTTGCCAAGGACTAGAGTTGACTCAATCCGCGATTGAATTATTTCTTTCTTGTTAAAGTCAGTGTAACGACAATTTACGGATTTGCCTACCAGGTTGATAACAGCGGCACTCCCTTCCAGTTCGTGTACCCAGTCTCCTGCGGTTTTTGCATCCCAAACTACAAAACGTACACGATCAGTAGCGGGGAGTATTTTACGAGTAAGAACTACGATTTCTACTTCGTGGGGCGAAAAAGACTGAATGATTGATTTCCCAAGGCAGCCTGTACCACCCGCAATGACCACTTTTTTCTTCATTACTCTATGTTTAGAAAAGAGGAAACTGACTGTTCATAGTCAATTTCCTCTTTTTGGTGAAGTGCTCAAATAGACGTTTAAACTATTCTAAAACTCACGCACTCCTTTGCGCCCTTCCACCAGTGGGTATTTTTTAGGGTTTCGCTCTAGCACTACGTAAATAGAATCTTTAAATTCATTCGTCCCGTTTAAAATGATTTTATCGGGAGTCGAATGGGTATAGTGCAGTACTTGCGTCTCAGTAGCGTGGTTTTTGTTTTTGTTTTGCAAGTATAAAACGTGATTGACAGTATCAGCTTTGTAAAAGAAGTAGCGTCGTTCTCCCGACATTCCCCCCACTTCCCAGCGTGTCACCCCAAGGTCGCGGTTTTTGTTTTGCTTGCCGAGTCGGTCAGAGTCTTGCGTATTGACTTGGTTAAGCTTGGTATTTGTTTTGTCACCTTTGACACGCAACGGCGAATAACCAATCATACGATCCACAACGGCTCCTCGGTTAGTTCGATAGCTCAAAGACGACCAAGCTTCCAGCGTGGCGTCTTGCCAGCGCAGCGAATCAAACGGCGTGTAGGGGAGGGGTTTGTTGTTCAACCGATATTCTGTTACGTTGTAGTATCCTTGGGTGCCAGTCAAGCCTGGAGTGCTCGGTATGTTGTAGTTGTTGCCAAAGAAAAATCCGTAGGCCCACATAGCCGCAGCAACTGGGACGAACAAGGTATTGAAGAAAAGCTTCAAGCCTGTGCGTAAGTTGCGTTGCCATTTTTCAGGAAAAGTAGGGTAGTAGCGATAGGGTTGAATGTCTTGCTCGTTGACGAGTAAGTTCCAAATTTTAGGCAAGTCGTACCACGCAATAAACGTTCCGATAAGGGCAAAGTAGGCAGCAGGTACAGCCACGCCAGCGTCATAGGCATGGTTGGCGATACAAATGTTAAAAGTAACAACCGCAGCTAAGGCAGCTCCCAATACCGCCGTTTTACGGTGTAAGAGTAACAGCCCAGGGATAATTTCTGCAAACCCAAGAAAAACGGTGTAATTAAACGACACGCCAACGTGTGACCAATAGAGTTTTTTCTCCGCCATATCGACAAAGGGAGTGTTCAACATCCCGATGGTAGGATAGACCATCTGCATAGGAAAAGCTTTTTTTAATCCCCAGCCTACCATGCCATAGGCCAAGCGATACCTGGCCAAAACTCGTACCCAGTAATAAAGTTTACTGTAGTTTTTTGATTTTTTATCGACAAAAGTCCAAAGGACACCCCCAACTACCGCTACGACAAAAACTAGGAATAAGTTGATGTAATTAAATAGTCCAAAAACTCCTTCTTCGGATTCGATGAGTATGAATTGAGGCGGCCAAAAAGCAACAACACTCTGGAAGTCATGGTAGGTGATTTTGGAAAATTTTAATCCAAAAAGGTGTTTGTAAAAATTGGAATACGTCGGAATACACAGTAAAAAAAAGTAAACAAACGCAATTCTGAACGCTATCTTTTGAAGATTAGTCCATTCAAAAGAGGGCGTTGAAGTGGTCGGTACGTCGGGAGATGCGCTATAATTTTGCTGCGCTTCTTCTACTTGTTCTATGCTATTTTCTGCCGTTGACATATCAATGAGTCGATTAAAAGGTGAATAAACGGAGGAGATATTTAGATTTTTACAGGGCGTCGGCGTCCTTCAAACATTAAGAATTTCTTGTTGATTTTAGACAGCGCTACGCGGATGGAATCCTGATTTTCGTTGGTACCTGTGAGAAGCAAAGTAGAGTCAGCAGCCCAACGGTAGGTTAAAACCATTTTCTCGTTTCGGTGATTGCGATTTTTGTTTTGGAGATACAGGGTGTTGGTGAGTGTATCTACTTGGTAATGGAAATAATGGCGACCAGCAAAACCCGCAATTTCGTAGTTACGATCAATATCTTCTGGATGGTATCCTTCACCATTGGTTAAATCGATTTTTACGGGTCGATTTACTTTAATCGATAGCGTGGACCATCGTTCAAATACAACATCTTGCCAACGCTGAGGGTCGGTTTTTGAGTAAGCCAATGTATCATTATTGACGGCAAAATCTTGCACATTGTAGTACCCGTAAGATCCTTTCAAGCCAGGGGTTTTAGGGTATTTGTAGGGGTCGTTTGCCCAACTTTGGTACGTTTTAAAGGCATACAAAACCACAAACGAGTAAAACAAAGTACGCCCAGCGATGCGTAAGCGATGCAGGGTAGGCGCTGTAAATTGTGGAATAAAACGATTGGCGCGTGCGGTTTTTTCTTCAATCAAAAGCTGGTAAAGCCGAGGTATATCGTAGGCAAACAGAAATGCGGAAAGGAGTACGATGAGGGTACTCAATGTTTGTTCTCCAATATCGTAAAACCCATTGGCTACGGCTACATTTCCCAAAAAACCAATGATAAGACCCACGCCGAAGGTAACAGTACGGCGGTTGAAAATCAGGAAAGCCGCGATGATTTCAACAAAACCAAGAAACGATTCGTACTTTGGAGCAATGCCGACGGTTTGGAAATAAATTTTCCACGCGTAAAAATCACCATAATTGGTCAACAAATTACTCAACGATGGATAGGGCATTTGCAAGGGAAAAAGTTTGAAAAAACCATATGCAATCAAGACAATGGCCAGTCGGAAACGAACGAGTACCCTCAGCCAGTAATACAACGTTGTGTATTCTTTTCGGGGGTGGTCAACTCGCCCCCAAACGTAAGCTCCCACG
This sequence comes from Runella sp. R0.1_18, assembly GCF_057652155.1. Taxonomy (NCBI): domain Bacteria; kingdom Pseudomonadati; phylum Bacteroidota; class Cytophagia; order Cytophagales; family Spirosomataceae; genus Runella; species Runella sp. R0.1_18. The sequence continues at coordinate 29,608 of NZ_JBYFCK010000009.1, forward strand.
CCAGCAATCAGCGCAGCAATACCCCAATTATAAAAACTTTTAACCCCCAAAAGCGGTACCCCGTTTTCTTCTAATGGAATAAACTGAGGTTGGTATTTTGTGAGTGTTAGCAAATCATAAAAATGCAAGTCGCTCCAATCAATCGAAAAGACCAATTGGTAGTATTTCCAATCAAGCGGGACGATTAAAATGACTAGAAAGAGGGCAAAGAAACGGAACAGCACTTTTTCCCATTCTTTCCATGGTTGGAAAGAAACGTCAGGGTTAGCAACCGACAATAAGTGGTCTGCTAAGGTTGGGTTGGAAGTAGTTTTGCTCATCAGGATATTGATTTTAGTAAGGAAGTATCAAGCGAAAAGAATAAGAATTAGTAACCAGGATTTTGTTCTAACACTGGGTTCGTAGAAATTTCGTTGGCTGGAATTGGAAAGATGTATTTGTTGGCATCGGCGAGTTTTAGAACTGCGGAAGCGCGGCCTGTTCTTACCAAGTCAAACCAACGATGCGGCTCTAACGCAAACTCTATACGTCGCTCATTTTCTATGTCAAGTAAAATCGCCTCTTTGGTGGTTGCGGTGCTGTTGGATATTTCCGAACGGCTTTTTACTTGGTTGAGGTCGCTAAGTGCTCCTTCAATGTCGGGCGTAGATTTATTTAACCTCGCCTCCGCTCGGTTCAGATACAATTCGGCGGTGCGAATCACATAGTTTGCCGACGTATTGGTGGGAAAAATGCTACCAATAAACTGATTAGACGCGTTTAGCTTAGAGAGAATTTTTCTGCCTCCACCTACTTTGGGGTCGTTTAACAGTGCGTGTAGCGTCGCAGTGGGCGAAAGCTGACGGTTGCCCTGCCAAAGTGTAAAACCTGGGTTTTGATTGTTGATGGTATAGGTAAGCTCAAAAACAGATTCGGTGGTACCACTTGCCAAATTGAACGGTTTTATCAAGCGATAACTGGTGTTTGCTAGGATTAAATTTAAGTCTTTTTCCGCATCATCGTAGCGTTTTAGGTAGAGGTGCAAACGGGCGCGAAGTGCATACACCGTGAATTTAGTGGCTCGATTACGGACAATCGTCGAAGGCAACAAGGCTTCGGCTTTTGTAAGGTCATCCAGCACTTGGGCATAGACTTGGGCTTGCGTACTTTTTTTGACCCCCAGTTTGTCGGCAACGGATTTGGTGGGTGTTAGAAACAACTGAACCCCTCCGTACAACCGCGCTAAGTCAAAATAGGACAACGCACGAATGAAGTAAGCTTCCCCTAAAAACTGATTTTTTAGCTCCGTAGTCAATTTTACGTCATTAACCAGCGGGACTTTCTCTAAGATGTGATTGGTTCGATTGATCGTATTATAGTTGTTGTTCCAATAAGTTTGAAGAAAGGGTATATCAGAACGTAAATTGTAATTTGTAACCGATAGGTCAGTCAAACCTACGTTGACCGAAACGATGTCGGCGCCAGATTGTAAAATTGTATTTTGAAACCCACCGCTGTAGTTGAGGTTGGCAAGTCCACGGTAAGCACCCCTTACGGCCGTTTCAGCGGAGGTTTTATCAAAGATGGTTTGTTCGTCCGAAACTTGGTCAAGTGGCTGAACCTCCAGAAAGTTTTTGCAAGATTGAAGACTAACCCCAGTGCAAAGAAATAGGATGACAATAAATTTCTTCATTTGAATAAAAGTTACTTTGGTGGAAATAATTAAAAAGAAATACTCGCTCCCACTTGAATACCAACAGGTTGAGGAGGGGTAGCTGTGTCTAAGCCTTGACGGTTTTGTAAGGCACTACCAGAAGACTCGGGGTCGGCGCCTGTGTATTTGGTGAAAATCCAGAGGTTGGTGCCTTGGGCAAACAAGCGAACTTTTTCAGCTTTGATGGCTCTCGCAACGCGCGTAGGAAATGAATAGCCAATGCTCAACGATTTCACCCGCAAAAACGAGCCATCCTCCAAAAAGCGACTGTTTTGCTCAATTGTATAATTATTGCCAAAAAAAGTAAGTCGAGGAACATCAGTAACATCGCCAGGTTTTTGCCAACGATTTAGCTGACTTTTCAAGATCGAACGAGAAGCATCTCTCGTACCGCCACCTTCCAGAATGAAGCGGTTGAAATTATATACTTTATTGCCGTACTGAAAAGTAAGGAGTAGGTTTAGGTCAAAACCTTTGTAAGAGATACGGTTGGTTAGCCCACCAAAAAAGTCAGGAATTAAGTTTCCTAAAAGTTGACGGTCAGCGGCGGTAAGTTTTCCGTCTTTATCCACATCGTCAAAAACAGCATTTCCTGTCTCTGAGTCCACGTAGAGTTGTTTGTACAACCAATAAGAGCCCAGTGCCGCCCCTTCTTGTGTACGAATGTATTCGCGTGCTTCAAAAGTAATAGGGCTAACGAGCTTTTCGGCACGGTTAACATTTCGGGCGATATTGAATGTGGTACTCCATTCCCAACCCGAACGCTTGATATTGGTTGAAGTAACGGCGAGCTCAATCCCTTTATTACTTACCTCACCTCCGTTGGAGAGTACACTTGCATAACCAGTACTACCAGGAATAGGTACGTAGAGTAGGGCGTCGGTAGTGTATTTGTAATAGGCATTTAGGTCAACAAACAGGCGGTCTTTGAAAAGCCCTAAATCAACCCCAACGTTGTACGTGGCAGTTTTTTCCCATTTCAAATCGGGGTTAGCCAACTGTGACGGAGCGGTTCCTGATTTATCACCACTTGTGAGGTTGTCGGGGTATTGGGCTGTTCCATTCCAAAGACCAAGAGCAGCAAAATCACTGATTCCGTTTTGGTTACCTGCTGTACCTGCACTGACCCGAAGTTTTAAATCCGAAATGACGTCCACGTTGCGCAAAAATGCTTCTTGCTTCACTCTCCACGCAGCTCCAATGCCTGGGAAATAGCCCCAACGATTATTGGCTCCAAACTTAGAAGAGGCATCTGCTCGGAATGTGCCCTCAAGAAAATAGCGGTTGTCAAAGTTGTAAGTTAGGCGACCAAAGAAAGAAGCTAAAGTTGATTTCGAAGCACTTTGGGCCGATGTTCTATTAGACGCAGCTGAAATTTGCTGAAAAGAGTTATTAGGGAAACCAAAACCAGTGGCTGAAAGCACTTTTAGATTGGTAGCTTGAATTGTGTTCCCAATCAGAGCAGAGAAATTGTGATTTTTTCCAAATGTTTTTTTGTACGCCAGTGTTTGCTCATTAACAAATACGCTAAAGTTGGTGTTGACTTCATTTTTGTATCCACCAGGATTGAGCACGCCTCCAATTTGAGTTTGATCGTTAAAAAACTCTTGTTCATTGTATAGGTTGTAATCTAATCCGAAGGAAGTCTTGAACTTTAGATTAGGAAGTACATTCACTTCTACAAATTGATTTCCTAAATACCTCAAACTTGTAGTTGAAATATTAGCCGTATTTATGTCAATTAAATTGTCAATACTTTCATAAATAGAGCCTCTTGAAAAAGTGCCGTCAGCATACGTAAAGGGAAAATACGTTGGGTGATGCAGGGCCGATAATAAATGTCCTGCTTCTTGTCCAGCCCCTCCACGAACTTGCTGACGAAACGAACGATACACGCCATTGCTTGAACCAAACGTTACATTTTCGTGGAGCTTTGTATCGAAGTTAAACTTGAAACTTGCCCTTTCAAAGGAAGCTGGTCGTAAGATGGCTTCTTGTTTGGTATAACCCGCTCCCAAATAATAACGAATGCTTTTTCCACCGCCTCTGATACTAAAATCATAATTCTTGATCTGGGCAGTACGAAAAACTTTGGATAGACGGTCATAGGTTTGCTGGTCTTCGGGATTACCTCGTAAAGTTGTCGAGAAAGGGTCTGCAATTCCTTTGGCATTTGGTTGGAATGGACGGGTCGCAAACGAGTATCTGGTTTGAGCAGGATTCTCAATGCCCGAGTTGGTGTAAGCTTCGTTCACCAGCATTGCATGTTCGGGGCCAGTAGTGAGCTCCCACATGCGAGTTGGGTCAGCCCATTGTACACCTTGAGATACGTTGAGGTCATATTTGGTTTTGGGCGCTTCATAATTACCCCTTTTGGTCGTTATCAAAACCACACCATTGGCTCCTCGTGACCCGTAAATAGCCACGGCACTCGCATCTTTCAGAATTTCAATACTTTCAATGTCGGATGGATTGAAGTCTGCTAACGGAGAGGTAAATTTGCTACCGAGGTTTATGGTTGATAGTGTATTATTATTCGCAAATACCCCGTCGATAACGTAAAGTGGGTCATTACTTGAGTTGATAGACCCCGTTCCCCGCACTTGTACGCGAACGCCCTCACCAGGCATCCCAGAAAAGGTATTTACTTGTACACCAGCCGCTTGTCCTTGTAGTTGGGCGTCAAAACTTGCAACAGGTGTTGTCTGGGTTTCTTTAGGGTTAATCTTGGCAATGCTGCTTATCAAACTCTTTTTTTCTTGGGTTCCGTAACCAACCACTACGATTTCACCGAGTTGACGTGCATCGGGTGCTAATTCAATGACAATGGTGTTTTTATCAACTACAATTTCTTGTGAAGTATAACCGATAAAGCTGGAAACAAGGGTAAAAGGTAATTTTTGGCCCGTTTTTAAGTAAAACTTACCTTCAACGTCGGTGATGGAACCGTTGGTTGTACCTTTTATTAGGACGGATGCACCGATGAGGGGCTCCTGCGTAGTTTTATCGACAATTTTACCTGACAGCGTGGCATTAATGGTCGGTGTGTTTTGGGAAAAAGCAAGTCCGTAAACTAGCGTGAAAAATAATAAAAGTAATTGTTTTTTTTTCATTACTTTGCGAGGGTTAAATTAAACAATAAGGTAATAGTGACTGTCAAACAGTCATTAAGAATCATAGCCAATGAGCCTTAAAAAATTTAGCTTGTGCCAGGGTAGTTGCCGCTACTCTGGCACGTTTTGTTTATTGGGTGATTTAAAAATGGTTCTTCAAAATTTATTTTGGATTAAAGACTATCGAATAGATATAGAATTTTTTGTAATTTTTTCGTTATTTCTTTTTCTATTTATATTGTCTCATTTGAATGATTTCCTACAAGCTGTATTTGCTCGTCAATCACTAACCATCGGTTGACTCGTTAGTGTATTTTTCTTAATAAATTGAAGAAACAAGTTTGGGTTTGACCAGAAGCTTGCTATCATTGGTATAGAAGCTGCTGATTGGTTTATTGTGGGCACAAAGTTGAAAAGCCTGTTTCATATAAACAAGCTTTAAATATAATATTTTTTATAATTATTACCCTAAAATCCATCTATTTATAGTAAATAAATTAGACTATATGTAAAGTGTATTGATGTAAAATCTTCTAAATGTATTATTTATTCTTGTTTTGAGCGTATTATAAGGGTAAAATGGTATTATTTGAAGGGTAGCAGCGGCTAAATAGCTTGGTTAGACTAAAAAATAAAAGCGTAAACTCCTAATAATCAATAGACTAATCAAAATTTTGTTTTTTAATTTTTTTTGAAAAATAGTTGGAAAATTGTTTTTTTATTTCTCACCTTTGCAACCACAATCACTGAGCGAAGTGATATACCATTTGGCTATTTATTCAATTATGCTAACTTTTGCTCTTCACTTCCTAGTGAAGCTTTTTAGAAAAAAGAGCGCTCAGCAAAATTCATCGAATTTTTTTTAACAATTAATCGTAAAAACACGCATTCTCGTTTACATAAAATATCTATAATGTATATAGGAATAATTATTTATTAAACTTAAACTAGGAAACACCATGAAAAAAGTACCAGTTGTTGTCGCCTCATTTATGTTGTTTGGAGGCGTTTCGCAAGCGCGTCCATCGAAAAAAGAAAGCTCGTATGCTGTTGATACCCGAAATAGTAAATTGGTTTGGGTGGGCAAAAAAGTGACGGGAGAACACACGGGTTTTGTTCCTATCACCAATGGAAGCCTCGTGTGGGCAGACAACAAGCTCAAAGGGGGAAACTTTGACATTGACGTTAAAAACTTAACCGTAACAGACATTACCGATGCCTCTTACAACGAAAAGTTGGTGGGGCACCTTAAAAATGACGACTTTTTTGCCGTGGCAAAATACCCCAAAGCAAGTTTTGTGATCTCCTCGGTGACGCCCAAAGGTGCGAACAACTACGAAATCGTGGGCAAACTTACCATTAAGGGCATTACGCAAGAAGTTAGGTTTCCAGCCGTGGTAAAAGCTGAGAAATCGCTCCTTACTGCCCAAGCTAAGATTAAGGTGGACCGTACTAAGTTTGATATTCGCTATCGGTCGAGCAACTTCTTTGAAAACTTGGGCGATAAAGCCATCGAAAACGATTTTACGCTTGACGTGAACTTGGTAGCGAATGCTTCGTCGGTAACAAAACTTTAATGAGGCTGTCTCAAAAGTAGCAGGTCACAAAATATTCTTTGGGTTCAACCTCACCCCCTAAATCCCCCTCTCCTTTCTGGAGAGGGGGACTTTGAAAGCCCTTCTCCTGCCAGGAGAAGGGTTGGGATGAGGTTGAACACAGGCCGAAGATAATTTGGTGATACTAGGCTTTTGAGACAACCTCAATAATTCAAAAAATTAGTCTGTATGTATATTTAAGGTGGGTTAGTTATTTCAAATAACCGTCGGGGACTTACCCCGACGGAGTATTTTCTGAACTATTATGACTAAAGAACTTCATCTAATCATCATCAACTAATCAAACCAATTTTCTTACCTAACCTACGTCGAGAAAGAGTCGGAAGTAAAAACCCGACTCTAACATTCCAATCATCAGACACCATGAAAATATACTTTGATAATGCAGCAACTACCCCCATCGACCGTGAGGTGCTAGGGGTATTGATGCCCTATTTGACCACTTTTTACGGCAACCCATCCTCCAGTCATGGATTTGGGCGGCAAGCGCGGGAAGCCATTGAAACAAGTAGAGCCCAAATTGGGAAATTACTTAATACGCCTTCTGAGGCTATTTATTTTACATCGGGCGCTACAGAGGCTTTGAATTGGGTGATTACCGCAGCGGTGAATGCTTACAAACTTCGGCACGTCATCACAAGTCCCACTGAGCACAAAGCCGTGCTGCAACCCCTTCGTTGGCTTCAGAAAGAGCACAAAATCCAGCTACACTATGTGGAGCTAGATGACAAAGGGCAGATAGATTTAGGCCATTTGCAACAATTATTAAAAGATTTTCCGCATTCGTTGGTGGCGTTGATGCACGGCAATAATGAAATCGGAAACCTTCATGATTTGGAATTTATTGGCCGTCTGTGTCAAGCCGCTGGAGCGCTTTTTTTATCAGATACCACCCAGACAATTGGTAAGTATTCGTTTGACTTACAGCGTCTTCCTGTTGATTTTTTAGTTGGGTCGGGGCACAAGTTTCACGCTCAAAAAGGGGTGGGTTTTGTGTATGTTTCACCCAAGCGTAAGATAAAACCTTTGTTACACGGCGGAGGGCAGGAGCGCTCGCTCCGTTCGGGAACGGAAAATGTAGCCGCCATCGTCGGCATCGGGAAAGCCCTTGAAGTAGCCTACCATGACTTGGAAGCGCATGAAAAGAGTATTCGTTTTGTCAAAAATCGCCTGATTAAACAACTCGAAAATTTGGGAATTGGCTGTACGTTTAACGGTGAGAGTGCTTCTTCGGAAAATAGCCTTTATACGTTACTCAATGTCGCGTTTCCTGCCTTAAAATCAGGAGAGTCTTTGCTGAGTTACTTGGATTTGTACGGCATTGCTGCCTCGGGGGGAAGTGCGTGTTCTAATCTTCAAGCCACTGATTCCCACGTGTTGACGGCGCTTCAGGCCGCGCCCGAAGCCCAACATATCCGTTTTTCGTTTAGTAAATACAATACGCCTGGCGAAGTGGATTATGTCACCCAAAGCTTGAACGAGATTTACGAAAACGACCGCCGAACTTTCCATCCAAAACGCTTACGAAACGATTTGAATGAACGATTTTTTGAACCCTTAAACGTATTATATCGTCATGTCACTAAAATTTGAAACCTTACAATTACACGCAGGCCAGACCGCCGACCCTACCACCAACGCGCGGGCCGTACCTATTTATCAAACCACTTCGTACGTTTTTAATAATGCCGAACACGGAGCTAATTTGTTTGCTCTCAAAGAGTTTGGTAATATTTATACCCGTATTATGAACCCTACCCACGATGTGTTTGAAAAACGTATCGCAGCTTTGGAGGGTGGGGTGGCTGCCCTTGCTACGGCTTCGGGACATGCGGCGCAGTTTTTGGCAATTAATAACATTACGACGGTTGGCGATAACTTCGTCACTACGTCGTTTTTGTACGGCGGGACGTACAATCAATTTAAAAATTCTTTCAAAAACCTTGGGGTGGAAGCTCGCTTTGTGGATGGTGATAATGTGGATGCCTTCGAGCGGCTGATTGACGAAAAAACCAAGTTTTTGTACTTAGAAACGATTGGAAATCCAGGCTTTAATGTTCCAGATTTTGAGGCTTTTGCCAAACTTGCCGATAAATATGACTTGCCGATTATTGTGGATAATACGTTTGGTGCGGGTGGAGCTATTGCACAACCTATCAAGTACGGAGCGCACGTAGTCGTATCGTCGGCTACGAAATGGATTGGTGGCCACGGAACTACCATGGGTGGGGTCATTGTCGATGCTGGAACGTACAATTGGGGAAATGGTAAATACCCGCAGTTTACGGATCCTTCGCCAAGTTATCACGGACTGGTTCTCAACGATGTTTTTGGGGTTGGTGGTCCTTTTGGGAACATTCAATTTATCATTCGAGCACGGGTAGAGGGCTTACGTGATTGGGGGCCTGCTCAGTCGCCGTTTAACTCGTTTTTATTACTTCAGGGGCTCGAAACGCTGACATTGCGCGTAGAACGTATCGGTGAAAATGCCCTCGCTTTGGCGCAGTGGCTTCAAAACCAGCCGCAAGTAGAGAGCGTAAATTACCTCGGTTTGGAGGAAAATCCTTACCATGAACTGGCGAAAAAGTACTTTACGCGAGGGTTTGGAGGGGTACTTTCGTTTAAATTAAAAGGTGGCCGCGAGCAGGCCGAAAAGTTTGTCAACAGTTTGAAATTAATTAGCCACTTAGCCAACGTAGGTGATGCCAAAACGCTGATTATTCATCCCGCTTCTACGACCCATTCGCAGTTGTCGGCCGAAGAACAGCGCACGGCGGGTGTTGATCCTAATCTGTTGCGTATTTCGGTAGGTATCGAACATATCGACGATATCAAAGAGGATATAAGTCAAGCACTTAGTCTAGGGTAACTTTTTTATTGAGTCTTTTTCATAGCCCTATATAGGGAGATTGAAAGGGAATTTGGGAAATGAGTCGATTTGGGGTAATCGTTTGAATTATCCCAAATTTTATTTTCCAAAGGATATTCCTCAAACTGAATCAGCGGAACGGTCTGACTATCGTCTGACCGTTAATTACGCTAAATCGGTCAGACGATAGTCAGACCGATTTAGCGTATAAACTAACTAAAATAAAATTGTATAGAATTGGTGGGTTGAATAAAGCAAAAATCCCCGAAGCGTTGCTTCAGGGATTTTTTTATTGAAGGCAAGAAAAGTAGGCTACTCTAATCCTATTTTGCGCCACACTGGCAACAGCCAATCATACACATAGCAACCTGCGCAAATACCCGCCAAGGATTCAAGTGCGGCAAAAAAAGCCAAGACTCCCGCCACCCAAATCGTTGAAATACCTAGTACTTGTAAAACGATGATTGTAAGTTTATTTGCCTCCCGCTGCGGCCGTTGATTTGGCAGCTTCCGTGGCAAGCAGTTGATTCACATCAGCGTTAAACTCTTTCACAAATTCTTCGTAGTAAGCGCCTGTGGCAGGGCCTGTATAACCCGTGTGAATTTTGGTGACTTTGCCTGAACGATCAATGTAAATGGTTGTTGGAAAAGATAAAACCTCACTGAGTTCGGGCAGCACCGAAGAAGCGTATTTTTTGTCGGCTACGCCCGCAAAAAGTAGGTCATATTCGATACCAAACCTGTTTTTAAGGGCTTCCAAGCGCGTTTTGGCAAAGGCAGGGTCGTTTTTACGTTCGAAAGATAACCCAATGATTTCAACACCTCTCGTGCGGTTGGCTTTGTACCAAGGGGCCAAAAACTGGGCTTCGTCCACGCAGTTGGGGCACCAGCTTCCTAGTACCGTTACAATCACGGCTTTGCCTTGGTATTTAGGGTCTTTGAGCGACACCGTTTTTCCCGTAAACGCATCAGGAAAAGCAAAATGAAGGGTGGAAGCTCCTTCTTTGAGGGTGGTCAAGTGGTAGGCATCAGGAAGGGCAGCTTTTTCATTGCGCACGCCTTTAATGGTTTGATTACCTCGGAAACCAATAAATTCCCCCGTTAGCTCATTTCCCGAAACTTTCCCTCTGATAAGGGTAGGGTTAGAACCACTAAAAGCGGAAAGAAAGAACTCTTCTCCTTTCACCGTGCCTTCTAAATAGCGAAAATCGCCCGTGGTGGTCAGAAAGGTACCTGTTAGTTTGCTTCCAACTTGGTTAAACACCCCCACCACCTGACGGGCGTTGCCTTTATCATCGCCGATGGTCACGTCCCATTTGCCTTTTAAGCTGACATTGGCTACGGGAGTGACTTCAAAGAAACGGTGTTTTTTCCCAAACTCGGCTTTAAACGGAATGCCTGAATCAGTAGCACTTCGTTTAAATGCCCCCGAAAGCTGCGTTGGGGAGTCAATTTTGGCGGCTAAGACGGCGTCGTAAACTTCCACGGGAAAGAAAAGAGAATCTCCTTTTTGGGTAACACCTTTCAGTTCAAACCGTTCGGTTCCGTTGAGTAGGTAGGCGGTTTGGCCTTTCAGTTCAAAATTAAAAGGAGCTTCTTGCCCCGCTGGAAAGGCAAATGTACCTCGCCAATGGCCTTGTTGGGGAGCAACTTGCGCTTGGGCAAGACTTGCACCAAAGAGGGCGGTAATCATTGTGAGCTTTTTCATACAATTCTGCTGGTTTAAAGTTGATAAGTGATTGATTATTAATTGTTAAAATGTTAGCTATCAAACCCCATTTCAGTGAGCGCAGCGCGGGCTTTGCTGTCAACGGAGCTTTTATATTCGTGTTTTTTGTAGGAAATCGCCTTCTCAAAATAGACTTTGGCTTGCTGGCGTTGGCCTTTTTCTTGGTAGTAATAACCAATCTGCAACGACGCACTCGGAGCGAAATACCAACTTTCCTTGGCCGACAATTGGATGGCTTTTTCAAACGAAGCCAAAGCTTTGTCACTTTGATGCGTACGTTGAAACACTTTGCCCGCTCGGAAATAATACTCGGCGCGCTCTTTAGGCGTTTCTAGGTCTTTTTCAGTGAGTTGGGTCAGCAATTCTGCGGCTTTTTCATAATAGCCACCGTCGGAAGCGTGTTTAATTTTGAGCAGGGTTTTGTTGGGAAGTTGGTGTGTTTTTGAATAACTTTCGTAGAACTTCTCGGCGGCTTTGTCTGACTCAGCGTAAGCCACCCCTACCGACGGAATCCGCGACAATGATTGTTGGGCTTTCGTCGAATCGCCCGTGAGCCAATGGCACAACGCTAGTTTGTAATAGGCTTCTTTGAGGTAAGATTTTCCTTTAAATTGGCGAATGTAAAGCGTATATAACCGACTCGCTTCGGGGTAGTCGCCTTTGAGCAAATGGGCATCGGCGCGGTAGAGCGTAAAAATAGAAAGTGCGGGATAGGAGGGGTCGGATGGCGCTTTTTTGAGCAGTTTCAACGCTTGCTCATTGCGGGTACTTTTTAACGAAATGGCCGTTGCTAACCAATAAAAGCTGAGGTTATCGGATTGATTTTCAACAGTGTTGAGCAGTTCGTTGTTTTCGCGTTCGTCAAACTTTAGAACAAATTCTTGAATAAAAAAGGAAGTTAGGGTTGCTTCATTTCCCCACTCTTTGTCCTTGGTAGCTCGGTTGAGTTCGGAAATACCTTGGGCAATGTTACCTTTTAACCCCAATAGTTTGAGTACCCAACGGTGATTGTCGGGAACGGAGCCAATGACAATATGCAGGCAGCCCAGCGACTTGTACGTTGGTAGAAATTGAGGAAACAGTTTTTGATTTTCTTCCAACAACTTTGCCGCTTGAATCACATTCCATGCCGCTTTTACCTCATTGCCAAAACGAATGCGCACGACTGCCGACAATAGCTTGATTTCAGCCCGTAAAAACCGATTGTAAGGCGACTGTTCGTCGAGGTCTTCAATGGCGTCGAGGCGTTCATCTTCGTGGGTTAAAAATGCATTGTAAGCATCTTCGGTGTCGGTATTGAGCAACTGAATTGTTTCGGCATAATGCTCCACGTAAGCCCGAAACGGATTGGACGATTTTTCGGACGCGGCCAATTTTTTCGCACTTTCCAGCCGAAGTTTAAATACTTCTTGGTGGGCCTTTTGGAGGTTGGGCGTAAAGTCAAAATCTGCGGCAAATGCCGAAGAAATGCTTGATAAACAGGCTACCAAGTAATAGAGTGAAAGTTTTCGTGTACTTGTATAAGGGTTTGAACGGATAACAATTAACAAATAACGATTAACTTGTGCTCTAGCACTTAGAAGTGCGAAATAGGTTTTTATACTAAACATAACTCAGTTCTAAATTCTTCGGGTAATACATACGCTTGAAGCGACGCTTCGACTTGGACTTCCAGCGTTGCGTTGAACATCGTAGCGGCAACCAATTGAGTTGCAAAACTCACCAGTAAAATGACTTGCTCTTGCGAGTAGCGTTGGGTAAGGGCTTCGTATAATTCATCGGGGATTTTACCGCCTTCGGTGGCTATTTTTGAGCCAAATAAAATCACAAGCAATTCGTCTTCTTCCACTTCTAGTAGGTCGGGATTTTCTCCTAGTTCCAGTAAGTTTTTCCTAAAAAAAGCCGAGAAAACCGCGCTTTGAGCGGATTGAGCAATGAGGTAGCCAAACATCAAGGCAAGGCGGTTGCCCAGCAGCTGGCGTACTTGGGTATATTGCTTATCGACAATGCTATGGATTTCGGAGGGGATAAGGACAGGAATGCTTTTTGACATCGGTTCGGTTAGTTTCGGGGTTCGTAGATGTTTGCGGCTACTTTTTCTGTCACTATTTTTGGGACGTACTTGGGTAGATGCGCATTGAGGACGTTGAGAAAACCAGGAATGATTTCTGATTTTTTGGCGAACAACCCTTTAACGGCGATTTTGCCTACGGCTTCGGGCGTCATATTCACTTTGGACGCTGTTTTTTTGGTATGTTCGCCCATTCTGGCCCGATAGACAAAATCGGTGTCGGTACTGCCTGGACTGAGGGTCGAAACGGAAAGATTCGTTTCTCTTAGCTCAAACCGAAGGCTGCGCGTAAACGACAATACCGCCGCTTTGGAGGCTGCGTACACCGCCAAGTAGGGGACAGACTGATAGGCAGTCGTGCTGGCTACGTTGAGCAAATAGGTTTCTCCGTTGTTTTTTAGGATAGAAACAAACAGATACGAAAGCCGAACGACCGCTTTGAAGTTGACATCAACCATGTTGAGTTGTTCTTCGATATGGAGGTCGGTAAATCGCCCCGTTAGTCCAAATCCTGCGTTGTTAATCGCCACTTTTAGCTTGTTTATGAAAGGAGTTAGCCATTTCTCAATGTTGGCGACGGCTTCTGGTTCGGATAAATCCTGCACAAAGGTGTGCACACTAAGAGCAGGGTAGCGCCCGCGTAGCTCAGTTTGGGTATATTCGAGCACCTCTTGGTCAAAATCGACCAAGAGGAGGTGGTACTGACGCTGCGCAAGTTCGTTGGCAATGGCCTTTCCGATGCCTTTGGCCGCGCCTGTTATGAGGGCATAGTTGGGAGTATTCATATGTGGGCTTATTTCACAACGTATTTCGCAAGACGCTGGTAAAAAGGGGTTTTGCTATGTTCGTTTTTGGGTACGTATTTTCCTGTCACGATGGGTACATACATGACGCGACGGCGTGACTGTTCGCCCTCAAAAACACTCGCTTCTACCCGATGCCACAAGTCGCCGTCGTGAATGGTCAAATCACCCGCTTCAATATCGAGGCCTACTTCGTTGACGTCGGGCTGGTGATCGATGAATTGTTTTTTGCGGAAAAGCGTCTGAAAAACGCCTTGGGTGTGCGTACCCGGTAACACCTTGAGACCCCCGTTGCGGCTTAGGCAGTCATCAAGGTGAGTACCGATATTGAGCATTTTGTGAATTTTTTGCCCTAAAAACAAGTCCCGTGGGCTATCGGTATGCCATCCCATCGAGGTAAACTTACTGTGTTTGTCTCGAACGTAATGATTAAAAACCAGCCCATCTTTTTCGTCTTCCCCTACGCGGGCATCGCCGCCGAGTAAAGCAGTAAGCGACTGGATACGAGGGTCTTGGATGTACTCTCGTAGAATGGGGCTAAACTTGGACGCAAAGCAAATTCGTTGAACCAATGGACTACCGTCTAGGTCTTTGCCAAACTTGAGGGGTACTCCGTTGATTTTTTGTTCTCCATCGGCCAAAATTTGCTCTTCTATTCGCTTGAATTCGTTGAGAAACAACTGAACGGCGTCTTTGGCGATGAAATTTTTGAAGTGTAAAAAACCGTTTTGATTGAAAAACGTGATTTGTTCTTCCGTCAATTTTTCGTTGAATGTAAAGGTCTGAGTGTCTAATCTTTTCATAATTGTATCAGGTTTTTGAATAAATATTAATACTATTGATTTTGTAGATTAATTGGTAAAAATAAAATGCTAGGCTTAAAAACAAACGTTAGTCAAACACCTCGTCTTTTACTTCGATTCGGAGTTGGTGGGTATTAAATACGTGTGAATGAGGGGCTACGCTTTTGGTTAAAAATACACTTCCTCCAATGATACTATTCTTTCCAATGACGGTTTTTCCGCCAAGGATGGTGGTTCGGGCGTAAATGATGACATTATCTTCTACCGTGGGGTGGCGTTTTACTTCGGCCAACTCCTTGGCTACTTGCAATGCGCCTAGCGTAACCCCTTGATAAATAGAAACGTTATTGCCGATGACGGCCGTTGCGCCAATCACAATGCCTGTACTGTGATCAATCATAAACGGTACTCCAATTTTTGCAGCAGGGTGAATATCTGTCCCCGTATTTCGGTGGGCATATTCGCTCAAGATTCGTGGTAAAACGGGTACTTTTAAGAGCGTTAATTGATGTGCAATGCGGTAAACGGCAATCGCATAAAATCCTGGATAAGAAACGATTACTTCGTGAATGCTGGTGGCGGCGGGGTCAAATTCGTAAATCTTGGCGGCGTCGGCCCGTAAATGATGATATGCCGTTTCTAATGATTGATAAAAGGCGTTTACCGTACCTTCAATATCGGCTTCTGTAGGATCTAAGTAGCTCAATAAAATATTTTCAAGGTCGATTTGATTCTTCTTGAGGATGCCCACGTAGGTTGCTTTTTTGTGCAAACGGTTGTTGGGAAAAAGAAACTCAAAAAGGTTTGTTAACCAATCAATCGAATCTTGGATTTTGGGCGTTGCTTCCCATTCGGCTTTGTGCGTATGGTGAAGTTTGTCGATAAATTCCTTTACGTCAGACATAATGAAAAGTTTCAATTCTGAAACCTTATAGGTTTTTAAAACCTATAAGGTTTGGTGGAGAATTTGGGGTTATTTTTTATGTTGCAAACGATAGAGCGTTTCTACCAATGTGTCGATGTCGGCGCAGGTATTGTAAAACGCCAACGAAGGTCGAACGGTACTTTCTAAGCCAAAACGCCGCAAAATAGGCTGCGCACAGTGGTGCCCCGTACGAACCGCAATTCCTTCTTTATTAAGGGCTTGTCCTACTTCGTCGTTGGTGTATCCCTTCAAGGTAAACGATAAAACACTGGCTTTGTCGGGAGCAGTACCTACCAATCGAAGTCCTGGTACGTCTTTCAGCAGATGAGTGGCGTAGTGCAACAATTGATGTTCGTACTGGTAAATGAGGTTCATCCCTAAACCTGTGACATAGTCAATGGCGGCGCCGAGTCCCACTGCGTCGGCGATGTTTCCCGTCCCAGCTTCAAAACGAGAAGGGGGTGGGTGGTAAACGGTACGCTCAAATGTCACGTCTTTAATCATATTGCCTCCACCTTGCCAAGGTTGAATCTGATTGAGCAACTCTTCTTTGCCATAGACCACGCCAATGCCCGTTGGCCCGAACACCTTGTGGCCCGAAAAGACAAAAAAGTCGGCGTTTAAGTAACGAACATCCACGCTCATGTGCGAAACGGACTGCGCCCCATCGACGAGAACTTTAGCGCCAATCTGATGAGCGAGTTCAACGATTTGTTTGGCAGGAGTAACCGTTCCTAAAGCGTTGGAAACCTGCGTAAAAGAAACCAGTTTGGTTCTCGAATTGAGCAACTTAACGTATTCTTCTAGGATTATTTGTCCGTCATCATCCACGGGAATCACGCGCAGGCGTGCGCCTTTTTTCTGCGCCAATTGCTGCCAAGGCACGATGTTGGCGTGGTGCTCAAGGTGGCTGACAATGATTTCGTCACCTGCGTTAATAAATTGTTCTCCAAAACTTTTAGCTACCAAGTTAATCGCTTCCGTTGCTCCCCGCACAAACACAATTTCGTTGGTCGAAGCTGCATTCAAAAACGCCCTGACTTTTTCGCGGGCGGCTTCGTAGGCATCGGTAGCGCGAGCAGCCAATTCGTGAGCGGCACGGTGTATGTTTGAATTTTCGTGTTCGTAAAAATAACTCAAACGGTCGATGACCAACTTAGGCTTTTGGGTCGTAGCGGCGTTGTCCAACCAAATGAGGGGCTTCCCGTTGACAGTTTCCTGAAGAATGGGGAAATCTTTTTTGATGAGCGCGGCGTCTAATGGGAATTTGGGCGCTGTTTGTAAGCTAGTGCTGGAGGGGGATGTTTGAGATACGGAAGACAATTGCGGTACGAAACCACCCTCTAACCCTTGCAAAGCATTACCCGAAAGAAAATAGTAAGGGCTGTCTTTTTGAGGGATTGAAGCAACGTGATTTGTGCCCGAAAGCGCTTCCAGTGCCTTTTGTAATTCGGATTCAAACGAAAAATGGGATTGGTAGGGCAACTGTTCTGGGGATGTTTCCCTTCCCGAACCAATAGAGGAGGGGATAGCGTCACTTTTTAAGTTTTCGTCGGGAAAACTGGTTTGTGGATTCTCCAGATTAATGTTGTTGCCGTGCTGAATCGCTGAGGGCGATGCACCGCTCCCCGCTACGGAGCTAGGAATTCGTCCACCGTTTGAGCTAATGCTTGTAGGTTCGACCACTTGGGGTGATGTCGGTTCTGCACCAGCAGCGACAAAAGCCGTTGGGTCGTGCAAGGTCGGTGAAATTCCAATTCCCCCTAGGGCAGGCGGCGCGGGTGCGCCGTCTGCAAAATAGAAAGGAACCTCATTGGGAGCTCCTGCGTGAACAGGCGCAAGGGTATGAATCGCCTGCTTGGCAAACCCTTGCGCAATCGGATGCTCGCCTGGCAAAGCAGCAAAAAACTGATTTGCCAGTGCTTCCAACGCTGCTACGTCGGGCAGTCCTGTCGAGGTATTAATACTTGTACTCATGGTAGTTGCCGATTTCAACGTCTTCCAAAACTGCAATGGCATCGTCCACCAATACTGCTAACGAGCAGTAAAGTGAAACAAGGTAAGAGGCGATGGCCTTGTCGTTGATGCCCATAAAACGAACCGAAAGCCCAGGGGTTTGCTCGCCTTGCAATCCAGGTTGGATGAGCCCTACTACTCCTTGGCGGCTCTCGCCCGTGCGAAGCAAAATGATTTTGGTTTTATTGTTTTGGATAGGAAGCTTGTCCGAAGGAATCAGTGGAATACCCCGCCAAGTGATAAATTGTGAACCAAAAAGGGAAATTGTTGGCGGTGGTACGCCACGGCGAGTACACTCACGACCAAAGGCGGCAATAGCCAACGGATGAAGCAAAAAGAAACCAGGTTCTTTCCAAACTTTGGCAATCAGCTCGTCCAAATCATCGGGAGTTGGGGCTCCGAGGCGGGTTTTTATTACTTGCGAAGGAACGACGCTGTGGAGTAATCCATACTCTTTATTATTAATAAGTTCGCTTTCTTGACGCTCTTTGATGGTCTCAATCGCCAAGCGCAACTGCTCCGAAATCTGATTGTAAGGCTTGCTGTACAAATCAGAAACGCGGGTGTGAACATCAACAATGGTTTGTACGGCCGACAGATTGTACTCGCGCGGATTGTCAATGTAATCGACAAATGTTTGGGGAAGAACCCGCTCGTCGCGCGCCGAACAATCGACTTCAACGCTATTGGCGTTTTTGACTTTGTTGAGACGGTAAACGCCTGATTCTACAGGAACCCAGTTCAACAGGCGGGTTAGCCAACGGGGGGTGATGGTCACCATTTGCGGCACGGTGCGGGTCGCAATCGCCAGTTGTCTAGCGGCTACGTCGCCTAATGCCGTTTGTTTGTTTTTGTTGGATGTGTCTGACATAAGATGGATTTATTTTAGTGCGATTTTTACGGCCCGTTCAATTTCTTTTTCTGAAACAGCATATTCAAAGTCCTTGTCAACGTAGTCATAGACGATGTATCGGTTTCGGCTTATGACAAACGTGGCAGGGAAGGGTACATCTTCCGAAATTCCCGCAATGCGGTCCCAGACAGGTTCAAATTCGGAATAGACCCCCAGTGCTTCACTGATTTTATTGTTTAAATCTTGGACTACATTAAACTCAATGCCGTAATCTTGTACCGTATGAATAATGTGCTTAAAGTGTTCGGTGCTGATAACAAGCATGTTAGCTCCTAGCTTTGAAATAACTTCAAATGCTTTGTTGAGGCGGTCGAGGTGGGTTGCACCGTATTTTTCCCAAGCAGGGCTGTAGGTACTTAGTACCAAAGGGCCTTCATTCAGCAAATCGTGCAGATAGAAAAAGCTGTTTGATTCCAAATAGACGGGCAGATTTTGCCATACACCTACCTCCGCATTGACCCGAATGCTGGGGAGAAGTCCACGATTTTTTACAGGCTGTACTTTTTGATAAGAAGTTGGTAATGAAGAGATAAAATAATCTTCTCCAATGTTTTTTATGATAGCTCTCATGTTGTATTAAGAATTTGGGAGGTAAATGTTTCCGTAGAGTAAGCGTAGGTATTGGCGTTCGATGCTTCGTAGGTAAATCAATGCGGCTACCAATAAGCCCGCCGAAAGAACAAAAGTGGTTGGACTAGGGTAGTAGTAGTAAACGACGCCCATTAAACTACCAATCCGTAGGTATTCAAGGTAAAACACCCATCGGCGTTGTTCTAAAATGGCACCACTGTTGACCAGAGTCAATAAAATAAACAAAGAGATGGCGAGCTGCACTGGCAGCGGAACGTATTGTTCTAGCAACAAAAACCAAAAGAGTAAAAAGAGCGTAAAAGCCATTTGACCCAGTACATAACCTTTAAATCGGTGCGTGGGAGCTTGTACTTTTCGGTGAGATAAAAAAAGGATTTCCGCTTTTGACCTCATTCGTTCATCAAACTCGGCAGGTTTACCAAATACAACTTTTAGTTTGTTCCAGAACCCTTTTTGTGATGTTACGGCAAGTCCTAGTTCGACAAAAAAGTGAAAGTGTTGCCACAAAAAGCTGTGACTTCCAAGTGGTTTTGTCAAACCATAGACGGGCGCTTCAGTTTCTTTGGCAAACGTCCCAAAGAGTTTATCCCAAATGATAAACATATCCCCGTAGTTTTTGTCGAGATACTGTTCATTGGCCGCGTGGTGAACGCGGTGGTGCGATGGCGTTACTAAAATATATTCTAAGATTCCTAGTTTTCCAATGAGCTGTGTATGCGTAAAAAAAGGGTAAATCCCGTGAATGATAAGTACGACCGTAATCATTTCGGCTGGGAAACCGATGATGGGAATGATGGTCCAAAAGAATGTTCGGGCTACCGCCTGAATGATGGTGATTCGGGTTCCCGTAGTTAAATTAAAATCTTCGCTTTGGTGATGAACCACGTGGGCCGCCCAAAATATATTTACTTCATGCCCGAGCCGATGGTACCAATACCACAAAAAGTCAGTAAACAACAATAAAAGAATCCAGTGAAGCAGCGTCGGTTGGATGTCAAGTAGTGCAAAATGTTGGTGCAAATAGTCATAGACAAAATAAAAACCTCCTGCGGTAAACAGGTCAATCAAACGTTCGGCAACCCCAACGTTGAGGTTCGCAATGGTTTCGTTAAAGTGAAAATACTTTTTCCCTGTTTTTCTAGCTACAAAGTATTCTAATGCGATAAAAAATAAGAAAAGGGGAACAGCAAAGGCAAAGATGTTGATGTTCATGGCGTTGGGCATTAAAACAAAGTCAAAATGTTGCGTAGGCTAAGAATTATAATAACGATTCCGACAATCACCATTAAGATTTTGGGATTTACTTTCCCACAAACATAAGCGGCAAAAGGAGAAGCGATTACGCCGCCTAGCAATAACCCAATAATGACGCGCCAGTTATCAATTCCAATCATTAAAGTAAACATTCCTGCCCCCGCGGCCGCAATAAAAAACTCTGCGGTATTGACCGAACCAATGGTATAGCGAGGGTCACGTCCGCTGCCAATCAAGGTGGAGGTAACAACAGGCCCCCAGCCACCGCCACCTACGGCATCGACAAAGCCGCCGAGGAGTGCCAACGGCCCGACGTATTTGGTTTTTGTTTTTGCTTTTTTCTTTCCTAAGGCTTTACGAATCACTACAATGCCCATGATAAGAAGGTAGATGGAAATGTAAGGTTTAATTAAGTTTCCATCGAAAGAACTCAAAAGGTAGGCACCCGTAACTGCTCCAATGATACCTGGGATGAGTAATAGTTTGAAAAGCTTCTTATTGACATTTCCAAACTTCCAATGCGACAAGCCCGAAGCGCCGCTCGTAAATACTTCCGCAATATGAACACTCGCACTCGCTGCCGCGGGAGGGACGCCCAAGCTCAACAAAAGTGAAGTAGAGCTTATTCCGTAGGCCATTCCCAATGCCCCGTCGATGGTTTGGGCTAAAAATCCAGCTCCAATAAAAAGGAGGGTTTCGGAGGTAAACAAATCTTTGAGGTTGAATTGAAGGCTGGTTCCCCAAAGCTGCCAACCTCCCAGACCCACAGCAGCTACTAAGATAAAAGCAAAAAGCCCGAAGAGAAGGTAATCGCCTCCAAATACTCTCTTTTGAACGGATGTCTGTGCCATGGTTGTGTTTGTTTAGGGCTTGAACGAGGGTCAAAAACGAAACCCTCGTTCAAAATGTGGTGAGATTATAGCGTGTATCGAAGCGTTATGCCGTAGGTACGTGGATCACCCAAAATACCTCCAATTTGTCCAGCACTTCCTGGAGCGACCAAAAGCTGCTCGTAGTAATCTTTGTTGCCTAAGTTTCTTCCCCAGATAAAGATAGACAAGCCATTTGATGCCCTGAAACCTACTCGACCGTTGAGCAACGCGTAGCCTTCAATGTCTAAGAATGCCGAAGGAGAAGGGCTTGACGAGAATGTAGAGCGGTAATACACATCAAGACCACCGAAGTAATTGCCTTTTAGTCCAAATAAGCTTCCTTTGCCTGTAATCTCGGTACCAAGCGACCCTGCGTATTTTGAAATGCCTGGCAATTGTCCTCCCGAAATATCTTTGAAAGCTTGAGGGCCACCTACTTCTTCAATGGGCACTGGTGCGTTGGTAAACTTCACGTATTTTCCGTCGGTGTAAGCAAAAGCACCCGTAAATGAGATGTGATTGTTTGCTTTGATGTTCCCATCTATTTCCAAACCAATCACTCTTACGCGTTCTGCATTGGCTAAGTATCCACGGTTTACCCCAGGTTCAGGTGTTTGTACTTGCGTTTGGTAATCCTTGATGTCGGTATTGTGAAATACGATGTTTAAGACTGAATTGGCAGAAGGCTTGGTTTTAACCCCAAATTCAAGGTGGGATACCGCTTCTGGTTTAACTGTCGCCAATTCGGTCAAGACACGACCACTTGCAGTAGGCAACCCACCTACGTTAACCCCAATTGGTTTATAGCTCAATGAATACGTACCGAAAGCATTGACGTTTTTGTTGAATTTATACTGAACCGTTAGCTGGCCAGAGAAATTACCCTCAGAGGCATCAATATCAAAAGTTTGGTTGCTATATACGCCATTTTTAAGGGCCAATAAAGCGGGGTCAGTGGTTTGTAAACCTCCGTAGGTTACGCGGCTGTAGTTGGCTTTCTTTGTATCGTTGTTGTATCTAAGACCTGGTAAGATGTGCAATTTACTGGTGATTGCCCAGTCCGCTTGCGCAAATAATGCTACACTAGATGATTTGATGCCATAAGTAGTTTTGATGCCGAAATTATCAAACAAGCCAGGTGTTTTCCAAAGTGCGCTGGTAGAACTTTGCGCAAAACGCCACTGTGCCGAACCTGCTTCTTCGGTATGCACTGGGTCAGTTCTTAGGTCTTGCCACAAACCAAAAGCACCAATTACACCGCTGAGTTTGTCATTGATTTTTCCTGAATATCTAAATTCTTGCGAAAACTGATCATGGGCAGATGTCCCTGATGAGATAGTGAATGAAGGCAAGCCTGTATAGTCACGGTCGTTGAGGGGATCCCATTTCCAATAACGCCAAGCTGTCGTAGATGTCAACGTTCCTTTACCGATTTTAAAGTCTGCATTCAATGACAATCCACCTAATTGGTTGCCAGCTCTTGATGGCGTATCTAAGTCTAATATTCTTTCAAAAGCACTCTGATAAGGCAATTTATAGTTTAAATCAGCAATGATGGCGTTGAATTGACGGTAAGCTGCGCGTTGGGTAGTGACTACTTTGGCAACTGGCCAACCGTACCCCACAGGTTTTTGGTCAGTGATGTCGGCGATAAACGTGATGTTTATTTTTTCAGTTGGCTTGTACAAAAACTGCGTTCTGACGCCGATATTGTTGATGTCATTGATGTTGGTTTGGGTGCGGGTATTGTAAAACAACCCATTTCTTTGCGTACCCGAAAACGAAACCCTTGCTGCTAGTTTTTTACTCAATGGGCCTGAGATGGATGTTTTTGCTTGGATATAGCCGTAATTTCCGTAACTAAGTTCAAAGCTGGCGGTTGGGTCAAAAGAAGGAGCGCGTGAGGTTACGTTGAAGGCACCCGCAGTTGTATTTTTTCCAAACAATGTTCCTTGTGGACCGCGAAGTACTTCTACTTGGTCGATGTCAATAAAGTCGAGTGCAGTGGCTGCGGGGCGGGCGTAATAAACGCCGTCAACGTAATAGCCAACACCTGGATCAATTCCGTCGTTGGTTAATCCGTATGTTGAGCCTAATCCTCTGATATTGAGGGTGGTGTTTCGGGCATTTGAGGCATAAAACTGAACAGTTGGTACCAATTCCTTCAAACGGTTTACGTTGAAAGCGCCTTGGTCTTCAACGGTTACACCGCGTACTACCGAAATCGGAATGGGAATGTCTTGCACGGACTCTTGGCGACGACGCGAGGTAACCACCACGTCTTCGAGTTGGTTAGAACCAGCTTCTAAACGAATCTCAACTTTAGGTTCGTTGACAATAAGTTCGCGGGTTTTATACCCAATGTAAGTGACAATGAGGGTAAAAGGTAGTTTTTGTCCCGTAACGAGCCGGAACTCGCCGTTAGCATCGGTAGAAGCACCGTTGGTCGTCCCCTTGATGGAGACCGAAGCGCCAATGAGGCGTTCGTTGGTGACGGCATCTATGACCGTTCCCGATAAGGTAGCATTAATAATGGGTGTGTTTTGTGCATTCGATTGAAATACAAAAAATAGTAAACCTATCGAATAGAATACTTTTAGAGCCTGTTTCATAATCGTGGCGAATTGGACAGTTTGTGGTGGTTGTTTTTGTGTATTTAAATAAATACTTATATCCTATCGAATATATGTATTATTAGGACTTTTAAATGGCCAGAGACTTTTTTCTCTGGCCATTTTTGCTGGCTGCAAAGGTCTATCAGTGATTCGTTAAATCCAAATGTTTTTTATAAAATATTTTTTACATAGATTAAGTTAATTAATTAAAGTGCTTGATAATCAATATGCTTTATACGCAAAAAGGCGACCTTTAAGGCCGCCTTTTTGCGTATAAGGAAAATGGAATTAATTACTTATTTCTACCTGTCGAAATCATGGCGCAACGGAAACCAATCATCGCAGTAGAAGAATCTTGTGCTAAGAAGCGGCGCGTACCTGGTGACAACCAGTAAGCTACGTCGTTCCAAGAGCCTCCTTTATACACACGAAGTTTATCGTTGATAACAGAGTTGTTGCCTTTTACGTCATAGCGTTTTTCTTCGTCCAAGAAGCCATCACGACGCAACGGGTTCAAGTCTTTGAAGTCCATGGATGACAACGGGCGATAAACGTCATATACCCATTCATTTACGTTTCCAGCCATGTTATACAAACCGAAATCGTTGGCAGGATATTTATACACCTCTTCCGTGATAATGGCACCGTCGTTTGACTTGCCAGCAATACCCGCGTAGTCTCCTTTGGCACGCTTGAAGTTGGCCATCATCTCTCCTTTGTGTTTGCCACGTGGGTTACGCAATGATGAGCCATCCCAAGGATAAATACGTTGGTTCGACTGGTTTTCATCGGCGTACTGCGTACCAATCATTGCTTTTGCGGCATATTCCCACTCAGCTTCGGTTGGAAGGCGATAGTTAGGTAGCACGTAGCCACTTTCTACCGCAGGACGCGCGTTGGTCATTAATGCTTCTGACTCAGCCATGGCTTGGCCTTTTTTCTTCTTACCACCTAGCGACGATTTCTTAGGTTTGCCCGTAGCTTGTTTGGCTAGGTTATCGTTCACAAAGTTTGTACGCCAGATAGAATAGTCGTTTGCTTGCACCCAAGAAACGCCCACTACTGGGTACATGCGGAAACCTGGGTGACGGAAGTAGTACGTTACGTACGAGTCGTTGAACGACAATGGATCGTACCAAACCGTAGTATCGGGAAGTGCTTTTGAGAGTACTTCGGCCGATGAGTCGCGCTGTACGTAATGGAGGTATTCGAGATAGTTCAGGTTGGTAATCTCGGTTTCATCCATGTAGAAAGACTGCACACTGACCGTACGCTCACGATTGTCACGAGAGTTCATCACATCCTCTTCCAACGCCCCCATGGTAAAACGGCCTCCTTCGATAAACACAAGATTAGGACCTACCACTTGCGATTTGTAAGGCATTACTGCGAAGCCTTCTGGCTCGGCAGACGTTGCTGCAACACCTTTCTTCCCTTTTTTAGACTTGCCGCCGTTTTTAGAAGCAAAATCCACGTTCGTTGCTGTACTTTTCTTGCCTGGATTGAGGCTTGAAGGGTGTTTCGACTTACAAGCACTGATCAGCACTGTGGCTGAGAGCACCCAAATCGCCGCTTTCATACTGAATTTGACCATTTAGATTAAATAGTTAATCGTTATTAGTTATCCTTGTAATCGTTAATTACGAATTTTTGTACCTTAAATGTTTGTTTATTAACTCGGCAAAAGTACAATTATTGCCTTAAAAGAACTAAGAATCCGTCGATTTGTTGTCTATCAATAACTTTGCCAAACTTCAAAATGGCCGTTTTTCTTGTTTTTTTGTTCAAATAACGAATCCTATTTTGACCGTATTGTCATAAGTAAAAAAGATTTTCAATAAAATGTCCCTTCGTCTTTCTCAGTTATACATACGATGTTGGCAATTGCGCCATTTCTGCATTGGTATCATTTGTTGGGGAGCAAGTACCACAACTAACGCCCAAACCCCCGATTCGATTGCATTGGAAGTGAAATTTGCCCTTAACTATTTGGAAAAGAGCCAATGTGCGTTCACCATTGAGGGTAAAGAATATGCAGGCGAATGGCCTGCTTATATGCAAATGCACACGCGTTTTGTCTTGTTAGGGACACGCCACAAGTACCGAGACTCAAACAGTTTTACCACCATTGGGATTCATAACCTGCTGGCTGAAATGTATTTGTCAGACACCGCTTTGCAAGAAATTCGCCCCATGCTGCTCAAAGCTTACCCCGAAATTTGTTCGTACGCGACCCATTTGGAATTTAATTTTTGGAAAAAATTACCCCCCAATCGTGACTTAAAACGGGGGCCAGAACCGCAGCCTGTGCCCTTGGTGCGGCGTCCAACGCAGTATAAATTAAATTCTCGTTATATCAACAATGCTGCCAACGTCGAAAATGATGCCGACGATACGGCTTCGGGGAACCTTGCGATTTGGTACCACAACCGCATTTTTGGAACGAATGACAGCTTGGTAAGCCATCGGCTTTTTGACGCGTTTTTGGACGAAAATCGTAAAAACCGCCATTGGTACAATTACTTGTTTAATGGCTTCCCCAACTCAAGTGCTTATATGACTTGGCTGGGAAAGGAGGCGGAATTTAAACGTTGGAATATCTTAAAAACGATTGGCCATAACCAGACGTTTTTTCTGAAAAGCAGCATTTGCTACCCAACGCCTTATCAACCCTACATTCCGTATGGTACCAACGACCTCGACGCTGTGGTGAATGCCAACGTACTGACTTATTTGGCAAAAAAAGGAGAATTGACCCAAAGCCGAGGGAGGGTAGGGGCAAAAAACTTTATTGAACACCAGGCAAAAATGCAGCGCTGGCGGCGAGCGGCAACGTATTACCCCAACCGCTATCATTTTCATTATGCGGTCGCAAAAGCGTTGGCTGCGGGCGATTCCTCGTTACGACCAACCGCCGAAATGATGTTAAGTCACCTCATAGCGTCGCAGCGGGACAATGGAAGTTTTCGGAGCCGTCGAAAAGTAAATCACCGAGATGTGGTGCAGTCGTCGGCTTATGCGCTGTTGGCGATGTTGTATTTTAAAGAAGCAGGAATCGATGTGCCCAAAGAAAAAATAGGGTTGTTGGTGCAGTTTTTAAGTCGCCAAAAACAGCAAGAAAAAGACCAAATTTATTGGAAAGGAGGCGTGTTTTTTTCGGGAGGAACAGTAGTGCGCAATGTGCTGTACTTTACGTCGGATGCTTACACTACGGCCTTGATTGCGCTGGGTTTGCAAAAGTTTCTTCTACTTTACTGAGCGCTTCCAGCAGTGAGAGGTGCGGGTTGAATGGTGATTTTAAGTAGGGTTTGGGCGCTACCGATGGCTAATGCGGTGTTTTCGGAAGTGAAAACGGCTTCGTAAATGCTAAATTGGTCGTTGAGTTTTATGCCAAAACGTTTGTATTTTCCCGCGTTGTCACCCAACAAAATTTGGCCGTTGCAAGCCGTATAAAGCTCATATTTGTGGTTGGTCACGCGTCCCCAAACCAAGCCTGAAAGTGGGATTTCGGAGCGCTGACGATTGCGATGAACGCGCCCTTTTTTACCAATCCACCCACCCATGGCTACGTACTGCGACGGGCTATCAAATTGAATTTCGTGAAAAATACTATTGCCTATTTTTTCCTGGCGTTTCCATTGGTCGTTTGATAGTGCGTACAAAAAAGTCTTGTTTGGGGTGTACATCAAGGCATATACTTGCTGATTATGAGGGTTGTACTTAACGCACCAAACCATTTGAAAAGGATTGCTATAGACTTTTTTCCAAGTGCGCCCACGGTCAATGGATTTGAGAATAAAACCCAAAGGAACGGTTTTCTGAGAGTGGGCAATGGCCGAGTTGCCACCGCAGATAAACGCCGTAGAGTCGTTGACGACGGCCATGTTGTAAAAACATGCTTTTTCGTAGCCTTTCACCCGAATTACCTCCCATGTTTTTGACACTAAGTTATGTTTGTAAATCACTCCTTTATCGCCGCAAGCAATTAGGTTTTGGTCGTCGAAGCGGTCAAATTTATAAATATCAACGCGTTGGTTGGGGTACGAAATGTCGGATAATTGGCCTTGGGCATCGCTGGCTTTGAGGATGCCGTATTTCCCCCCGATCCAAAATTGGTTGGCAACGGGAATAATATCATAAAAAGAAGAGTCAGTAAAGGACGTTCCTTGTTGGAGAACTTGGATATTAACCTCTTGGGCACAAACGGCCAAAGTGGTTAATAGTAAGAGAATGATAGACGTTATTTGGGCTGTAAATTTCAACTATACGAGTTTTTTCTTTCCTGCAAAAATACGCAGTGGGCGGTTCTTTCCCAACTATCCTAAAGACAACTTACTGGGCTTTTACCACTATGGAAAGAATAAAACAAAAAAAACGCGCTATTCCAAGGCAAATGGAATGGCGCGTTTTCCTTATGGTACTATCTATTAGTGAAGAGCGTGACGCATACGGGTGGCGTTGTTTTTGACTTTTCGAAAGAACAAGTCACGGTGTGCTTGATCTACGTTTGTGTTGAGTCCATCCTGTTTGGGATGATAAGTTGAATAAAGCAACGCCGATGAAACTGCAAGTCCGATGAGTCCTACACCCATGATAATTAACAAAATGAGAGCTTCCATACAATTGAACAGTTTTTAAGTGAAACATCAACAAAAACGTAGTGTAGGGGTGCTAAACCGTTCCTCTACGGATAAGTCCTATCAGGAACGAAATAACGGCAAATACCAAAAGGATGTGAATAAGACCAGAAGCACTGTAGGCAAAAGCGCCAATTAACCAGCCTATTACTAAAATGACAGCGATAATATACAAGAGAGAGCGCATGATTGAAAATAGTTTTGGGTGGAAAAATTGATTGATGTTCAGTAAGTTAAAAACGTTGTTCCAAGGCTAAAACAGCCAAAAAAATGGGGAAAATGAGGTGAGACATGTGGGAAAGTGTGGAACAAATACCACAGTTGGGGCAAACAATGGCTTTGGAACGCGTGTTTTATTAATAACACAAAACATGAAAAACTATGAAAGCACAGATGAATAACCTAGGCGTCAAGACTTTACAGTTGCTTAACTGGGTCTTTTTTGTGGTAATGATTGCGGCCAACTACCTTGCCGTAGCGCTACCTTTAAACCATAAAACCACGGGACAGCTTTCCGACCAATACCCCAATCTGTTTGTCCCTGCACCCATCACGTTTTCCATTTGGGGAGTGATTTATCTTCTCCTTTTTTGGTTTTGCGTCAAACAGAGTAAGTCGATGTTTCAAAGAAATGTGGATCCAGCCACGGGCGAAACAGTCAGAAGTATAGGGTTGGGTTTTGTGACAAGCTGCTTTCTAAATGCCTCTTGGATTTGTTTGTGGCATTTTGAGTACATTGCCATTTCGGTGGTCGTTATGGTGTTGTTATTGGCCCAATTGGTTCAAATCAATCGTAAAATAGATGGTATTGCCCCTGCGCTTACGCTCGGAAGTCGGGTGGCCCTAAAAGCCCCATTTGGAATGTATTTGGGCTGGATTTGTATTGCTACCATTGCCAACGTGACGGCCTATTTGGTGAGTTTGGGTTGGACAGGCAACGAAGTGTCGTGGGCAAGTACGATGGTTGTTATTGGGGCCATTGTGACAGGTATTGCCCTGAACATACTGCGCAATGGCTATATGAGCCTTTCAGTTTTGTGGGCTTTTACGGGCATACTCATTGCACGTCATCAAGCAGCAGAGTACCACCGTATTTTGGTGTGGGCCACGGTGTTTGCTATGCTGCTTGTAGTGGGTGCGTTGGCGATTGAGCTTTTGCGGTCGTTGTTCCGAAAAACAATTATTCGGCCATTTCCTCCTCAGCAAAGGACGTATATTTCGCAAGTGGAAACATCACAGTAAAGGTAGTGCCTTTTTCAAGTTCAGATTCCACTTCGACTGTTGCTTGGTGCGAATGTAAAATGGTAAGCGTAGCGGCCAATCCCAGCCCTAAACCGTTTGTTTTTGAGGTGAAATAAGGCTCAAACAGACGGTTTACGTTTTCTGGACTAATGCCTGAGCCATTGTCTTGGACTTTGACAAAACAGGTTTCGTCGTCGATGTAAGTCACAATAGTCAGCACGCCCGATTCGGGTTCCATGGCCTCGATGGCATTGATAATAAGATTAAGTAGGGCAATTTTAATCTTTGACGCATCCAATTCTAAAAAGCACGCTTGTCCAAATTCTTTGATGAGCGTAATTTTTTTCAAATTGATGCGGTCGATGGCCTCAGCAAGCGCTGCTTCCAAAATATCTTGAATTGAGACGTGTTTGAGAATCGTCTCTTGGGGTTTAAACGAATTGAGGAGTTCGGTGATGAGGCCGTTGATTCGGTGGCCGTTACGTCGAATAATATCCGTAAAAAGACGCAAATCTTCGTCTTCAAGCTCGGGTTCTAGTTGGTCGAGCGACAGGTGTATGTTGGTAAGGGGATTCCGAACTTCGTGGGCAAGCGTACGTACAAGACGGGCGGTAGAAGCGGCTTTTTCGGCCAGCAACCTGTCCCGTTCAAGTTTTTTTCGGGTCGTAATGTCCTGAATAACAATCATAATGTACGGAAGTCCTTCGCTGTCGGTATGTCTGCTGATGTGAAGCGAGCACAGTATCCGTTCGTTGTTTTTTCGGAGCAAAAGCGCATCGAAATGGTCCAAGGAATCGCGGTGTTCAAGGGCTTGCACGTAGCGATCGTAATCGGAAACGGTGACAAACAAATCGCGAAAATGAAGCTGTCGAATGTCAGTTTCGTCAAACCCGAGGAGGGTGAGTGCGGCGGTATTGTGGTAAAAAATGAGTCCATTGGGGCGTTTCAAAAGAACCGCATCCTTCATGTGTTCAAAGATGTTGCGCAGCCTGGTTTCGCTTTCTCGTAGCCGCCGAACACTTTCTGCACGCTCCAACGAATACCGAATACACCGATTTAATTTCTCAGAATCCAACTCACTTTTAACCAGATAATCCATTGCCCCAAGACGCATGGCTTCGAGGTCGATGTGCTGGTCGCCTTTGCCTGTAAGCAGCACAATAGGGCAGCTTACCCCTCTTTCGAGTGCCATTTTGAGCAAGTCGATGCCCGTTTTGGCTCCCAACAAAAAATCAAAAAAACACAGGTCAAAGCTGTCTTGGGTTAGTTTTTTGATTCCCTCGTTGAACGAATTTGCCCAGGTAATATCAAATTTTTTAGAAGGTATTTCTTTGAGGTAATCGGAGGTCAAATAAAAATCGTCTTCGTCGTCGTCAACGATCAAGAGTTTGAGGGTTTCGGTGCTCATGTGCGTTAAAAAAGCTTACTTACGATTTTGAGGAAGTTGGACAATATCAAGCCAGTAGTGACCGAGGGTTCGGGCTATTTCGGTAAATTCGGTAAATGTTACGGGTTTAGTAATAAAACTATTTACCCCCAATTGGTACGTTTTTAAGACGTCTTGTTCGGCTTTGGACGTAGTGAGGGCAACGATTGGTATGGTACGCAGGGTTTCGTCTGACTTAATTTCCTTGAGGGCTTCGCGACCGTCCATTTTGGGCATGTTGAGGTCAAGCAAAATAAGCGAAGGCCGTGGTGCATCGGCGGGTTCGGCGTATTTGTTGCGTTTTTTGAGGTAATCAAGCAACTCAAGACCGTCGTTTACAAAGCGAATATCAATATAAGAACGGGCTTCTTCAAAGGCTTCTTTGGTGAAAAGTTGGTCGTCTTCATCATCTTCGGCAACCAAAATAAGTGCTCGATTTTTGTTGTAGTGGGTGTCGTGTGCTTCCAAAATGGTTGGTGTTACGGGTTAAACATAGGTTAAAATGAGGTAGTTATTTGACAGGCAAGTAAAAGACGAACTCGGCTCCTTGCTCTTCTTGGCCTTCGGCCTCGATATATCCTTGGTGGGTTTCCACAATTTTTCGGCAAATGGCCAAGCCTAAGCCCGTTCCTTCGTATTCTGAGCGCCCATGAAGCCGTTGGAAAATCCCAAAAATGCGTTGATTGTATTCGGGCGCAAAGCCAATGCCGTTGTCTTTGACCGAAAATTGATAATAATTAAGTTCAGAATTAAGCTGAGGATTGTACTTTATGTCATTTTTGTTGACAGCCGATGAGGTAATATTAATGATTGGGGGCGTGTCTATTTTGCTGAATTTCAGAGCATTGTCGATAAGATTCTGAAAAAGCTGACGCATCTGAACAGGCTGGGCGTCCACCGTTGGCAAATCCCCAATCGTGATGGTGGCTTGTTTTTCTTGGACTTTGAGTTCAAGATCTTCAAGTACTTGTTTAATAACCTCTTGTAGCGAAACCGTTTGGAGTGATTCCATCTGGCGCGATGCCCGTGAATAGGTCAGAAGCCCTTCAATGAGGTGGTTCATCCGTTGAGCGGCATTGGTCATGCGGCCGAGCAAAAAACGACCATCGTCACCGAGACTTTCTTGGTATTTCTTTTCGAGACGTTCGCCAAACGCAATGATTTTGCGCAGTGGTTCTTGTAAATCGTGGGAAGCTACGTACGCAAATTGCTCCAACTCACGGTTACTTTTATTGACGGCTTCGAGCTGGCGTTCGAGTTCGCGTTTGTAAATTTCAAGCTGAGTGACGTCAATGCAAACCCCAACGATTTTTTGGACTTTCCCGTGTTCGTCAAAATGGCTTTTTGCCCGAATAGAAATGTACTTTAAATCGCCATTTTTATCAACCAAGCGGTGGTTGAGTTCGTTGATGGCCTTTTGTCCAGCCAATAACTCGGCCGCAAAATCATCAATAGCCTTGATGTCGCTAGGGTGTCCAAACTGATTATAAAACCCCTCGGGAACAGTATGGCTGGGACAAGTGCTTGAGTCAATACCTAGCAAGTGAAACATGCCTTCCGACCAGCGAAAATTTTGTTCTCCCAACTGCCATTCCCAGCTTCCAAACTTAAAAATCGACTCTGCTTCTTCCATCTGCGCCTGCTGACGTTCGAGCTCGACAATTTTTGTGGCAAGTTCGTCTTCGTAGCGCTTGGTGAGGGTAATGTCCGAAACCGTTCCGATTAGTGAAAAACTATGTTCTTCAAAAAAAGCGTGAGTACGGAGCAAAACCTGTTTTTGTTGACCATTGGTGTCAATCATCCCGTGCTCTATTTCATAGTACGGGTCTTTGGAAGCAAGGTGTGCTTGGGCAATGGCCTGAACACGTTCGCGCTCCTGCGTAGGAATTAGCTCTGAGTAAGTTTGGAACGGAACAAAGCTATCGGGATAGTCTTTGACGGACAGCCCCGTAATATCAAAAACACCGTTGGACCAATACACCTTGTCGTTGGCGGGGTAATTGCTTACAGCCCATGAGCCAAACCTAAGCGCACGTTCGGTATCTTCGATGTGCTGTTGTTTTTTATAAATTGTTTGCTCCCTGAGTTGCGACTGAGTGACGTCTTCGGCAGTGAGAATCAGGTAGTGGTTGTTGCCTTCTTCGTCCTTTTTAAGGACAGTACCACGGTTACGAAGCGTAAGGATTTCGCCATTTTTGTGGCGAAATCCCATCATAAATTCTACATTTTCTCCGATCTGAAGGTTGTGGAATTTTTCTGAGATTTGCTTTGAAAAATTAGCACGGTCTTCAATAATCATAATCGGCCCAAACGTGTCACCCATTTCGTGAATATCGTCGAGCGAATACCCCAGCAATTCGGTCACTCGGTCACTGACAAATGCTAACTTGCTGATTTTTAAATCAATCACGTAAATAAGGTCAGGTAGAATACGGCAAAGCAATTCTACTTGACTTCCAATCAAGTCGAGCTGAAATGTTTTAAGCGGATTATCGTAGGGTACGGTCATGGTATCTTAAATGCCAAAAACAGCTAGGAGTCCTAGCTGTTTAAGTTGAGGCTTTTCATTTTGTTATAAAGCGTTTTTCGATCGATGCCCAAAGCGGCGGCGGCTTTACTTTTATTGAAATTAACCTGCTTCAACACATTCAAAATCATTTCGTACTCGGCTTCCAGTGCAGCGGCTTTTAGGTCGGTTTTGTTGAATGTTGCTTTTGAGGCTACAGGAACAGAAACGACGGGTTGGGGCGGTGCATAGATGGGTACTTCCACGGGCGGCGATGGTACTGGGGCTACCGCAGGGGTACTGGGTTCTAAAAATAGTAATCGGCTGTAATTCAGCAACTCAAACGGGAGGGTTCGGGCTTCTATCATGCTTCCTTCTGATAGCAGCGTAGAACGTTTGATGACGTTTCGCATCTCGCGGAGGTTGCCAGGCCAAGGGTATTCTTCAAACGCCTGAATGACTTCGGACGAAAAACCACGGACATTTTTCCCCAATTCTTCGTTGGTTTTATCAAGAAAAAACTGAGCAAATGCCATGAGGTCTTGCTTGCGATCACGAAGCGGTGGGACGTCGATGCTAAACTCGTTGAAACGGTAATACAAATCTTCGCGAAATTTTCCTCGGCGGGCGGCTTCGATGAGGCGCTCGTTGGAGGCCACAATGATACGAACATCCACTTCGATTTCGCGGTTTCCACCGATACGGCGCACTTTCCGTTCTTGCACCACGCGCAGCAACGACACCTGAACATCGTAGGGTAAATTGCCGATTTCGTCCAAAAAGAGCGTGCCGCCATTGGCCATTTCAAAATGACCTATTTTTTGGGTGAGTGCGCCCGTAAATGACCCCTTTTCGTGCCCAAACAACTCACTCGCCGCCAAGTCACGAGAAATAGCCCCGCAGTCCATGGCCACAAACGGCCCGCTGGAACGCTTGCTCCGACGGTGGATTTCGAGGGCAACGGCTTCTTTTCCTGAGCCACTTTCGCCGTAAACGAGTACGCTATAATTGGTCGGGGCAACCAAGTCAACTTGTTTGTATAATTGCTGAGATTCGGGGCCATTTCCTAAAATATAAGCAGGAGCAGGGCCGCTGCTTTTTTTACGGGGCGATGATGGGTTGTTGGTTTCTTCTTCGACCGCCGCCGCCGCAGGCACAACGTGATGCGTGGGCTGGCTCAGGGCTTTTTTGATGGTCAAGAGGATTTCGTCGGGAAAAAGGGGCTTAGTAATGTAATCATAAGCACCTTGTTTCATGACGTTGATGGCCACTTTTATGTCAGAATAACCCGTAATAATGAGCACAGGAACGTAAGGGAACCGCTCTTTGATTTGGGTTAGAATCGTAACGCCGTCCATATCTCCTAGCTTGAAATCCGTCAAAACAAGGTCTGGACGAAAGTCGTCGAGGGTGGCTAAGCCAGTGACACCATTGTGCGCAATGGCCACATCAAACCCATTTTTACTTAAAAAGCGGCGTAAAAGTAAGCAGATGTCGGTGTCGTCGTCGATGACTAAGATTTTTTGTGCCATGAGATGCAAAAACTAATTAAAATCAAGTAAGTACGTTATAAAACTCGCCGCATGGTTGCGGACGGAATATCGAGTAAATCGCGGTATTTGGCAATCGTTCTTCTGGCCAATGAATACCCTTGTTGGGCCAAAAGCTCCGTCAATTGGGTGTCGTTTAGTGGTTGAGATTTGTCTTCTTGCCCCACCAACGCGACCAAAGCGGATTGAATCTGGCGGTTTGAAACTTCTTCGCCGTTGTCGGTTTTGACGCCCTCGGTAAATAAGTCTTTTAAATGAATAATTCCAAATGGGGTTTGCGCATATTTTCCACTGGTAGTTCGCGAAATGGTTGATACATCCATTTTGATGCGTTCGGCAATGTCGCGCAATACCATTGGTTTCAAGTACCTTACATCACCCGTTAAAAAATAGTCACGTTGCAAATTAACAATGGTACGCATTGTTTTGAGCATGGTCGCTTCGCGTTGCAAAATGGCTTCGATTAACCACTGGGCGGCCGAAATCTTTGAGTTGACGTAACTAGCCGCCGAGCGCGATGTGCCCACGGATTTGGCATAATCGGTATTGACTTTCAACGGTGGAATCCCACGGGTGTTAAGACTTACTTCGATGGCCTCGTTTTCAACGATTATAATGTAGTCAGGGACAATGGTTTCTTTCAAAACCATGGCTGAACTGCTGCCGCCGTCCACAATTGGGTAGGGACGGAGGGTGCTAATGAGCGCAATTGCTTCTTTCAATTCGTGCTGTTGCAGGCCGCTCATACGCATAATTTTGTCGTAATTACGGGCGGCAACTTCCTCAAAAAGGTCATCAACTAGCCATGAAGCAACCCCCGCTGCTGGGCTTTTGTCACGGGCGAGCTGCATCAACAGG
Source organism: Runella sp. R0.1_18 (assembly GCF_057652155.1). NCBI lineage: Bacteria > Pseudomonadati > Bacteroidota > Cytophagia > Cytophagales > Spirosomataceae > Runella > Runella sp. R0.1_18. The sequence goes on from NZ_JBYFCK010000009.1 coordinate 65,710, forward strand.
CAATCTTTTAAATCGCGCGCTCCCAAACCAATGGGCTCCATTTTTCGGAGACAGTCAACCAAAAAATGTACGTCTTCTTCTTCCACAAATATTCCCGTCGTAAACGAAACGTCATCCGCTAGGGTACTTACCGAAGCGGGCAAATAGCCTTGGTCGGTGAGAGAATCTATCAGAAAATCAGCAAGTTGTAGTTGTTTTTCTGAAAAAGGCAACAAGTGAAATTGTTCTTTTAATTCACTCCGCCAATCGGTAGTTTCAACCACTACAGGCGTATATATTTTGTCGTCGTCGGAGGCATGGTCAATACGCGTCCGATAATCAGGTAAGTCATCGTTGCTAAACTCGTCCCAGTCCATGTAGTCTTGGGTACGGTCTTCGGCTTGTGGGCTTAACGAAAACTCCGTGTCGTTCGCCTCTCCGTCTTGTTCGTCGTTTTGGCGTTCTTCCAAGAGCGGATTTTCTTCCAACTCGTTTTTGATGTACTGCTCAAGCTCCAATGAATTCAATTGCAAAAAATTCAGCAACTGAATTTGGGAGGGCGAGATTTTAAGCGTTTGCTTTTGCGATTGTAACAGGTTAAAGGCAGGTGCGGCCATGGTGTGGTATGGGAATTGTTCTGTGGTTGTGGTATTAAAAAAATATGCCCAAGTTTCGCTTTTGGGTATTTTTTTTGAAAAATGGGGCAGCAAATTTTAGTTAATTCTAAAAAAATGCTGAATTTTGATAGACTTGGTAACAGTTTCGCATGAGAACAAGAGCGCAGAAAATTAAAGTGTGGTTTTTGATTCGTTTTTTACCCAAATTGGGGAAAAGTTTCTACAATTTTTCGGGTAAAAAAATTCCCAATTTGAATCCTTTGTATTCCGTCCCCAGTGCTCTTTTTACCATTATTTTGGCGACGTTTGTCAGCTTACTTTTATTGGTTTTTTTGAGTTGGGTTACCTTCAATCACTTTGAAGAGATGGGGAAACGTACGAATGATGTGGCGCATTCGTACCAAATCCGCTTTTTGAACAAAGAGCTAATCAAGACATTAGTTGATATAGAAACAGGTCAGCGAGGTTTTCTACTGTCGCATCAGGAGCATTTTTTAGGGCCTTACCAAAAAGGACTTGAAAATATAAAGCAATATCAGTCTGACTTGAGGGCGCTTGTGAGTGACAATGAGACCCAATTGAAACGGCTAGATTCGCTTGAGATATTTATAAAACAACGGTTAATTTTCATCAAAGGGAACATTGCCCGTGCGCAAGAAAATATCCCAATTGACCTAAAAACCTTGAATCTTGGAAAAGGGTATATGGATAAGATTCGGGCTACCTCGGAGCGTTTTGATCAGCAGGAGAAAGGTTATTTAGATCTTCGCATTGAATTACAAAAAAGTGCTGACCATAATATGTCGCTGTATCTGTTGGGGCTGTGTGGGTTAGCCTTGGCTTTTTTGGCCGTCTTCTTTCGGCTTCTGTACGTAGAATTGAGCCGTCGGATTGGGTTTCAAACGGAATTGGAAAATAAATTGTCAGAACTCGAACGTACCAATGCCGAATTGGAACAGTTTGCTTACGTAGCTTCGCACGATTTGCAAGAGCCGCTGCGGAAAATTCGAGCATTTAGCGAACGGTTGCAGGTTCGACACGCGTCACAGCTCAACGAAGATGCTCAAAATAGCCTAGTGAAGATAAGTCAGTCGGCGATGCGGATGCAAAATCTCATCAATGACCTCTTGGCATTTTCAAAAGCGACCAATCGAAGTGAAGAAAATTTTGAAAAAATTGACTTGAACGAGGTACTAAAAAATGTACGAGAAGAATTATCGGAGCGAATTGTCCAGAAAAACGCACGCATCATAAGTCAGCCACTTCCTGAGGTATTGGGGGTAAAAAGTCAGTTTGAACAATTGTTTACTAACCTGATTTCCAACTCAATGAAGTATTGCCACGACGGAGTTGCCCCAGTGGTGACGATTGACTACCAACAGGTAGCGGGGGGAGAAATACCAAATGCGGGCGATTTGCAGAGTGAAAATATATACCACCGAATTACGTTTATAGATAACGGGATAGGTTTTGAACCTCAATATGCTGAGAAAATTTTTGTAATTTTCCAGCGATTACACAGCCGTAACGAATTTGAAGGAACGGGAATTGGCCTTTCGTTGTGCCGTAGAATTGTCACCAATCACAACGGTTATATACTGGCCGAACCTCGTCAGGGAGAATCGGGGGCCATTTTTCACGTTTACCTTCCCAAATAACCTAAACGAATGAACAAAGCAATAACGATTCTTATTTGTGACGACGACGAGGACGATGTGTATTTATTGAAGTCGGTCATGGAAGAATGTGGTATAAAAAATCCAATTGTGTATGCAAAAAATGGGCTTGAAGCAATAGCAAACCTCAATTCTCCTGCGTTGCAAAATAGAATTGGTTTGGTACTGCTCGACCTAAATATGCCTAAAATGGACGGGAGGGAAGTGCTAAAAGCCGTAAAATCGGATGGATTGTTACGGCGTATTCCTATTGTGGTTCTGACGACATCGAGCGCCAGTGAAGACATCGACAATTGCTATTCGATGGGGGCCAATTGTTTTATCACAAAACCCGCTTCGTACGAGAACTTCAACGATACCGTCAAAACATTGCTTAAATTTTGGACCCAACTGAGTCGTTTGCCCGTGGGGGCTAACTAGCGCTTATCGGTCGCTTTTTTTAACCACCGTAGTCCTTTTTCTAGGAACGACGTGCTGTTGCGTTGAATGACGTTGGCAGCCGCATTTTGTACCAAAAAAGGAACAACTAACCGTGGCAACCAGCCTGCTTTTTTGAGCAAGCGACGACGCAGCAGCAAGTCAACGCCAATACCAACACCTACGTAAAGAAGTCCTTTGCGGGGCCTAGCAAACACATCTTTCACCACGCCTAGGGCTTGTCGAGCTGGATTAAGCTCCTGTTGAATGGCTTGTACGCGGGTGTGCATGTGAAGTTGTGACAAGGCCAATTTATTCTTCAAATGGGCACGTTCGGCCCGAATATCTTCGATGGATTGGATGTTATTTTTCATAATAAAATTGTTTGATAAAGGCATTGACAACAGGAACCCGAATAAATTGGTCTTTGACCCAAAATAGAACGAGTCCTACAATTCCATAAAAAAGACCAACTAGAAAAAAGCCTTTGGCGGGGCTATGAAGCCATTCGCCCAGCAACCAAGCGACTCCTAAGCTGAGAAATAGCAGCACGATGGTGCCAATAGTACCTAAAATCAACAACGACACGACGTGTGAAGCGGCGCGGGCTGATTTTTCAGAGAGGTCGAGAACACCTAAGTTCCAACGGGCTTCGAGGTAGGTAGTGGCAGCATCGAGCCAGTCGGTGGCGTTATCTTTGATTTCGTGGGCTGATTTGATGACTTCCATGGCGGTAAGGGAAAAGACCAAGCGAGCTACCTCGCTTGGTCGTGATGAATGAAGGTGTTATGATTTGAAAGTGTTGGCCAACTGCCCCGCTTCCGATTCTACTCGGTCTTTGATTTCAGCTACTTTTCCAACTACTTTCGATTTTGCATTTTGCGCGGCGTCTTCTACTTCTTCGGCAACTTGGGCGTATTGTGTACGTCCGTTTTGGAGTGCGTCAAGCAAATCTGAAGCGAAATTATTCGCAGTTTCGCGAAGTTTTTCACGGATATCACTTCCTTTTTCTGGCGCAAACATCATTCCGATTACGGCACCTGCTGCGGCTGCCGCAGCTACGCCCAATACTACTTTTGAATTGTTAGTCATGGCAATTATTTGTTTAAATGATTTGTGATGATTTATTCATTTACTGATGAATTCGAGTAATAAGATAAAAAGGCTGTTCCAAAGTCAAAAAGGGGTATTTGAGTGGAAAATTGAGGCGTTTTTGCCCCGATTGGGGAGATTCTACCAAAACCAGCCCGTATTTCTACGTGTTACTGGCACGGTTTTTTAATGTTAATACATATATTGCTTACAATTATCGTAAGCATACCCACTACTGAAAGATTAGCCTTTTATTTAATGATTTATTGAAATGGATAATGCGAGTTTAGATAAGGTCTATGAGAGAGCATTGATAATCGACGACGAATTAGATACGTGTCTATTATTAGGAATGTTTCTCAAAAAATACGGTATCGTGTCGATGCGGGCCCACAGCCTTGCAGATGGCCTTGCCAAGTTAACCGTCGAAGCCCCTCAGTTGATTTTTCTGGACAATAACCTTCCCGATGGAACGGGCATTGATTATATCGCACAAGTGAGACAGCAAATGCCGCAAGCCAAGCTCGTAATGATGACAGCCATGAGTGCCTTACGCGAACAAGCCCTGGCACTTGGTGCAGATGGTTTTGTTGAAAAGCCGCTGGATGTGAAGAAGATAGCGAGCGTTTTGTAATGATAGTTTTTTGAATGAGCAATCGGCGTTCATTCTTTTTTTTGCTAAAAAAAAGCCTGCGAGCATTGCTCACAGGCGCGTTTGTTTTAAGACGTTTAGCTGCTAAGCTGACACATCTTCTTTGATTTCTTTGGACTTCTTCGAGATTTTTTCGCCTACTTCGTGGGCTTTTTCTTTGGTTTTGTCCCACGCATCTTCGGCCGCGTCTTTGGCATCTTCCCAAATATCTTCGGCTTTTTCTTTTGCATCCTCCCAAGCGTCTTCTGCTTTGTCCTTAAACTGTTCCCATTTGCTGTCGGCTTTTTCAGCAGCTACTTCAGCTTTGGCTTGGGCCTTGGCTACAGCCACTTCCACTTTGGCTTCCGCTTTTGTGGCGGCTTTTTCCATTTTTTCGATGCCTTCTTGAGCGGTTTCTTTGATTTTTTGTTCTGTGGTTTTCATGTTAATTGAGTTTTATGGTTTTCAAATTTATTTTCCAATGGTGGTGTCACTTTCGGTGACGATGGCCGAGTCAGTAGGTTGCACTTTGCCAAAACGCTGTTCGTCGGGGCGAGTTACAAAACCTGCGAAATACGCGGCTACCATTAATCCGATGCCTACTAATAAGATGGTAAGCGTGATTCTAGTGGCGGAATACTTCCTCGACTCCGCCGAGTCTCTTGCACTTTTTCTTTCTATGTTATTCATGGTTGCTGTCTTTAATTTGTGGTCATAACTGTTTGGTAATGAATTGTATAAAAAATAAATACCATGCTTATTTGTGAGAAAAAATGAGGTGTATTTTCCCCAATTTGGCCTTTTAGGGGCTTTTTTAGCGTCCCAATTCCCCAATGTGTTTCCTAAAAACGGGTGGAACTGTTTTGTTGACTTACTGACTATTCATTCACTAAACAAAGCAACGCCATGATACAGAACGAAGTAATAACACGGACGCTCAATGAGCTTTTAAGGATTAATAACGACCGTCTTTCGGGGTATCAAATTGCCGCTTCTGACACCAAAGACGAAGACTTGAAAGTCATTTTTTCGAGTATGTATAATGAAAGCGTCAACTTTGCCGAAACCCTAGCCGCTTACATACGCGAAACGGGTGAAATCCCTGCGAATGAAGGAACGTTGGTAGGGATTCTCCACCAAGCTTGGCTCAATTTTAAAGCGGCTGTGGTGGGTAATGACCGAAACGGTATTTTGAGCTCGTGCGAGTTTGGGGATGAAGCGGCTATTGAGGCGTACCAAGCAGCACTGGAAGTGGAAGATATTCAAGCAAATGCGGAAATCAAGGGAGTATTGCTGGGGCAAAAGGGGAGTATCGAACAATCACTCAAAGTGATTCAATCGCTTCACCGTAGCCAAGCCGCAAATACTTACGAACAAGACACGATGAAGCTGATGGAATAAGTGAATTAGGAGTTAAGAATTAGGAATTCCTAACTCCTAATTTATTTTTTCCCCATCTCAATGTCGATGATTTGTTTTCCTTTGTCTTTCAAGTAAGTCTTTACTAAAAGGTCGTAGGCTTTGTATCCGTCATCGGCATTGGTAAAAATAATGAGTCCTTCGCGGGTTTTGGGAAAAAGAAACACCAAGGTTTTAACGCCTTCATCGGCTCCACCGTGCGAAAGCGCATAGTCTCCATTGGCCAATTCATAAATTTCCCAGCCCAGTCCAAAGTATTTGTTTTCTCTGGTTTTAACTTGATGTTTCACCATTTCTTCGGCAACGGCTTTGCTAAGCCCCTCGTTGTTGAGTACCGAAACCAAAAACTTTCCATAGTCTTCGATGGTCGTCACCAAGTCGTCGGCGGCACTAGGTGCGGTGGTTCTATTTATTTTGTAAGGAATACCTTGTGTATTATAACCCACGGCAAAACGACTTTCGTCAAACGAGCCATCCCAGTAAAAATGCGTGTCTTTCATTCCGAGGGGCTCCAGTACCCATTCTTTGGCAAGTTGATCCAGCGGCTTTTTAAATTTCTTTTCCAACGCTTTGCGGAGATATTCCAAACCCTCGCCCGAATACCCATATTTGGTACCTGGGTCGGAGTTAAAGGCTAATTTTTTGGTAGGGTGATTCCTACGCCAGTTTGGAAAGCCCGTTTGGTGGGTCAAAACGTGTCGCGTGGTCAATTGGGCGTGGCGCGGGTCATTTTTAAGGTCGGGGTCAATCCAATAATTGGCCAACGGTTCGTCCAAATTCCATTTTCCCGCACTCACCAAGCGAAGCGTCAAGATGGCGGCAACAGGTTTGGTTAATGATGCTACGTTAAAAAGGGCATTGTAGGGAGCCGTTTCTCCTTTTTTTATTTCTCCATAGACGTTTATTTCTTTCAATTTTCCATCACGAATAATACCAACTCCCAGCGCTGGAATGTGGTTTTGGGCAAGCCATTGTTTGATTCCTTCTTCGTTTTCAAAGGTATTTGTTTCTTTATCAGGCGCATCGGTGGTTTGGTGGTCGTAGCTAAGGCCGCGTGCAAACCGCCATTTTCCCTCTTCCAATAGCCACAAATGCGTAAATCGGGCAATGCTTGCAAAGCGCTCAGGTTGGCCTTTATTGGTTTCATAAAACCGATGTCGCCCTACTTGAATGGCTCCGTATAGTACACCGTCTTTTCTTAATTCATGCACTTCCATGCTACCTTTGACCAACGCACGACGTGACTGATAGCGTTCGGGGTGGGCACAAAGACCATTTTTTAAGCTATTGATGAATGCACGTTTACCCATCGTAATTCCACCTTTGTCGTGGTAAAACTCAAAGTTTTCGCTAACGAGTTCTTCCAACGGCCCTAAATCGCAGGTGTTGAAAGTAATGTTGAACATGAGGCTGTCTTGGCCCTGAATGGCTTTGAAAAGATTCTCTGTTTGGGCATTGGCAGTGAAGAAGCAGATGGTGCTCCATACAAGAATTAAAGTGATACGTTTCATGGCTGTTTTGGGGAAAAATAATTTAATGTTTTATTTGTTCAATTTACGTTCGATTAAAAAGCTGATAATTAGGCTGATGCCACCGAATAAAAAAATCATGGCTAAAAAAGCACCTTGGCGAGGTACGTCAAAATGGGCATGGGCAAAATTGCCAAACAAAATGCCGATGCCAATGCCAATAAGCAATAAACCATACCTTAGGGTGGCAGATAAAGTACTTTTTTGGTTGAAAAACTCGGACGTAGAAAGCCCGCGCTCCATGAGCGACATTCGTTCGCGGTGGCGGGTCATCAGGACTACATAAAGAATTCCAAATACGGAACCGAAGGCGACGATGGAAACAATGCAATCTCTTAATATCTCATTCATAGCAGTTAATTTTTAGGTGACTGCTCATAGGACAAGAGAAGTTTAGTGGCGGTTACAAATAAATTTAACTTTTTCCGAAAAAATACTTTCCAAGTTTCAAGCTGACAAAAACCTCAAACTCGGAAAGCCTCTTTTTACAAAATAATTCACGAACCTGTAACCAATTTTATTAATTGCCTGTCAGATGTGGGAATGGAACAGCAAGACTACAAATACATTGACCAAGTTTTGAAGGGCGACCACCGCGCGTATGCGTATTTGGTGGATAAGTATAAGTACATGGTTTACACGATTGCGATAAAAATGCTGGAAAATGAAGCCGAAGCCGAGGACATTGCCCAAGAGGTTTTTATTAAAGCGTATCGTCAGCTTTATCGGTTTGAACGACGGTCAAAGTTTTCGACTTGGCTATACACCATTGCATACCGAACGGCAGTATCAAAGTTAAAAGAAAATGCGCTGGATATGACTCCGTTGACGGACGAATTATCGGATACCTATTGGTCGGAAGAAACCTCGACGGAAGCACCGCCGATGGAAGCCTCTGAACAACAGCGGTTTGTTAGAGACGCCATTGGCCAATTGCCGAAGTTAGAAGCAGTCGTGGTAACGCTTTATTACTTGGATGAACGTTCGGTCAAGGAAATTCAAGGAATTACGGGTCTGACGGCCGAGAATATAAAAATTAGGCTGTTTCGCGCCCGAAAAAAGCTGGAACATTCCTTGCGTTTTTTGTTGGAGTAGGGACGAAAACATTATTCAATAAAAAAATACTATTTATTGCTCCAGAGGAGCCTAATCTTAGTAGAAAGAAATAATCAAGTCTCAAGCAAAGCCCCATCGGGGTGGCATATTTTACCGAGTATCGGTCATCCCGATGTGGCTTTGTTTCCTTTTTTCTACTAAGATATAGCCTCCCGAAGGCTATTTTTTAAATGCGTTTAAGCTCATTAGGAGACTAAAATGATGGAAGAGGAAAAAGAAAATAAACTACAAGAACTTCTGAAAAAAGCCGATTTGGGCGCACCAAGTCCGCTTTTTACGGATCAACTTATGCTAAAAATTGACGCAGAAGCAGCGTTGTCGGAAGCAAAAGAACCTGCGCTTCGGAGGTTGTTGCAGCAGCATAGCCTTGAAAAAACGCCCCCTGATTTTACGAAAAATATATTAACACAAATCGCACCTCCCAAAACCGTATTTAAGCCCATCATACCGACCTTCGTGTGGTATATGGTGGCGACTTTTGTGGGTACATTGCTGGTTTTTGGATTATTTTTTCCACAAAAAAACTCCTCAGGAACTGTGCCCCAAGGAGTGGAGTTGATTTCGTTCGACGTTTCAAAACTTACCTCTGCCATACCCGACCAACTGTTGCTGGGTGCAGTGGCTGTATGTGTTTTGTTGTTGGTAGATTATTTGTTGAGGTTTCGCGTGGTGAACCCCACCTAAATCCTCTCCTGTTAGGGAGGACTTTTTGCTACCCTATGCTTTTACCCTACTTTTTTCGCTGTCGGAGCCACCCGTTTGGCGAAGGTTGAGTGTTTTTCCTTTGTTGAATCGGTACGAAAAGGTAAGCGTGGCTACGCGGGTGTCTAAGTAACTAAACCAATTGGCTTCGGCATTGGCGATGTTTCGGATGTCTCCTTTGATTTGATTGGTATAAAATATGTCGCTGACGTTCAATTTTAGCGTGCCTTTGTTCTTCATAATGCGTTTGGAAACCCCTGCCCGAACGTTCCCAATGGGATAAATGAGTAACTGACCTAACAAAAAAGTGGTTTGGTATGAGCCTGCCAATTCCGCCGCCCAGCCGCTTTTGAGTTGAAATTGGTTGGTTGGAACCACCGCCCAGTAAAACCGCGAATCATCGAGTTTTTGACCGTAGAGTGTCGCCTTGAATCCGTTGCTGATGTATTCGGTGTAGAGGTTGAGCGACCACCATTTGGCCAACTGAAAGCTGCCGTTTACAGAAATACCGTACGAAATTCGTTGCCCAAAATTCCCTGGGCGACTGTAATAAATGGTGCCACGTTGTTCGTTGGTTTCAGAAATGACGTTTTTGGCTATGCTGTATTGAAGCGTCGTCGTAATGCGTTGTTTGAAGGTATGAGACAACTCAAAATTATATGAAAAAGTAGGCTGTAGAAACGGATTTCCACCATAGTACGTAAAACGGTCGAGCGGGTAGGAGAAGGGGTTCATGTCCTGATAATTAGGACGTTCGATACGACGCCCAAACGAAAATCCTAACAAGTGCACCGCCGTTGAGTCCAAACGATATTGCAAATACAGGGTAGGAAATAAGTTGTTGTAGTTGCGGGTGAAGGTCGAGTCTTTGGTTTGTTTATTTCCCAATTGATGTCCACGAATGTTGGTGTTTTCAAATCGAAGCCCCGCCTGAATGGTCAGACGATTAAGCTCTTTGGCATAATTGAGGTAGCCTGCGTTGATGTTTTCGTTGTAGTTGAAGCTATTGGTAAATTCATAATTGGGAAATAGCTTACCATCAACTTGGTCAGAAAAATCAGCGACGTTGCCCGTACTGATAAAGCTTGTTTTGATACCCGTTTCAAATTTTCCGCCGCTGATCAAAGGGGCTACGTAGTCAATTTTGGCCGTGCCAATGTCGATATTTGTGGGCAAAGAAGAAACCAACACCGACTGACTAACGAATTTATTTTGGGCATCAAAAAGCGAATTGGTAAGCGACTGAGCCGTGGTAGCTTGGTAATGGATATAGTCAACGTTGGTGGAAAGTTCTTTGCCCGTGCTGTCAAGTTTGTAGGCGTAGTTGAGGTTGATGCTACCGTTTTTTAAGGTTTTATCCGTTGGGCTGATGGCTTCTACCAAGCTAGTAACTTCGTTGGAGGCGTTGAAGACCTTGGCTTTGTTGGTGACATCCACGTGCGAAGGATTAATAAAACCCGTAAGAACAACCCCAAATGTGGCTTTTTTAGAGGCATAATAATCAAATCCAACTTTTGCATTATTCCCGCCAATGTTCCGTTGAATGTAGGAGTTTTGGGTAAAAGCAGAAGAAAAAGTGGTTGTATTGGGCTGAAAATACCGCCGCCAAATGGTCAAATCTTGGTAGCTATTGTTTTGATTTACACTTATATTACTAAAAAAGTTAAACTTATTGATGCGGTAATTGAAGTTAAAGCTGTTGTTGGAACGACGATACGTGCCTTGTCCGTAACTCAAGCTGAGTCCACCGTTAAAGCCTTTGACGGTATTCTTTTTTAGACGAATGTTAATCACCCCCGCATTGCCAGCTGCATCGTATTTGGCGGGAGGGTTGGGCATGATTTCGATGGTTTCGACCGAACCCGCGGCCAATGACTTGAGGTAGTTAGACAAATCTTCCGCCGACAAATAAGTAGGTTTATCGTCGATAAAAACAACCACCCCCGTTTTACCTTTGAGACGAATCCCTCCGTTGGGGTCGATGGCCAAGCCTGGTGATTTTTCCAAAATATCCATGGCATTGGTACCTGCGTTGCTGATTAGGGCATCAACGTTGATGACCGTACGGTCAATCTTGGTTTCTACAAAGGGTTTTTTACCCGTTACTTTCACTTCAGCGAGTGTTTTTTCACCTTCTTTGAGCTGAATCGTGGGTAATACGAGGTCCGACTGCGATAGTTCAAAGGGCGTTCCAACGTATTTTTGGTAGGTCAAATGCGAACTACTGACGAGGTAAGTACCTGCTTTGACGTTTAAAAATTCAAAATTACCGTTAGGCTCAGTAATGGCTGCTTTGACAAACGATGAATCTTTTGATTTTAACAAGGAAATGACTGCGCCGTCAAGTGGCTGCTGATTAGCATTGACGATGTTGCCGCTGATTTTGGCGGTTTGAGCAAATAAAAAATGAGTGGATAATAACAGTAATAAGATAGCTCTTGTCATTGGAGTTTGGGTAGTTCGTAATGATGTTTTACTAAAGTCGTGCCAATAAATAAATGGTTTGATTTACAGCTAGTTGGGTGAATATGTGAATGGGTTCTTGTCCGAAATTGAACAATTTCTGTGCAAAATCGGACGCTGCTCTGTGCCCTTCTCGTGCCTTAGGGGGCGGATATAAGTATCCTCCTGCACGTGTATTCTCTCGCACGAGCAGGTTAGTGCGTGACACGGTACAGCCATTGCCCAAAATCATAGCCACTTCCAAAAATTTTAAATAGGCAAGCGGCTATAAATACCACTAAAAAAATTTTGAATAGTTTGGATTTTACCAGCTGAGAAGTTTCCATCGTTGTGAGTCGTTTAGATTATGCTTTCTTTTTGAGGGCTTTGAAGATACCATTAGGTTGGGTGAGCAAAAACTCTTTCGCGTCTTGGCTGAATGAAATCGAATAGCCGTTCAATCCCTTTAGCCGAAATTTTCCTTTACCGAGGGCTTCTAATTCGCGGGTAGGTTGGTTGGGGAGCGATAGGTACAAAATTTCGTTGGCATTAAGTCCCACTTTCATGGCCATACCATTGAGATTATATTCACCTACGTAGCGTTGAAGGACAACTTTGGGTAATTTTTTGACTTTAGGCAACCACGTAAATTCCAGCGGATGAATCAATTCAGGTTCAAAAGCAATGGAAGCACTGGCGATTTCGGCTTCGGTATTTTGGTTAAATACAATCCGCTGAATACTGGCTTCGGACGCCACTTTGCCATGTTTATCAACAGGTAAGGCGTCAAAAACATCGTGTCCGTAGGGGCGTAAGTACCATTGTTGTAACGGAAAAACGGCAAAAAGCGAGTCGTTACGGTTCACAATTTCAAACGTTCCGTATCCTTTGTGTTGAAAGTAACCCTCGTATTCGTCTGCTGGATGCGCGGGCTTGATGTTGGTTTTGGTAAGGCTCGCCATTTGGCTCTTGGCACTTTTGGCCGCGTTTTTGGCCGCCATGTCGGAGGTGTAAAGGTAGCTTTGCCAATCTTTGTCGGGGAGGCCGAGCATTCGGTCGGCGAGGATGTTCCGAACGACCGAGGGTACCCGCGACACGGCTTGGTTGCAGAAAACCACAATGCCTACCCCGTCGGTGGGAAAGAAACAAGTATTGGTCGAAAACCCAGAGATATTTCCGCCGTGCTCGACCCGATAATGCCCGCGATAGGAAGATAAAAACCAGCCAAGGCCGTAATTTTCAAAGTGTAACGAGGGGTTGCTGGCCGAAGGGGCGGCGTCACGCACAATCATTTGGGAACTGATGGCTTCGCGAACGTAGTCGGCAGGAAGAAGGCGTTTGCCTTTATAAATGCCGTTGTTTGCCCACAACATAACCCATTTGGCCATCTCACTGACGGAGGTGTTGATACCTCCTACTGCCGACATCACATCTAGGTTGAAGTAATCCAAGGAGACAATTTTGTCATCTTCAGAAACGGTATAGCACAACGAACGGTCGTCGTAAAGCGCCATGCTATCGACCGAAAAAGTAACGTCTTTCATTCCCAAAGGCTGAAAAATGCGTTGCCTTACAAAAGCACGGTAAGATTGCCCAGAGAGGTTTTCGACCATTTTTCCTTGGGCGGCAAACATAAAGTTGTTGTATTGCCACTTTTCACGCAAGCCATAATTAGGTTCTAAAAACTGAACCCGTTTGAGCAACGTATCAACGGAATTGGTGGAGAATAAAGCCCATGCTTGGTCGTGGCGGGGGAGACCTGTTCGGTGGCACATCAAGTCGCGAACGGTGATGTTTTTGTTCATCTCCTCGTTGTAAAACGACAATTGAGGTAAATAGTCACGAACGGAATGGTTAAAGTCTATTTTGTTTTCGGCCCTTAACAAGCCTAAAGCGGCGCAGGTAAAGGGTTTGGTACAGCTTCCTGCGGCAAATTGGGTGTGTTCGGTAATGGGGCGTTTGGTGTCGATATCGGCATAACCAAAGCCTTTAGCATAGATAACTTTGTCTTTTTCCACCACTGCTACGGCAAAACCTGCGCATTTCCATTCGTTGAGGACGCGGGCAAAGAGGGTGTCCAGTCCTGCAAAACGGGCGTCGGGAGTGGCTTGTTGGGCAAAAGAAGTACTTACAAAAAGCGTCAAAAATAGGATAGTTTTCTTCATCGTAGTGTGTTTTCAACCTGTGGGGTAAAACTACGGCGAAGCTGAGGAAACGGTTTGTCAAATCCTGCTAATTCGTAAAGACGACGGCTTTTTATGGAGAAAATAATTTTTTCGCCCAGATTGGCATAGATTGAAAAAACACAGAGGCACGCAGAAATTTAGTGCTAGAAACTTTCTTTTTGCAGCCAACTGGTAGGGGAAACGCCAAAGTGTTTTTTAAAGGCTTTGCTAAACGAATGGATGTCAGCAAAACCAGACGCTATCGCTGCTTCAGTCACCGACGCTCGCTCACGACCAAGTAGCTGAGCGGCGTGATTTAGGCGTTTTTGGTGGAGGTACTGGTGGGGAGTTTGGCCAAAAACTTGTTTGAAAAGACGAAAAAAATGATACTCTGAAAGACAAGCCTCGGTAGCGACGGTTTCAATGGCCAGTGGAAATTGGAAAAGCGCGTCGATGCACTCTTTGCCCCGATGAAGTCGGCGATAGAGGTCTTTTTTTGTAGAAGGTTTAAGGCTGGGGATGGCATGAAGTTGCTTAAAAACAGGTATTTGATCGGCAACGATTAGCTCCGAAAGCGTATAAAAAAAATCGTTTTCAATGGGGAAATTCAATAAATCATTCTGTAAGAAATCAGTATGAAGTTGCCGTAAAAGGTGTCCTAAGCGGGTGTTGGTGGCCGAGTATTGTTGTTCCAAAAAAAGATGTGAGCTAAAAAAATGGCCTAAATTCGCGTCGGGATAAGCAGTATCTGGTCGCTGGCGACTGGCTACGACGTCGGCCATTAATTCAGGTACTATATTGATACAAATTCCTTTCACAAATTCGCCTTTGTCTATTTCTACGTGACCATCGCTGGTATTGTTAGATAGCAAATAGTTGCCCGCCCCCACGGGGTACGGCTGCCCGTTGAGGGTATAATGTTCGACCCCATTGAGTACATATTTGATGGCAAAACCATGGGATTTGATGGGATGGTAAAATTCTTTCAATGACGAAACCACCAGCAAATTGTTGCGGTAATTGACTCCCTCCAATACATTTTTGGTTTGCTCCGACAAATGAACCATGGCGTTTTAAAGCGATATTCCTTCAAATAAAGTACTTATCTATTGCCGACAACCGATTATTTGATGAGTGGTGTAATTTTAATTTTTATGTACATTTGAACGTCCACCTACCCATCACGCAATAAACCTCTTACAAATATGATTGAACATTTCCCTTTTTTTCTCACGCTGATTGTCGTCATTTTGTTACTGATTATGCTGGCCGACAGGATAAAAGTAGCATATCCTGTGCTGTTGGTCATCACGGGCTTAATCATCAGTTTTTTTCCTGGTATCCCGAAAATACAAATTAAGCCTGAGTTAATATTTATCATTTTCTTGCCGCCTTTGTTGTACGATGCTGCCTTTGCGATGTCGTGGAAAGAGCTGTGGCGTTGGCGGCGCATTGTCGGTAGTTTTGCATTCGTTGTAGTATTTCTAACGGCCTTTTCGGTGGCTTTGGTCGCCAATTGGTGTATTCCTGGTATTTCGTTGGCATTGGGCTTTTTATTGGGTGGTATTGTTTCTCCGCCCGATGCGGTGAGTGCCAGTGCGATTTTGAAGTTTGTCAAATTGCCACGACGAATGTCCTCAATCATGGAAGGAGAAAGCCTACTCAATGATGCTTCGTCGCTGATTATCTTTCGTTTTGCCATGCTCACCGTCGCCACGGGTCAGTTTGTTTGGCACGAAGCCGCGCTAAGTTTTGGGTGGATGGTCATTGGTGGTTCCGTGATTGGATTAGCGGTAGGGTGGTTGTTTATGAAAGCCCATCAACTATTGCCTACCGACGCCAACATAGACATTGTGCTTTCGTTTGTGACGCCTTATGTGATGTACATCGCGGCCGAAGAAGTCCACAGTTCGGGGGTCTTGGCGGTGGTGAGTGGTGGGTTGTTGTTGGCCAATCGCCGACATCTCTTTCTCTCAAGTTCGTCACGTTTACGAGGGGTAAACGTGTGGCAAAGCTTTGTTTTTGTGCTCAATGGCGTGGTCTTTTTACTGATTGGTTTGGACTTGCCCGAAATCTACGAAGGACTCGAACAAGAGGGACTTGCACTCTCGCTGGCCATTGGATATGGCTTGGTCATCACCGCCGTGCTCATCATTGGGCGAATTATCGCTTCATTTGGCGCTGTGGTTACGACCAAAATAATGAGTCATTTTATACAAGTAGCCGACCCCAACCCAGGCTGGAAAGCGCCAATTGTACTGTCTTGGTCGGGGATGCGCGGCGTGGTGTCGTTGGCGGCGGCGCTTTCCATTCCTGTAGAGGTAAACGGGGTTCCTTTTCCCCACCGAAATCTTATTTTGTTCATTACGTTTGTGGTGATTCTCACCACATTGGTACTCCAAGGACTTACCTTACCGTGGCTGATTAAAAAGCTTGAACTGCCTGATTATGGCGATTATTTGCCTGAAGAAGAAACCGAAGCAATGCTAAAGAGGGGAATGGCCGAACATTCGTTGCAGTATTTTCACCAAAACTACCGTAAACACCTCGTTACAAATGAAATACTACGGACAAAAGTGGCATTGTGGGAACAAAAAAGCCATGAAGAACCTGAAGAGCTGACTGAAGAAACCAAGCGAATTTACTTGGATGTATTGGAACAACAGCGACTTTGGCTACAAAATAAAAACAATACAGATGATAAAATCGACGAGGAAGTTGTGCGAAAACTGTTGCACGGAATTGACCTAGATGAAGAGAAATTGAGGTACTCGTAACAGTGAGGGGAGGATGCTTACATCCTCCCCTCTGTTTATCTAAAACGTAAAACCTACGCTAATTTGTCCCACGGAATTTTTGGCGTTACCCATAAATACCTTGGCGGCATCGCTCGTTGCTACTGGGCGAAGCCCGTAATTGTAGCGAGTCCCAATCATTAATTTGCCAAAATAAATACTCAGTCCTGCCGAAAGTCCGTAGTCAATTTCGTTGAAATTGCCCTTGCCAAGTTCGATTTGGCTGGACCCTACATCGCTTTTACTTCTGGTGTTGGCATTGAGCAAATAGCCCCCGTAACCACCTGCGTGTAGGTCAATAAAATTGCCAATTTTATACGTCAGCAAAACAGGAACCTCTACATAATCGAGGCTAAAAGTATTTTCTCCTTGAAAAGTATTGAGAACGTTGTATCTGGCCGTCGTTCCTTTGTTGCTGTACCCGATTTCGGGTTGGAGGTACAATTTGTTTTTCACCAATGGTAACTGGGTAAACAAACTCGCGTGAAAGCCGTAGCGAGGATTGCGGTCGGTGACTTCGTCGATGTACATATTCGAGGCGTTTAGCCCACCACGGATACCTGTTCTTGCTCTGTTTTCGGAGTCTTGAGCGAATGAAGTAAGGGCTGATGCTACAAAAGCAATGGCTAAAATGATGTGTTTGCGATTCATGGCGATTGTTGATTTTAATGTTTAATAATGGTTGAATTTGGGTAAAAGTGGGTTGTGAGTAACCCGTTTCACTAAAATGTATATCGGATTGAAATGGCGGCTTCGTCGCCCCAAAAACCATTGTCCACGCTGAAATTGAGGGTTGGTTTCCAGTCCATGCCGATGTTGATAGGTACTTCGCGGAAATTGTATTCAAGTCCGAGGAGAGCGTCTAGTCCTGCGATGCTCGACCGTTGGTAAGGGGCGTAGCCTCTATTTCCTTCTCCCCAGATATAGACGTGGCCACCCGCGCCATAGATGAAATTGAGGCGATTGATTCCCAAAAAACGAGTATGGCCTTCGATTAATCCCGTAAGGCCAACACCCCGCCAACGGGTAGAAACAATTCCTTCAAGGGCGACATTTCGTTTGGTAAAGTGCTTGATAGTGATACCGTTGGTAGAACCTAAGCGTAGTCCTACTGCCGTACGATAATCTTGGGCAAAAGTGCTGAATCCAGTACTTAAGGCGGCTACTAAAGCGATGATGAAGAGGCGAGTTCTCATGGTTTTGGTCTATTAAAATAAGTTAGGTATGGTGATTATTGGGCATTAAAGGCCGATTGAGCGGCTTGTTGTTTTAATTTTTCGTTGGCAAAAATTCCAATTTCTACCCGACGGTTTTGCTGGCGTCCCGTTTCAGATGTGTTGCTCGCTATGGGATTTGCTTCGCCCAAACCAATCAGTTTTACCCGATTTGAGGCAATACCTTCGCCTATCAAGAAATTGGACACGGCAGCAGCCCGTTGTTCTGACAAATTTTTGTTGAAGGCTTCACTACCCACGTTGTCGGTGTTTCCTTCAATGAGTAAATTGGTATAATCGTCGCTACGGAGGGTGGCGGCCATTTTTCTCAAATTACCGAGTGTTTCGGGACGAAGCTTGGCCGAGCCAAAGTCAAACAGGAGTTGGTCGTTCATTGTGAGTTTTACACCCTCTCCAACGCGTTCTACTTTGGTATCAGGACCCAAATCTTGGCGAAGTTTTTCGGCTTTCTTGTCCATCGACTGTCCGATGATGGCACCTGTTGCGCCACCGACGGTTGCTCCAATGATGGCGCCAATGGCAGTATTTCGGTTGTTTTTACCAATGATTCCTCCGATAACCGCTCCCGCTCCTGCACCAATCAAAGCGCCTGATTGCGTTTTTTTGAGCTTGGTTTTGGTCGTTTTTTTCTTCGACGACGTTTGGGCTTGTGAAGGTATATAAAGGCTTGGTGCTAATAATCCGAAACAAAGTAAGTAGGTGATGATGCTCGTTTTCATACTGTGTTGATGTTAAAGATTAACGCAGTAAAATCTAAAAAAGCTGTTCCAGTTATTGTTTGAATATGAGTTAAATAATTGATATTTAGTGGTTTGTGTTAATTTTTGCTAATTTTTCGGATGAGAAAAAATGTAGAATATTTTCCTCATTTTTCCCAAATGGCCACAAAAAAAGCTACACCAAAACTGATGCAGCTTTCGAAGCATATAAAAAGCGGAAACCTTATTATTCTTGAAAAACTTGTACATTGACTGTGAGCGATTGCAAATTGGCCGCTCCAAACTGTGTTACCATGGCTACGTCGGCGGCATCGCGGCCGTACCCAAGTACCACCCGACAACCTTGTGTTTGGGGCTGGACGGCATCAAAGGTGTACCATTGATGACCAACATACGCTTCAAACCACGCGTGAAGATCCATGTATTCGAGTTGGTCCAAAAAGCCGACTGTCATGCGGGCAGGAATAGACAAACTACGGCACAATGCAATGGCAAGGTGCGTGAAATCACGGCAGACCCCAACGCGTTGTTGCGCAATATCGAGGGCGGTAGTGGTGGCGTTGGTGGTGCCGTATTGGTAGCTAATCGTCTGATTAATCCACGTTCTAATCGCCTCCACTTGCGCATAACCCAGTTTGGTATTTCCAACAATTTCTCGCGCAAGATTCTGAATATCAATCAAATCGGATTGGCAATATCGACTTGCCAGCAGATACATCATCACCTCATTGGGGAGGTCGGCTACGGGTATATATTCGGGTAAAGGAAGTGCAGGAGCAAGGTAAGGATGAACCAATGCTTCCACCTCCGTAGTGATGGTGACATTGCCAGCGGGCAGGGTTGCACGTTGGCATTGATTGCCATAAGTATCTAAGTATTCTGTAAAATGTACGTTAGGTTGAATACTAAACTGCTCCTTTACGACAGATTGCCCGTCGTGGCGATACGGGCGAAGCATCATCTGAACAGGAACAGGCTGGGGAATTTGGTAAATGAGGGTACTTTGGCCTTGGAGTTTCATGAGAGGAAGTGAAAAAATCCAGCTCCATTTTGGAGCTGGACAGGGGTGTAATGGCTAGTTTTCAAAATCTTTTTGCATGGCGTCAATGCGGTCGTTGAGGTCGCGTTTAAACTGCTTCCAGTCACGCTTAACGTCTTTTTTTACCTCTGCTAAGTCATCGTTAAGGTCGTTCAAGTTTTCTTTCAACTTGTCACGTCTTGCCTCTAATTTATCCTTTTCTTTGGCCGATGCCTTTTTGATTTTTGCGTTTAGCTCGTCAAGCTCACTATTGATGATTTGACGTCGATTTTCAATTTTAAGCGATAGCTCTTCACGGGCTTCTTTTATTTCTTCTGCCGTTTCTTCTTTGGCTTCTTTTACGTCTTCGGCTACGTTGTCAGCCGCATCTTTTACCTCATCTTGGGCATTTTGTACGTTATCGGCTACGTCGCGTTTTTCTTCGCGTGAGCAGCTTGACAATGAGATTGTTCCGAATGCCAACATGGCGGCGACGATGATGGTTGCTTTTTTCATGATTTTGTGATGTTTATGAGTGAAATAGAGTGTGTTTAATCCAATGAATAAATCAGAGCGCTGTAAGGGCCGAGTGGAATATTAACGAGCAAATTTTCGTCGTTATTGGTCTTGTTTGCGATTACGTCGCTCGCAAAATGATTACCAAATTCGGCATCATATCCGTCCCAGTCGCTGTTAAATTGAAGTCGCCAAAGTCCTTGTTTGGGAAATCGAAGCGTCAAGGGATTCAAAGATTTTTGGGAAAAATTGACAATGACGATGGTACTATCTTTACTACCGCCATTTTTGAAACGGTAGAAGGCAATGATTTTCTGTTCGCGGTTGAGATAGAGCGGTATTGCATGTTGGCCAGTTAATCCCGCCGTGGTTTGTCGTTGATTCAACCGCAAATGAATAAGGTCTCTATAAAGTTTTGAAATACCTTTATGTGCCGAAAATAGGCTCCAATCAATCGGGTCAGTGTCATCAAACCATTTGTCTTCGAGCAATGCCTGTCCTTGAAAAAGCATCGGAATGCCTGGCGAAGTGAGCGTAAGCACAGCCCCTAAAATGGAACGTTTCTTGGCATACCAGTTATCGACGTCGCCTTCTCCCGCAATTTCCTGAACGACCCGCGCCTTGCCGTTGGCTACCTCATCGTGCGATTCGGTATAAATGACCCGTTGAAAAGCGTCGTTGTTGTATTTGTGCGTAATGGCATGGACAATCGCATCCATGTTTCGGTCGGCGTCGTGCATCGTAATGATGGCCTCACGGATGGGATGGACAAACTCGGCATCCCATTGACTACTGTAACCGCAACCACCGTTTGCGACACTAGCTGTGATAGATGATAGGGTGTGGAGGTCTTCGGCTACGGTAAATTTATGGGGAAATTTTTCCCTGATTTCCGAATTTATCCACTGTATTAAAGAATAGCCTTCTGCTAAGTCGTTGTCAGGGTTTCCGTCGGCATGTACATTTCGCATGTACGGAATCATGTCCATTCGGAGGCCATCTAAACGATATTCTTCGAGCCACATTAAGGCGTTGTCACGAATATATTGGCGCACTTCTGGCCGACCATAATCGGGACGAGTGTCTCCCCAAGGAGTAGTGGCGCGCCAATCGTTGTAAAAATAAATTCCTCCAAGATTGTTCTCACTCCAGCCGTCAAACTGCCATAAGTCCATGTCTGTCGGGCCAAAGTGATTATAAACGACGTCCAAAATAACGGCAATGCCTTTTTCGTGGGCAGCTTTGACAAAACTTTTTAACCCCAATGGTCCACCATATTCCGATTCCACTGCGAAAGGATGGGCAGGGTTATATCCCCACGAGTACCCACCAGGGAATTCGGCAATGGGCATAATTTCTATAGCGTTGATTCCTAGTGCTTTAAGGTAGTCGAGGCGTTCGATAGCTGAATAAAAATCGCCAATTTGACCTTCTCCTTTTACGTTAAAAGTCCCAATGTGCAGTTCATAAATGACCATTTCGTTCCAGTTGTGCATCTGAAATGAGTCATCATTTGCCCACTCAAAATGTGGGTCATGTACAATGCTATTGCCAACCGAATTGGTTAATTGTCGGGCATAAGGGTCATTGCGCATCAATTCGCCTACCTCCGTGGAAAGCACGTATTTGTATTCTTGTCCAATTTTTGCTTCTGAAACATTGACGGACCAATACCCATTTTCTTCGTGTGAGAGGGGTGTTGCCTCGTTGTTCCAACTGTTGAAATCTCCAACTACTGATACTGCTTTGGCATTGGGAGCCCAAACCCGAAACGAAACACCTTCTGAGTGTGGTACAGCTCCCATGCCTGCAACGGTACTTGCTTGTATGTCTGAGAGTTCAATTGTTTTCATGGCGTAAGTTCTATTTTTTGTGGTTAACAGTCTTATTGTTTAAGATTAAAATCCTATGCCACATTCGTTTGAGGTGAATAGTTGGCAATATTGGGGAATTTATTCCCCAGTATTACGATGCCTTTTTTACGGCCTTTTTCTTGTGAAAAATGGCCTTTACTTCATCGGTTGTTTCGTGGATGGTTTCTACCAGTTCGCGTTCAAGGGCCTGAATTTTGGTGCTTTTTAGTTCGCGTTCTTTGTCCACCTCAGGTTCTCCCAAGACGTAACCGTAAGGTTTTAGGTAAGAAACCGAGTCAAAAATGACTTTCAAGATGGCTGTAAGTGGCAAAGCGAGGGCCATTCCTGCGATGCCCCACAGCATTTCGCAAAGAAACAAAGCGACAATGGCGGCCAGCGGGTTGATGCTGATTTTGGACCCTACGATGTAGGGCGTAATAAAATTTCCTTCTAAAATTTGAACAAAGAAAAAGATGCCAGCCACGCCGAGTGCATACATGGGAGACTCTTTGGTGACAAGCGCTACCACAATGGGTAGGATAGAACCGATGAGTATGCCAAAATAAGGAATGATGAGCAGTATGGCGGCTAAAAAACCAAAGAAAAAGGCGGACTGTATCCCCAAGGCCAACAAGCCTATTGAATTGAGCGTACCTACAATAACTGTCACCAGAAACAAGCCGTATAAGTAGTTGTGGACTACTTCATAAATTTTGCTAAAAACGCCGTTCAGTTTCGACTTTGGGGTGTTGCTAAACACTTTGTACAAAAACTGCGTCAGCATATTTCGGTAGTACAACACAAAAAAGATAAAAACGGGAACTATCGCAAGCATTCCGAGCATCGACCCCGTGGTCGTAACGGCTGACCCTACCATATCGCCGCTTTTGGAGCTTAGGTTTTGGGTATATTCTTGCAGCTTATTGACTTGCATTTTGTGCGAAATCTTCAAATGCTCGTACGCCCATTGCTGCATCTGCGCCGCGTACGATTCTACCTTGGAAAGCATTTGAGGGAGCATTTGCATAAATTCGTTGACCTCGTACCCAATCACAAAACCAACCCCTACAAAAACCGCCGTAAACGCTAAAATAGCGAGGGTGATGGCAAAGGCGCTCGGAAGTCCCTTTTTTTCGAGCCATTGGGTAAGGGGAAACATAGCCATCGACAAAATGATGGAGAAGAGCAGCAGGGTAACAATAGACCCTAAGACGTGCATCCAGTACACCAATAATGTGATACTGAGCAATACGAAACCCAAGCGGGCAACGTACGGAAGCTGAAACGTGGTAGGCGGTGTGGTAGTCGGTGGCATACGAGTAAAGGTTAAAAGACCTGTACTGTATGCTTAAATCATTGTTCCACTGTTTTTTGGGAAAAGTTCGTAGATGTTTTTCCCCACCCTGCCGAAAGTTTCAAATTTTTGGGAGGGTATTTCTCGTCAGAGAAGGCTTCCAATTAAGCGGTTTTAGACCTCTATGAGGTGATAAAAGTTGGTATTTCAATCAATCACAAAGCCAACAAAGTATTTGCAGAAATACCTAAATTATGATGTAATTGCTTTATCATTTTAAGGCTTAACTTTCTTTTTCCATTTAATACTTCGGAAACTCGGTTTTCACCTCCAAAATAGGGGGCTAAATCCTTTTGAGAAAGTTTCAATTCCGTCATTTTGTATTTAATAGCCTCAATTGGGTTAGGTTTAGGAATAGGATAATATTTTTTTTCATACTCACAGGCAAGTATGGTAATGGCTTCTAAAATTTTTTCTTCCTCAGAACCTTCTGGACATTCCAGTAATAATTCAATCATTTCATTTGCTTCGGCAAACTCCTCATCATTCGTGATTGGCTTGATCTGAATTGTTTTATTTTGCATTGCTGTGAGTGACTTAGGTTATAGGTTTGTAATATCTTTTATTTTGTCGTATTCTTTGTGTGTATCTACAAATCGAACATAAACAGCATGAAATTTGTATCGAAAAAAGGCTACTAATCTGTATTCGTTGAGTGCGATGTTAAAAATAATCCTACCATTGCCAATAATATCAGCATCTTTAAAATCTTTGATAACTTGATTGGGCGTTTCGTAGGTATTCTCCTCCATTTTTTCGTACCACATTTCTAGGGAGGTTCTTGAGTCAGGGTATTGATCCCAAAACTCTTTTAGAGTTTTATGTGAATATATTCTCATAAGGGCAAATGTATAAAAAAAGTTCCACAAATTGGGAACTTGGTTGATGTGTTTTAATCTTTTAAGTGGTTTTAGACCTCCGCGAGGAGACAAGGGGTGATATTCCCCACCCTGCCGAAAGTTTCAAACTTTCGGCAGGGTAAGTAAAATTTACTTGATTCGAGTGGGGTTTTCGCTCACAAAAGCTGACCAGCCGCCCTTCTTCGCTCCTTTCTTTTTGGCCGCTGCCGTTGGTAGCGAATTGGCGTGGTAATGATGACAAATCGCAATAGCTACGGCATCAGTAGCGTCGAGGTATTCGGGCTGTAGGGGCATCTTTAGAATACTTTCCAACATAAAAGCCACTTGTTCTTTGGAGGCATTTCCGTTGCCCGTTACAGACATTTTTACGGTCTTGGGCGAATATTCCACAATCGGAATGTTTCGGTTGAGCGCAGCGGCCATCGCTACACCCTGGGCACGCCCCAATTTCAGCATTGATTGGGGGTTTTTTCCGTAAAAGGGGTCTTCTATGGCCATTTCATCGGGCAAAAATTCCTCGATAAGTTGGGTGATACGGTCAAAAATTTTCTTCAGTTTTAGTTCATGGCTACTATATTTGTCGAGTTTTAAGACGCCGTATTGAAGTAAGTCGATACGCGCACCGATAATACGAATGACACCGTATCCTGCGATTCGGGTTCCAGGGTCAATCCCTAAAATAATTTTTTCAGTCAGATTTGATTGTTGATCTTGCATGACGCAAAGTAACAGCCCTTCGTGGTTTTCTCGGCTTTCTTCGCTCAAAAAAATCACTTGGGTGTTCAAATGGCTTCTTTTTTTTGGAATGCTGCTCTACCTGTACGTTAGCGTGGAGGCCAAAGGACAAAGCCTGGGGGAAGTATATCGGCTCTTGCTTTTTCATTTGCAGCAAGGTCATTGGGGAATCCTCGGGTTAGCCCTTTTCCTTACCCCCATCAACTGGGCTTGCGAAAGCCGCAAATGGCAACTTTTGGCCCAAAAAATTGAAAAAATCAGTTTTGGGCAGGCTTTTCAAGGAGTACTTTCGGGACTTGCTTTGGGGTTTTTAATGCCCAACAACGTCGGTGATGCGGCAGGAAGGGTACTTTCGCTACAAAGTCACCAACGCCTGTCGGGAGTAGGAGCAGCGCTGCTTTCCAGTGGATTACAGTTTTTTGTGTCCCTGTTTTTTGGTACGTTGGGCTGGGGGTTTTGGGTATATCATCAACCTACTTTACAACAATGGCCGCAGCTATTGCTTCTATTGGCCTTGGTGATGACCCTTGTTTTTGGCGTAGTATTGGTGGCCAAACGTGGCGAAGCCGAGCAGTTCTTGGTTCGTTTTCGATTTTTTCGATGGGTAGATCCTTACGTAAAAGTCATTGCAGCATATACACTATCCGAAATTGGCCAAGCGTTTCGTTGGGCAATCTTGCGTTATGGGGTTTTTACTCTTCAGTTTGCGCTGCTACTTTGGCTTTTTGAAGTAAAGCTCCCTTTCGATGTTGCCATTGCGGGTATTTTTCTAGTATTTTTTGCCAAAACCCTCATTCCTGCCCTCAATTTTTTGGGCGATTTAGGTATTCGCGAAGCTTCTTCCCTTTACGTTTTTAGCTTTTACGACATCGAACCCGCCCGTATTTTAGCAGTAACACTAACGCTTTGGTGTATAAATATCCTTTTTCCTGTACTGATAGGTACAGTTTGGACTTTTAAACTAAAATGGTGGAATTGAGGTGTTGTGTGAGTCAGGTTGTAAGCAACCTGACTAAAGTACTGTTCAGATTAAAACTATTGTTTATTCAAAAACCTTGAGCAATTGACTCACTGTTTTGTCAGAAATCTGGAAAAGGCTATTTGGTAAGATCCCGATGAGGAAAGCCAACAATCCAAGCGGCACCAACATCCATTTTTCGCGCGCATCGAGGTCATACAAAACCGCCAAATCGTCTTGATTTTTGGCCCACAATTTCCCCAAAAACATCCGTTGGAGTGTCCATAAGAAATAAGCTGCCGCTAAAATAATGCCTATGGTGCCAAGGGCTGCTACCCAAGTTGGAACTACTGCCGATTTGAAACCTCCCATGAGGGTAAACAATTCGCCCACAAAACCCGAAAAACCAGGCAAACCTAGCGAAGCAAAAAAGGCCACTCCCGTAAGCACAGTATAAATAGGCATGGGACCAATCAGTCCACGGTAGCTGTCGATGAGGCGGTTGTGGGTACGGTCGTAAAGAACACCCACTACCAAAAATAACATGGCCGAAAGCACCCCGTGGCTCACCATTTGATAAATGGCACCGTTGATACCTTCCGACGTAAGCGAGGCAATTCCGAGGACTACAAAACCCATGTGCGATACCGACGAATAAGCAATCATTTTTTTGAGGTCGTTTTGGGCAAGGGCATTAAAACCTCCGTAAACAATGGAAATGACGCCCAAAAGTGCCAAGACGAAGGCGTATTCATTGGCTGCATCGGGAAAAATAGGGTAGGCGATTCGCAACAAACCATAGCCCCCAATTTTCAACAAAATCCCTGCAAGCACCACTGATACAGGCGTTGGAGCCTCCACGTGGGCGTCGGGCAGCCACGTATGCAAAGGAACAATGGGGAGTTTGATGGCAAAACCAATAAACAACAACCAGAAAGCCAACATCCGAGACGGAATTCCAAACAAATTGACCTCACCCGATAATGACAATAGGCTGTTGGGCAGGTAGTTGCGCATATCTGTCATGTAACGAAGGTCAAAGGTATGCACCAACGTTTGGGTTAACTGTGACTCAACAGGGTCGATAACTGACAAATACAGCCCAATCATGACAATCAGAATGAGCAAAGAGCCAACAAGCGTATAAAGGAAAAACTTAATTGATGCATATTCGCGACGGGGGCCTCCCCACAGCCCAATCAAAAAATACATGGGCAGGAGCATAAACTCAAAGAAGAGGAAAAATAAGAAGAAGTCGAGGGCGATAAAACAGCCTGTGATACTGGTAGTTAATAGTAAATACAAGGAGAAATAAGCCTTCTCGCGTTTGTCAATATTCCACGAAGAAATAGCTCCTACAAGCATCACTATCGACGTCAGCAAGACCATTGGAAAACTGATACCGTCAATTCCGAGCAGGTAGTCAATGGAAACGGTGCCCATGTTGCCCAACGAAAGTGTAATCCAATCTGCTTTTTCCACAAATTGGTGGGCAGGGTTGGAAGTGTCGTACATGGAGTATAAAACCCCCGATACAAGTACTTGACAAGCCGTAAAAAACAACGTAATCCATTTGTACGTGTGTTTGAAACGGTTAGAAATCAGTAGAATAGCAATCGTACCTACCAAGGGGTGAAATACAAAAAAAGAAAGTAGATAAGGTATCTTCATAACTTAGTTTCAGTGGAGTACCCACAGGATAACAACGATAATTCCTACGAGAACGACTACAAAATAAGATTGGGCTTGGCCATTTTGGAGGTTGCGGGTTCGGCTACCGACAAACCTTGCCAGCCATGCTGCACCGTTGACTGCTCCATCGACGACCATTCGGTCAAAACGACCAATAATATGAGCGACAATGACGGTTAAATAAGCAAATCCATTGACGGTTACATCCACAATTTTACTATCGAGATGATACAGCCATTGTCCAATTTTTTGGAGAGGACTTATTAAAAATAAAAACTGCTCCGTTTCGGGGTCATGTTCCCTGAGGATTTGGAGTTGATGCTTAACCGAATCCCAACCTTGTTCGTATGCTTTTTTGATGGTGTCGTGCAATGTTCCAAATTGCTGAACAATAGATGGAATGTTGTGATTAAAAGTACAAATGTATCCCAAACTAATGCCTATTGCTGCGACAATTAATGATAAAGTAGCAACGATGGTATGCCATTCATGACTAAATTTGCTAGGAAAAAGTTGGAAAAACCAACCATGTGCGGCGTCTAAGGGATTGATTGAAAACCACACAAAAACCGATAATCCTGCCAATAAAACCATCGGTAGTTGCATAAGCTTATCGGCTTCGTGTACTTCAGGCGAGTGAATCACCGTTTCGGAAGCAGGTCGCGATAGAAAGACCAAACGCCACTGTTTCGTAATATAAAAGGCCGTTAGCCCAGCCGAAAGAAGAGCTGCAACAGGTAACACGTACGCAATAGCAGTTCGTTGCGAAGCCCAAGCAAATGCTTCAACCAAAATTGCGTCTTTTGATAGAAAGCCCGAAAAAAACGGTAAGCCTGCCAGTGCGGCGGCACAAATCGAATAAGCGACGAAAGTAACTTTCATTTTGGGGCGTAGATTCCCCATCTGCCGCATGTCTTGTGTATGTACAGCGTGGATGACAGCTCCTGCGCACAAAAATAATCCTGCTTTAAAAAAAGCGTGAGTCAATAAGTGAAATAAAGCTGCCTCACGTGCGCCAACCCCCATTCCAAGTACCATCAAACCTAATTGTGAAATGGTGGAGTAGGCCAAAAGTTTTTTGATGTCTGTTTGAAAAATAGCACGATAAGCACCCATCACCATGGTAATTCCGCCAATGAGGGCAATGATGGTAAGGGCATCGGGCGTCAATAAAAAATAAATTCTTGCTAACAAAAAAATCCCCGCAGCCACCATTGTCGCGGCGTGAATCAGTGCCGAAACGGGCGTTGGGCCTTCCATGGCATCGGGCAGCCAAGCCGAAAGTGGAAATTGTGCCGATTTTCCGACTGCTCCACAAAAAAGCAACAAACCAATGAGTGTCAGTTCATTGGTAGAAACGGCAAACCGTGAACTACCAACGGTTATCTGCGAACTTAGCACCGATAGTTCGCTCGTCCCGAAATACCAAAACAGGAGCAAAATTCCCATTAAAAAGCCCGCGTCGCCAATTCGGTTGAGGATAAAAGCTTTTTTTGCTGCCCAGACGGCCCGTGGTTTTTCGTACCAAAAGCCAATTAATAAATAGGAAGATAAACCCACCAATTCCCAACCTACGTACATTAAAAATAGGTTGCCAGCGAGTACAATCAATAACATCGAAAAGACAAACACGCCCAAAAAGGCAAAATACCGCCAACGACCCGCATCGTCGTGCATGTAGCTGATGGAGAAAAGCTGAACCAACAACGCCACAAAATGCATAAGAACAAGCATGATGAGCGTAAGATTGTCGGTTTGAAGCGACAACGTAAATGATTTTTCTTTGAGTTGAAACCACTCAACGGCAAACTGCTGTGGAGCATGAACCCACGATTGAAACAAATAAAGAGAGAGACCAAGCCCGAGGAGAGAAACAAAGGATGCGACCCAACCTGCCCAAGCATTGGCTTTTTTGCCTACTGACAACAGCCCGAGGCAACTAACCAGGGGTAAAAAAAGAAGAATGAGTAGCTTTGAAAACATTCAAACGTTAGCCTTTTGCGAGGGCAAAAGTAAAAACTATCTGCCAACTTTCAGAAGTTTACTGCAAAGCTGTTTCTAAAATTTAACAGAAGAGTAACGATTTTGACTAAGTTTCTTTAATTTTCAACTGAATTTACTCGTATGTAGTACTACGAATCGCAAGCGGTGGTTAGGGAAATGGCTTTTATGATAAAAAATGGACTTCTGTGGGTGGTATTTGTGCTGATGACGGCGTCGTCGTGGGCACAGAAGCCCACTATTGAACGTCCCGACACCCGAAAAAATACAAAAGTCAAAGACACAACGCGCGTTTCTTCCCCCATCGACAGCTTGTTTAAAGCGAAACTAGATGCCCCTACAGCCAAAGATACTGCCTTTGGAAAAACAGCTAAAAAGGTGATTCCCAAGACGTTTTATAATGTATTGTTTCGAGATATTGATCGGCATATTGACTCTGGACAAGTGGCCCAAATGGAACAAAATCCGCACTTGCCGTTTGCAGGCCGTTGGATTCGCGAAATCCATATCCATAGTTTAGATGTTTTTGGTTATAGTGTGCATGATACCTTACAAGTGCCAGGAAATTGGACCGAACGTACGGGAAATAAATTGCACCGAAGTACCCGTGAACGAATCATTTTAAGAAATTATCTTTTTTTTGAGGAAGGCGACGTGATTGACCCCGAAAAAATGCGCGACAACGAGCGTTATTTGCGTCAACAGGGGATTTTTCACGACGCACGCATTGTCATTGTTCCCTTTCGCAATGCTAAAGATGCCGTCGATGTCCACGTTTATACCCAAGATTTGTGGTCGTTGCTGCCCGATGGGTCGGCCTCAAATTTTGACAATTTTACGATTGGTATAGAACAACGGAATTTTCGCGGTTTGGGGCAGTCGTTCAAAAATACGGTATCGTACAACGGCCGCGACGAACGGCAGCGTTTGGAATATGCAGGGCGTTACTTTATCCCTTCTTTTGGCAAAACGTTTGTGGCGGGGGAGGGGATACTCAACGTGCAACGCGACCAAAAACAACTTTCTTTTAAAGCCTATCGTCCTTTCCTAACTCCCCAAATGAAATATGCGGGAGCAATAGAATTGGGATACTACAATCGTCGGTTGTTTGAATTTACCCTCGATTCGCTGACAGGGCGTTCCGTTAGGAATTATTTCTGGTCGCAGTATGTATTGTTTGATGCGTGGATGGGGCGTTCTTTTCGTATATTTTTTGGTGATGATAAACTGCGTGAACGGGCTCGGTTTGTGGTGGCTTTGCGGCACACGCGCCAATCTTTTTATGGACGCGACCGCAGTGTGACCGATAGCACTAACCAACTCTTCCAAAATACCCGCCCCACTTTGTTCAGCATTGGGTACTCCAACCGCCGATACCAGCGCGATTTGCTCATTTATGGTTTTGGCCGAACCGAAGACGTACCCGTGGGCGATTTGGTTTCGTTTGTTTACGGCAGTGACCCCGCCGAACTGGGCGACCGAAAGTACATCGGACTAAAATATTCGAGGGCCCGTTACATTAAAATCGGGTACTTATACAACCTCACTAACCTTGGAACTTACATAAAAGAAGGGGCGACTGAGCAAGGGGTTTTTAGCACCGAAAACAATTACTTTACTCCATTACATCGCTTTGGAGGGGAATGGTACGCGCGGCATTTTATCAACCTAAAATTTGCTTGGGGGTTCAATCGGTTTGCGAATGAATATCTTAACATAAGTGGTAACGAGGGCATTAGGGGCATTTCCAGCGACGAGCTGCGCGGTACCCGAAAATTGGTCATTGGTGCGGAGACGGTTTTCTTTAGTCCACTCAATTTTTTGGGTTTTCGGGTAGCGCCTTTTACTTTTGCCGATTTGGGATGGACTGCCTTTAGTGGACAATACCTCTTCCGAAATAAACCTTTTGCTGGCTATGGACTCGGATTTAGGTTCCGAAACGAAAATCTGACATTTACAACTTTTCAGGTTCGGCTGAGTATTTATTCGGGAATTCCAGACATTGGGCAGCCATTTCGGGCCAATTTTGATGGTGTTCCGCCGTTAAGGTTTAGAGATTTCGATATTTCAGCTCCTGAAATCGTCCAGTTTAAGTAAGGAGAAAATAATTGATAAAATTTTGTTGGTTATTTAACAATCTGATTATCAAGAAAATAAATTTTTATTTTTAGTTTTTTCTAAAAAAATAAATTAAATGTATTGACATATAATGTAAATACATCATATATTTGCAACGTCAAATATGACACATGTACCATGTCTATCGAAACTGACATCAAACAAACAAAATTTAAAAACCCGTATCAGCGAGTTGCGATTAACTTGCTTTATACAACGAACTGGTTGACTAACAGCCAGGCTTGCCTGTTAAAACCCTATGAGTTGACACCTCAGCAGTACAACGTTTTACGGATATTGCGGGGACAACATCCAAAGCCAGTACGGGTAAACGACATCATAGAGCGCATGCTTGACAAGATGTCGAATGCCTCTCGCTTAGTAGATAAACTATTAGCAAAAGGGTACGTTCGCCGTACGGAATGCCCAAGTGATCGCCGAGCAGTAGATGTAGTGATTACGGAGGAAGGATTGGCAATTTTATTGGAGCTGGACAGTATGCAGGAAGAATGGGAAAATCAGTTGAAGCGGTTGACTGAAGAAGACGCGAATACTCTCAGTGATTTGCTTGACCGCCTCAGAGGGTCATGCGCTGCTAAAGAAGGCCAGTGCCCATCTATCGAAGAATAGGTTGATGCGAACTAATTTTACGCATTTGGCTGTTGTAAAACCAAAACCTATTAATTCGATAAGCCTAGTTTGTAATTAGTACATTTTTAGCGTTTAAAACTTTTAAAATTCACAATAAACACAAATTCTTTAACTACAATTAAGTACAATGAAAACAATGAAAATGATTGCAAGTGTGTTGGTAGCTGGTTTGTTGGCCGTTAGCGGTGCTTCTGCTACCGAAAAAAATAGCTCGAAAAAAGCAGTTGCTTACAAAGTAGATGCGTCGAAAAGTGTGGTAAAATGGAACGCGAAAAAAGTAACTGGTGAGCACTACGGAACAGTAGCATTGGCAAATGGTTCTTTGTTGGTGGATGGCGCTAAAGTAACTGGCGGTTCGTTTGAAATTGATTTGACTACCATCAAATGTGACGATTTGACAGATGCAGGTTACAACGCGAAATTGGTTGGTCACTTAAAATCAGATGATTTCTTCTCGGTAGAAAAGCATCCAAAAGCAAAATTTGTCATCAAGAAAGTGGACGGAACTGGTGCAAACATCAATATTACTGGCGATTTGACAATCAAAGGAATTACCCAGAGCGTAACTTTCCCAGCGACAGTGAAAGCAGATGCGAAAGGGGTAAGTGCTAACGCAAAAATCACACTTGACCGTACTAAGTGGGATATTCGTTATGGCTCAAAAACATTCTTTGCTAACATCGGTGACAAAGCGATTTACGATGATTTCGCTATCGACTTGACATTGGCTGCTGCAAAGTAACTTGACCTATTTTGGGAAATCAAAAAGCCTCTCCTGAGTTTCGGGAGAGGTTTTTATTTTTTCAGGGGAATGTAATTTTTGAACCTACCCAACGTTTTTTCAATAATGCGATTCCTGACTGAAGACCACTTATGAAACGCCTAATCTGCCTATTAACAGCTCTTTCAAGTTATTCGTTTGCCCAAACCCCTGCGGCAACCCAAAAAACTGACAACTCTGAGGATGATGCCTTCGTTTGTCATTACTTTGGATTCAAACAACTCCAATCGCCCAAGGACATTTGTAACTACCTGAGTTTTCGCTCCAACCAACATGCCGAAGCGGTCGTGGACCGAATCTTAAAGCAAGTGGGCTTGTTGCGAAACTTTATCGTGGTCGAGTGTCCCAACACCGAAAATTGCTTTGCAACCGTGGTGGATGGACAACGCTACATCGTTTATGACGGTGCGTTTATGAAGCGGGTTGAAAACGTAACCCACACCGACTGGTCGGCCATTAGTATTGTAGCCCACGAAATCGGGCATCATTTGCAAGGCCACACCATTGACGGGAAAGGGGCACGTCCGCAAAAAGAGTTAGAAGCCGACCGTTTTTCGGGTTTTGTAATGCAGCGCCTTGGGGCTTCCTTAGAAGAGTCGCTGGTGGCGATCAAAACCTTGGGTGACGACAAAGCCACCTATTCTCATCCTGCCAAAACATACCGTATTGACGCCATTCGGCAAGGTTGGATGGATGCCGCAGGTCTAACAACGGCCGTCACACCGTCGAAATCAGAAGCCCCCCTAACGGCCAAAAATCAAAGTAAAATTCCCGTAACTATCGCCTCTACAAGTACGGGTTCGTTTCCTGCTTCCGACGATGATGAAGAGGAAGAAGACGACGACGACGATAAGGTAGGGTGTACTGCGGGAAATTGTGAAAATGGTTACGGTATTTACGTACATGAAAGCGGTGAGCGATATGAAGGTGATTTTCGGATGGGGCGTCGTCATGGCATTGGAGTTCAATATTATCCCGACGGAAAAATGAAGTATAAAGGTGATTTTCAAGCCGACCAACGTGCAGGCTACGGCGCTTATTATTTTCCCAATGGTGATAAGTACGTGGGAATTTTCCAAAATAATTTACCCAACGGAAAAGGTACCTATTATTACGTGGATGGTGATAGATTTGTGGGTATTTTTGCCAACGGAAAACGAAATGGCCAAGGCGCATTTTATCACCGTAATGGACGAAAGGAAGTGGGGATATATACCAATGACGAACGGGTTAAATAGAAAAATACGTTTGGATAAACATAATGAAACGTAAATTGTTTTAATTTGAAGAGCCGCTGAAAAAGCGGCTTTTTAGTTTTATCAAGGAAACATTACCATGGATTTTGGCAAATTAACCGATATTTCAGGGGTCGATTTTACCTTACCAAACGACCCTGACTTCAATAAAACAATCCTTAAAGAGGCTGTTAAGGGAGAGAAACAAGTGTTTGTTGGGCCTCCTATTTGGGCCAATAAAGAATGGGTGGGGAAAATTTATCCCACCACGGCCAAAGAAAAAGACTTTCTTTACCATTACAGTCGTCAGTTCAATACGATTGAATTAAACGTAACGCATTACCAAATTCCGTCGGAGTCCACCATTCAGCGTTGGAAAGAGTCGGTGCCTGCCCATTTTAAGTTTTGCCCTAAATGGCCCCAAGAAATCAGCCACGACCGCCAATTGCGCGGTTGTGAACCTTTAAGTGACGCCTTTACCAAGTCGGTGTTGGGCTTAGAAGCTAATCTTGGGATGACTTTTCTTCAATTAGGGCCGTATTTTGACGCGCGCCAATCCAAGGTTTTATCGACTTTTTTGAAACAACTCCCCCCTAAATTTCCCATAGCGGTTGAATTTCGCCACCCCGATTGGTTTGCGCAACCAGTGATTTGGGAAGAAACCTTGCAGATGCTGCACGAGTTGGGCGTGGGCACGGTCATGTCGGATGTGGCAGGCCGCCGCGATGTGGTTCACATGGGACTTTCAAATTCAACGGTTACGCTCCGATTTGTGGGCAATGAACTTCACCCGACCGACTACAGCAGGGTGGACGAGTGGGTACAGCGTCTAAAAAAATGGTTTGAAACAGGGCTATCAACGGTCTATATTTTTGTCCATTGTGGTGAAAATCTTCATGCCCCCGAGCTGTCTAGCTATTGGGTTGAGCAACTAAATAAATATTGCCACTTTGCACTCTTAGCGCCTCGTATTCAGCCTAAAGTAATCCAAGGCTCGTTGTTTTAATTGCTTCTCTTTTGTTACAAGGCATAAAAAAAAGTGCCATTCACGCAACCATATCGGTGTGAGACTCGTAAATAGCTTTAAAAGGAGTTTTTAACCAACAATCCATCTTTCTTTTAACATGAAAAATCAAACCATGAAACGAGGACAATTTTTGCGCAATTTAGGGCTTAGTAGCAGTGCGTTAATGGCATTTTATTGCATGGGAACTACTATGACGGCTTGCTCAAGCGGGAGTGTTGACCCAGATACTTCTGGAACGGGTTCAAATACGGGGGGAACAAATACAGGTACGACTGGCTTAACAGGAAATGCTGATTTGAGCAAAGGAGCGATTAGTTTTACCCTTGATTTAACCTCAAGTAACTATTCGACCTTGAAAACTGAAGGTAAATTTGTGGTTGTAGGCAGTTTGATTGTGGCCAATGCCAAAGGAACCATTGTTGCCCTGTCAAAAGCGTGTACCCACGAAGGTACAACCGTTGATTATCGCTCGGCACAAAATGATTTTTATTGTAGTAACCACGGCTCAGAATTTAGTACAGCTGGTGCAGTTGAAGTGGGTCCAGCTACCAGGGCTTTGACAGTATATAAAGCCCAACTAAGTGCCAATGGCAATACGCTCACAGTAAGTGCGTAATCATCGAAGTTCCTCAAATAAAATAAGCGTGTTAACCATTTGATATTCCCAAATTATGAAAGTAGTTGCTAAAATAGCCTTATTGTGGCTAGTGATAGGTATAGTCAAGGCAAATGCCCAAGATGACTTGACAAAATTGCTGGAGCAAGAAACTCCTAAAACAACCGATTATACCTCTGCGACCTTCAAAGGGACACGGATTATCAATGGGCATTCGGTTGAAACGGTGAAGAAAAATCACCTTGATTTTTTGATTCACCACCGTTTCGACCGCCTCAATTCTGGTGCCTATAATTTGTTTGGGCTTGATTATTCTACTGTTCGTTTGGGGTTTGAATACGGCTTGACCGACAACATCATGATTGGAGTTGGGCGTAGCAGTGTCCAAAAAACCTACGATTTCTTTGGGAAAGCCAAGTTGTTACGGCAGGCAAGTGGAACAAAAAATATCCCTGTGTCCATCACGGGTTTGGTCAGCGCAGTCATCGAAACCCAAGATAAGACGCTTTCTACCCAAGACAAAACTTCGTACTGTACGCAATTGTTGATTGCGCGGAAATTTAACGATAAGTTGTCGCTGCAATTGAACCCGACGTTGTTGTATCGCAATCGAGTGGCTACGGCCGCGCAAGAACGCGCGTTGTTTGCTCTTGGTTTTGGCGGACGAATGAAAGTCAGTAAGCGCGTCTCGTTAAATGCCGAATACTACTGGGCTTTTCGTGATCAAGATATTATCAATGACCTTGGCGATAAGTACAATAACTCGTTGGCGATTGGCTTTGACATCGAAACGGGCGGGCACGTTTTCCAACTTCACTTCACCAATTCATCAGGTATGGTCGAAAAACAATTTATTGGCGATACGGCGGGGAGTTGGGGCAAAGGCGATATTCGCTACGGATTCAATGTGTCACGCACGTTTAGCTTCGACAAAAGAGCTAAAAGCATGATGAAATAAAAGCATACAATCATCTCAAACCTATTTGAATGGCTATGAAAACACGCATTAAACTTTTCTTGGGCTGCCTGCTATTGGCGGGTTCGCTGCGAGCACAAGGGATATATCTGACCAATAAGGGAGAAACCACTTTCTTCTCAGAGACCCCCGTCGAGGACATTTCGGCAGTGAATAAGAACAGTGTAAGTATCATCAACACCGCAACGGGAGACGTAGCTGTGCAAATGGTGATGAAGCAGTTCGATTTTCCCAATAAGTTGATGCAGGAGCATTTCAACGAAAACTACATGGACTCAGACAAGTATCCCAAAGCCGTTTTTAAAGGAAAATTGGTAGAAAAAATTGATTATACTAAAAACGGTACGTACGACGTCTCTGCTACGGGCGATTTAACGATTCATGGGGTAACAAAACCCCGTACTCTCAAAGGAAAACTCACTGTGGCTGAGGGAACAATCTCCATTAATTCTGAGTTTGATGTTGCCTTGGTAGATCACAACATAGAGGTGCCAAAGATGGTTTTTGTGAAAATTGCGCAGGTAATTAAGGTAAAATGTAAGTACAGTATGGCGCCACAAGCTGCTAAAAAATAAAGTAAAATAAGTATAGGTGTCGCACCGATTCCTTTTGATGAGTGGTCTTAGCCAAGACTACTCATTTTTTGTTTCTCTTAATTTATCACTTTTAGTATCATGACAAAATTAAAATTCACACTCGTTTTTGCAGCAGCAGCGCTTATTTTGACCTGCGGATTTGTGCAAAAAAAAGGAAAATGGCAAAAGCTTTTCAATGGCAAAGATTTCAGCGGTTGGCACAACTTTAACAAACAAGGTCAGCCCGTGTCGGATAAATGGAAGGTAGAAGATGGCGCAATGACCCTTACTGCCAGAGGCGGTGGTGACTTAGTAACTGACCAAGAGTTTGAAAATTTTGAGTTGGAAATGGAGTGGAAAATCGCCGAAAAAGGCAATAGCGGCGTTATGTGGGGCGTAGTAGAAGACAAAAAATACTGCTGCCCTTACAGCACAGGCCCAGAAATGCAAGTATTGGACGATGCCAAACACCCAGATTCGTTTGCTGGTAAAAATGGTAATCACAAATCAGGTTCATTGTACGACATGATTCCACCCGCAGACCTGACGGCCGTGAAGCCCGCAGGAGAGTGGAACAAGGCTAAAATGCTCATTTCAAACGGACAAGGCACGTTTTGGTTGAACGGAAAGCAAATGGTTACATTCCCAACCAAAGGAGAAGGATGGGACGCCTTGGTTGCCAACAGTAAATTTAAGACTTGGGAAGGATTTGGAAAATTTGCAAAAGGCAAAATTGCGTTGCAAGACCACGGCGACAAAGTATGGTACCGCAATGTCCGTATTCGTGAATTGTAGATAAAAACACAAACCCAGCCGAAACAGCTGGGTCTGACGTTCCTATCCACATCATTTTAAAACAGATTTTTGTAAAACCTCGCAGCTACACAAACCCCTAGGGTAGCGCGAGGTTTTTTTTCATCATAGGTCAAGTTGTGATTGAATCAACATTGCAAAAATATGCAAACTTTTTGTTTTAATGCAACTTTTTTTTGCATTTTTTTGCAAAGAATTTTCAATACTTTGCAAACGATACTTGGATACCTGTCAGACACGTCAACCTATGATTAAAGAAGAACGCCAACGGCTCATTATTGAGAAGCTCAATCGTGACCAAAAAATCAATTTGTTGGAGTTGAGCCAATTGTTGAATGTCTCCTACGATAGCATTCGCCGCGATGTTATTGAGTTAGAAGACAAGGGACTTTTAAAGAAAGTCCACGGAGGTGCGGTGGCCAACTCGTACTTATCGTTTAAAAATACGCACAACTATAGCGCCGACCAGCAAGAGGTGGTGATGCTGACCCGAAAAGCACAAAAGCTTTTTTACAATCACCAGACAATACTCATGGACGGAGGTACAACCAATTTTCATATTGCGGAGCAGTTCGCTAAGAATCTGGAAATGACAGTGATTACGAATAGCTTACCCTTGGCGGCGGTATTGAATGAACATCCCAAAATCGAAACCATTTTACTGGGGGGAACTTACCATAAACGCTATCAAATCACGATTGGAAACCAAGTAATGAAGCAACTTGAGCATATTCGGGTGGATTTGTACTTGATGGGTTTTAATGGGCTAGATCCCGAAGTCGGCGTTACGCTACGCCACTATGAAGAGTCGGTTCTAAAACAGAAAATGGCGCAAGCAGCCAAAAAAGTAGCTATTTGCGCCATTACTGAAAAGCTGCATACGGTAGAAACCTACAAAGTATGCGACTTACAAGATATTGATATTCTGATAACAAGTTTGAAGCCTTCTGACGTCACTTTAAATGGGTTTCGGCAGCAAGGTATTGAACTTATCTAAAAACATTGCAAAAGTTTGCAGTTTTAAAGAAAACCTTCGTCAGAGATACGTTGCACCAGAATTTTGTCAATACGACTTTTATCCATGTCGATGATTTCAAAGCGATATTCCTGCCAAGTAAAATATTCGCCAGTGGCAGGAATATCCTTGATAATGTGCAGGGCAAATCCGCCGAGGGTATTAAACCCAGTCAATTCTTTGTTGTCTTCGACCACAATATCAAAGTGGTCGAGGAAATCTTCCCAAGGAAGCTGTGCATCCACCAAAAAGCTGCCGTCTTCGCGCTCAACGATGTCGTAGTTAAACTCATTCGTTTCTGACAAATCTCCCACCAGAACGTCCATAATGTCGTTGAGGGTGGCAATGCCTTGCATGGCGCCATATTCATCGACGATGATGCCAAAATGCACGCGTCGCTCCTTAAATTTTTCTAAAGCTTGGTACGCTTTTATATTTTCGGGAATGTATAGCGTTTCGCGGGCCAACGTTTCCAAGCGTCGAAGTTGCCCATCGAGGTCTTCACCGAGCAGGTCTTTGACATAAATTAAACCAACAATATTATCAATTCCGTCATTGCAAAGCGGATAAACAGAGTGTTTTGATTCCAAGATTTTTGCTCTATTCACCTCAGGTTCATCGGCTGCATCTAGCCAAGTCACTTCTTGGCGGTTAGTCATTAAGGATACAATTTTGCGGTCTCCAAGGTGAAATACATTTTCAACAATTTCTTGTTCAATTTCGTCAATAGCGCCCCCTGTGGTTCCTTCTTGGATAATTGTTTTAATCTCTTCTTCTGTAATAGATTGATTTTGTGGTGTAATTCGAAGCAATTTCATAATCAAATCGCTTGATTTGGCCAACAACCAAATAAATGGTGCGGTAATGGTAGAAAGCCAGTTCATTGGCGCTGCCATAAATTTGGCAATGGCTTCGGGGTTGGCCATCCCGATTCGTTTAGGAACAAGTTCTCCAAGTACCAACGAGAGGTAAGTGACAAAAAGGACAACGCCCCCAACAGCAATGCTGTGGGCGTAGGGTTTAAGCAACTCAAACTGTTCGATGTACGTTTGAAAATCAGTTGTAATGCGTTCGCCACTGAATACCCCGTTAAGGATACCGATGAGCGTGATACCAATCTGGACTGTGGATAAGAAGCGATTGGGAGAGTTGGCAAGTTCAAGCGCGTGTTGGGCTTGACGGTCACCGTTGCGGGCCGCGGTTTCCAATTTCGACTTTCGCGATGAGACAAGCGCGATTTCCGACATGGAGAAAATTCCGTTAATTAGAACGAGTAGAACGATTACAAGTAGTTCCACGAAGGGGGGATGGTTGGTACAATTGCAAAATTATCAAAACTATTTGCTATCCAAAACAATCGCATTTGCTAATTTTGTCAAGTTTTACTTTCCATAGCAGAATGATTATTTTTATCAAAGACCGACCTATCCGAATTTTAAGCGAAAAGGCTGCCCAAAAGCTTCCCGATAGAAGCACTTTTGACAAGGTAGTGGATGCTAACCTAGAGATGTTGAAAGTGGCTAGTTTGCGTGGCCATTTGCTGATTTTAAACGCCACTCCCATCACGGTTGAAAAGTTGTTTCATTTTCTGAATAACTTCGATTTGCCTGATTTACAGTCGGTTTATTTGGTGCCAAAAGATAAAGAGGCCGTAGAAAAGCGTCTCAAAAAGATGTTTACGGTAGTAAAAGCTGCGGGTGGAGTAGTGACCAAAGGTGAGCAGTTTTTGATGATGTTTCGACGTGGTTGTTGGGACCTACCAAAAGGAAAGCTGGACGAGGATGAAAAGTCCAAAAAAGCGGCTTTGCGTGAGGTAGAAGAAGAAACGGGCGTGAAAGCCGAATTGGTCGAAAAAATTTGTACCACTTGGCACACCTACAGCCAAAACAATCAAAAATACCTCAAACGCACAAAATGGTACTTGATGCGCAACGTCAACGATAAAAAAATGGCGCCGCAACACGAGGAAGGAATTGAACAGATTGTGTGGATGACGGAAACAGAAGCAAGGCAGGCTCTCCTCAACTCTTTCAGCTCAATTCGCTACGTGGTGGATTGTTTTTTGGGCCAAGAAGTGGACATGGATTAAAAACGATGTATCCCAAAACGCTACTTATCGCTGTTCTCTTGCTTGTGGTGCTGCCATCGGCTTGGGTGCGGGGGCAGCGTATCTCGGGGACAGTGAGCGCGGCAACGACGGGCGAAAAACTGCCTTTTGTGAGCGTATTTTTGAACAATACCTCCATTGCGTCCGAGACAAACTTGGAGGGGCTGTTCTTGCTAAAAAATATTCCTATCGGCACCTATAGTCTCGTCGTTCGTCAAGTAGGGTTCAAACCTTTTACCCAAAGAATTGTCATCGACAGCAACACGGAGCTAAAACTAGATGTCAGGCTAGTAATAGATGAAAAATTGCTGGAAGAGGTAAAAGTATCTCAGAAAAAAGACAAAGTATGGGAGCAACAATTTGAGCAATTTGAAAAACAGTTTTTGGGTGATAAATTAGCTAAAAATCAGTGCCGAATCGTCAATCCGTGGGTACTGG
The DNA here is from genome assembly GCF_057652155.1 of Runella sp. R0.1_18. Classification (NCBI taxonomy): domain Bacteria; kingdom Pseudomonadati; phylum Bacteroidota; class Cytophagia; order Cytophagales; family Spirosomataceae; genus Runella; species Runella sp. R0.1_18. Next base: position 107,583 of record NZ_JBYFCK010000009.1, read on the forward strand.
AGTTTAGTGAAGAAAAAAACGTACTCACTGCCATAGCCAAAGATATACTCGAAATCAACAACCAGTGGTTAGGGTATCAGATACGTTATTCGTTGAATGAATTTCGTTACGACGGAGCCCAAGTGTTTTTTAGTGGCTTGGCCGAATTTACGTCGTTATATACCAATGATGCTTCCCAAAAGGCAGTCTGGGAACAGCATAGGGCAGAAGCTTACCGAGGCTCTGATGTTCACTTTTTTAAATCATTACAAGTTAAAAATTCTGTCCGAGAAGGCTTTGAGTTTTTTGTCGATAAACCAGGCGAAGACCCGACCAAACGAACGCCTTTCTTTCACCAAAATCAAGCAAAAAAACTATCCAAAATACAGCTGGATAGTGCGGTGAAAGCGGTGAAAAACTTTTACAGTTTGGTCTTGCCTGCGCGCATTGAGGTGCATTACAATGGGAAAGAAGGCGTGTTTTCCATCTACAAAGACAAAGCCTGCCAAGTGGCTTGGATTGAGACCAATGGTCAGCCTTTATTGTTTAACAGTCAGGGTATTATCTTGAATCCACAAGCGTGTTCTGTTTCTGGATATTTGGCCGAAAATCGTGTTTCTACGCTTTTGCCGCTGGATTATACGTCTCCCACAAACGCTACATACAATCCGCCGAAATCTCATATTAGTCCAAGCGAAGCGGCTTATTTTACGACGGATAAGCCTTACTATTTTACCAATGACGTCGTACAAGTAAGCGGCCAAATGCGCTATACGTCCGAGGAGGGAGCGGATACACTGAGCCAATTGGTGTATGTTGAATTGGTACAACCTGTGACTAAAAAGGTGCTTCTACAACAGCGATTATCGCTGGAAAATCGCCACTTTACTACCCAATTTTTATTACAAGATTCTTTGATTATACCTGATACGTACCTGCTCCGTACATATACCAAATGGGGGAAACATCAGTCGGATAGTACTTATACCTACCGCTGGATTCCTGTGCTGAAAAATGAGGAAATGGCGGTGTACTTGCCCACTGTACCCACAGATTCCATGTCAATAAAAGTGGAGGAGTTGCATGATTCCTTGGTTGTTTCATTCCCCTCTGAGGGCTTTTCTTGGGGTACAATGACAGTTTTTAGGGGGAGTATTGGGGCTAGGCATCCGCTAATGAGTACCAATGAACTGGTTGCTTGGCGTAACGGCCCTATTGAACGCGGATTCGAGGTTTCGGGGAAAGTACTAAATTATCGTCCCAATAAACATGAGTCGGTTTTGATGGTATTGCCGAGTGCCAATTTGAGCTTTTTTGCTTCTATCAACTCCAAAGGCCATTTTCAATTTACAAATTTACCGTTGGAAGGGAAACAACCCGTACTATTGCAAGTAACTAATGCCAAAGGAAAGCCCGCGCTTGATGCCACGTTTAGTGTCGATTCGTTGATTTCACCCAATTGGTTGCCTGCATTTTCCTCAAACCAGTGGAAGATCGTGCCGATGAATTACGATGGGTTACTCAAAGGCACTACCGTACAGTTGAATGAAGTGCAGGTAAAGGCAAAAGTGGCCCCCAAACCCATCACTTCAATTTATAAAGAGGCTGATTACGTACTTCAGGGAAAAGACTTATACGAAAATGCTGTTGGGATGAATATTCTATCTGCGATTCAGGGGCGAGTGCCAGGGCTACGAATTGTAGAATTTCCTGAGGACAACGGACTAACCAAATTGGTCATTACGATGCGTATGGGGGCATCGGCGGGAGGTTTTGTGCGAACAAAACTACCTCAACCGCTGGTACTGGTAGATGGGGTCGGATTTGACAACATTAATCTTATTTCTCAAATACCCGCTTCTCAAGTAGAACGGGTGGAAGTGGTCAACCGAGCTGAGTCCTTGTTGGGGCTTAGGGGCTACGTAGGGGTTATTTCTATCATTACCAAGCACGCAGGTGCAGGACTTGGAGAAGGAGGCGCCAGCGAAACCAAAGGATTTCAAAAGTTTATGGTCGATGGGTTGTCATCGAAACTGACACCAAGGTCGGGTCAGTTAGTCGCGTATTGGAACCCCTCTGTTTTTCCTTCATCGTCGGCAATAACGACCATTAAAGTGCCTAAGCCCTCAAAAAATGGGCTGTATAGCATTTATTTCGAAGGGCTCACCTACCGAGGCAAACCAGTGGTAGCCAACATGAGTTACACTGTTCGCCAGTAGGTTTTACTGCTGTTGCATCCAGTTGACTGTCATTTCGATAATAGCAGCGTTGAAGTTGTGGGAAGCAAAATCCTTGTATTTTCCTTTTTGTTGGAGCTGTTTGTATTCTAAAAATGAATTTACCCTTGCCATAAAGTGGTCGGCATTTCTCAGTAATTTATAAGTGCCTTTGTTAGGCAACGACTCATTGACGATTTGGGCAATCTGCTGCGCTGCTTCTGGACTAATCGCTTGGCTGTCGAATTCTCCGTGGATGGCCAAGGTCGGGACATTAGCTTGTGCCCACGTTTGTAGAAGATTGACGCGGTTTAAATCAGCAAAGTATCCCGCCGAACGTCCCCAAAATGTTCCTCTTCGATAGCCGAGCGGGTTTTCTTTGGAGGTGAGTATGGCTTCAAAATCGGGGACACTGAGCAAATCGGTGGCACTACGGCCTTGCACTAGCCATTCGTACAAGAGTGGTGTCATCATGCGGGCATTGACATCCGAAGGTAAGAGTGATTCTTTGTAGAGCAGTGGTTGCTTACGAAACACATCAAGCATGTACTCAAACCAAGGTTTTACTACCGTGCCATACACCATTACGCCACGTGGCTTGAGCCGCGCTTTAAGAGCGACAATAGGGACGGCCGTTCCGCCGATAGAATGTCCAAAAATAAAAACCTTTGAACTGTCAACAAAGGGAAGTTTTTGGGTAAAACGAAACCCATTCTGAAAAGCCGCGAGTTCTTCTTGGTAATCCAGCCTTGCACAGTCTTTGGTGCCCGCACTTTCGCCTACACCAGGCTTTTCGACCCGCACCACGGCATATCCCGCCCTCACCCAGCCATCTACCAGTTGTTTGGTAGGGGAGAGGCTATCCTTTGAAAAATCAATAGAACCACAATCAAAATCTTGGATATAAAAAACGGCAGGCACTTTGTCAGTGTTGGAGGGACGGTGAACGATGGTGCGTAAATACCCACGTTGGTACGGAACTTCATCGTAAAACACTTCGCCTGCGGAGTTTTCGCGGGGGGCGGGTTTGACAACGCCGACGGCGCGCGTTTTGCGGTTTTTACGCAGATAGGTAATCGAAATAGGGTCGTTCTCTTTGAGCTGTTGTTCGAGGTTATGGAAGTCAAAAAGATAGAGTGAATCTGTTTCGTTGATTGATACCAAAATATCGTCAGGACGAATCCCCAGTTGGGCAGCTGTCGATTGTGGATGAACGCTTTTTACCCAAATGCAGTGCGCTTCCTCTATTTTAAGGGCATTGAGTAGCGAATCTGGTGCTTCAACGTAGTCAATTCCTAATGATCCTTTGCGGTGAAGGTGTTGTGCCTGAGTGGTTGATACAAAGGCAATCAAAAAGATGAAAATTCCGTGGCTGAGTTTTGCGTACATCTGAATCTAAGATAAAAGTAAAGCAGGAACACTGCGATTTGGTGCAAAATTTACGCCAAAAATTTTGATAGAAAAAATCACTAAAAATTAGTCTTCGAGCTTAATTTTTAGCCCATCGAATCCCAACCTAATGTGAGCGGGTAATTCTTTTTCTACTTCGGCATGGCGGCCCATTTTATGACTCAGATGGGTAAAATAGGTCACTTGGGGCTTTAAAATTGACACAACATCAATGGCTTGTTGCAAATTAAAATGCGAAATGTGCGTTTCGCGCTGCAAGGCTCCTAAAATCAGAACATCTAGGTTTTGAAGTTTCGCTAGTTCTGCTTCGGGAATATGATTAACGTCGGTTAGATAGGCAAAATTGCCAATGCGGAAGCCAAAAACGGGCAAGCGATGGTGAAGCACGTCGATGGGGGTAAACGTAACTCCCAAGACGTCAAAAGGGGTATTGGTAATTTCGTGGAGCTGAAGTCGCGGAATACCTGGGTAGCGGTAGTCGGCAAATACGTATTCAAACTCGCGTTTTAACTGTTCTAAGACCTGCAAACGCCCATAGACGGGCATGTCTTTGTTTTGAAGAAAATTAAAGGCACGGACATCGTCTAAGCCCGCGGTATGGTCTTTGTGCTGGTGCGTAAAAATAACTGCGTCGAGTTGGGTAATGTCTTCACGCAGCATTTGTTGGCGAAAATCTGGGCCAGTGTCGATTACAAAACACTTGCCTTGTGTTTCGACATAGACAGACACCCGAAGGCGTTTGTCGCGGTAGTCCAACGACCGACAAACGTCACAACGACAACCAATCAATGGAATTCCCGAAGATGTCCCTGTCCCAAGGAGCGTAATGACCATTCGTTATAAAATAGTGGGGTTGCGTAAAAATGCTTTTACGCAACCCCATCGTTCGTTATTATTCTGCGGCAGTCAGTTCATTTACAATTTCAACGAGGCGGTCAAAATTGAGCGGTTTTACGAGTACATCGTTGAATCCTGCGGTAGTAAAATCTTCTTCAGAGTAGTTTTTAGCATTTCCAGTAATAGCTACCACTGGAAGTTGCGCTTTAGCTTTGTTGGCTAGTCCCCGAATTGCCTTTACACATTCCATACCATCCATGATAGGCATGTTTATGTCGAGCAAAATAATCTCAAAATCTTCTTTATCCAAAATCTGTAGCACTTGCTCGCCATTTTTGACGGCAGTAATTTCAAAGTTTTGGAACTCCAAAATTTTCTTTGCTAGGTTTTGGATTACAGAACTGTCTTCGGCAATAAGTACGCGCTTTTGCGACATGGTAATAGGAAGTTTTTGGTGGTTTAAAGCTTTGCTTGGCAAACGTTCAAAGAAATGAGACACTAAGTAAACCGAAAAATTTTAAACTGAAAAATGTAAAATGTAAAAGTTAGCGCTTTTCTTAATCAGCCCAATTTTACTTACAACTTTTAACGGGTGAGGAGAGGCGTAAAAACAAAAAATCCCGCACCTAAGTGCGGGATTTTTTGGTATGAGAATCAACCGATTAGTTGAAGATATAGCGGATACCGAATTGGCCCTGCCATACGTTGTCAATATTGATACTTTTTGCAAATGAGTCTTTAAGAAGAATGGTCTCTCCATTTACAACTTGGGTACCAAAAGTATAAGTAGGAACTCCCGTAGCACTGATAGTCGTATGTCTCAGTGGGTTTAGGGAAGTTGAAACGTTACCTACACCCCATTTGTTATTCAGTAAATTCCCAACATTAAGAACGTCGAAGCGTAGGCGAATGATATTCTTTTTGCCTTTGTCGCCTACAGAAACATAAAAATCTTGCTCAACTGTTAGATCAAAACGAGTAAGCCAAGGGAAAGTTACTCCATTTCTTTCTGCGTATTGGCCACGGCGGCTTTTCAAGTAAGGGTTACCATCTATATAGGCATCCAACGCAGCGGCTTGTTGATCTGCTGTAAATGTTTTGCCACCAGTAGTTAAAGAAGCAAAAGTTAAATCAGAACCTTTGTTAGGTACAAAAATAAGGTCGTTATTTTGACCGTCACCGTTCAAATCAGTTCCATAAGTATAAGAACCTTTAAATCCACTGTTGGAAACCATCCCTAAAGTAAACATGGTCGAACCTCCCAATTTACCACCATAATTGAGACGATAGTTGAGGTATCCTACAAAACGGTGACGAAGGTCGTTGTCAGACCATGATGGCGTCAAGTAGTTTTGACCTGCTACTGTTGGAATGTTGGCCAATACAGTACTGGCTACTGACTGGATGTCCTTGGCAACTGCGTAAGTATATCCTAGCATCCCACTCAACCCTTTTGTCGCTGTTTTTTCCAACTTAGCTGTGAAAGAGTAAGCGTATCCTTCTTTCGTATTTGTCAAGATAAAGGCGTTGGTGTTAGCAGCGTTGATAAAACGAGCTGGGTTCACTGCTGCACCCGATAAGCCTGATGCAGGGAAACGACCGCGTGTATCAGGGCCTGTGAAGTTAGTGCTTGGTCCTTTCAAGTTGGCGTCAATGTAACGAAGTGCTTGCACGTTTTTGTTGTAAATACCTTCTACGGTAGCAATCAAACCGAAAGGAAGTTTCTGGTCAATCGCCAAGTTTGTTTTCCAAATTACTGGGTTTTTCAAACCATCTACTGAAGCGTTGATTACGTAAGCAGGCAATCTAGTGATGTCAGTCGTAGCAGGCTTATAACGGCTTGGATCGGTTGTGAAAGGGTAGGCCGTAGTGTTAGTGAAGTTAAGAACGGCCGTGTTTACCCCGTTGTTCCCCAATTGGTTTGAAACCAATACTTGTGGGATACGTGATACGAAGATACCTGTTCCCCCACGAACCTGCGTTGTTCTGTCACCTTTTACGTCGTAGTTAAAACCAAGACGAGGAGACACCAACAATTTATTGCTTGGGAAAGTACCAGTGCTAACTTTCAGATCTTGCCCGTTTTCGTCTTTATACGTCAAACCAGCTACTACTGGGTTGTTAAAGTCTTTTGCAAGGTCATCGTTGTAATCAAACAAGTCGAAACGTACACCACCTGTCAATTTGAATTTGTCGCTTATTTGGAATTCATCCTGTATGTAAGCTGCGTAAGTTGATTGCTTCAATGTTTGCAATGGTTCTGCTCCGTCTGGCAAAAGTGAATAGCGGTAGTTGAAGCGTGCCACAGGTACAGGTGACGTTGCTAAACTTGGATTTGCTTTGAAAGCCAAGGCTGCTGTTTTGAAATCTGCAATTGAGTTAAATACCCATACCCCGTTTGATGAAGGGAAGAATACGTTGTTTGAAGTAAAGTGCTCGTAAGAAAGACCCAACGTGAATGTGTGCTTGCCAGCGAAGTAGCTCAAGTTGTTGGTAAAGTTCAACGTTGAGTAGTTCAACTTGTTGTTAGGCGTGAATGGGTCAAAACCTACTGTAGTATAGGTTGTTCCCTCTTTCAAAATATCAACCGTCGGGAAGATATCGGTTCTGTATTGGCGGTCTTCAATTTGCTTGTTGTAGGTAGCGATGAAGTTGTTGGCAAATTTACCTCCGAAATTTGAGTTTAATTCCGCCACTAACGAACGAGTATTATCAGCAATAATATAACCTGTGTTTTCTGGCGATAAGGCTAAATTACCAGCGTATGAACCAGTTGCATATCCTGTTCTGTTACCAAAACCTGCTGTATTACTACTATTACTATTGCTGATAGCTTGTTCAGACTCTGAATTATGATGAGAGTAACGAACAGACAATTTATGGTTATTATTGATGTTATAATCCAAACGAACAAGTCCTTTTCTACTGGTTACATCGTTGTTGAAGTTATCAATCGCTCCTGCGTCCCAGTTGAAGTTTGTTTTCATAAAACTAGCTAGGTCATTCAAATCATCCGCCGTTACACGAGAAACGTTCCCTGTTGCACCTGAACGATTTGCTACCCACGAGAGTGCTGGAGTAGAACTTACAAAATTTTCGAAGTTAGCGAAAATAAAGAGCTTATCTTTAATAATAGGTGCTCCAATTCGGAATCCAAACGTTTTTTCGTTCACGTTCACTGGAGGGAGGCTTTGGCCATCTGCTTTCTTGCCAACCAAGCTATTTCCTCTTGTGAGAAAATAAGCAGAACCAGAGACTTCATTGGTTCCTGAGCGAGTAACCGCATTGACTCCCGCGCCAGCAAAACCTGACTGACGAACGTCGAAAGGAGCGATGTTGATTTGAACTTGTTCAATGGCGTCCAAAGAAACGGCTGTTGTTCCTGTACGTCCACCTGCTTGTGCTGAAGAACCCAAACCGAAACCGTTGTTGAACACCGAACCGTCGATGGTGAAGTTGTTCAAACGGCTATCTTGACCACCAAATGAGCGACCGTTGCTGTAAGCATTGTATTTCGTAATATCATTGATGGTACGACCGATGGTAGGCAAGCTGTTAACAGCATTCAAACCTAACGTAGTGGCAGCACCCGTACGGCCAGATGAGAAGATGTCCGAACGACCGCTTGTTACTACTACTTCTTGAAGTTCTTTTCCGTCCTCAGTCAAGTTAAAATTAGCATCGGCAGAAGCACCTAAGTTGGCGTAAATATCGTCTTTAGATTGCTCTTTGAAACCGACAAACGTAACAATAACTTTGTACGGACCACCTACACGAACTGACGGAAGAACGAAGCGTCCTTTGTCGTTGGTAACAGTTCCGTATTTAGAACCAGATGGTGTGTGGATAGCCACGACAGTAGCACCTGGCAACTCAGCGCCTTTAGTGTCTTTGACAATACCTCTGATTGAAGAGGCCGTCACCTGTGCGTTGGCGGAAGATAAACCCATAAAAACAGCGGCAATGACTGCGAAAAGTCCAATTACTGCTTTGCTCTTTCGTAGAAATTGAAAGTTCATACAATTTGGGAAGTTGGTTAGAATTATGATTTGGTTTTTAATTGCTGATAAGCAATGAAATGCGGTGCAAAGAAACAAGAAAATTGATTGACAAACAAAAGCCTATTCTTAATATAATACCAAGTTAACATTGGGAACTGCTTGATTTATTGGAATAAAACAATTTTTTAGCTCAAAATTTCAAAAAAACTAGGTTAAAAAATTGTTACCTTCCATTTATTTCTAAACCTAATTGTTTGTACATACAACAGTGTCACGTAAAAAATGTTTACTTGCACTTCTTTTAGACCGAAGATTTGAATCACTGATGACAACTGACTTAAAATCGTACAAGTTGACCCAATACAGCCACGGAGCTGGCTGCGGCTGCAAAATATCCCCTAAAGTGCTGGATGTAATTTTAAGTCAACAGTCCATAGTTGGCAGTCCACACCCTTCCAACGCCAAGAATCAATCGCTTCTTGTAGGAAACGCTTCTCGCGATGATGCCGCTGTGATGGATTTAGGCAACGGGGAAGCGATTGTTAGCACGACCGATTTTTTTATGCCCATCGTCGATGACGCCTTTGATTTTGGTCGAATTGCCTCGGCCAATGCCATTTCGGATGTCTATGCCATGGGGGGTACTCCGCTATTGGCCATTGCGATTTTGGGGTGGCCTATCGATAAGCTCCCGCCCGAAGTAGCTGCGCAGGTAATAGAGGGGAGTCGCGCGGTTTGTGCGCAAGCAGGGATTCCGTTGGCGGGCGGGCATAGCATCGACAGCCCTGAACCCATCTTTGGTTTGGCCGTGACGGGTAAAGTGGCAATTCCAAACCTCAAAAAAAACGATACAGCCACCGAGGGCTGCCTTTTGTATTTGACCAAAAAACTAGGCGTAGGTATTCTGACTACGGCGCAAAAAAAAGGAATTCTCAAGGACGAACACGCCGATATTGCGCCTCAGCAAATGATGCAACTCAACCAAATCGGAGCAGTGTTGGGTACGTTACCCTACGTGACGGCCTTGACTGACGTAACTGGTTTTGGGTTGCTAGGGCATTTGATTGAAATAGCCGAAGGAAGTGGGCTGAGTGCTGAAATTGATTTTGACAAAGTACCCAAATTGCCTTTTATTGAAGATTATTTGGCCCAAAAGTCGTTTCCAGGCGGTACGGTTAGGAATTGGGATAGCTACGGCCATAAGATAGGAGAGGTATCCGAATTACAAAAGTTCATTTTGGCAGATCCACAAACCAGTGGCGGATTGCTAATTGCGGTAGAAGTGGATGCCCAAGAGGAGTTTGAGGCATTGATGGAAGAACGTGGCTTTGAACTACAAACCTTTGGAAAACTGGTAGAAAAACGAGAGAAAGTTGTTTATGTGAAATAGTTGAATTTAGTATTTGAACTTCAGTTATGGTAAGTCCGAAATTATATCTTGTACCTACGCCCATTGGCAACCTAGAAGACATCACCCTGCGCGCCATTAATGTCCTCAAAAGCGTGGATGTGGTATTGGCAGAAGATACCCGTACCTCAGGAAATCTGCTCAAGCACCTTGGGATTTCAAAACCCATGCAGAGTTATCATATTCATAATGAACACCAAACAGTTCAAAAAATCATCGCCCGAATCTTAAAAGGGGAAAGCATGGCCTTGGTGTCGGATGCGGGAACGCCTGCGGTGTCAGACCCAGGGTTTTTGTTGGTACGCGAATGCCTCAAAAACGGCGTGGAAGTAGAGTGCCTCCCTGGCCCGACGGCTTTTGTTCCTGCCTTGGTCAATTCGGGACTACCTTCTGACCGCTTTACTTTTGAGGGTTTTTTACCCCACAAAAAAGGCCGACAAACGCGCTTGACCGAACTTAAAGAAGAAGAACGTACCATGATTTTCTACGAATCACCGCATCGACTTTTGAAATCGTTGGAACAATTTGCGGAGTATTTTGGGGGCGACCGTCAGGCGTCGGTTTCGAGGGAATTGACAAAAATGTTTGAGGAAACCGTCAGAGGTACTTTAACTGAAATTATTACTTACTTTACCGAAAAAACAATCAAAGGTGAAATCGTTATTGTCGTATCAGGGAAATAGAAGTTTCCTGTTTCCTGTTTCCTGTTTGGGGGTTTCTGTTCGGAAATTACTTGTTTTGTCATACCGACGAAAGAGGTATCTAGCTCCATTCTTCTCCCTGCTGTTTGCCTCTTCTCTCTTTGCTCAAACCCTTACCAAAGACGCTAAAATCAGCTTGGTGACCATTGCCCCTGGTAACAGTGTGTTTGAAGGAAGTGGTTTTGGACATAGTTCGTTGTGGGTGTCTGACCCTGCCAATGGGATTAATAAGAACTACAACTACGGGACGTTTACGTTTCAAACGGGCAACTTTTTGTTGAAGTTTGTGCAAGGAACGTTGCCTTACACACTGTCTGTGATTCCGATGGAGTACGTGGTGCCGCATTACGAAGCCGAGCGCCGAGACATGACCGAGCAAGTGCTGAACCTTTCGCAAATGCAAAAACAGCGTCTGTACGATTTTCTGGAAAATAACGCCTTGCCCCAAAATCGCGAATACCAATACCGTTTCTTTTTTGACAACTGCTCCACGCGTTTGCGCGACGCGCTCACGGCGGCTTGCGGCGATAGCTTGGTGTATTATAACAAACCTATCGAAGGAGAAGCAAAAAGTTTTCGGGAATGGATGAATGATTACTTGGTGGAAAAACCTTGGGAACGATTCTTAATGAATTTAGCCCTAGGACTTCCTTCCGACGATGTAGCTACACCCATGCAGGAAATGTACTTGCCGTACAATTTGATGCACCATTTTGACAAAGCCAAAGTCGGAGGCAAGCCGCTCGTAAGTGCTACCCAACCATTGGTGGTGACCAATTTCTCGCACATGGCCCAGCGGTCGCAACCTTGGTACGCGAGTCCGCTGTTTTTGTTGATTTTGTTGGTGTTAGGCACCATTTGGCATACCCGCCGACAGCAACAAAAAGTAAAGATTGGTTATACCTTTGATAAAATACTTTTTACGATTGTTGGGCTGATGGGCTGGATTTTGTTTGGCCTAGCCACCGCCACCAACCACGGCGTTACGGCTTGGAATCCGCACATTCTCTGGATGTTACCGCTTCATTTGCCTTTGGCTTTTTTCTTTAGTGGCGTTCAACAACGGAATTGGGTCGTAAAATACCTACAAATCAGTTTTGGACTGGTGGGGCTTTACTTGTTGGTAGTGGCAGTGGGCAGTGTCATCAAAGGCTCATTTGTTGGGATGCCTGTCGAGGCTTGGTTACTCATTTTCTGCCTTGTCCATCGGTTGTTCTTTTTACTTAAAACAAAGCGTTAAGAGATGGCAATTTTTAAATCACAGAATCCAGAAAATATTCCTAAATATGACAAGGGATATTGGCATAGTAAAACGCCACAAGAACGTTTGTCTGCGGCCTTGCAATTAATCCTTCACGCCAAAGAAATTTACAGTGCTAATCCTTTAAATCCGCCATTAGATAATGGAACCAGAATATTTAAATCTCGTACGCCTATTAAACGAAGAAAAGGTTGAGTATGTAGTTCTAGGTGGTCATGCTGTTATAGCTCATGGGTATTTGAGAACGACGGGAGATATTGATATTTTTGTGAATCCTACACCTGAAAATGCACAAAAAATTGTATTGGCATTGGAAAAATACGGATTTACTAATGGAGAGTTTGAAGTTTTGGATTTTATTTTAGTGCCTAACTACTTGTCTTTTAGTCGATACGATGGATGGATTGATTTAATGACTTTTACAGTTGGGGTGACGTTTGAAGAATGTTATCAAAACAAAATTGAGTTGGAAGTACAAGGAGTCAAAATCAAATTTATTAATTTGAGAGAATTGATAAAAAACAAGAAAACATTGGGGAGACCCCAAGATTTGAATGACCTACAAAACTTAGAAAATTTAGAGTAATGAACCTCGAAAATATTACATTACAAACCATAGAAATTGTCCGCCAAGCGGGAGGATTTATCAAACAAGAAGCGGCCAAATTTGACCGCTCACAAACCGAGTACAAAGCCGCCAATAACCTCGTTTCGTACGTTGACAAAGAAACTGAAAAAATGCTGGTTTCTGGTTTGCGTCAAATTTTACCTGAAGCAGGATTTATTACGGAAGAAGGTACGGCAGGTGAGGAGTCTAATCCCGATGAATTGTACTGGGTGATTGACCCGCTCGACGGAACGGCCAATTTTATCCACGGCCTACCCGTATATTGTGTAAGTGTGGGATTGGTGCAAAATCGCATCCCTATTGCAGGGGTGATTTATCATCTAGGAACGGAGGAGCTTTTTTATGGATGGCAAGGCGGGGGGGCGTGGAGTTTGAGCCTACGGTATATCTTAGGGGGATTGCCACTCGATGAATCGTTTTTGGAAACGGCTACTCGTCTAAAAGTGTCGGCTGCGTCAACCCTTGGAGATAGCTTACTAGCTACGGGTTTTCCCTATTATAAATTTGAAAAGCAAGACCGTTACCTCAAAATCTTAGAAACCCTCATGCAGCGTTGTCATGGTTTGCGCCGAATGGGAGCGGCAGCCATTGATCTAGCCTACGTTGCGGCGGGGCGTTTTGAAGCTTTTTATGAATATAACCTCAATTCGTGGGATATGGCCGCTGGTGCTTTACTAATTTTGGAAGCAGGTGGGCAAATCACTGACTTCTCAGGCGGGCAAAATTGGCTTTTTGGCGGAGACGTCATTGCGGGTTGCGCTGCCCAAACCGAATTGCTAGAAGTTATTCAAGAACATTGGGGATAACTCCTCAACGACAGGTAATTGTTCTTTAAAAAAGGCTTTCATAGGTAACTCACAAACGTTACCAATATGAAAGCCTTTTTGACGATTAGTCTCTTTCTCGTAAGCTTTTCGCTTTACTCCCAAGTACCCGAAGAATATCCCGTTCATCCCGATGCAAAAGTCAAAGAGGGTGTACCTAAAGGGGAAATTCTTAAATTTACTTTCGAAAACTCGAAATTCTTCCCAGGAACTTGGCGGGAATATTGGGTGTACGTTCCTGCTCAATACACGCCTTCACAACCTGCCTGTGTTTATGTCAACCAAGATGGGGTTCAGTGGCAAGCGCCTACGGTTTTTGATAACCTTATTCACCAAAAAGAAATGCCCGTTACTATCGGAGTGTTTGTGATGCACGGGCGAGTGAAAGCCGAACAACCAGAGAAAGCGCTAGACCGTTTTAATCGCAGTTTTGAATACGATGGACTTGGGGATACTTATGCTCGTTTTTTGCTAGAAGAACTCCTTCCCGAAGTAGAAACCAAAAAAACGTCGGATGGAAGAGTTATTCGACTGTCGAAAAACGGCAATGACCGTGCCATTGGTGGGTCGAGTAGTGGAGCTGTTTGTGCGTTTACGGCTGCTTGGGAGCGCCCCGATGCCTTTTCAAGGGTTTTTAGCGCAATTGGTACGTATGTGGGCTTGCGTGGCGCAGACCGTTATGCGACGCTAGTTCGGAAATATGAACCTAAACCATTGCGTATCTTTTTACAAGACGGTACGAATGACTTAAATATCTACGCGGGCGATTGGTGGATGGCGAATCAGACGATGGAGCGGGCGTTGATTTTTTCGGGCTATGAAGTGCAGCACGTCTGGGGCGAAGGAGCACATAATGGCAAGCATGGTACGGCTATTTTTGCGGATGCCATGCGTTTTTTATGGAAAGACTGGCCACAAACTCCGAAAGTCGGCCAAACCAAGAACCCCATGCTTAACGATATTTTACTCCCTAACGAAGATTGGCATTTGGTAGGCGAAGGGTATAAATTTGCCGAAGGACCCGCCGCAAATGCCAAAGGAGAGGTGTTTTTTGCCGATGGCAATGCAGCTACACTTTGGAAAGTGGGTGATAACAACCAAGTGGGGTTATTTGCCAAAAATTCAGGAAACTCTTATGGGTTAGCTTTCAATCCCGATGGGAAAATGTATTCTTCCACTTTGTCAACCAAAATAATCAATGCGTACGATTCGGGCGGAAAACGTACAAAAATCACAGAAGGGTTTGCAGGGAACGATTTGGTAGTGGCTAGCAACGGAAATACCTACGTAACGAGTCCGTCGCCCGACCCAAAAGTGCCAAGTAAAGTGTGGTTAGTGCGTCCAAATGGGCAAAAATTGGTGGTGGACGAGGGACTAAAATTTCCGAATGGGATTACTCTTTCACCTGACCAAACATTGCTGTATGTTTCTGATACGCGTTCTCATTGGGTATATAGCTATTCGATTTTACCCGATGGTACGTTGGCCAACAAACAAAAATACTATTGGCTACACGCGCCCGACACCGCCGATGATGCAGGAGCAGATGGAATGAAGACCGACCGAGAGGGTCGCTTGTACGTGGCTACCCGCTTGGGCATTCAAGTGTGCGACCAAGCGGGGCGGGTGAATGCCATCATTCCGACTCCCAATGGCGATGTTTCTAATCTTTGTTTTGGGGGCAAAAATTTTGATGTATTGTACGCCACTTGCGGCGATAAGGTTTACAAACGCAAAGTGAAAGTAAAAGGAGCAACTGCGTGGGGCACGCCAAACAAGCCTGCCCCGCCGAGGCTTTAATCCTAATTACACGGATTTACCTTGACTTCGGCTGTAAAAATAGTGGTGTTTTCGGCCGTGAACCCTGGCTCTAACGTAATCGCTTGGCCTGCTCGGTAAATGACATTGGTGGCATTTCCACTGATTTTATTGGCGGCATTGACTGTTTTGTTGGCTTTCTTGGTGGTGCTTCCTGCGGTGAGGTTGTCGGTAGGGCTTGCCATCACGATGGCATCGGGGCAGGGTGTGTATTGAATATTCCACGAAACCAAGTACTGATGGGTGGTTGGGTGAGTGTCAGACTTAGATAAGGTAGTTTTATCAATCACTTTTGCCACCAAGGTATTATTACCTGACGCGAGGTTGCTGGTGTTTAAAAGATAGGTGTCACTATTGGTTATCAACGAATTGCCGTTGAGCGTCCAAGTGATTTCGAGCGTATTTGGGACTGGTTTTAAAGTTGATAATGCAAAGGTGAGGTTTGAATTGGCCGTAAGGGTGGCACTGTTGGCGGGGCTAAAACTTGTGATGGGGCTGGCCAAGTTGTGGATTTGCTCAACGATGGCTTCTCGACACACCGAGCAAAAATTGACGCCTAAAAATCGCATCTTACAGTTTTGGTGGGGGCGATACCAAAGGGCTTGGTTCCCGCTTGTCCCATGTTGAAAAATTCCTACGCTGTTGATGCCGTACCAGTTTTTCCATTTAACCAAACTAGAGTTGCTTTGCTGGGTCATGTTGGCCGATTCGCGGGCGTAAACATCTCCTGCCCAATATTCGTCAGAAAGAGCTGAAAAAGAGTGGCCTAGCTCATGTACGGCAATTTCAAAAGCACTAGCATTGATGGAAGTAGTGGCATAAGCGCCTCCCGAACCTCCGTATTCGGTGGAGTTGACAATGATTAAAACTTGGTCATAATCAGGGAAATTACTGGCCAATACTGAAGAAATAGCGGCGTATTTGGTAGGAACCAAAAGTCGGTGAATGTTGCCATAGTCAAAAGTTGAACCAAAATAATTGTCTGGGTTTGACGCAGGAATGACTGGCTCATTCACATCGGTGGCGGTCGCAGGGTGTTTGGCCCCCGATTGATTGGAAGGCACCTTGACAATATCGACGTTAAAGTAGTTTTTGTACTCTTTAAACGGGGTAACTGAGAATAAGTAATTGGTGATGTTTTGGGCATCGCCTTTAAATTGGTCTTGTTGCGCTGCGGTATATCCGTCACCTAATACAACAATGTTTATCAGTTTACTTCGGTCGCCGTTGTTGAGCAAAGATTCTTTCGGAAAAGTTTGGGCAAATGAGAAACTAGCACCTACCAGCCACCCAAATAGGAGTATAAATCTTTTCATTTTACAAGTCCATGCTAAAAGTGGAAAAATTTTGTAGCCTTGCTCGTTTGTTTTGGGGCTGCAAGGTGAGTTTTTTCATCTGGCTGGCGTATTGAAAACGTACTATAAACTCGGAAGATTCTTGCGTAGCAACGTGCCGATGAATGGTGCCATCAGGTTCAAACGATTCTATGGACGTGCTCAGTGGGTTATCAATTTCAAGGCTTTTGGCCAATTGCTGTTGCGCATCCAGAATGGAAAAGACAAGCTTGTCGGGAGTATGCGAATGCACCTTTTCGTTTTTGATTTTTCCATTTACGATTTTTTTGTCCAGAAGTTGAATTTGAAAATCATCCCCGTTTTTCACTTTGGAGATTTTAAACGTCAAAAACATGATCTTCGCCTCTTCCTGTGCTCGTAAATGCGTAAAAGCTCCCAAGAGCATAAATAGTAGTAATAGCCTCCTTGTTTTCATGGAAAGGACTGTTTGTTAAAAATCAATGTAAGGTATCAATAGTTTAGTCAGCTTGCACGCCAAACCATTGAAAATTATCCAACGGTTTTGTGGGAATTTACCTAAAAATGCCTTAACTTGACCAAAGATGAAAACTTTGTTTTTTTCAATCCTGACGCAACCTTTCTGACTTCCTATCCGTAACGCTATATTGAATGTTATTTTCTCGTGCGTTGAAAACATTACCGGAACTTCTTGAGGGCTGCTTGCGCAATGACCGTAAGTGTCAAGAATTGCTTTACAAGCAATTTTATGGCTACGCTATGGGAGTGTGTATGCGTTATGTGCCCAATCGAGATGAGGCGCTGGAGGTTGTCAACGATGGTTTTTTAAAAATTTTCCAAAAAGTGCAGATGTACGATGCCGATAAGCCTTTCAAAGTGTGGCTCAAAAAGGTCATGATCAATACTGCTTTGGATTTTTATCGTCAAAACGTGAAATTTCAAAATCACGATGACATTAGTAGCATCGAAAACACGGCCACAGCGTCGGAGAGTCATTCTGCCCATAGCCAATTGGAATATGAAGAATTGATTGGGTTGGTTCAACAACTGACACCTTCGTACCGAGCCGTGTTTAACTTATACGTAATCGACGGTTATTCACACGAAGAAATTGCCCAAAAACTGGGTATTAGTGAGGGAACTTCCAAGTCAAACTTGGCACGGGCCCGCGAAAATTTAAGAAGTATGTTATTGAAAAAGGGAAACGATGAGTATGCAAGAGTTACCAGATGACAGGCTGGACGAACTCTTCAGAAAATCGTCTGAGGAGTTTGAGCCAACGTTTGACCCAAAAGCATGGGAAGCCATGCGCCGTAAGTTGGACGACGAGGACAAAAAGCCAGGAGCTTGGTGGTGGCGCCGCGCAGGGGTCATTGGAGGTATTGTGTTGCTTTTAGGTTTGGGAAGTTATTGGTTTTGGCCTAATACAAGTAAAAGGGAGGCCGTTTCTACGGAAATTGAAACAAAGACAGAAGCGACCAAACTAAATGCTCCGAAGGTAAGTGAGCCAAGCCAATCTCAAAAAGTTGCCAAAGAAATCAATGCTTCTGAAATGGAAAAAGCCAACCCCGAAGCAGCGCAAGAAGAAGCTCCTTTGCTGGATGAAAAACCGCGCCTAGCGTTGGACAAAAAAGAAAAAGAGCAGATTACCCAAATTCAACAAGGTAAAAGTCAGTCCATTGTGTCTATAAAAGAGCGTTCTGATGCAGTAGGTGTAACCCGTAAAAAATTACTTCCTCTTAAAAATACGCAAGAGCCTGTTTTAAAACAAACCGCTGAAACGGGGCAAACGGCTCGTTGGATAAAGGATTCAAAAAACAAACGAGTTACGGCTGCAAAGGTAAGTTCGACGTCTCCGTCGGATGTTTTTTCCTCAGAAAGAAAGCAAGATAAAAAGAGAGATATGACGGTTTCAGTTGCAAAGGATACCGAGCCAGATGAGGGTGTGTCACAGGATTTTTCCAATGAACCTTATGGGCCTACACATCTCAATGTCACCTTGAACGAACTTATGGCAAAAAACTGGAAGTTGCTTGCCGTACCTGTTGCAGAGCCAACGGTAGCGTATTTGCCACCCGCTCCGACACCTGTTGTAAAGAAAAAAGAATCGGCTGACCCTCCCACCGCTTTTCAGAAAGGACTGAGCACGCGTGTGTTAGCGACGCCAGATTTGAGTTTTATCTCGTCGAGCGAAATGCTTAAAAATCCCCGTTTGGCGTTGGGTATGACGTTGGAGTACCGTTTTGCACGCCGCTGGAGCATTCAATTAGGTGTTATAAAAAGTGATAAGGTCTATACTGCCACGGGTGAGCAGTACAAATGGCCTGAAATTTGGAACTCGCAAAAAGCCAGACCAACCGAAGTGGCGGCCAATTGTAAGGTACTTGATATTCCTATCAACGTCCGTTTTGATGTTTTGGAAGGTCGTCGAAGTCGGTGGTTTGTATCGTCGGGTGTATCGAGTTACAAGATGATGAATGAAAGGTATGATTATACCTACCCACTGCATTCCTATCCAAAATGGATGAACTGGGAAGGCTCAACGGGCAGTTATTGGTTGGGGGTGTTGAATGCTTCGGTAGGAGTGGAACAACAAATAGGTCGTAATTTTTCTCTCCAAGTAGAGCCATTTTGGAAAATTCCCATGGCCGAAGTGGGCTTTGGGAAAATTAGACTTCAGACTTCAGGCATTTTTATTTCTGCTAAATATCGTTTATCGCGGGCGGGGTTTTGAGAAACCCTTGGCGCTGGTACTCGGCGTAGTGGTCGGGTTTTGAGAAACCCGACCCACCGTGTGCTGAGGGTTTCTCAAAACCCGAATAACAGTGTGAAGGGTTTCTCAAAACCCGAACAAAACCTGCGCCACCGTGTGCTGAGGGTTTCTCAAAACCCGACCCAAACACCGAATCAAGGCTAATTTCTTAAAAATCAATCCGATAAAAGAACACAGGTAAGAACCCAAGCTGATATTCTTGTTTAAAGTACGGCGCTTGCGGGATATAGCTTAGACTCAGTTGATTTTTGCTACCCAGTACATTCACAATGTCCACCGCAATGGTATGCGTCAAGCGGTTTTTATTGATTTTGTATTCTGTTTTTAGGTCAAAACGCTTGTAAGGGTTGAATTGTAGTGAATTACGTGTGGCATCGGCATAAATAATTTCTTGGGCTAACCGCGATTGCGTTGCATCAACAGGGCCGTACCAGCGACCACCCGTGGCCGTGAGCTTTGCGCCGATGTTAAGACTTTTTCGTTTTTTGAACGTAAACTCTTTAGAAAACAGCGCGTTGAAGGCATATTTTCCGTTAAAATCAGTATTTCTCCAAATCTTATCCGAGCCTTGGTATTTGGCATCAAACAACGACGCCGTTACCAAAAAATAATAGCTGTTGCTGAAAAACTTTTCCAAGGTCATTTCAACTCCGTAGTTCCGACCGATGCCGCCATTTTGAAGTTGGTTGGGGAATAACCGAGAAAAGCCCGCCCCCGAGTTGACCAAGGAATACGAAGAAATGGTTTTTTCAACGGGAATATCGAAGAGATTTTGGTAATACGCTTCTACTAGCAAGCGCAAATTATCCGCGAGCATTTTACTATACCCAGCCACAAAATGCCAACTTTTGGAGAAACCTACGTTTTTGACGGGGAATCGCGTACTGCTATTTGCACCTCCTTGGTCATAAAAATAAAGGTATGAAGGCAGCCCCTGGCTATGTAAGCCCGTAGCAAATGTGAGTTTTTGACGTTGGGGAAGTTCCAAGGCAAACCCTAGTCTTGGTTCGACAATGGAGTAACTATTGGTATTGATAGAACTGTAAAGGCTACTAAGTCCCGCGTTGAACGAAAAGTTTTCGGTGAGGTAATGTTTGAACTGAACGTAAGGCTGTAGTAACACATACGTCGCATTATTGGTGTTCCAGCGGGTCACCCAATCGTTCCATTTTTGGGTGGTTTCATTAAAAGAGCGGGCTTGGTCAAAAGCCGTAAAGCTATATAAATCAGCCGTTAATCCTACTTTTAATGTGCTTTTTGCTCCCCATTTTCTGTTCAAATAAGTAGCCAACGAATATTTGTTTTCGGTAAACTTGTAATCCAATAATGGCCGAAGTGAGTCGATCACAAAGCGTTTATTCTCGATGAATGGCTCTCCTTGGGCATTTTTACGTAAAAACAAAAAATCGTGGTTAGCGTCTTGGCTGTTGGCAGAAACGGCTACAGTTGCTTTAAAAAATGTGCTCTTATTGATAGGTTTATTCAGCGTGATTCCGCCTACTGCCATGTTGGTAGAGAAGTATTGGTCGCGGTCGTTTTGCCCAAAAATATTGCGGTCGGACGCTTCTTGTTCGCTAATTAAAATATCAATCGTGCTGGCGCCGCCTACGCCCCAAACCGCAACATTACCGCCTTTTTTCAATGGAAAATTAAAACGTGCAAAGCCGTCGGCGTAGGTTGGGGTAGCTTCAGTGCCGATGTCGATACCCGCTTTTTTGAACAGCCATAAGTTGGCGTAGCGGCCTGTCACCAAGTAGGAAGCTTTGCTTTTTTTCGACAACGGCCCTTCGGCCAAAAATTCCGTACCCAGAAACCCAAATTGGGCCGAAAGCTGGTGCTTTTCGTCGTTGCCGTTGCGCAGTTTTAGGTCAAAAACGCCTGATGTTGTGTTGCCAAATTCGGCAGGAAATGCGCCAGTGAAAAAGTCAGAATTAGCCAAATACTTGTTGTTGATAATTCCCACAGGCCCGCCCGACGTCCCCGAAATGGCAAAGTGGTTGGGATTCGGAATGTTGATACCTTCCAGTCGCCAAAGCACCCCCGATGGCGAGTTTCCGCGAATGACAATGTCGTTGCGCGAGTCATCCGCCCCTTGTACGCCCGCAAAGTTAGATGCCATCCGAGCAGGTTCTCCGCGACTTCCCGCATAGCGTCCTGTTTCTTCCACCGAAAACTGACGCGCGCTGACCGTAGCCATTTCGTTGGCGGCTTCGCCGTTGCGTTTGACTTTCACGACTATCGTATTGAGTTCTGTCACAGATTCTTCCATTTCGAGGTTCAAAACCGTTTCGCGGCCTGCTTCTACGACGATGTTGTTGAGTAAAATTTCTTTGTAACCTACCAACGAAAAACGCAAAGTTTGTCGGCCTACGGGGACACTGGGTAACCGAAAATTACCGTCAACGTCCGTCACTGTTCCTACGGGCTGGGCTGCATTATTGAGCAAAAGAGCTGTCACGCCTATCAATGGAAATTTGGATTCTTTATCGACAATTTTTCCACGAACGGTTTGGGTGGGTTGGGCGAAAGTGGAAAGAGTAACTAATAAAAGAAACGCGGATAAAAGTAGGGTTTTCATAGTAAGGTAATTTAGAAACAATGATGGAAAATCTACAGTTGAAAAAACGATTGCTACGTCAGATGCCCCTAGATAGCGTCAGATACATTAATCCCCAGAACAATAAAATTCCAACCCCAATTCCAACTAATGTAATCAATAATGCTCTCCATATTGAGACAATTCCCTTTTTTGGGGAAGCATCATGTACTGATTTTGGTGTTTTCGGGGGCATATTTTTAGACCTCATCTTAGCGATGATGATGGAAATGATAATGGCTATTGCTCCGAAAATAGCAAATAGACTACTTCCAAGTAAACCGCCTGCGACGATAAGTATGATGCCACTGATGGCTATTACTTTTGCTGGAGCGTGTTTTTTTTCTCTCTTCACTACGATAGAATCTGTGCTATTTTTAGGATAGAATATACTATCCGATGGGTTGTGATTTGCCGATTGTGCTTGGGGAACCACGAGCAAAAACAAACTCAGGAGCAAAAGGGGTAAATATTTCATGATTTTAGTTTGAATTGCCTCTAAAAAACATTCCTGTCCACACCAAACAATACATGTGATATACCAAGCAAATACTCAATCCAACGGGTTTGTCTGCCATGTTTCCAAACATGATTAAAATTGGTACAGTCATCACAATTCGAATGATTTCGGAGGTAAAAAGCCAGCGTTTTGATTCTAAAATGCCGCTCCAATTGACAATTAAATGCCAAAGTAAGCCGCTACCTATGATTTTTTCTACTGTTGACCAGGAAGAATTAGGACTAATAATGAGCAACATCAACACAATACCAAAAACGGCACTCAGTATCAGATACAGTTTTGATTGTGGGAAAGGGTTAAGGGCAATGCGTCGTTGATTTTGAAGCGTAATCTCCTCCAATGGCGGTTTAGGTGGCAAATTGGAAGGACGCCAGCCCAAGGGCATAAACCAAATCCTGATTTTATCCCACCAGTTTGTAGCCGCTACCGCATCTTTCCAGAGAATATTGTAATAATGAAAGTTAATCACAATCGGATTCCAAGTTTGGGCTTGCCCGTACATACCATAAATCACTTTGTCGGTCTCTTCTTCAAAAGAACCAAACAAGCGGTCCCAAATGATGAGAAACTCCCCGTAGTTTTTGTCTAAATACTTAAAGTTTACCCCGTGATGTACCCGATGATGCGAAGGTGTGGTAAAAATAAATTCAATCCAACGCCAGAGTTTAGGAATCAATTCGGTATGGTGCAAAAACGAGATAAACAAGTGAATCCCCGTCATCATGTAAATATCAAACGGCTTAAAACCAATGAGGGTGAGTGGCCAAAAAAACACAAAAGAAAATAAACGTTGGGTAACACTTGCTCGTAATGCTACAAAAAAATTCATTTCTTGGGCACTATGATGCGGTGAATGTGCCGCCCACATAATGTTGATTTCATGTCCCCAACGATGTACCCAATAAAAGATAAAATCAATGCCAAGGAGCAAAAGCAGAAAGTTTGGAACGTTCATCGGAAGGTCATCAATCAACCGATAGTTGTCCCACAGATAGCCATAAACTACATATACTCCCGCCGCTACTAAAACATTGATTGTCTGATTGCCCAGTGCCGTTCCGAAGTTGGCAATGGCTTCGGCGAAGGAAATATAATTCCGTTTGTAATAAAGACACAGACCTACCTCAATGACAATAAAAAACAACGCCAGCGGGGTAAGAAGGGTGTAAATGTTTTGGGTGGAAAAAGTGATTTGTTCCATGTTCGTAAGGTTTAGTAAAAATAAATGCCTGTCCCAACGCCAATTGTCCCTAGTACAATCCCCGTATAGGATTTCTTATACCCCAACCGTAACGAGCCTATATTGGGGTGATTAACGTATTTAGAAGCCAATAGCTCTTTTCGGTGAATCAATCCGCTTATTCCAAAGCCTACGGCAACCCCGCCCAATACTGCGGCAAAAACAAAAGAAGAAGAGGATGAGAAAATAAAACTAATAGCGACTAAGGTGGCACTGAATATCCCTGCCACGAATGAGATTCGGGCAGCAACATTTTCGGAACGAGTGGTTACATCTCGGGTATATAGACCCAAAGTGAAGCGAAAGAGTCGGGACATAAGATTCGTTGGTTTAGGTTGGTAAAACTCGAATCAAAAATCACTTTCTTTCTCTTACGAAGCCACCATCTGTTTTCCAACGGCAGTAATCGGTTTATCTTCGGCAGAAAATCGTCAACTTTCCAGCCCCATTGCCCGTAAAAAATCGGGTTTTACGCGACGTGCTACGTCCACTTCGCTGCCATCTTCCATAAACACAACCCCGCCATCGCCCCTAACATACTTGGTCACGAAGTTGAGATTAATGATGTGCGATTTATGCACTTTGAAGAAATTGTCGTACTCTTTCAGTTGCTGTTCAAATTCTGCCAATGAGCGAGATGCTACCATTTTTTGACGATTGAAGAAATAAACGTTGGTATAACTGCCCATTGCTTCTATACGTACAATGTCTGCTACAGGAAAAAGAAGCACTCCTTCCAAAGTTGCAATTGGGATTTTCTTGACCTTTTCTCGTTCGTCACGCATCATTCTTAGAAACCGCTGCAAATCTTCTCCAGCGGTAGGCTGCTGCGTGAGCTCTTTTTCCATCATTTGGTTTTGTTCGGCAATCAATCGTTCGTTTTCAGTAAGGCGTTGAATGGCCAACTCTTGGGCTTCTTTTCCTTCTTTACGCAGGGTGTTGACTCGGTCCATCAGGGCAAAAGTTAGAAAAGTTGCTTGAATTAAGATGCCAATGTGGTAGCCGTAATAAGTAAAAACATGCTCAAAAGAAAGGATATTGAACAAAGTCAATACGATTAGCAATATTTCAATAATATAAATACCCCATCCTAACAAATAGAACCGTGCTGGGCTAAAACCACGCTGATAAAGCCAAAAACCTACAATTAAATACGACAAAAAAGTAATCAAAACCACAATGTTAAAAACCATTTCGGCTTTTTGAACACCAAAGAGTTTTGCTAAAATAATAAGCGTTGCCAACGTCCCCAGTCCTTGAAATAGCCGATGCAGGTGTGGCAATACTTTGGGGATATTAAGAAACGAAACAGAAAACCCAATACTGGTCAGAAGCGCACATAAACGTATCAGGCTCGAATTGATACCATTGTTCATAAAAGGCATTTCTCGCCATAAAAAATCAAACAGATAACCTTCAAAGCTAAGAAAAGTAAGTGCCGAAAAAACGACATGAAGTCCGTAGAATAAGTAAGTGCGTTCTTTTAGGGTAGCGTACATGAAGAAACTCAGTAATGCTACTAACACCATGACCCCCAACACAAAAAAATTGACGCGTGTTTCACGATAGACCCGTGCTACCAATGGCCTAATTGCTCCCAGTTCGATTTGAGATACTAAGCCATTCATATCTTTAAGACCTACAAATAGGTATTTTGGGTGCTTCCCTAAGTTGAGTACAATGCTATTGAAGGGGAAATAGCGGTTTTCAAAAGGACGCAATGCCCCCGTTTCCAGATAATAAGTAGTGTCTTCACTTACCACATAAGCATCAATATAATCAATGTCTTGCGCTAGAAAAAGCGCATAAAGGGTTTCGCTAGTGCGGTTCTGTAAATCGAACTTGAACCATATCCGAGAAGGTGAAAAACCCAAGTTGATGATTTTATCAGGAATATTTACAAATTGGGTATCGGGAATCTTTGCCACCTCCAAGTGAGATAGTTGATTACTACTGTCCACAAAATACCCAGCAGTACCTCCAATTTCGACCAACTGATTTGGATTCGTATAAGTTAATTTGGAGGGTTGTGCCCGACAATAACCTCCTACGGCTAATAATAGTGCGAGTAGATAATTTTTCATTTTCAAAGGGGAGGAGAAGGTGGATAGCTAACGAGAACTTTATGAAAGTGCGGAAATCAACATTAAAAAAACAGTTGCTAAAACAGTCCCTAAGGCTGTGCGCCAATAGCGCCGTTTTTCTCGTTTTCGTTCGTCGAGTGTCATTTCTTTGAAGGGTTTCATGTGTTTATCAATGGCCCGCCCCAAAAAATAAAAACCACCTGCCAAGATACCTAAACCCAACAAAATCATAGCCACCGCCGCCCAACCAATGCCAGCACAGGCAAGGTTGCAGGCTAATGCAGCACTGATGTAAGCGAGTACTATACCCGCCACAAACAGCAAAATATAACCAAGACGTAACAGTCCCTCATTCGACGATTTAGCTTTCTTATCATCTTCTTTTATTTGGGAAAGTTTTTTAGAAAAATGGGGACGTTGCTCGCTTGTTACCACGGTCATACTTCCATGGAGACTGGTGGTTGGCTGTGGCGATTGCACCAGGCCGCCAAGTACAGCTCCCCCCAAGGTGTAAATCCACAAATTGAGACAAAAAAGACTGACAAAAATTCGCTTTTGAAACAAAAACCGAGTGGTTGAATGAAGGTGCTGAAATTCTATTTTTTGATACTGTAAAACTAAGGTTCGAACCAGAAGCGCACTCCCAATAAGTATGAATAGTTGCGAAGACAATAACCCCACTAACAGCGCGCTGCCTACCGTGATTCCAATACAAGCATTGGTTAGTTCACAGAGTACAATGACCAAAATGGCTGGCCGAGCGTGTTGAGAGGCCCAGCGGGCTACGTAAGATTCCATAGTTGGCAGCGGTTAGTGTGAATAAAAAGAGCGAGTTTTAGGATATAAATATCGTAAAACTCGCTCGTCTTGCAAGTGAATAAAATAATTTACTCGAATACCCAACCTAAATAAACAATTCGGCCGATGGGTGCAGCTCCATAGACTTGTACGGCGTTGGTGTTCAGTAAATTGGTGCCACCAAGGCGAAGGGTACTTTTGATTTTTGGTAAACGGTAACTCACTTGTCCGTCCAACGTTCCAAAAGCTTGGATGTAACCCTCATCAACGGGCATAAAATAGGTGTATCCACTGGTGTGGCGATAGTTAAATGCGTACGAAGCGTTTTTCAAAGGCTCTCCTTGTACTCCTACGTTGAATTTGTGGGTAGGGGTATTAAATCCTAAAATCAAGCCTGGGACATCGTTTTCGTTGATATTCGACCAAGTGTAGTTAGAATTAATGTTTAATTTTTTGGAGAAGAAATACTCAAGACTCACGATGGCTCCCTGCGTATGCACTTCTTTATCGGCATTGGCCCAAGTTTGCATCAAACGTCCACGCGTACGGTCGGTGGAAGGTTTGGCAAAATCACCCGTGGCCGAAGGCAGTGGAACGCCCGTTGGAGCCAGCCCATCTTCGCGCCCATAAAAACGTAAGGTTCCGATAAAATTGTTATAAACCGAACGATAATAACTGGCGTCCACGTACAAGCCTTTGACAATCTGACCTTTATAGCCAATTTCCCAAGTATTCATTTGTTCGGGGGCAATTTTCTGAATCGTGACGGGTTTCAAGAAATCGGGATTCGCTTGTCCATTGGGCGAAGCCGAAACCGCGTTTAAGCCTTGGTAGCCGTTGGTGACGTTTCCTGCTACCAACAACGTACCAAAATCGAGATAAATAAACTGGTCTAACTGCGCAGGTTGGCGAAAGGCTTGGGCGTAGTTGACGCGGAAGTTATGTTGGCGGTTGTCACCCAGCGAAAGTACGGCCGAAACGCGTGGTGAAAAACGCCCTCCAAAATTGCGGAATTGGTCGAAACGTCCTGCGGCGGCTAGTTTTAAGCGGTTTTTCCACAGGCTATATCGAAGCTGTCCATAGGCGCCTCCGTCCCAGTTCACGATGCGGTCGCGGTACTGAACCTCGTTGGTATTGGCGGCAATGGGCGAATTAGGGCCGTCGGAAAATAACGTCCCTGCCGATTGCAACAAATGGGTACGGTACGACGCCCCAGCGATGGCGTTGAGTTTGCCAATATTCCATTCGCGTTGGCCGCTAATATCCCAAAAACGAGCAGTGTTGGCAAAAGCCGCTCCGCGCACCGTTTTGGTTCCGTTGACATCAATCAGGCCAATTCCCGCCACCACTTGCTCTCTAAGTTGTTGGAAAAGTGGACTTCCAACGGGTAGCTGGACGCCAGCAGCAAGCTGAGTTGCCAAGGCTTGGGCGGCTTCTATGCTTTGGTTTCCTGCAATGGATTGCGAAAGAACGTAAGGATTGGGCGTTCCTCCCGCTGAATTTGGTGCAAAGGCGTTTAAAGCTGCTCCTGCGTTTAAGCCATTGCTACGTGCAGCAGTAAAGACTTGGTTCCAAACTGAAAAATAGTTTTGGGCAAAAGTAGGATAGCGTGTGCCGTTGGGCTGGTTGCCTGCGGCCATGGGAGCGTTCATCAAACCGCTGGCCAACGAACCCAAGTCGTAAGCTTTACCGCCGTAATCGAATACCGTGTAAGCCCGCAAAAACCATTTGTCGGTTTTAAGTTCGACCCGATGGACGTCGTATTTCATTCCGCGCTGTGCGTAGCGACTGGTACTTTGGAAGATACCATTGCTGACCGACAAGCGGTATTCATAGACTGCGCGGATTTTGGGGGTAATTTGCCAATGAAACGATGGGTTGATACGGTAATTTCCTGCTTTATAATTGCCATTGTTGAACAATTTAAACGGATTTCCCGACGACTCAGGCCAGTTAGCCATTTCGGCTTCGGTATAGCCTCGTGTGTAAATGCGATAGCTTTGATTGTTGTTCAAAGCCGTGAGTGCGGGTGTGGTGATGGTGCTGCCAACCTCACCATAACGGTTGATG
Source organism: Runella sp. R0.1_18 (assembly GCF_057652155.1). NCBI lineage: Bacteria > Pseudomonadati > Bacteroidota > Cytophagia > Cytophagales > Spirosomataceae > Runella > Runella sp. R0.1_18. The sequence continues at coordinate 136,060 of NZ_JBYFCK010000009.1, forward strand.
GCATTCCAGCCTGTATTGCTTCCTTCGGCGTTGTTTAGAGGGTCAGAACCCGCCAAACCTCCCGAAGTGACGCGTTTGATAGCCGCACTGTTAGAAGCCAAAAATTCGTCGGCTTCAAAGTAGTTGGCACTGATTTTAAACGCAAAACGCTCACCAAACACTTTGGCGTAGCGGAGTTGGCCGTCAATCATGCTGCGATTCCCGCCTCGCAACGAAGCCGAAAGCCCTTGGTATTTGAACGGGTCTTTGGAGTGCATGAGCAGTACGCCGTTGAAGGCATTGGAACCATACAAAGCGGAGTTGGCACCAAATACCACGTCCACGCTTTCCATATCCAGTTCCGAAACGCCTACCCAGTTTCCGTAGTAAAGCGAGGCCGTTGGAGACGCTACATCGACGTAGTCGGCGAGCTGAACGACTCGCTCGGCTTTTGAACTGTTGAAACCACGGGTACTAAAACTGGTGATTAACCAGCTCGACTGGCTTACATCAATGCCTTTCAGCCGTGCGAGCGACGAAATAAATTCGGTAGAAGGCAGACGCTTGAGTTGAGCAGCAGTGAGGCGTTCGACCGAAACGGGAGTTTCCATGAGTGGCTCGGCGGTGCGGGAGGCCGATACAATCACCTCTTTTAAATAAAGGGTGTCTAATTCGAGGTTTTTTTTCTTGGTTGGAACTTGCGCAAACGAAAATTTAATGGCACTTAAACTTAGTAAAATGGGAGTGAAAAATTGTTTCATTTTTCGTTTTTCGTGGGATAGTTTGCCGCAAACTTAGATACAAACATTTATGATTGAGCAAAAACGCTTAAAATTTCTCCTCAAAATTTTACTTTTTGTCTTCAATAAAATATTTCTTTAATACAATGTGAGTTTATAAAAAAACAAAGAAATGAATTTAAAAAGTACCTAAAGTATTGTATTTTACAAAGTTCAGGTTTAGCTTTGTTAATCTCTATTTTACCAAAAATTTACACATCAGTTTAGAATGGAAACCAAGATGGACCACCACCTCGCCGTGCCTGTGGGTGTGACGCTCGACCGTTACATCATGCACAACCAAAATTCCTTCGCTTTTGCTACGGGAGAGCTTTCCCAACTTCTTCGGGACATTGCTTTGGCAGGAAAAATTATTAACCGCGAAATCAATCGTGCGGGATTGATTGACATTACGGGGGGCTTCGGGACGAACAACGTTCAAGGGGAGGCCCAACAGAAGCTCGATGTCGTAGCTAACATTCGTTTTATCCGTGCGCTCATCAATGGCGGAGAAGTATGCGCCATTATTTCGGAAGAAGACGATGATATCATTTATACGGGCAACAACAACGCCAAATACGTGGTGGCGATGGATCCGCTTGATGGCTCATCGAATATCGACGTCAACGTGTCAATCGGGACGATTTTCTCCATTTACCGCCGCATAACACCGCTAGGAACGCAACCTTCGATGGATGATTTTATGCAGGGTGGTGAAGAACAGGTGGCAGCAGGCTATATTTTGTATGGTTCGTCCACTATTTTGGTATATACAACGGGCAATGGTGTCGCAGGCTTTACGTATGATTCGTCGTTAGGAGAATTTATTTTGTCGCATCAAAACATCAAAAGCCCCAAAGACGGGAAGATTTTTTCGTACAATGAAGGGAATTACAATCAGTACGCCGAACCGATTAAAACCTACCTCAACCACTGTCGCGACCGAGGCTATTCGTCGCGTTACATTGGCTCGTTAGTGGCTGATTTTCACCGAAATTTGCTCAAAGGTGGCGTATATCTCTATCCACCGACGCACAAAGACGCCAACGGAAAACTACGCCTTTTATACGAATGTTACCCCTTGGCGATGATTGCCGAACAAGCAGGTGCCAAAGCCTCCGACGGTACGCAGCGCGTGCTTGACATCAAACCTGATTCCCTTCATCAGCGCGTACCGCTCTATATTGGCGCCGAAACGATGGTAAAGGAATTATTGGCATTGTTGAAATAGAAAGCTATTTACTGCGGGCATCCTTGGATTTTTGCTTCAAATGTAGTGCCTTTGTTTGCTTCAAAACCTCGTTCTAATGTGATGGAATTGCCTGCCTGATAAACACCTCGGGCAGGCGAATACAGTTTATTCCGAGCGTTGATGTGTTCTTTTGCACCTGCAAATACCTGGGTATTGGTGTTGGTCGTGACGCTCAAGTTAGTGCTGCTGCACGGAGGGTCTAGTTGGAGCAAAGGATCGCCTAATTGTATTTGTACCATGGCAGTGCTAGAACCGTGTAAATAAGCGTCGCCAAAAAATACCCTCGTACTGATGTCCCAAAACAATGACTTTTCGTGGAAGTAATCAATCAAGGGTGAGCGATAGTTGATGATAGCAAGAAAAATAGGGGTAGTAAATGCTTTCACAAACAAGGTATTCCCTTTTTCAAGGTAAGCCCCTGCCACATAGTCATAGGTGTTGAATGCTCCAACCGAACAGGAGTGAAAATCAAAAAGCATTGTATTTAGCTGTGGTAGGTCGCGAATCGTCTGATTTGCAATGCCGTAGTAGTGGTAGGTAGGAGCGCCGTGTCCCATGTAAAGCGCAATTTCGTAGGATTTGTTGGCAAGTTTAGAGGTATAATCTTGGTGCCAAACTGGGTCATAGCCATGATAGTCTAAGCCGTATTTTTGAGGAACTTGAATGGTGTCATTGGACTGCCAACGGGAAATAGTCTGTGACAAAGTAGCAGGAGAAGCGCCATCGTTTAGTTGGGTGTCAGCAAAAAGAACAGACTTATTGAACGTAATTTTTCCTATTTTAAAACGGTGCAGTTTAGAGAAATAGTTTAGAATATAGTCTTTTTTTGGTGTAGGGCCATTGGGCAGTAAAGCACCATACGCAATCTCATACGAGTTAGATTGAGTGGTCGTATTTCCTATGTCATTGGCAGGCAATCCATTGAATGAACAATAGCTATATGTGCGTAATACAAATTGATCTTCTTCGGGATTATAAATGTATTCTGGATTGTAAACTTGGGTGTAAAAATTAATGCTCAAATCAGAATAAGTATTGATGGGCGTATTGTTTGTTGGATTTAAAAATCGACGTTGAATGGTCGTGGCAGCGTTAGAACCTATGAAAAATAAATAACGAAGCGGTTGCCCGATGTCTTCATAGTCTTGCCTGATTTTATTGACTAGGTCCTGCTTTTTTTGATTTTGGTTTTCAAGATAAATTTTTTCAAAAGTAATTGGATAATAGGTAGATACATCTTTTTTGTAAGTCGAAAGTGCTTGGTCTATTTCCGAATCTCCTTCAAGATCTTTATCAATAATGAACAGGAGTTTTTTAGGACGATTCAGCGGTTCTCTTGCAGTGGTAAAATAGTATGTATTTGAAGTTTCACCAGAACAACTATAATCAGGCGTGGGACTATTATAATTTACTTTTATACTATATGTTTCATTCGGTTTGAGACCACCTAGTGTGGTTGTTAAAGTTCTTGTATCGGTATTAATGGCTTTGTTATTATAAATGATATACTTAGAAAATCGAGTATTTATTTCGTTGGTTTTAAAAACGTATATTGAGAAAAAACGTACCTCATTTAAGTTAAGGGATGGGTCAAACGAGACCTGAACGTGTACCTTGCTTTCTGGAAAAAGGTTGTCTAATGAAGTGGTGATTTTTACTTGAGAAGAAGCCACAGCTCGGGCTTGTGGGTTTTCAATTGGCTTAAAGGTAAAACGATTGTTCTCGTCCATATAAAACTCAACCTTTTGAGCTTGTCCATTTATACTACAAAATAGCAGTAATAAGACTCCGAAAAGTAGGGTAGAACGTAGCATGATTTTGGTGTTTGGATAACAAAACGGGTTGATAATGAGGCGTATTCAACAAAGACGCAGTACTTACGTCAAAGGTTGTATTATTCCTCCAAACACAAAATAAAATGAAGTTCAAAACCTACTCGTAACGAGCCGCTATTAATTCAAAAGCAGTTCATCAACCAACAGCAACGCAGTACGTCCCTTGCTTCCGTGCCAATCAGGGATTTTTTGCAGGGGCTTGGCTATTATTTTTAGATAAGTAATGTTTTGGGGTTTTACTGGACAGGTAACACTCAATAAAGAATGCGTTCTGACTTGCGTCGGCATCGTCGGTTTCAATTTGCCGATGAGTTTCAGTTGGGTAGGGCTAGTGCCGCCCCACACTTCAATTGATTCGGGGGGAAAAATACCCGTTTCGGTTTCTTCCATAATACGCAACCCTACGGACGAGAGCAAAATGGGTTTTTTAAACTCCGAATAGATGGCCAAATCGTTGTTCCGAACTCCCGTCCAGTTGTTGGCCCAAGCGGGGCTGTTGGCATTGAATGTTCCTAAAATCCCGTCAAAATAAGATTTAGCACCCGCTGCTTGGTGAACTCGATTAAGTGGGAGTAATAAGCTGATGCTGTCGGGTTGGTAGGTGTTTTTGTAAAAATCAAAAACCACTTCATCGCTGCCAAACCAGCCTTTTTTAAACGCTTTTGCGCGGATTTTTGTACTGTTTTTTAAGACCGTTTGGTTGGTGAAAACTGGCGAATGAAGGCTATCGGGCGCCGTTCCGTCGGTGGTATAACGAATTTCTACGCCTCGGATGGGGTGGTGGAGTTTCACCGAAAGTTCCTGATTAAACACCATAGAGCTGTTTTTGACTTGCGGGGTGTTCAACTTGATGGGGTTACTGCCGTCGTCTTTAAAACCAGCAATAAATTCAATGTTTTTGTACGTTTTCTGTAATTGCTGAACTTCCGTAGGCGTCAAGCCTGTATTCCAAACCGACATACTTTTGAGGCTTTTCAGTTTCCCAATCGACGCTTGAAGTTCTGTCAACGTAATTTTAGTGCCTGAGATATTTAAGGTTTTAAGCTGTTTTAAACCAGTGAGTTCTGAAAGCCCTTTGCCCGAAATGTCAGTAAAGTTTAAGTCTAGCTTTTGCAAATTTTCAAACTGAGTTACCGCTTTTAGGTCACCATCTTTGACGGGCAATTTGTTCAGATTGAGAGAAACCACTTGGGTTTTAAGCTCGCTCAATTCTTGGATTTTTTCGGGAGAATAGGCGGCTTTGTTATATAAATTGACCGACAGTGCGGGCGACGAAAGCGATAACGGCGCAATGGTACGGTCGTTGTTGCTCAATTTTTTGATGGTTTCTTCGTCGGCTGCCCCAAAATTAAACTTATCTTCGGGCGTTTCGGTGGTTTGAAAGAGAGTTGCCGCCACCAAGCGCAAAGAGTCCCGCGCGGGGAGATCGATTACTTTTTTGTTAAATACGGCGTTTGATTTTATCCAAAGCGCCAGCAACAGCTGTTCCGAATCAGTCAACTGGGCTTTGCCCACGGGAGGCATGTGCTTTTTGTCATCGTTGGGTAAATGAATGCGCTGGAGCAACAAACTGATTTCGGGCTTGCCCGCCACAAAAAGCTTACCCGATTTGCCGCCTTTTAACAAGGCTGCTTCGTTGACCAGCGATAACTCACCTTTCAATTTTTCAGGATTATGGCAACTCACACATTTTTGTTCTAAAATGGGCCGAATGACGTGGTCAAATACCAAGGCTTTGTCCAAAGGTACGCCTTCGCTCCGCGTAAGAGGTTCTGATACAAAGTTTTCGCCGTGGGTCAGGGTCGCTCCGTAATGCCCACCAACCAGTAGTGCAATGGCCACTGAAGCCGCACCAATACGGGCAAGGATGGGGGTGTACCAAGGTGCTTTACGGAAAAAATAAATAGCCGTACCTGTCCACAACGTGCCTATTCCCAGCCATTTATGTGTAATAAGGGTGTTTCCTGCGTAGCCATCTTCTTTGGCCAAAAACAGCCCCATAACGATGGTGATTGCAGCGGTAAATGTACCTGCTAACCAAAACGACGATAGAAATTTTTCATAAAAATCATTAGTGGAGTTTTCGGTTTTAAACCGAAATACTTCCATCCCAAGCGCCAACAACAGTAGGACAATCGGAAAGTGCAAAAGCAGTGGGTGCATTCTCCCAATTGGCTGAATCCAGAGGGGAACAACCCATTGACTCTCAAAAAAAAGTAAGAATAAAATGAAAATATTCGCAACAATCAATAATTGCTCTGCTATGCCTTTGACCTTATTGCCCATGCTACTTGTGTGAAATTGCTTGAATGATTAGCTGATAATGTCGCGCACTACTCTGCCTGCCACGTCGGTGAGGCGGTAGCGGCGACCCAGATGTTTGAAGGTCAGTTGTTCGTGATTAAGGCCAAGAAGGTGCAGTACCGTGGCGTGAAAATCGTGTACGTGAACGGGATTACGGCTAATGTTGTATCCCAGCTCGTCGGTTTCACCATAAACGGTACCAGGCTTGATACCACCTCCTGCCATCCAAATACTAAAGCAACGAGGGTGGTGGTCGCGGCCATAATTGTCAGCCGTTAGTTTGCCTTGGCTATAGCTTGTGCGGCCAAACTCTCCGCCCCAAATAACCAGGGTTTCGTCGAGTAGCCCTCGTTGTTTGAGGTCTGTCACCAACGCCGCCGAGGCTTGGTCCACGTCTTTGGCTTGGCTAGTTATTTCAAAGGGAAGATTGCCGTGTTGGTCCCAACCTTGGTGGTACAGTTGCACAAAACGAACGCCGTTTTCGGATAATTTTCTGGCCAACAAGCAATTGGCCGCATACGTACCTGGAACCAAACAATCGGGGCCGTAGAGTTTGACAACATCATCGGGTTCTTTAGATACGTCCATGACCTCGGGCACGGCCGTTTGCATCCGATAAGCCATTTCGTATTGTTTGATTTTTGCAGTGATTTCGGGGTCGCCAAACTCCTTGTAAGACAGGTCGTTGAGTGATGCTAAATTGTCTAACATATCCCGACGTTCTTCGCGGTTCATGCCTTCGGGGTCGCGCAAGTACAAAACGGGGTCTTCACCTTTACTAAATTGAACTCCTTGGTGAATAGAATCCAAAAAGCCGTTGGTCCAAAGTTTGGAATAGACCCCTTGCCCGTTGCCAATTCCACGTGAGAGCAACACCGCAAAATCGGGTAAATTTTTGTTTTCGTTGCCCAATCCATAACTCAACCAAGCCCCCATACTCGGGCGATTTCCTTGCTGCGAGCCTGTTTGCAAAAAGGTCAGCGCAGGGTCGTGGTTGATGGCCTCAGTGTACATCGAACGCACGATACAAAGGTCATCGACGATTTTGGAAGTATAGGGCAATAAATCACTTATCCACGCGCCCGATTGTCCGTATTGTTTAAAGTTGGTGAATGAGCCTGCCAACGGAAACGATGCTTGGTTGGCCGTCATACCCGTCAGTCGCTGCATACCCCGTACTGATGGCGGTAATTCCTGCCCCACCATTTCGCGCAGTTTGGGTTTGTAATCAAACGTTTCCATTTGAGAAGGAGCTCCGTTTTGAAACAAATAAATGACCCTCTTGGCTTTGGGTGCAAAGTGAGGAATACCTGGAACAAAATTTGCCCCGTCTTGGTCGCCGCCGTTCAATAAATTAGGAATCATCAACGAACCTAGCGCCACGCTTCCTAGCCCCAAACTCATGGTGGACAAAAAGCGACGGCGATTGAAGGTCAGGCCGTGTTCAAGGATTTGTTTGTCAATTTTGCTCATATATCTCAAAGGATAAATTCAAACAGGTAAAAGATGATATTATGTCTTCATCAATGTTTCTTCCAAATTATAAATGGTATTCACAATCCGCATCAACGCCGCCAATTGCACTTTGTCCATCTGTACAGGAATAGGGTATTCGCCGACTGCAAGCGCCTTTTCTGCCCGTGTTGGGTTGAGTTTTTTTAGCTCTTTTTGGTAATAACTTTCCAAAATTTCGACTTCCTTGTCCGTAGGTTTGCGGCACACAATGAGGCGGAAAGCCTTGGTGATTTTCTCTTTAGTTACCGATTTTTCTTCCAGAAGCTTGGCGGCCAACACCCTTGACGCTTCCAATACCGTGGGGTCGTTGAGCATGATGAGGGCTTGAAGTGGCGTGTTGGTTCTCAATCGCTTCACTTCGCACATGTCGCGGGTACTGGCATCGAAAATGGTCAGCATCGGCGGGGGAACAGTGCGTTTTATCAAGGTGTACATACCTCTACGGTAAAGCTGATTACCATGGTCTTGCACATACATTGACAGCAGCCCACGGCCCGATGTTGCTCCTTCCCACAGCCCAGGTGGCTGGTAAGGCTTAACACTCGGCCCACCGATGGTGCGAACCAACAAACCGCTGCTCGATAAAACAACGTCCCGTACAAACTCGGCATGAATCCGATAGCGGGGGGCGCGCGCAAGGTAAATATTATCGGGGTCGGCGGCCAATTTTTCAGCAGAAACCACGGCCGATTGACGATAGGTAGCCGACATGACGATTTGTTTTACGAGGCGTTTGATATTCCAATTATGTTCCATCAAATCCACCGCCAGCCAGTCGAGCAAAGCAGGGTTGGAGGGAAGTTCGCCCTGCATTCCAAAATCCCCCGTTGTTTTTACGATACCTTTTCCGAAAAACTCTTGCCAGATTTGGTTGACAAAAACCCGAGCGGTCAGTGGGTTCTTTTTATCAAATAGCCATTTGGCTAATCCAAGGCGGTTTTTGGGGTAATTTTTGTTAAAAGGCAAAATGATATTGGGCGCATTGGGCTCTACTACATCGCCTGGGGCATCGTACGACCCCCGCCGCAAAATGTGGGTTTTTCGTACCGTGTCCAAGTCCGTCATTACCGACACAATCAGCCCGTTGGTATCGGGTTTGTTAATAAATTTCAGGATGCTCTTAACGTCTTGATTGCTGATTTGCATCAACGGTTTTTTGGCGTAAGTTTCGGGGCCTCCAATCACCGATTCAATACCCACCTCATTGACGTTATTAAAAAAGGCAAACAACTGGTAATAATCTTTTTGGGAGAAAGGGTCGTACTTATGGTCGTGGCAGTGGGCACATTCCATGGTAAGCCCTAAAAATGCTTTCCCAAATAAATCATTTCGGTCGGTGACGTAGCTAATCCGATATTCTTCAGGAATCACCCCGCCTTCTTCCGTGATTTTGTGGTTGCGGTTAAAACCCGTTGCCAGTAAATGCTCTTTGTTTTCAGGGTCGTTGGCGGGACTTGGCAGAAAATCACCCGCGAGCTGCCACGTAACAAACTGGTCGTAAGGCATGTTTTTGTTCAGCGCATGAATCACCCAGTCGCGCCAAGGCCATTGGGTGCGGTAGCCGTCGTCTTGGTAGCCGTGCGAATCGGCGTAGCGGGCTAAATCGAGCCAATAAATGGCCATTTTTTCGCCGTAAGAAGGATTTTTCAACAACTCGTCCACGACTTTTTCGTAGGCGTTTGAACTGTTGTCGGCTAAGAAACCCTCCATCATTTTTAGGGTAGGAGGAAGCCCCACTAAATCAAGGCTAACACGTTTCAACAAGCGTTCTTTGTCGGCTTCGTCGTTGGGTGTCAGCCCTTTTTGTTCTTGTTTTTGAAGAACAAAGTAATCAATTTCGTTTTTGACCCATTTTTCATTGTCCACCTCGGGGAGTGCTGCTTTTTTGGGAGCCACAAACGCCCAGTGTTTTTCGTACTTAGCACCTTGTTCAATCCAGCGTTCGATGAGAGAAACTTCGCGAGGGCTGAGTGTCAAATTTGACTCTTTCGGCGGCATCACTTTGGAGGTATCTTTGGTGGTAATCCGCAAAAATACTTCTGACATATTGGGCTTTCCTGCCACAAGTGCGTGGGCCGACGGGTTTTCCTTCAAGGCGGCAAAAGCACTTACGGGGTCGTCCAGACGAAGTCCTGCTTGGCGTTTGTTGGCGTCGGGGCCGTGGCAAGCCAAGCACTTGTCGGAGAGAATAGGCCGAATGTCAAAGTTGTAGCTTATCTCATCGGGTAGTTCTTCCTCGGTGGGACTCGAACTACCCTTGCAGGCTTGCAGGTACGTAAGCATACCAGCCACAACGAAGGTCAAGAAAAACGTTTCTTTTTTCATACGGAAACACGTTACGCAAACAAATCCATTACAGCTTTTCCTTTTCCATCGGGGGTAGTGTAGAACGGACGCTTTTCAATTTCGTATTGAGTATCAGGAGCAATACCAAGTGCGTGGTAAATCGTTTGGTGAAGACCATCAATTTTGATAGGATTTTCAATGGTTTTGCAAGGGCGCTCATCGGCGGTTTTTCCGTAGGCAAACCCGCGTTTGATTCCTCCACCAAACATCAAAACCGAACAGCCGTCCGTAAAGTGGCGGTGCATTCCGTAGAACTTCATGTCCGTCAAAATCTCGGGTTGATTCACCTGCTCTTGCACCTTCGCATCGGGGCGGCCTTCCACCATCATGTCGCGGCTAAATTCGCTAGCCAAAATGATGAGCGTACGGTCGAGGTGACCCGATTTGTCAAGGTCTTTAATCAACTGTGCGATAGGGCCATCAATCATCTTTTTCATATCCACCAAACGTGTATGGCCATTTTCGTGGGTATCCCAACCAAAAAACGGTTCGTACTCAGTTGTCACGCTGATGAAGCGAGCGCCTTGTTCGGTTAAGCGGCGTGCCAACAAGCAACCCAATCCAAACCGCCCTGTATTATAAATATCAAAGCTTTCTTTGGGTTCTGTGCTGAGATTGAAGGCTTTAGACTCGGGCGAATTGAGTAGCATATAAGCTTGCTCCATCGAGCGACGAAGCGATTCTTTTTGGTAGTCGCTGCCAAATTCACCAAAAGCACTGTTGCTAATGAGGTCGTTGTACAACTGATTTCGACGCTCAAAACGTTTGGCATCCATCCCAACGGGCGGACGAACACTTTCAAGCCCTTGGCTTGGGTCGGGAATAAAAAATGGCCCGTATTCGTTGCCCAAAAATCCTGCGGTATGAAATGCCTTTAACTCTTCGGCTTCACCTACGGTAAAACGTTGACCGATGTCAATAAAAGCAGGAATGACGGGGTTTTTGGGGCCTAGTTCTTTGGCAATCCAAGCCCCAATGTGTGGTGCTGCTACCGTTTGTGGGGGTTCGTAACAGGTGTGCCAGTTGTATTGGTGACGAGAGTGCAAGATATGCCCCAAGTCGGCCGCGACGTACGACCGAATCAGGGTTCCTTTGTCCATCACTTTACCAATAGATTGCAATCCTTCCGAAAAATGAATGCCATCGAGTACCGTTGGGTGTGATTTAAAAGTACTCAACACCCGATTACCCTCCATGCCTTTTTCAAAAGGAGTATATCTTTTGGGGTCAAAAGTCTCGGTATGCGCCATTCCTCCTGCCATCCACAATAGAATGACGGTATCGGCAGTACCGTTGGTTTGGCCTATTTTTTTGGTACAGCCCGATAATAAACTTGGAATGGGGGCACTTGCTGCCATTGCTGCCAAGGTAGCTGCACTCGTTTTTTGGAGAAACTCCCTTCTATTCCATCTATTTGTCATTTTCTGTTCTCTGTTTTGGGTTTTCTGTTTCGGGTTTCTTGTTTCCAGTTTTGGGTTTCCTGATAACTGGTAACCGATAACTAATATCCATCAATAAATTAACTGAAATTCAGGATGTAAAGCAATGGCCCAGACCAAATCTTGAATCCCTTCTACGCTTGGTTTTGTACCAACGATTTTTTGCGCAACGCTCAACTCCTTGGGTTGGGGTTCGCGTCCCAGTGATTTTCGATATAATTCTTTTACCAACAAATCAGAAGTTGGGTATTTTGCCTGCCATTTTATCGCACCGTTTTTGAGGGTAGAGTTAAATTTGGTACCGTTAGTGAGTTCCAATGCTTGCAGCAAATTGGCTTGCGAATTTCGGCTGGTACTTACGGTTTCGCGGTTGGGGCGACCTAAGGCCGTCATAAATGGGTCGTTGATGACCAATGAAGCCCGTGGAAAAGGTATCTCCGATTTGATGGTTTCGGGCAAGCGTTTTAAAGCCATTACCGAATCGGCATACATTGGATTAAAAGCCACACTGATGGCATCGGCAAACTGCTCCGCACTCATCCGACGACGAACCATCCCTTGGAAAACAAAATCGTTTGACGTAAGCAAACCTGCATCTTTTATTCCAATGGAAGGGAGTTGGTAGGTTTTGGAGGTCAGGATGTTGTACAAAAGTTTTTTGATGTCGTGGCCATTTTGGTCAAAATCGTAGGCGAGATAATCCAATAAATCTTGACTCCAAGGAGCGTTATCCATCATGTCAACGGGCTCCACAATACCACGCCCCATCAACTGCGCCCACACCCTATTGACCAACGTACGGTACAAACGGCCGTCTTTGGGTTGTACCAAAAAGTCGGCAAGTTCTTTCAAACGCTCCGCCGTAACGGGCGATTCTTTGATTTCGCCTAGCTCTTTGAACAACAACCGACGCCCTGCCATTTTGCCCGTAGGCTTGTCGCAACGGTGGATTTCGAGGGTAGAATCGGCAAAAATATTGGCAAAAGCGTAGGCATCTTCCAGTTTCCAGTCGCTAATAAAGCTGTCGTGGCACGAAGCGCATTTGAGGTTGAGGCCCAAAAATACCTGTGCTACGTTTTGGGCTGCCTGCATTTCGGTGCGTTGGCTTGCGTTAATTGTTCCGCGCCATTTAATACCTTTGATAAATCCTTCCGATTCTTTGGTGGGGCTAATCAGCTCTTTGACAAACTGATTATAAGGTTTGTTGCTTTTGAGGGAAGCATATAGCCATTTTGTTATATCAAAACGCCCACCTGTAATGTAACCTGTTCCTGAATAATCGTTGCGGAGGGCATCATTCCAGAACGTCAGCCAATGTTGGGCATAATCTTCATTTCGGTTGAGCAAAGACGTTACCAAAAGCTCACGTTTGTTTGGGCGAGCGTCGGTTTCAAAGGCTTTAATGGCCTCGGGCGTAGGTAGCAAACCTACCACATCCAAATACACCCGACGAATATAAGTACGATCATCGACCACGCCTTTCCAAGAAATTTTATTTTGTTGAAAATACGCATTTACAAAGCGGTCGATGGGCTGTGTGGCGTCGGCTGTGGCGGGAGGAAGGGCAGGCAAACGAGGAGCCAATTCCGCTACGCGATAAATACTTTTTTCAGGGCCGTCGGGCCAAGGGGCGCCTTGTTTTATCCAAAATTCCAAGGTAGCCACTTCTTTTTCAGAAAGGCGTTTGCCTTTGGTTGGCATGGCTTCTTTATGGCCAGCAGGAAGCGTAATACGGCGAATAATTTCGCTTTTTTCGGGTTTTCCCGCCACGATGATGGGGCCGTGTTCGCCACCTTTGAAGATAAATTCTTTTTTGTCAAGGCGTAACTCGCCTTTGGTTTTGGCTTCGCCGTGGCAACTGTAGCAATTGTGTGCCAAAATTGAACGCACTTCCACGTTGAGTTCGCTAAGTTGCTGTTCGTTCAAAGGTTGACCATTGCTGGCGAACGTAAAGTTTGTACCGCCAGAAGGTTCGTTTTCTGAGGATTTATTAAAAGGTAGCACTTCGGTAAGGTAGGTTTCGCCGTGGGTCAATAGCGCACCGTAATGCCCTGCCACGGTAACCCCCAGTACAGTTACCCCTAAAAGTCCACGGAAAAGCTGTTGTTTTTGGGTACGCAAGGCCCACACTGCTGCCAGTGATAAAGCCATGGTTGTCAGCCCTGTCCATTGGTGGAGGCTTACTGTGTCGCCACCGTAATCTTCAAAATTGACCAAAAATAGCCCAAAGATAGCGGCTAAGACGGCACTGCCTGCACCAATCCAGACCAAGGCTTTGATGCCTGCTTGAAGCTCGTTGGATTTGCGTCGCCAATCGAAAAGCTCTAGTATAAAAGCCACGCAGAGTAGGCCGATTGGGAAGTGGACAACCAAGGGGTGTAGTCGTCCTAAAAAAAGCCAAAGCCAGAAGGTTTCTGTTGTTTCTTGCACGATATTAATTTAGAAAAGAGGGGGGTGGAACCTGAGTACTCTCCCCACCGATGAAGGGTTTTCCCAACATACGATGGGGGAGTAATTATGTACTACTTAAAAACTCACACACAATAAAAATCTAATCACTAAGGGCATCAGATTCTTAAATCTGATACGTCAACTATGTGTTTTCAGATTCTCAAATCTGAAAACTCTGGTGTCGGTTAAGAGTAACCGACACCACCACGTACTGCTGCCTAATAACCAGGATTTTGAGTCAGCTTACTGTTAATCAAAATTTGCGGAGCTGGAATCGGGAAATAATACTCAAAGTCACTGTAAACATAATCCAACGCATTGAAGGCAATTCCTCCACGCGATACGGTCGGATTGGCTTTTTCTTTGGCGGCATAGGCGTTCATAAAAGCGGCCAATTCGGCGGGAGTTTTGGTGCGTTGGAGGTCAAACCAGCGATGGTTTTCAAAAGCCAACTCTACGCGGCGTTCTTTGAGAATAGCCGCCCGTAAAGCGTCTTTGGTAAGACCAGTTAACTCGCCCAATCCTGCCCGTTTACGCACTTGGTTGAGGTAACCCAATGACTCGGCGTCAGGGCCAGTGGCTTCATTAATAGACTCAGCCAACATCAACAATACATCCGAATAGCGGAGAACAGGCCAGTTGTTGTCCGAACGACCCGTAATGGTGTGTGGGTAGCGGTATTTGTTTACAAATGGAATTGCGACAAAATTTCCGCTAAGGGTATAGCCCAATTGAAGCGAAATATCTTTGCGTAAGTCTCCCGTCTCGTAGGCCGCAATCATGTCGTTGGTTGGAATATTACGACCTGCTGGGGCTGTATTGGCAAAGCCCGTCACGGCACCTTGCGACAAACGTGGCGCAAACACATACACAAAGTTACTTTGTTCGCCCAAGTCGTTGCCGCCTTGATACTGTACTTCAAATACCGATTCAACGCCGTTTTTCTTGGCAGGGTCAAAGTTGTCTTTGTAGTTGGCATAAAGTGAATAACCCAACGGCAGCACTTGTTTCAAGGTGCTTACCGCTTCTGGGTAGCGTTTGAGGGTCAAATAAACTTTGCCTAATAAACTCAAAGCAGCGCCCTTGGTCACACGGCCCAAGCCCGTAGCAGGATATTTAACAGGAAGAAGATTTACCGCATCTTTAAGGTCGGTTTCGATTTGCTTATACACTTCAGCTTGGGGAGTACGAACCAAATCAAACGCTTCGTTGGGGTTGCTGAGGGTTTTGGTTGCCAAAATAACATCCCCAAAATAGCGCGTTAGGTTAAAATAGTGGAAGGCTCGGATGAACTTGAGCTGGCCTTCTATTTCCTTTTTCGCGGTGGCGTCGATGGTGGCAGGTTCTAGCTTTTCCAACGCATAATTGATATTATACATGGCCGCATAGTGGATATTCCACAGGTTGGCGATTTCACCATTGCCTGGGTTGACGGTCGAAAACTCAAACGCTTCCCAACCCGCAGCCCCCCCACGGTCGAGGGGGTTAAAATCGAGTGTAGTGTTGTCGGAAGTAAATTCTTGAAAAATATACGCCGTGCTAGTAATGCCTTGCAATTGGCCATAAACCCCATTGAGGGCTTGCTCAAACTGCGGTTGGGTTTTGTAAAAAATGTCCGTTCCGATACGGGTAGGGTCAGTGGTTACCAAGAAATCATCCTTACACGACCATTGCACCAAACCAAGAAAGAGAATACAGAAAGAAGTTATTTTTTTCATTGTCGTGAAGATTAGAAGTTAAACTTAGCGCCTACTGCCCACGTTCTTGGCACTGGATACGACTCATCGTCGTTGTTGAGCTCAGTACCACCGCGTACCCCAGCGTCGGGGTTGTTGCCTGGGTATTTAGAGAACAAAAGCAAGTTGTTGGCCGTCACAAATACCCGTGCGCCACTTAGCACTGACTTAAACTTAGGCAACGTATAACCCAAGGTGACACTTTTCAGCCACGTATATGTTCCGTCATAGACGTAGCGTTCGCTACTCTCGCGTGACCATTTGAAGTAGTTGGTACCTCCTTGTGAGTTTTTGGCGTCAGGATTAGAGCCTGGGTTTGATGGCGAGCGCCAACGGTCTTTGGCTTTGTCCAACACGTTGAATACGCCGTCCATGTTCATTGTTGAAGCCTCGATGTTGCGATAAATGTCAAAGTCATAAGCGCCTACAAACAATACGTTTAAGTCGAAATTGCGGTAATCTGCTGCGCCTGTCCATGCCCATGTGAAGGCAGGGTTAGGGTTGCCGATTTCTACCATGTCTTGGGTATCGTAGGTAATTACGCCGTCACCGTTGGTGTCGGCAAACTTCATTCCGCCAGGAATCACCCCGTCTTGTTTTGCCCACGCGTCGATTTCTGCTTGGGTATTGAAAATGCCTAATTTTTTGTAGCCATAAATCATCCCGATGGGGCGACCCACTTTTTGTACGTTGTAGCCGCCGTAGAAGCTACCGTACCAAAGCATGTCGTTGACGCCTTTGATGGCTAAGATTTGGCTGCGGTTGAAGGTGATGTTCCCGTTGGTGCGGAAATTAACAGCGCCAAGGCTGGTGCGAAAGTCCACTCCAATTTCTACGCCACGGTTACGCACTTTCCCGATGTTATCCAAACTCGTTGTAAAGCCCGAAACCGCTGGGATAGACACTGGCAACAACATGTCGTTGGTGAGTTTGTTATAATACTCAAAGGTAAAAAGTAACTTGTTGTTGAAAGTCGAAACATCCAAACCGATGTCCAATTGGTTTGATTTTTCCCATTTTAGGCCAGAGTTAGCAAAAGAGCTAATCACTTTACCAGGGGCGAAGGCATTGCCTAAAATATAGTTGTTGGCACCCACGAAAGCCAAACTTGGGTAGTTACCGATGTTGTTATTACCCGTTACACCCCAGCTTGCCCGTAGTTTTACGTCGCTCAACCAAGAGAATTTAGGCATAAATGATTCTTCGCTCAAGCGCCAACCCACCGAAGCCGCAGGGAAATCTCCGTATTTGTTTTGAGCACCAAAACGAGAGCTTCCTTCACGACGAAATGAGGCTGATAATAGGTATTTATCTTTGAAGGCATAGTTGACCCGCGCAAAGTAAGCAAGCAGTGACCAACCATTTTCGTAAGAATTAGAAGCACGGATTGAGCCTGCGCCCAAATACTGCACCAAATCATCTGGAAAAGTGTTAGCACTACCCGAAGTTCCGCGCAAGATTTCGCGTTGGCTCGTAAAACCAGCCATGGCTTCAAGGGTTTGGTTGTTTCCAATTTGGGGTGAATACGTCAGAAGCTGATCAAAAGATAAATTTTGCAACTGTTCTACTACTTCCTGGGCGGTTGCAATGCGCGGAGGAGCCCCCGCCGTACCCGATGCCACCGACAAACCGATGGTCGAAGGTACGTATTCTTTAAAGGTGTTATAATTGAGTTTTATGTTGGCCGATGTCCGAAACTTGAGGTTTTTCATGATTGAAACTTCAGCAAAGGCACTGGTCAAAATGTCGGCGATGTTGCGTCGGCGAAGCACATTTTTCAGCACATACAGTGGGTTAGGGAAGCCAAAAACGCCATCTACCCCGCCAATGTACGGACGAAGCGAGCCATCTGTATTATAGATAGGTTCGCGCGGGTCCATCAACAAAGCCCCTCCCACCAATGCGCTACGGCCGTCGGTATTGGCAATGTTTTGTTTGGTATAACTTCCGTTGACGTTCACGCCCACGTTGAGGAATTTGTTGACTTGCCCACCAATATTACTACGCAATGACAAACGGTCGTAGTTGGTATTGATGATGGTGCCTTCTTCCTTATAGTAACCTACAGAAAGCATGGAGCGAAGCGGCCCTTTTCCCGATGAAATGGTTAAGTTGGCATCGGTATAGGGTGCGTTGTTGTGCATGATGGCTCCAAACCAATCGGTTGAATATTGGGTTTGCTCAGGATAACGGAAACCAATGGGAACTTCTTCAAGTGTTGGTTCTCTTTTCTGAAAATAGCGGATGCCGTCTTCAAAGACTTCTTTCTTAAATTGGGCAAATTCCACCCCGTTAAGCATTTTTACGCGGCGCGTTGAGGGAACGTTTTGGATGCCGTAATCAAGCGAAAGATTGACGTCAACTTTGCCTTCTTTGGCATTTTTGGTGGTAATAAGCACTACCCCGTTTGAGCCACGCGCTCCATAAATCGCGGTAGAGGCAGCATCTTTTAGGATAGAAATACTTTCAATGTCGTTGGGGTTGAGGTTTTGACCAACCGACGTACCCACCGCAAATCCGTCGATAACGTACAGTGGGTCGCTACCAGCACCCAATGATCCGATACCCCGCACGCGCACTTCAAAAGCACCGCCAGGTGTACCACTTTTTTGTTTGACAACGACCCCCGCTGCCCGTCCCTGAATCATCTGATTCATGTTGTTGGCAGGTTGCTCGCCGATGTCTTTCATATTGATGACCGAAATGGCCGAGGTAATGTCTTGTTTGCGTTGAGAACCGTACCCTACAACCACGACTTCGCCCAAGGCTTTTTCATCGGTCAAAAGAGTGACATTGATAGAAGAACGGTTGCCCACAATCACTTCTTGAGGTTTGTAACCCACAAAACTAAATACCAATACGGCTTGTGCACTGGGCACGGCAATCGAAAACTTGCCGTTTTCGTCGGTAGTTGCGCCTTTCTGCGTACCTTTTATAAAGATATTTACGCCAGGAAGTACCCCGCCTTTATCATCCACGACTGTCCCTGAAACCGAAATATCAGCAAGCGCTTCTAACGACGGGTTTGGCTCGAAGTTCTTTTCTTCGGTGGGTGTATTGAGTTCACTGGAAGAGGAGGCCGATAACCTCGACAAGATGATTTGATTACTGATGACTTTGTACTTGATTTTGTACGGAATAAATAGCCTGTCCAACAACTGAGCGAGGGGCTCATTGGTGGCATTTAACGAAATTTTTTGTGTTGATTCAACAATTTTAGGACGGTAGGTAAATTTGACATTTGCCTGTTTTTCAATCAGAACCAGCGCCGAGGACATGCTTTGGTTGTCGATTTGAATGCTGATTTTACGGCTCAATAATTCTTGAGCTACCACATCTCGTGCGAGCGAGACACCCACAAAAATCATCGCAATGCAGCATTGTATTAGCGAGAACTTCATAAGGCGAATCAGGTTTTTTTGGATTTGTAATCTTTTCTTCATTAGTTTACTAAGGTTTTTGTGATTAGGAAAAGCAAAAACAACCCTTTCACATCCGCTGGAATCGGATGTGGTTTGGAAGACCATCAAAAGGGCTTTTGAAAGCCGGTAACGCTGGAATCGTTATCGGCTTTTTTTAGTGTACCAAGTCAAGTTTTATATTCATGCGATAAGGGTTTGAAATGAGCGGATAGTTGGTTTAGTTACAGCCTTTGCTTGTGATAATAACCTGAGCATCAACTACTTTGTAGGTGGCTTCAAGTGCTTCACAAATGATATCTAGTTTCTCGAAAAGGGTTTCGTTGGACAAGGTGGTGGTGAGGGTACAGTTGGCCATTAATTCTTCATCAATGACAATGTCAACGCCGTAAGCTTTCTCCAGGGCCGTGAAAATGTCGGTGACAGAGGCATTCGTAAAAGAGAATTGTTTAAGTTCTTGGGGCGACAACAAAATCACGGGCCTTTCAATCAATTTACGGGTCAATCGCTCATCTGCTTTACCAAAAACTACCTGCTGATTAGGCGTTAAGACCAGCCCATTGGTTTCGGGGTCAGGGTTTTGGGTATTTTTTTGGGCAAAAACCGAGACTCTGCCTGTTTTTACCAGTACGGTCACTTGTTTGTCAGCCTCGTAGGCTTTTACCCAAAAGCTTGTGCCCAATACTTTGGTAATCAGTCCATTGGCGTAAACAAAGAAGGGCTTGTTGGGGTTTTTGATTACGTCAAAAAAAGCTTCGCCCGAAAGATATACTTCGCGGATATTGCCCGTGAATGATTTGGTATAACTCAGTTTACTTTCAGGTTTTAGAATAGCGTGACTCCCGTCGGGCATATTAACTGTCAGGTTTGTGGAGGTAGTATTCACTACTTCTTCAAGTGGACTTTGTGCCGCTGAAATGAGCTGGTCATACTTGCCTTTGTGGGCATTTTTGTACCATCCCCAGCCCAAACCAAGTGCTATAATAACAGACGCTGCCGCAAGGGCTGGTTTCCAAAAATTTAGAACGATTTCAACTATACGTTTTGGCGGTTCTTCCAGTTCCTCAGCGATTTGCGACCATATTGCAGGGGTTTCGTGGAACGGAACTTCGTGCTTTGCTGCCACGGAAAGTTGTTCCACGCCCAATTTGGCTCTGTGGATATTTTCATTCAAATGGGGATATTCCTTTATTACATTGGCCCAATAGGCTTCAGAATCTGGCGTAGGGTGTTTTACCGACTGAATGAAATAGTCATCAGCGATAAAATCTTCAATGGTATAGGAAGCGTATGATGTGTTCATAAGTTCTTCATTCACCCCCTAAATCGGCGTAGTTTAGTTTTGTACTCATTTTTCTTGAAATATTTTTATTTATTTTTTTGAAACCTCAAAAAAACGCTGTTTCAGACCGAAAAACATTCCCGCAGTTCGGTGATGGCTCGGTGGAGGAGGTTGCGAACCGATTGGGGGTTGATGTGCATCATGTCACCGATTTCATCTAAACCGAAATCGTGGTAATAGCGGAGCTGGATGATTTCTTGCTGCCGACGAGGAAGTTGGTGAATGGCGCGTTTGAGCCGCTGGTGTTGTTCGCTAAGTTGCTCATTGGCAATCAAATCGTCCTCAAAAGACAATTCTCCAATGATATTTTCAAATAACCCTGCGGAATCAATGGGGGAATGGTTGTTTTTTTCGCTATTTCGTACAATTCTGTTTCGAAGCGAGCGGTAGAGGTAAAATCGGATACTATCTGTATCGGCTAAGTTCTGACGACTGCGCCAAAGGTGTAAAAAAAGGTCTTGGATGCTGTCTTTGATGAGTTGCCTATCGGACGTGACGCGGTAGCCATAACTCAACAAATCTTCGATATGAAGGTTGTAAAGTTGGGTAAAAGCGGCTCTATCGCCTTCTTTAAAGGCTTGCCATAGCTCCGAATCGGTTGCGTACCTCAAGGTGTTGGTTTATAAAAAATAGCTTGATATAGAATGGGTTGCCTAGCAAATTTTTTGTAAAGCAATTGTTTACTTATCCTGTACTTACCTGTCGGCATAAAAAATGTTTTTTTAAACCACGGCTTTTTCTAAAAACTGAATGACTCCCGTAGTGGCGTCTATTTCGGCTTCAATGCCAACGGGAATGGTGAATTTTTGGCGAATGTGCCCAATCATCGACCCAGAAAAGGCAGGTTTCTGAGCAGGTTGGAGATGGTCTGACCACAGGTCTTCGAGCGTAAGTGAGCCATAGCTTCCGTTGCCAGGTTCACATTCGGTACATTTTCCAAAAATAAAACCGCTCATTTCGTCGAAGATACCACTCAGTTTGAGTTGGGTCAACATTCGGTCAACGCGGTAGGGGGCTTCGTCCACGTCTTCGCAGAAAAATAGGCTTCCTTTCCAGTCGGGTACGTACGGAGAGCCTAACAAATGACTTAATACCGTTAGGTTTCCCCCCAACAATCGGCCTTTTGCTTTTCCTGCAACGATGGTGTCAATTCGGTCGGCGACTTGCGTGAGGTTATCGCCTACTACTTTTGGGTTTTCGTATCGTACAGCTTCGCCTTCTATGAGGACTTTTTTGAGGTAGCCTACGGTAAATTCGTTCCAACTAACTGCCCCTACTGGCCCATGAAATGTAACCAAGCCCGTTTGGCTATAGATGCCCAACAGTAGGGCGGTCACATCGGAATAACCTAACAACACTTTGGGGTTTTTCTTGATGGTGTCATAGTCCAGCAAAGGCAACAATCGGGCACATCCCCAGCCGCCATGGACACAAACAATTGCTTGTACCGATGAATCGGCAAACATGTCGTTGAGGTCAGCTGCTCGGTCGGCATCTTTTCCTGCCAAGTAACCGTACCTTTCCCACATTCGTTTGCCAAACTTTACCTTAAAACCCAAGGCTTGCATGGACTCGACGATGACTTGAACCGTTTGTTTGCTGTAAGCGGGAGCCGCTGGACAAACGAGCCCCACGGTATCGCCTGCTTTGAGCCGAGGCGGTTTGAGTGTGGGTTTATTACGGTTTGACAAAGAAGGAATTAGGGCGGGAGTAGCGGCGATGGTTTGGAGGAAATTACGACGTTGCATGGAGGAAAAAAGGTTCATTTTAGCCCAATATAAGCGACTATGCTTAATTGAACAACTTTTGGGGAGGGAAAGAAATTGATTTGAAAAAAATAATTTCTTTGAAAAAACTATTTGCAATTATCATTTTAGACCACTACTTTTGCATCCCCAAACAACGGGAACGGCGAAGTGGTGGAATTGGTAGACACGCTACTTTGAGGGGGTAGTGGGCGTTAGCCTGTGCGAGTTCGAATCTCGCCTTCGTCACCAAAAAACCCCGATAGCGTCAGTTATCGGGGTTTTTATTTGCCTAAAACTTAATACTAAACGTTTGAATTAACGCTTCATCTAGCTTTGAAATAATGGGTAAGAATGTCTCAACAAACTGTTTTTGAGGTGTTAAAATGAGCTTTTCAATGGGCGTAGAAGGCAGTAATGTAATGGCTGTTACTGAGACAATGTAGCTTTCGTATAAAATATCTACGCGAAAAGTTGCCTTTGCCAAACCAAGCGACGGCGCATTAAGAAGTGTGCCTGTTAATACATTGTTGGTTCTAGTACTTTCTAACTGAATAAATCCCTTTTTTTGTAGCGATTCGGCCATGGCTTCCACGATAATGGGAGTGTCCATGTCTTTAATTTCAACGGTTTCGACCCAAGTCACTACGCCTTGATTGGCAATAAAGCGGTCTTTTTTTATTGTCTGCGCTTTTACATTTACCGAAACAAGGTTTAATAATTCCCACAAACCAAGGAAAACAAGTATTTTATGCGTCATATCATCAATTTTATTGGAATCTCGCCTTACAAAGAAACCGTTTTACTGGCATTAACGCAGCTTTTGCCCCATTTCGTCCTGTTTAGGCTCGAAAATTTATCGCCCGAACAAGAAGCCGATGAATGGCGAAAAACGTGGATAGCTTCTCTTGAAGCTGATGCCTGCATTTTGTACAGTGATGGCAACTCCGAACACCTGTCGTTGTTGTTGGATCGACTTTGGAGAGCCCCTGGTACAAACATTTTTACCCTCGATATGGCCGAATTGGAAGAAGATGATTTGACTTCATTATCTTCGATTAATCAGTTGCTAAAAGAACTACTTCCTGCTGATTTTTAATAACCAGTTAACCCTCTCAACGAAAACAAAAATCCCGCTAGTAAGTTTACAAGCGGGATTGAGACTAATTGTACATAAGAACTTTCGTTCGCATACCTTAACGGACTCACACAGGGTTTATTTTAACATTTGCTTCATAAAACCATCACATTAGACAAAATTTCGAGACTTTTGTAATTTGCAGGGAGAAAGGGTTGTACCAAACACGGTACTTAAACACATAGAATATTTAGGTTTTTCACAATAGGTTACATAGATTCATCTTATGTTTTCTAGGTGTCTATTCTATTGTGTACTATGTGTTATAGAAATGGAGATAATGGAGGTACAACTTGGATAAACAAATGGGTAAGAATTCAATTGATATTATGCAAAGTACCTTAACGGAGCGGGAAATTGTCGTAAAGCAAATCAAACGCATACACCAAGACGATGCGGTACGGCTTTTTTTTTACTTATTAAATGAAATGATACAGAGTTTGGATATTCCCAAAAACTCACCTCAAATTGCATTTACGGTAAGCGAAAAATTTCCCAAAATCACTGCTAATTTGAACAATTTCACCGCTTTACAAATTAGCGGTAAGAAAAATAATGTTACGTTAAGCCTGCTTTTTAAGAAAGAATACCTCTCAAAACCAGCACTTCAACACAAAAATGTAGAATTTGAAGAAAAGGGAAGTGCAGACTATGCGTTGGGGAAAATCAAGTACCAAGACAAACATCTGCTTCAAAACGATTCTATTGTCCAATATTGGATTGATTCGTTACAGGATTTGAAACAAATTGCCTCTGCAACCAATCACCGTGAGTCGCACAATCGAGCAGTTTATCAAGCTGCTGAGGATGAGGCGTTTCGTTCGGAATTGTTCGCCAAAAATACGTCAATGGGGCGAGTGGTTGCTGAACCGACGGAAATTTATCAAAAGCGAAACGAACGCCCCACCATTCCCCTCAATTACATTTATTACGGAGCGCCTGGAACAGGGAAAACCTACGAAGTACAGCGATTGTGTCAGTCGTATCCGCACAAGATAGTGACGTTTCATCAATCGTTTGGTTATGAGGAGTTTGTAGAAGGGATTCGACCCGAAACAATTGGTGATAAAATCACGTACAAAGTTCGCAAAGGCGTTTTTTACGAAGCATGTTTGGAGGCGTTGAGGGCCGCTGATTATCAAAGTTTTGAAGGCTGTATTGCTGACTCGGCCGCAAGCCGTCAAAAACGGTTTGCTCAAGCGCCCGCCGTGCTTATGGTGATGGATGAAATCAACCGTGCCAACGTCTCAAAAGTGCTTGGAGAATTGATTACGCTCATTGAGCCTTCAAAACGACTGGGGGCGACCGATGAGCTTTGGCTTACGTTGCCGTATTCGCAAGAAAAATTTGGGGTTCCTGCCAACTTGTACATTGTCGGGACGATGAATACCGCCGACCGTTCGATTGCTTTGTTGGACACCGCCCTACGTCGTCGTTTTTATTTTAACGAATGTTTGCCCGATGTGGGTGCCCTCAGTGAAAAGGTGATTGAAAATGCCAATGTGGGAAAACTTTTGACGACGCTCAACGAACGAATAGAGTTTTTGCACGATCGTGATCACGTCATCGGCCACGCGTATTTTTTGAACGTAGAAACTTTTGAGGGCTTGTGTGAACTGTTTCGTTTTCAGGTGATTCCGCTGTTGCAAGAATATTTTTACGACGACTGGCGAAAAATTCAATTGGTTTTGGGAGATAATGAAGCATGGGGTAAGCCGCTAGATGCCAAACTCATTCAAGTGAAAATGCAGTACAGTACACGAATGGAGCAAGAGCTTTTTGGTGAAGACCTCGACAATGCGGATGCTGTAGTGACTTATCAACTCAATCCGATGCTCACGGAAGGGCGTTTTGATGAATTACCCCGAGATATGTTCCGCCGAATTTATGAAAGATAACCTCATTCAGCGTCAAGTTGAGCTGTCGGCCCACGTGGTGGCGTTTAGCCGCTTTTTGAGGGGAAAAGGCTTACCCGTCGGCCCTGAACGCGAAGCCGATGCCCTAAAAGCATTGGCCGAAATTCAGTTGGGAGAAGAAGAACAATTTTACTTGGCGATGCGGAGCGTCTTTCCCCAAAACCGAAAGCAATTACGCGAATTTGATGAATTATACACGAAGTATTGGAAAGAATTATCCAAGGCAGTTGATTCGAAAATTAAGGACGAGGCCCAAGAAAGTGAGCAGAAAAAGAAGAAACCGAAACAAAATGGTGAAGCTGCTTTTGAGGCACTCAAAAATTGGTTAAACGGCAATAAACAATCGCAAACCGAAGAGTTGGCGTCGTATAGTTTGGGAGAACCTCTGACGCTGAAAGATTTTGGATCTTATACCGACGAAGACCTCCACGAAGCTCGCCGTTTGGTGCGCCAAATGGTACAGCGAATGGCCAAAACCATGAGTCGGCGGTATGAAATTACCAAAAACGGTGGGCAGTTGGACCTGCGGCGTGTCTTGCGGAATAATTTTCGAAAAGGAGAGGAAATCATCGATCTTTTTCACCGAAAACCCGCCCGAAATAAAATTCGTTTGGTGTTGCTTTGCGACGTTAGTAAATCAATGGATTTATACAGTCGCTTTTGGGTGCAATTTATGTATGCCTTTCAGACGTTGTATCAGTCCATCGAAACTTTTGTATTTAGTACAAAATTGGTACGAATTACGGAGGATTTAAAGGAAATGGACTATACCCAAGCCCTTGAAAATCTGTCGGAACGCGTTCCCAATTGGTCGGGTGGGACGGATATTGGAACCATGTTGCAGCAATTTGTGGACGAATATGCGATGCGAAAGCTAAATTCACGGACGATTGTGTTAATTGTCAGCGATGGCATGGATACGGGTGACGGGGACGATTTGGCCAAAAATATGGAGCGAATTCGGCGAAAGGCGAGGAGGGTGATTTGGTTAAATCCTTTGGCTGGTTCGCCCGATTTTCGCCCCGAAGTGAAAGCGTTAAAAGCGGTTTTGCCCTATTTAGATTTACATGCCCCTGCGCACAATTTGGAGAGTTTGAAACGAGTCATTGAGCAATTACGTTAGGAATAAAACTTGAATATGAAAATAACTGTATTAGCGTTTGGGATTGCCAAGGAGATCATTGGCCAACTCGAACTGACCTTGCAACTGCCAGAGGAAGCAACAGTGGCGGATTTGAAAAGCCATTTGGTGGGTCAATTCCCCGATTTTCAAAAACTGGCTTCACTGCGCGTAGCTGTCAATACCGACTATGCCGACGATACCCAACCGCTCCATTCCAACGATGAAATTGTACTGATTCCTCCCGTGAGTGGAGGCTAAAAGGAAGTCCGAATTTAGCGTGCAAATTTGTGGTGTTGGTTGCTTACAACCTGTTTTTTTATCATATAATTTACTAGAAATCAAATGAAACTCATTGAATGTCCACGCGATGCGATGCAAGGGTTAAGAGACTTCGTACCGACCGACGCTAAAATAAATTACTTAAATAAACTCCTTCAGGTAGGTTTTGATACGCTCGATTTTGGAAGTTTTGTTTCTCCCAAAGCGATACCTCAGATGCGTGATACGGCTGAGGTGATTGATAAATTAGACTTATCGACAACTTCCACCAAGTTGCTGGCTATTGTCGCCAATGTTCGTGGAGCAGAAGATGCGGCACAATTTGGGCAAATTCAGTATTTGGGTTTTCCGTTGTCGGTTTCTGAAACGTTTCAACAAAAAAATACGAACAAAACCATTGCTGAGGCTTTTGGCGAAGTGGCAGAAATTCAGAATATATGCCAAAAAAATGGTAAAGAATTGGTGGTTTACCTTTCGATGGGCTTTGGAAACCCGTATGGCGATGCTTACAGCCCCGAAATCGTAGAGGCGTTTACCGAAAAGTTGGTTCAACAAGGGATTAACATCATTGCCCCTTCTGATACGATAGGCTCAAGTACTACCGATGAAATTAAGACGTTGTTTGGACTTTTGGTGAAAAAATTCCCAAATGTGGAATTTGGGGCTCATTTGCACGCAAAATCGTCGCATACCCCTAAAAAAGTGAAAGCAGCTTATAAAGCAGGAGTGAGGAGAATTGACAGTACGGTGCGTGGTTTTGGGGGCTGCCCTTTGGCCGACAATAAACTTGTTGGTAACTTGGCAACTGAGTTGGTAGTGAGTGAATTAACACAGCTTGGTGTCAATTTGCCCATTGATGACCTAAAACTCGCCCAAGCCATGCTGGCTTCACAGTATGTTTTTGGGTAAATGTTACAAATGTCACAAAGGTTGAGCTTCTCCGAAGCTGTTTTTGACAATTTTGCCTCGGAGAGGCGTAACTTTTTTGGCTACAAAGGTTGAGCTTCTCCGAAGCTGTTTTTTGACAATTTTGCCTCGGAAAGGCGTAACTTTTTTGGCTACAAAGGTTGAGCTTCTCCGAAGCTGTTTTTGATAATTTGCCTCGGAAAGGCGTAACTTTTTTGGCTACAAAGGTTGAGCTTCTCCGAAGCTGTTTTTTGACAATTTTGCCTCGGAAAGGCGTAACTTTTTTGGCTACAAAGGTTGAGCTTCTCTGAAGCTGTTTTTGATAATTTGCCTCGGAGAGGTGTAACTTTTTTGGCTACAAAGGTTGAGCTTCTCCGAAGCTGTTTTTTCGCAATTTTGCCTCGGAGAGGCCCGACCTTTGTAGAACGTGTGTTATTTGTTTTTCGGTTTTTTGAAAAGAGGAACCGTACTACAAGGCTCACCAAACATAAGCGATTGTACCACAGGTTGTAATTTTCGCGTCAATTCTACGTAAGCCGCCGTCGGAACGGGGTGTTTGCTGCAACCTTTTACCACCACGCGAACACCGCGATAAGCCTCCACATCAATGCGGGTAATGGCATCAAAATAAAGCTTCTCTTCGAGGTCGTTGAGTGTTCCATACACGACAGTGTTGGCATGAGGCTCCAATTGCAGCGTCAACAACATGTAGGCCCAAGTTGGGATGATGGCATCTTCGGTGCAAGTGATGGCCACGTTTTTGCCTGCGTACTGTGCCCAATCGTGACCTTTGAGAAACTCACGAAAATCTTTTTCCTTGAGAATCATCCCCATAAAAAGATTGTCTTTGAGGTCATACACTACACGCTCGCCTTGGTGGTAATAATCTTCTAAGTCTAAGGTAACAAGCCCACTATTGGCTACTTTATTAATTATTTCTTCCATTGGTACTTTTTTTCTTCCTGAATGAACACCAACTCACGGGCGAAAGTTTAAAGAAATAGTATCTTTGCAGTTTGCAAAAGCAATCCGAATGAATTTTAGTGAAGTTTTAGCCTCCAATTCCCTTTTTAAGGTCATTGCCGATAGCGCCCGTGAACTGGGTGTTGAAGCTTATGTTATTGGGGGATACGTGCGTGATTTAATACTGAATCGTCCTTCCAAGGACATTGATATAGTAAGTGTTGGAAGTGGCGTGGAGTTGGCCGAGAAAGTGGCAGAACGGCTTGGAGTACAGGTAATTGTATTCAAAAATTTTGGTACTGCTCAACTGAAAACCAACGATCTTGAGGTGGAGTTTGTAGGAGCGCGCCGCGAGTCCTATCGCAGTGAATCTCGAAAGCCGATTGTAGAAGATGGTACTTTGCAAGACGACCAAAATCGCCGTGACTTTACCATCAATGCCATGGGTATCAGCTTAAATATAGCGAACTATGGCGACCTCATCGACCCATTCAATGGGATGAGTGATTTGCGGAAAAAACTCATCCGTACCCCCCTCGAACCTGGCATTACCTTTTCTGACGACCCGCTACGAATGATGCGAGCCGCCCGTTTTGCAACCCAACTCAATTTCGACATTGAGCCAGATACCTTTGACGGCCTTGTGCAAATGGCTGAGCGTATTTCCATCATTTCAAAGGAGCGTATCAATGACGAGCTCAACAAAATTATTTTAGCTAAAACCCCTTCTTATGGCTTTAAATTGCTGCATCAGGCGGGAATTTTAAAATTGATTTTTCCTGAGTTTGTAGAGCTGCAAGGGGCTGAATACCAAGATGGTAAGGGGCACAAAGATAATTTCTATCATACGCTTCAGGTACTTGATAATATTTCAAAACATACCAACGACCTATGGTTGCGTTGGGCGGCAATTATGCACGATATTGCCAAACCAGCTACCAAGCGATTTGATAAAAAAGTAGGCTGGACGTTTCACGGTCACGAAGAATTGGGCGCCAGAATGACCCCACGCATTTTTCGCCAAATGAAATTGCCAATGAACGAAAGTATGCGCTTTGTGCAAAAACTCGTTCGCCTTCACCTACGTCCTATTGCCTTGTCAAAAGAAGAAATTACCGATTCAGCTTTACGTCGATTGTTGTTTGATGCAGGCGATGATTTAGAGGCATTAATGACGCTTTGCCGCGCCGATATTACGTCAAAGAATCCCGATAAAGTTCGTAAGCATTTGGCCAATTTTGACAAGGTTGAGCAAAAATTATACGACCTCGAAGAACGAGACAAGATTCGGAACTTCCAGCCCGTCATTACGGGTGAGGTCATCATGCAAGCCTTTGCCCTCAAACCTTCGGCAGAAGTGGGGATTATCAAAACGGCCGTTCGAGAGGCAATTCTTGATGGAATCATTCCTAATCAGTACGAACAAGCGTTTGGTTTGATGGTGGAAGAGGGGAAAAAACTTGGCCTCGAACTCAAAGTCATTGCCTAATCAGGTTGAATGCATTAAAATATAGCTTTACTTTTTATTTCTCCAGAGGAGCTACATCTTAGTAGAAAGAATGCTCCATGTCTCCCCAAAGCCCCATCGGGGTGGCCGACGTTCGGTGAAAGATGTCACCCCGATGGGGCTTTGGGATGGCCTTTACCCCTTTTTTCCTACTAAGATTTAGCCTCGCTGAGGCTACTTTTTTAATGCGTGACATCATAGATAAGAACAAATCACTTCTTATAAGCAGGCATTTCGTCGATCCCCAGGGTTGTGAGAACAGGATTAAGTACGCAAGGAGTAATCGAAATCCTAAACACTTTATACCCTGCTACTTCAAAATCGCAGTGGTATTTATTCTTCATTTTAAGCCCGCGATAGACTGCCGTGTAATTGATTTTTAGGGGCCAACCGTTGAGGGCGAGTTGGGCTGTCAAATTCTCTACAGTCTTCTTTAAGTTTGAAAAATAGCAAACAAATGGCTCTCGTTCGCGCAGACCTGTAAGGCTACCGATGTAGGTAATTCGTACTTCGTAGATGGTTTGTTGGAGCATATATCTGCCACTTTTTTCGAGGAAAATCAACATTTGTTGATTTTATGCAATAATATGAAAAATAGTGAGATTATTTTTCAAAGCTAAAACTTTTTCTACCTGAGCGGCGTTTTTATATCAGTTGCGTTTATCAACGACAAAAGCCGCTCTGTCAAGTAGCGGCTTTTGTCATTTTGGGAAGTCGATATTCTTGGAAAGAGCTCAGGCAATCGTTACTTTGGTGCCCCTTAAAAACTCTTCAATTCCCATTCTTTTCTTTCCTTCCAATTGTAGTTCGTCAATGGATAACCAACCATCGGCAGTTTTGAAAAGCAGTAGGTGTTTGTTGTCCGTAAATAAGTGGCTACCGTTGTCGGTTGGTTCCTGTGTTGCTACTGAGCTTTTGTAAATCTTACACAATTTGCCATTTAAGGTAGTCCAAGCGGCAGGATAAGGCGATAGCCCCCTGATAAAATTCCGAACGGCTTCGGTGGGCTGATTCCAATTGATTTCGCAAGTTTCTTTAAAAATTTTAGGGGCAGCTTTGAGTACATCGCTTTGCGATTGGGGTAACTGCGGATAGTTACCTGCTTCTACGGCATTGACAGTCCGAACGATCAATTCCGCTCCTTTGTGCATCAATCGTTCGTACAAAGATCCCACGTTATCTTCGTAGTGAATAGGCTCGGTTTCTTGAAAAATGATGTTTCCTGTGTCAATTTCGTGTTCAAGAAAAAAGGTAGTAACGCCCGTTTCGGTTTCTCCGTTGATAATCGCCCAGTTGATAGGCGCTGCACCGCGAAACTGAGGTAGGAGAGAGGCGTGTAGGTTGAATGTGCCTTTGGGGGGCATGTTCCAAACAACTTCTGGCAGCATACGAAATGCCACAACAACCTGTAAATCGGCTTGGTAGCTACGTAATTCTTCCAAAAAAGAAGGGCTTTTTAGCTTTTCAGGCTGTAAAACAGGGATACCTTGAGAAACCGCATAGTGTTTGACGGGAGAAGGAGTGAGTTGTAGCCCACGCCCAGCAGGCTTGTCGGGGGCGGTAACAACGGCTACCACGTTGCACCCGCTTTCTACAAGTTTTTGAAGGCTACTCACTGCAAACTCAGGAGTTCCCATAAAAATGATTCGAAGCTTTGACATATACACTGAGAAAATCGTTTTGTCGATTATTAGATATGATTTTTAGAGTAATTTTTTGGATTCAAACTGATGTAGTCTTGATTCCCGTTGCAAATATTGCTAATTTTGTGGTTCAAATTTCGACCATGAACCGACACAACCAATTCTTTTCGGTCTTTTAGGAAGAAGTGACAGAGCTACCCCATTTGTAGTAGAGCGGTCATTTCACCGTTCTTTTTTTTTGTCTTTAGTGGAAGAAATAATTGATAGGACAGATATATAATACTAAACAATTAACGTACACAACAGCACTATGGCTAAGTTACAATATTACACCGAAGAAGGTCTCAATAAGCTCAAGGCTGAATTGCAGGACTTAAAAACACGCGGCCGTCAGGAAATAGCTCGTGCAATAGCCGAGGCCCGTGATAAAGGTGATTTGAGCGAAAATGCCGAGTACGATGCAGCCAAAGATGCGCAAGGCTTACACGAAGCAAAAATCGCTAAATTAGAAGAAATAGTAGGCAATGCGCGGGTCTTGGATGAATCGTCGATTGATACATCGCAAGTGAGCATATTATCAAAAGTAAAAATTAAAAACTGCCGTAACAATGCAGTTGTAACCTATACATTGGTGGCAGAGGAAGAGGCAGATCTTAAACAAGGAAAAATCTCAGCAGGCTCACCCATTGGGAAGGGCTTGATGGGGAAGAAAGTAGGCGAAAAAGCCCAAATCCAAGTACCAGCTGGGGCAATGGAATTTGAAGTACTTGATATTTCTCGGTAATTTTTTACCAATAAGACATCATATATAGAATAAGGGACGCGGCGACGCGTCCTTTTTTGTCTTTTTGTGAAAATATTTTTTTGCTAAAAATGAGTTGTAAAAAGGGAGATAAAAAGGCATTTTTTTGAAAATACCTTTAAACTTGGATGTCGTCAAAGGAAATAGTAATGAAAATAGGCGTTTTTTTCTTTGGATTAGATTAAAACGCAACTAAGTATAAAATATAAATAATTCAATAAAATATTTAAAAAGTTATGAAAATAGATTTGTGTGTGCCATTTTTGTCGCATTCCAATAGTTTTCTAAGTAGAAAAGCTAAGTATTCCAATAATCAGATTAAGTAAAATGAACTATCAACCACCTGTTTATCTAACGCCTCATTTGTACATAACCAATGAGGAAGAAGAAATTATTGATGCACTGGTTGACCATCACGAAATGCCCAAGAAGTTTGACGTTGACAAAGTGATTTCGTACTTCGAGGGTGAAAATTTTTGCCTTGTCCTTTACTTTGCCAACTTACAAGACCGAGGATTTCAAAAGTTTGTGGTGAATGACTTTTCAGTGAATGTCGAAGAAATGTATATGTTATCGGCATCATTTGGCAAATTGCTCGAACAAGAAGTAAATATTCATGTACTCAGTCAAGCCAAAAATCGGGTTGATCACGTGATACACATGGCGGGTACTTTTCGGGCGTTGTTTAGAAAAAAAGAAGTCGTCGATTAGGTGCTACGTGTACGTAGCGAATCAAGCATCAACAGTACTAAAAAACAAAACCCCGACGGACACAAGTTCGTCGGGGTTTTGTATGAAATGAGCAAGTCCGACTACACATTGAAGCGGAAGTGCATGATGTCGCCGTCTTGTACAATGTATTCTTTGCCTTCTACGGAGATTTTGCCCGCATCGCGGCAACCTGCTTCGGTTTTGTATTTTTCGTAATCGGGAAGTTTGATAACCTCCGCACGGATAAAACCACGCTCAAAGTCAGTGTGAATCACTCCTGCTGCTTGAGGGGCTTTCCAGCCGCGCTGAATCGTCCAAGCCCGTACTTCTTTGACACCTGCGGTAAAGTAGGTAATCAAGTTCAAAATAGCGTATGAAGCACGGATGAGTTTGTAAAGCCCTGATTCCGTAAGACCGTATTCGCCCAAAAACATTTCACGTTCTTCGGCATCTTCCATTTCAGCGATTTGGGATTCGATGGCGGCGCAAAGTACAATTACTTCGGCATTTTCTTCGGCCACTGCTGCTTTAAGCTGATCTACGTACTCATTGCCCGTCTGAATGGATGTTTCATCCACGTTGGCCACATAAATAACGGGCTTGATGGTGAGCAGTTGAAGATCCGAAATAGCTGCTTTTTCATCGTCCGTCAAACCGACTGCACGTACGCTTTTTCCTTGAAAAAGCGCATTTTTGACGCGTGTCAGAATTTCGAGCTCTACTTTGGCTTTAGCATCACCTACGCGGGCTGCTTTTTCTACCCGAGCAAATTTTTTCTCAATAGAATCAAGGTCTTTGAGTTGAAGCTCTAGGTCGATAATTTCTTTATCACTGACGGGGTTGACGCGGCCTTCTACGTGAACAATGTTGTCGTCCGAAAAACAACGAACCACGTGAATAATCGCGTCCACCTCACGAATATTGGCCAAAAATTGGTTACCAAGCCCCTGACCTTTGCTGGCACCTCGAACCAAACCTGCGATGTCAACAATCTCTACGATGGTTGGAACGGTACGTTGTGGATTAATGAGGCGTTCGAGGACAGTGATGCGCTCGTCGGGTACTTCAACTACTCCGACGTTGGGCTCAATGGTACAAAAAGGATAGTTGGCAGCTTCGGCTTTGGCACTTGATAATGCGCTAAAAAGAGTGGATTTACCTACGTTGGGCAATCCGACAATACCACATTGGAGAGACATTAGTTGATTTACGATTATTGATTGACGAATGTTAGTGCGGGCGGATGATAGCCTTTCGTTGTAATTCGTACAATACTAATTGGCGATTATAAGTAATGGTAGCAAAATTAGTGCTTTTTGTGGTGGCTACAAAACCAAAAGCCTCTGGGCAACCAGAGGCAGGGCATAGGATAGGTCAGGAAAGGGTGATTAATCCCACTTCAAATCGCTACCTGTATAGTCTTCTTCTTCACGTACGGCGTACTGAGAAAAATCTATGTCGGGCATCAATTCGGTTTTAATGTGGGCTACGGTTTCTTGAAGGGCATCTACAAACTTATCGAAGTCTTCTTTGTAGAGAAACATTTTGTGTTTTTCGTAAGCAAACCCATCTCCTTGCGGAAAACGGCGACTTTCTGTAATCGTCAAGTAGTAATCATTTGAACGAGTTGAACGCACATCAAAAAAGTAAGTTCTTTTCCCTGCCTTTACGCGTTTCGAGTAGATTTTTTCTCTGTCTTTGTCTTCCACTATCCTTTTGAGGTTTAGAGTTATACCAAACGCTAAAGTACGTCTTTTGTTGTTGGTAGTCAAAATATTTTCAAAATAAAGTTGTTGGTTTTTACGTTGTTATAGGCTGGGGTTTGTATGTCAATTTGTAAAAAACGTAGTTCGTATTTGTTTTTTGCTTAATTTTCAGCCCTTAAACTCAAAAAAGGTTGCATTTTTTTGAGTATGCGTTCAAGGGGACTCCTAGTCAAATTGTCATTTTTGGTGAAAAATAACCCGAACAAATCTATGTATTCTACCACTTTTTATGTACTTGTATTGTTGTCGCTGATCAAAGTCAATCCAGCATCAGCCCAATTGTTGGGGAAGGAAGAGCAAGGAAGAGCATCATTTTATGCACAAATGTTTAACGGGCGGAAAACTTCATTAGGTGAGCCATTCAATCAGAAAGAATATACTGCCGCGCATCGTACATTGCCTTTCAATACCATGGTGGAGGTAACAAATCTCTCCAATAAGCGCACAGTGATTGTGCGCATCAACGACCGTGGGCCGTACCACCGTACTCGCCTGATTGATTTGAGTCGTTCGGCAGCACAATATTTGGGAATTCTGGGCTCTGGCGTTGCCAATGTTACCCTCCGTGTGGTTGGGATGGAAGGAATGGTGCTGCTGGGTCAGAATGAAATGATCACCGATACAGGTGACATTATTGAGCGGGCTTTGTCCAATTAAAGTAAAATTTCTTCCTTCTTCCGTTTTAAGTTTACAGTCTCCAAATAATGTAGTTTATTAGCACGATATTTGTGCTTGCAACGGCTGTAAACTTAAAACATCCTTGCTTGGCTTCACACCCCAAAAACCTTTTAACGACATGAGCGCTCGCAAATTTGACATTGCAACGGTAAGACAGTACGGAAATTTAGAGTTTTTGGCGAGGCAGCTCGTCGAAGGGTTTATCACGGGATTACACAAATCGCCCTTTCACGGTTTTTCGGTTGAGTTTGCTGAACACCGCCTGTATAATACGGGAGAAAGCACCCGTCATATCGACTGGAAGGTTTTTGCCAAAAGCGATCGCTTGTTTGTAAAACGCTACGAAGAAGAAACGAACCTACGTTGTCATTTGCTGGTCGATACGTCGTCGTCGATGTATTATCCTGAGCCAAATCACGATAAAATTACGTTCAGCGTGTTGGCGGCAGCAAGTATCGCCAATTTGCTCCAGCGCCAAAAAGATGCGGTAAGCTTGTGTACGTTTTCGGATAAAATAGAAGTTCAAACCCCAATAAAGTCCACTCCATCGCACGTTCATAAGGTGTTTTTGGATTTGGAAAACGTTCTCAAAAAGCCCAAAGAACTCCGTAAAACGGCTGTAGCAGACGTACTGCACGAAATCGCCGAGAAAATTCACAAACGCTCGTTGGTGGTGATTTTCAGTGATATGTTTGAAGACATAAATCAAGCCGAAAGAATTTTTTCGGCCATGCAGCATTTACGTCACAACATGCACGAAGTATTGCTGTTTCACGTTACGGACCGTCGTACCGAAGAGGAGTTTGCTTTTGATGACCGCCCGTATGAGTTTATTGATTTGGAATCGGGTGAGCGGGTGAGAATCCAGCCTGGACAAGTTAAAAAGCAATACCAAGAAGCCGCCAAAAAATACTACCAAGAGCTTCGACTCAAGTGCGGACAATATAAAATTGATTTCATCGAAGCCGATGTTGCCAAAGGCTTAGATCAAATTTTGACGGCTTACTTGGCCAAACGAGCAAAAATGAGATAAAGTCTATTGCTTGAAAGCGTAGTTCAACCTTTTCAATCGGTCTTCGTAGCAGGCCAAGTACGCTTCTTGAACATTGCTACTTAACCAAGAGTTTTTGATCAAGGTTCGTACATTTTCGTAGTTTGTTTGGAAAAGGCTCAGTTGAGTCTGAACTCTTTTTTGGGGAATACCAATGCGTTGTCCAAAAACAACAAAGTCATCAAAAGCGTAAAAAGCATTGGCTATAAAGCTGTCGGTCTCGTAATCGTCGCTGAACAGTCCTTCATTTAATGCCATGTCCGAATCGCTAAGATGCAAACGGGTACAAATTAGGTCGTATGCGGGGCTAAGTACAAAATCACGGTCTATGGTCTCTAGGACTGAGAAATTTTTAAGATGGGCATCCCCGTTGGAAAACAAATAATTGAACACAACCAAACGAAAGAATTTTTCAATCTCCACTCGGTAAGCTGGTAAATGCTGTTTAATCAATTGAGCTATTTCTTCGTAACTGCCTTCGTATTTATAATTGGGTCCTGCGGTTTGTTTGGTACGATTGGATAAAGAAGCAAAATCTTCTTGGCGCCATTTGAGTCCATCAGGGCGAAAATCAAAGCGTCGAATGAGCAAAGCAGGCTCGCCATCAGCAAAGAAAATGAGCCCATTGTCGGCGGTTGGGATTCCATATACCTGTCGGGCAATCTGCATTGTTAGGTGCTCATTGGCAGGAATTTCTGCTGCTTTGGGCAACTCTGGCGGAATTGGTTTTAGAATGTACTGAGTTTGTTCGTTAGGGTTAGGAAGCCGTAGTTTATTTCCGTCGAGCGTCAACCCGTATTTTTCTTGAACACCCGAAATGGAAAGCTGACGAAACGATTGGCCAAACCCTTGAAAGGTTGCCGCTTTGATGTCTTCATGTTTAAATGGTAAGGTATGAGCTACTCGTTTCCCGCCAAAAAGGGATTTTCGAGCGCTTGGGCTATAGGTATCGAAGCCTGATTGAAGCGTTGAGGGGCAAACAATTATTGTCATAAGTCAGAAGCCGTTTGGGTAGTTTGTTCTACTACTCGTACTGCCCCAACCGTATCTGTGTGTGTCGTGGCTAACAAAAGTCCGAAATCGTCATTTTCGTCCAACTTTAGCAATCGACATTGTACTGCACGGTTGTATCCTTCCGATAATAGCCCACAAAAAAATGGAAACAAATAGTCTGCTTTAAACTCTTGTTGAGAAATGGGGAGAGTCAAGCTGAGGGCGTGAGCATTGGGATGAGCTAGGTAATATTCATCGTACCGAAAGATAAAGCCATTGGGGGTTTCGGAAAGCGTACCCGCCACGTCTTGATTAAGATAAACGACTGCTTTTCTCATGATTTAATAGTCAAAGTAAGTTGCAAACCCAGCACATCAACTAAGCGAGTGAGGGTTTCAAACGATGGATTACCTAGGCCATTTTCAATAGCAACGAGGGTGCGAAGGCTAATCCCTGCTAATTCAGCCAAATCATTTTGTCGAATATGGAGCCGTTGGCGCCGCTGCTTGATGGCTTCACCTATTTGCACAAGTGTCATAAACAGAATATTGAATGTGCAATATAATGCTTTTTTTGCAAAAAAATGCCGAAATATTGGGGCAAACATATCTAAATGCGTAATATGTTGCGTATTTAGATATGTTTGCCCATAAATGAAGAAGAAAAGTAAGATTAATCCAAGGCCTCTGTCCAGCCCAGTTTCTGTAACTCCTTGGCGGTCATCTGAACAACACGAACCTTCAGTGTAATGGGTTTGAGCGGCGTATCAGTAGAATCAGTTTTGACGGCAACGATGGCGTCCACAATGTCCATTCCCTTAAAAACTTGCCCAAACACCGTGTATTTATCGTCAAGACGTGCCAAGCCTTTTTTGTTTTGAACAATGTAAAACTGACAACCCGCCGAAA
This sequence comes from Runella sp. R0.1_18, assembly GCF_057652155.1. Taxonomy (NCBI): domain Bacteria; kingdom Pseudomonadati; phylum Bacteroidota; class Cytophagia; order Cytophagales; family Spirosomataceae; genus Runella; species Runella sp. R0.1_18. The sequence continues at coordinate 174,586 of NZ_JBYFCK010000009.1, forward strand.
GCATATCGGGGTTGTTGTCGCGACCTGCCCCCACAGCGCCATACACGTGCCGAATCTTTTTATTGAACTCTGGCTTGAGCAAATAAGGTGAATTGGCGAAACCTTCGGGGGTATCAGGACAACCGCCTTGGGCAACAAAATTATTGATGACTCGGTTGAAAGTAAACGAATCCCAGTAATGCTCTCCCGCCAGTTTTTTAAAACTTGCTTTGTGGTTGGGGGTTTCGTTGTACAACCAAAAGTAAATATCCCCCATGTTGGTTTTGATGTGACCAACATCGTATTTTTTTTCTTTAAATGTAAAACCAAGTAAAACGGCCGAAAACAGGGCTGCCAGTAAGCTTTTGTACATGATGCGCAGATTTTAAAAGTTAGGTTGAATCACCAGCTAATGTACGAAAGTAAGGGGCAATTTTGCAACTTGCCTATTGCTCTTCACCCCTTGCATACTTGCCATTTTGTCCCTTATTCCTCTTCTCCTTCGCCTTTGGTTAGTTCGGCTTGCAGGGTTTGCGCGCCTGTGATAACAATGGGTAAGGTTGGTTTTTGGTTAAAAATAACTTCTACAAAACCATCTTGTGAAGCGCCCGTTTTCACGTCGATGGGGCGATAAATACCTTGAGGAGTTTTGACAAATACGTGGGCAGTCTCCCCCGTGCGAACAATCGCCGTTTCGGGGAGCGTTTCGGCTTGGCGCGGGGAGGATGCCACTTTGCCATTCACGTATTGGCCTGCCAATAAGCGGGTTGCGTTGAGGGTGGCGTAGGCATCTATGGTGCGACTGTTGGGGTCGAAGGTAGTTCCTAAACTGCTGATGGTGGCTGTGCCATTGTCAAACGTTACTTTTTGGCCTACTTTGATGCGAGCTACATCTTTCTCAAATACTTTGAGTACCAAACGCGCACCTGCCTGATTAATAATTTCAAACAACGATTCTCCGCCGTTAATGGACTTCCCAAGGGTTGTTTGAACACTCTTAACTACGCCGCCAATCGGAGAGCGAAGGGCGATGGTACGAACGATTTGATTTATTTTTAGCGATTTTGGGTCAATTCCCACTACTTGCAGTTTTGCTTCGATGCCTTGTTTGGTCGCTTCCAAAACCCGCATTTCTGATTCGGCTTGTTGTAGTTTGCGTTTGGCTCCTACATCTTCCTGCGATAGGGTCGTCTGGCGTTGGCGTTCTTGTTCGGCAAATTGAAGTTGACCTGCCGTTTTCCAATAATCTTCCTGTAACTGAATGAGTTCGAGGCTTTCGATGGTGGCAAGTGTACTCCCTTTTCCTACTGAATTGCCAGACAAGACCCCAATACTGCGGACAATCCCTGTGAGCGGAAAACTCACACTAGCGCTTTGTTGAGGCGACGATTCAACAACGCCATTCAGAACAATGGCGTCAAATACCGTTCGGGTTTCAGGACTGCCGAGGCTAATGCCAAAGTTTTTTTCTTGTTCCGCCGTGAGTTTAAGTTCGGTTGGAGCCTTTTCGGGAGCCGCTTCTTCGGTTTGGGCGGTTTCGGTTTTGTTGCAACTGCTGAGAGCTGCTACTAAGCAAAGGGCGATAGGCAAGGGGCGAGGGGGAAAATGCAGAGAAAATAGGCGGCGTATAGAGTGAATTAATGTGTTCATTGGAATTGTGTTGAAGTTGTTAGTCGTCATTCAAAAAATCGTCATTTTATTCAATACCTAGCCATTTTTCAAGCTCAATGACGGTTTGGGTAAAGCGCAATTGTTCGGTCAAATAGGCTTCACGGATTTGCCAAGCTTGACGGGTATTTTGGAAAAATTCTACGTATTCGATGTCCCCCAAACGAAATTGTTTGTAGGCAGTTTTAAGTAGTAATTCTGCCTGCGGAAGTGCCGATTGTTCGTAATAATTGAGCGTTGTCTGAATTTTTTGGAGACTTTCTCGTAAAATTTTGGTGTTGGCTTCGGTCTGAAACTGAACAGCTTTGAGCTGATTTTCGCTGGCTTGCTCGCTCACTTTTGCCGCTTCGATGCGCGCTTTTTGAGGTTTATTGGTCAACGGTATTCCCAAACCACCCGAAAGGTACATAAAGCCGAGTTTACCTTCAATGGATTGATTGGCGGCCCCAATTCTCCAGTCTGGTTTGAGTTGTGCCCGTTCTAAGTCCGTCAAATTACGACTCAACTGAGATTCTTCCGACGCAAGGGCAGCATACCGATTGATTCCTTCTTGGGAAGGGGCGGGGCGTTGTAAATTGAGCAAGGTATCAATCATTAAGGATTCATTGCTGTACAACAAGGTTTGTAAACCCATGAATGCCAGCTGAATTTCGCGGTCAATAACCGTCCGACGGTTCTGAATCTCGCGCCGATTGGTTTCGCTTGCTACTACCTCCAACTGGTTGGTTTCCCCCGTTTTGTAACGAGATTTGGCGGCCTCCAGCGCTTTCACGTACAAGGTGTCTTGCGCTTGAATCAGTTGACGATTTTTATACAAAAACAGAATTTGATAATACTGCTGCTTGACACTGAAAGCCAATTCATTGCGCTGAATTTCCTGTTGTTTTTGGGTTACATTCACTTGTTGGGTCAACACTTTTGCGCGATTTCGATATACGCCGAAAGGCTCAAAACTTTGGACTGCACTAAGGGTATAATCAAAGGGGCGACTTTGGGTTTGACCTGCGGCTAGGTCGGCAGAAAGTTTGGGCAGCTGCCAAGCAGACCCAATCAACGCCTTTTGTGATTGCTGGGTTAACTCCGTTGTTTTTAGGGTTAGGTTATTCTGTGAAGCCCGTTCAACCGCTTGTGATACACTGATTTGTGTGTGGGATGGCAATGAAAGCGTAATCAGTACCAGTACGCTTGCTACTCCTTTTGTAGAAGTGGACACCTTCGAAAACAACGCATACAACACAGGCAAGACAACTAGCGTAAGGAGCGTAGCGGATAAAATTCCGCCAATCACCACCGTGGCCAGTGGACGCTGTACTTCGGCCCCGCCTGAGTTTGAAATAGCCATGGGTAAAAAACCCAATGAGGCTACCGTCGCCGTGATAATTACGGGCCTGAATCGTACCTCTACCGTCCGTAAGATGCGTTCTTTTAGGTTGGTAACTCCTTCTTTTTCAAGGTCGTTGAGGTAGCTGATGAGTACAATTCCGTTCAAAACTGCTACACCAAACAACGCAATAAACCCGACTCCCGCCGAGATACTAAAGGGCATGTCGCGCATCCAAAGAGCGATAATTCCTCCGATGGCAGACATGGGAACGGCGGAGAAAATCAAAAGTGATTCTTTTAAAGAATGGAAGGTAAAATAGAGCAAAGTAAAGATGAGGAAAAGTGCTAAGGGCACGGCAAAACTTAGGCGTTCTTTGGCGCGTTGAAGGTTTTCAAAAGCGCCACCGTAGGTATAAAAATAACCCGATGGTAAGGCCACTTTTTCCTCTATTGTGGCCTGAACATCGTTGACGACACTTTCAACATCGCGGTTAAGAACTCCAATTCCAATCGTGATACGCCGACGGGTTTCTTCATGGGAAATCTGTGCAGGAGCCTTGCGGAAACCAATATCGGCCAATTCAGCGAGTGGAACGGTACCTCCTTGTGGCAACGGAATGAGCAATTGTCGTACGTTTTCAATGTCTTGACGATGTTGAGCATCCAACCGCACCACTAGGTCAAAGCGGCGCTCTTGTTCATACACCGTTCCAGCGGTTTCGCCCGCAAAACCGCTGCGAACGAGGCGGTTGATGTCGGCAATACTCAGGCCGTATTGGGCAATTTTTGCTCGATTGTAGTTGATACTGATTTGAGGTAAACCCACAATTTGCTCCACACGTACACTGGCGACACCCTCAATTTTTTCGATGACTTTGGCCGCAGCGTTGGCACGTTCGTACAAAACCTCAAGGTCGTTGCCAAAGATTTTAACGACCACATCGGAGCGTACCCCCGTAATCATTTCATTAAATCGCATCTGAATGGGTTGGGTCATTTCTACGCTGGTTCCAGGTAGTTCTTCTGCCAACACCGCCGCCATTTTTTCGGACATTTCTTCGCGGTTTTTGGCGTTTTTCCACTCCGAAATGTCTTTCATGTTAATCATTTGATCCACCATTTCAATGGGCATAGGGTCAGTAGGGATTTCGGAAGCACCCACACGCCCTACAATTTGTTGAATTTCGGGGAAATGTTTTCGGAGAATTTGATGGGCTTTATTGGCAGAATTAATAGTTTCTGTCAAAGAAGTCCCCGAAGCTGTGCGGAAGTCAATCGCCAAGTCGCCCTCGTCGAGGGTAGGGACAAATTCACCACCAAGACGGTTAAAGACAAGAAGTGAAATTACAAAAAGCCCTAAGGTAATGCCTACTGTAGCTTTTTTCCATTGTAACGACCAGATGATGAGGGGTTCATAACGGCGGTACAACCAAGCGAGTACCCGCTCAGAAAAATTCCAGTGTTTGTGTAAGTTTTTGCCCATGACCAACGACGACATCATCGGAACGTAGGTCAATGACAAAATAAAAGCCCCAAAAATGGCAAAACCCACCGTCATGGCCATAGGTTTGAACATTTTTCCTTCAATTCCCACCAGTGATAAAATAGGTAAATACACCATCAAAATGATGATTTCGCCAAAGGCCGCCGAGGTACGAATGCGTTTGGCAGTTTCATACACCAATTGGTCGCGTTCGAGCGGGTCATCGACATTGTTGCGCTTGTTGTCGGCGTACCAAATCTGAAACCGATGGACGATGGCTTCCACGATAATCACGGCACCGTCCACAATAACCCCAAAATCAATGGCTCCCAACGACATCAAGTTGGCCGAAATATCGAAGGTATTCATCATGCCAATGGTGAACAACATGGCCAATGGGATAACAGAGGCCGCTACCAACCCTGCCCGCAAACTGCCCATGAGAAGTACCAAGACTACAATGACGATAAGTCCCCCCAAAAGAAGGTTTTCGCTGACGGTAGTGATGGTTTTGTTGATGAGCTTGGTGCGTTCAATAAACGGCACAATTTCAATGCCTTCGGGAAGGCTTTTTTGAATACGCGCGATGCGTTCTTTGACGGCATTTACGGTATTGGCGGAGTTGGCACCTTTTAGCATTAAGACAATACCTCCAACGGCTTCGCCTTCGCCATTCCGCACCAAAGCCCCAAAACGATTGGCGTGGCCAAAACCAACCCCAGCTACGTCACGTACCAAAACGGGAATTCCTCCTACGTTTTTAATCACAATTTGCTCAATATCGCTGAGGCTTTTAACGACCCCTTCGCCACGAATAAACTGCGCTTGCCCGATTCGTTCGATGTAGCTTCCGCCTGTGTTGGCGTTGTTTTTTTGTAAGGCGTCGTATAATTCCGAAAGGGTGACATTGTGCGCGCGCAGGCGTTCGGGATTGACACTTACTTCGTATTGTTTTACGAATCCCCCAAAGCTACTTATTTCAATTACTCCTTCAATGCCTACCAATTGGCGTTTGACAATCCAGTCTTGAATAGTGCGCAGCTCAGTGAGGTCATAGTTGGACTTCGCCCCTTTTTTAACGGCCAATGTATATTGATAAATTTCGCCCAAACCCGTTGTGAGGGGGGCAATCATGGGTTTGCCAAACTCCGCAGGAATATCAGCTTCCACGGTTTTGAGTTGTTCGGTTATCCATTGTTTACCTCGGACAATGTCCACCTCGTCCTTAAAAACGACCGTCACCACCGATAGACCAAGTTTGGACACCGAACGAATCTCGGTCACATCGGGGATATTGGCGAGCGATAACTCAATGGGCGTAGTCACAAACTGCTCAACTTCTTGGGCGGCCAAGGTGGGCGTGAGCGTCAAAATTTGGACTTGGTTGGTGGTGATGTCAGGAACGGCATCAATCGGCAGCCGCGAAAGTGAGTACCCTCCCCAAATCACCAGTGCCACCACTGCCAATCCGATGACCAGCTTGTTTTTGATACTGTAATGAATCAGTGAATCAATCATATTTTGTTTTATTTTTGTTGAAAAATGAAGTTGTTATCCTATGCAAATCACGGTCACCGTCCCCGCAAAAAAAGCAGAAGAGTTTTTGGCGCTCATCAAAGAACTTGGTTATAAGTCTAAGTTGGAAACGCCTAAAAAATCGAAACCTAAAGAACCACGATTGTAGGGAGGCTAGAACCAGTAGCCGATACTATGATTGACGAATGGATTGAGAATTTGCCCGAGTGACCTATTGTTAGAATAGATGAAAAGCGGGAAACGCAGCATAGAAAGGATACACTTCTCCCATCAAAGAAAGAAGCCCTAGGCTCGGGGTGGACAAATGAGTGCCTTGAATGACAAAAAGGCGTAGGAATTGAGCCAATGAAAGTTGGCAGAAGTTAAGAAGGTAACGAAAGTTTGGGCATCAAACGATACGGAAGCCGAAGGTAACACAAAAAAGCTGGCTACACTGTTGAAATCAAAACTTGGAAGATGATGCTCTTTTTGTTTGGTATGCTCCGAATCAGCGGAATAGTGCATCCACAAAAAATCAAAAAAACTTAATGACGCAGGGCACTCCGCCTTGTGCTCCTCAAAATGTTCCCACACGTCAGGTGAATGCAACAACTCGGTCGCCGTCCGAGGAAGGAGACTTTGTGCAAACACAATTATGGCCAGTAAAAAAGTAAGCGTGGCTTTCATTGACGATGGAAAAAATAGAAAAACAAATGTATAGTCTTGGTTAAAACAATGTATTGATTGGAGGAATAATCTTTAAAATTTAGAATTAGTATAGATATTATTTGTTGTAATGTATTGATAAGCAGGTGGTTGTTGGGTGTTGTGTGTAGTTTCTTTGGAAAACCTGATTGGAATCATTTGATATTGTTGGCTTGAAAATGTTATTTTGTGCAGTTCTATTTAAACTCAATCTAAATAAATTGTGTTATATGACTCAAAACCCTTTTGAGAAAATAGACTGAAACACCCGTCCAATATGAAAACCATCGCTGACCTTCAAGTGGGAGAAAGAGCCTTTGTAAAAGAGTTTCGCCAAGAAGATTTATCATTAAAACTACTCGAAATGGGTTTTTTGCCTGGTATAGAAGTTATGCTCGACTTTGTGGCTCCTTTGGGTGACCCAATCGGTGTACAGGTAAACGGCTATTGTTTGGCGATGCGTAAAGAAGAAGCGGCTACGGTTATTGTTGAAGAAAGCATTTAATATCCTTTGAAAAAGAATCCCATCATCGCCATCGTCGGCAATCCGAATATCGGTAAGTCATCGTTGTTTAATCAACTGACTGGATTGCGTCAAAAAGTTGGAAATTTTCCGAGTGTTACGGTAGAAAAAAAATCAGGCCCTTGGATGCTCAATGACGCTACTGAAGCAGTCGTTGTTGACTTGCCTGGGCTGTATAGTCTATATCCAAAAGCGCTGGACGAGCGCGTAGTCATTGATATTTTGGCTAACCCCAACCACGAGGATTATCCTGATGTGGTGGTAGTGGTAGCAGATGCTTCCAATCTCAAGCGTAACTTATTGCTATTTACGCAAGTAGCAGACTTAGGTTTGCCCGTAGTTTTGGCTTTGAACATGCTTGACGTAGCGCGGGATAAAAATTTGCAAGTCAATGCCGTAAAATTAGCGATGAAATTGGGCGTGCCTGTCGTTCGCATCAATGCGCGGGTAGGGGAAGGCTTAGACCAACTCAAACAGGCAGTTGTGCAACAGCTAGAAAGCCCCAAAATTTCGGTTGAGAAATATTATTTTAATCCTGCGGACCAATTCCCTGAATTGATCGACGAAGTAAAACGTACGAACGATATTTCCAATAATTATTTGGCATTGCACCACGTTCAGCAACACGATATTTTTTCGTTTGTACCCCACGAAAAGCGGGTAGCTTTCGATAAGATGATTGAAAAACACGGTTTCAAAGAAAGTGGTTTTCAAGCGGCTGAAACCATGCACCGATATGCGGTCATCGACGGTCTCGTCAAAGAATCGGTAAAAACGGTGGCAGAGTTTTTGGTGAAGCCGTTGTGGACAAGGCGTTTAGATAAAGTTTTGCTTCACCCTTTTTGGGGATATGCGGTTTTCTTAGTGGTACTGTTGGTTATATTTCAAGCCGTATTTACGTTTGCCAGCTACCCCATGGACTTGATTGATGCGGGCATGGCGTCGTTGAATGATTGGTTAAAACAACAACTTCCAGAAGGAGCATTGACCGATTTATTGACCGATGGACTGGTGGCGGGTATTGGCGGGGTTGTGATTTTTATTCCTCAAATCGCCTTCTTATTTTTCTTGGTTTCGTTGCTTGAAGAATCGGGCTACATGGCGCGGGTGATGGTCATCATGGACAAACTTATGCGGAAATTTGGCTTAAATGGTCGGAGTGTGGTGCCGCTTATCTCAGGAGTAGCTTGTGCTGTTCCAGCCATTATGGCTGCCAGAAGCATCGGAAATAGAAAAGAACGTTTGTTGACCATATTGGTCACTCCACTGATGAGTTGTTCTGCTCGTTTGCCGATTTATACGGTGCTTATTGCGTTGGTTGTGCCTTCTACGGCAGTACTTGGCTTTTTTACGCTCCAAGGGTTAACACTCATGGGGTTGTATTTATTGGGGCTGATCAGTGCCTTGGTATCAGCTTGGGCAATCAAGGGGAGGGTTGAAAGTGCCGAAACGGGCTATTTTGTCATGGAGATGCCCACGTACCAAATTCCGCGCTGGTACCATGTAGGTATTGCGGTTTGGGACAGTGTCAAGTCATTTGTAACCCAAGCGGGTAAAATCATCGTAGCTATCTCCATCATTCTTTGGGTGCTGGCTACTTATGGCCCTGGCGATGCCATTTCAAAAGCCGAAGAAACTATTCAAAAAGAGCAACCAACATTGAAAGGTGCTGAAATGGATAATGCCGTTGCAGCTTACAAATTGGAACACTCATACGCAGGCCATTTTGGTAAATTTATCGAACCTGCCATTGCGCCTTTGGGATACGATTGGAAAATAGGCATTGCATTATTAGCCTCCTTTGCAGCCCGTGAAGTGTTTGTGGGCACGATGAGTACTATTTATAGCATCGGAAGCGAAGCCGATGAAGACAACGGCACAATCAAAGCCCGAATGCGTGCTGAGGTAAATCCTAAAACGGGCGAAGCCATGTACACACCTGCGCTGGCGTTTTCGTTGTTGGTGTTTTACGTATTTGCGATGATGTGCATGAGTACCATTGCGACGGTAAAGCGCGAAACCCACGGCTGGAAATGGCCCCTCATTCAATTGGCATACATGACGGTTTTGGCGTACGGGTTGGCGTTTTTGACTTACCAAGTACTACGCTAATTTTTCACACAGAGAAGCACAGATTTTAAGACACAGAAAAATCCAGACGTCCTCTGTGTTGTTCTGTGGGCTGTTTTATCTGTGGCTTTCTGTGAGAGCAAATGTAGTTCAGAAATACATCTGCTGTGCAATTCGGTACGTATTGCAATGCGCTTCCACAATATCGGCCAAGCGCGGTGAATAGCCACCTCCCATCGAAACTACGACAGGGATATTTCGTTGCTTACACTGAGAAAATACAAACTCATCACGTCGATAACAGCCCTCGCGGGTTACTTTCAATTTCCCCAATTTATCCGTCTCCAAAATATCAACTCCCGAAATGTAAAAAATAAAATCGGGCTGTTGTTGGTCGATGAGGAAAGGTAATGCCTCATAAAGCAAGCGCAGATATTCTTGTTCTTGTGTTCCCGTAGGCAGTTCGATGTCGAGGTCTGATTTTTCTTTGAACAACGGATAATTGTCTTTTCCGTGCATTGAAAAGGTGAAAACTTGAGGGTTGTTCTGAAAAATAACGGCTGTTCCATTGCCTTGGTGAACATCCAAATCAACCACCAAAATTTTATTAGCAAGTTGCTTCGTACGTAAATAATTGGCAGCGATGGCCACATCGTTCAACAAACAAAATCCTTCACCACGATCGGCATAGGCGTGGTGAGTGCCGCCTGCGACATTCATTGAGATGCCAAATTCTAAGGCAAAATGACAGCATTCAATCGTTCCTTGGGCAATGCGTGTTTCGCGCTCAATGAGTCGTTGATTCAGCGGGAAACCGATGCGTCGAATCATTTTGTCCGAAATTCTCAAATTTTTTAAATCTTCCCAGTAGGCATCATCGTGTACGCCCAAAATCCAGCGCTCGTCCAAGTGGCTAGGGGAGAAGAAGTTATCGAACGTGCAGGTGCCTTCATACAGGAGTTGTTCGGGGATAAGTTCGTATTTCGCCATTGGAAAACGATGTGGTTCTCCGTTAGGCCCTTTGGGAAGGGGATGACAATAAATTGGGTCGTGGGCAATTTTGAGCATAAAAAAGATGAAATGATTTGGGCCAACTTTTCGTTAGTAGGTTATAAAAAAACCGAGAATAAACCATGAAAGTTAAATTTCAAGCACTTATTTTAGGAGTAACGGTCGCCGTAATAGCCACGGCTTGTGCACCTGACCCCTTGAAAGATTTGACGGAAGAGGAAACCCAAGTTTTTATTACTAATTACGAACCTACGACCAATTTTGCTAATTACCAGACCTTTAGCTTGGCCGATACCGTATATGTAATTCAAAACCAGCAAACGGGTGTTTCGACTTCTACGCAAGATTATTCAGTACTGGATCGTATCACATCAACCATGACGCAGCGCGGATACAAGCGAGTAACGCGTGAAGCCAAACCAGATTTGGGCGTCAGTGTAGCTCGCATCAGAGAAACCCAAACGGGGCTTGTGGCCAACTATAACCCTTGGAATAGCTACTGGGGATATGCGGGTGGCGGAGGCTTTTATTATCCTCCAACCTACTCTTACTATCAAACTTCAGAAACCTATTGGTATTTGGAAATGGTGGATTTAAAAAATGCGACCAACGGTCTGCAACCCAAAGTAGTTTGGAATGCCCAGATTCGAGGAAATGGCATTTTTGACGCAGCGTCTTTGACGAATTTGATAGACAATGTGTTTAAGCAGTCGATGTATTTGAAAAAGTAGTAAAACAACAGCTTATGATGGTTGGCATGAAAATTAGAAAAGTAAAAACAATGAGCGCCATTGTACTCTTTTTTATGGGAGTATTTTTGGTGAATATAGCTGAGGCACAGCAAGTTATTGACCGACCTCAGTTGTTCAAAAGAGAATCTCCTTACTTGAGATATACCTCTTATCGTGTTTCTTTGACGGGAGGTTTGGGGGTTGCTACAGGTTCGTTAGGTGATTTTATGGCGGCCAATACGTTTCGTAACTATTCATTGGCCGTTGATTTTGTTTTCCCCAAAAACAATATGTCGGTGGGGTTTGCAATCGGTTCACAGTATTTTAAAAACCGTTTGCCTCGTCAGGTGTATGAATATGATAATGGCGCAATTTCGGCCGTGCAAACGCGTACAGTCACGGCTTATCCGATTACGTTGACTGGTAGCTATCACGTTGGGGATGTCAATGCGCGTGTTCGGCCTTATGTGCAGGCAGGATTGGGGGCGGCGTTTGCCGAAGTGGCCAATTACTACGGAATGTTGTCAACGGGCGACAATGGCTTTAAGTTTGTCGCACAGGGAGGCGCAGGAGTGCGCGTATTGCTGAGCAAAACAGGGAATGTGGGGCTTGAACTTGGCGCAACCTATCAGCACATCCCTTTTAAAATTGAAAGTGAAGGACTCAACGCTGCGTCGTCAATCAATGCACGGGTTGGGTTATTCTACCGTTGGTGGTAGGGTGATTTTTTTGGGTTTAGAGTTTTTTGTTTGGGGTTTACGGTTTCGGGTTTACCGTTTAGAGTTTTTTGTTTCGGGTTTACCGTTTTGGTTTTTGGTTTGAACCCTCAAACTGCAAACCCCCAACCTCAAACAGTAAACCCCAAACCCTCAACCCCAAACCCTTTTACTCTTCAATTGTAATTGTGTGCCCGATTTGCGCTAAAGGTTCAAATTGAGCCGTGGCTGAGCAGTATTTTTCCATTGATAATTTTACCGCACGTTCGATTTTGGCGCGGTCGAGGTTATTTCCTTTGAAGAAATAATGAATAGTAACCGAGCGGAAAGGTGAGCGTTCTGTGGTTTCTTCTTTCACGCGGTCGCCCTCTACGGTGATTCTGAAGTCGGTAACTTCTTGGCGTTGTTTTTTGAGAATAAGAACAACGTCAATCGCACTGCAACTCCCAACCCCCATCAACAACAACTCCATGGGACGTACTCCCGCGTTTTGGCCACCAATGGCTGGCGACGCATCGGTATGTACTTTTATATCTGACGAACCTGTGGCCTCAAAGTGAAACCCATCGTCAACGCGAACTAATTCTACTTTCATACGTAGCTTGGCTTGTGATTATAATGAAAATACAACTATTAAAAGCACTTGGTTCAAAAAGGCTTACTACATTGTTAGCTAAGTCATTTTATTTTTTACCCGCAGAGAGCCGCAGAATTACAAGCGCTGATTTTCGCTGACAAAGGGTTTTATATTGTCATTAATCAGCGTCATCTGCGATTTTCAATCGGCGTAACTCAGCGGGTAATAGTTAAAGAAACTTACCTAATCAGGAAATAACACCGTCCCCTCGTCGGTAATCATTTCTGCTTTAAGCATACTGTTAACGCTGTTTTTGGTCGTTTGAATAAAATTTGGTCACAAAGGTAGCCGTTACTCGGCAGTTGACCAACGGGCATTTTTGTAAAAAAAGTGGAAACAATTTGTTCGGGAAATAGTTTTCATTGCATGGCAAATCATGACGTAATTATTGTAGGTGCAGGCATGGCGGGGCTTACCTGTGCTACTTATTTAAATCGTTTCGGGATTTCATCTTTGGTATTGGAAGCGTCGGAGGCAGTGGGTGGCCGCGTTCGTACCGATAAAATTGAAGGTTTTTTACTGGACCGCGGATTTCAAATTCTTCTAACAGCTTACCCCGAGGCCCAAAAACTGCTTGATTACCAAGCCCTTGATTTGAAAAGCTTTCGTTCGGGGGCACTAATACGCCTCGATGGCGCTTTTTCGGTCATGAGCGACCCTTTTAAAGAACCTTCTCAATTGGTCAATACGCTGTTTTCCCCCGTAGGTTCGTTGGTGGACAAACTCAAGGTTTTACAGTTGTCGAATGAGGTTTCTAAGGAATCAACGGATGCCTTTTTTAACGATAAATCCACCGATACGCTGTCGTATTTGCGCGATTTGGGTTGGAGTGAAGGCATGATTAGAAACTTTTTTAAACCGTTTTTTGGGGGTGTTTTTCTGGAAAATGAGCTGGCCACGTCGAGTAATTTTTTTCGGTTTGTGTTCAAACAATTTTACAACGGTGAAGCCGTCATTCCCGCGCAAGGGATGCAGGAAATCCCGAATCAGTTGGCAGCCAAACTACCCGAGGGTGCGGTGCAACTTCAAACAAAAGTTGCTAAAATCGTTGGAAATAAGGTGACTTTGGCCGACGGTAAAACCCTCACCGCAAAGGCCGTGGTGGTAGCAACGGATGCCTTACAAGCAGACCGACTTTTAGGCCGAAACGTTCATCGGACTTTTAACAAAACCACCTGCACGTATTTTGCCGCTGACCGTTCTCCTTTGACGGAAAAAATGCTGGCCTTGAATCCCAATCGCCTTTCAACTGTTCACAATGTATGCGTGCCAAGCGACATTGCGCCTTCCTACGCCCCCGCAGGAAAAACATTAGTTTCGGTGAGTACGCAAGGATTAGAAGGGGTAGATGAACAAAAACTGACGACGCACATTGTCAAGGAGTTGACAGAATGGTTTGGGGCCGATGTCAAATCGTGGAAACACTTACGAACCTATCATTTGCCCGAATCGTTGTTGAGCTTTCCTGCAAATTCGTCATCAACTGAATTAAAAATAACGGATACATTGTACGAATGCGGCGATCACGTAGCGTACCCATCCCTCAATGCCGCCATGGCAACGGGAAGGGAAGTAGCGGAGATGATTGCGGGAATTTGATTCAATAAAATCAATTAAGGTAAACTAAGCTCGGTAAGGATTATTGCTATTTTAACCCCATGCCTTTAGGCTGGGGTCTGCGGTGGGGCTTTAGCCCTGACTATTATGGAATAGCTAGATTTTACTAAGTATAAACTCTTTTAAAGAGAAGGTTGACTCAGTATTCATATTTTTAAAATTAGTTTTGTTGGTAAGAACTTAGCCAATCCCCGCCAATTTTGGTTTGATTCACCAGCCGAACGCCCGTGGGGAGTAGGGGAGCAGCAGTGCCTTTTTGTATCGCATTTGCACTCTTAAAAATGTGTATTTCGTCAAAAATTCCTTCGTTTAGAAACGTTTGTAACACCAACGTTCCTCCCTCTACGATGACCGACTGGATTTTGCGTTGGTACAAATCAGCCAGCAAATGTTTGAGGAAATTTTCGTCAAAATCAATTTGTACAAAGGTAGTATTGCCTTGTTCTTCGTTCTTGAAAGCGTTGTAACAGAGGGTCTTTTGCGAATTATCAAATAAGCGTAATTCCTGCGGAAGCCGTAACGTACGGTCAATGACAATTCGAGTAGGGTGAGGACCTTCCCAAAGTCGAGTATTTAGTTGGGGGTTGTCGTGAAGCGCCGTGTTGGTTCCTACCAAAATGGCATCTTCTTGACTACGCCATTGATGACTCAACACCCGTGATTGCAAGCAACTGATAGAAAGGGGCTGTTTGTGCTCGTCGGCAATGAAACCATCGGCGGTTTCGGCCCATTTCAAAAGAATATAAGGGCGTTTTTGCTCAAAAAATGTAAAAAAACGGGCGTTTAGTCGTCGTCCTTCTTTGACCAAAATCCCATTTATCACTTCAATCCCTGCCTCTCTGAGTTTTTGAATTCCCTTTCCTGCCACCAACGGATTGGGGTCGTCGTTGCAAATAACGACTTGTTTGACTCGTTTTTCGACCAACAAATCCGCGCAAGGTGGTGTTTTGCCAAAATGTGAGCAAGGTTCTAGGGTAACATAAACGGTGCTTTCGGATAATAAATGTTCATTTCCCCGCGCAATCGCGTCATTTACGGCATTGACCTCTGCGTGCCAATCGCCGTAGCGACGGTGCCAGCCTTCTCCGATGATTGTATCATCGTGCACAATCACACAGCCCACTATGGGGTTGGGGCTTACGTTTCCTCGTCCAAGTTCGGCTAGTTCAAGCGCCCGAACCATGTATTTTTCATTCATTTTAGCATTTTTTGGTTCAATGTTTTATTGGTTATCGGGTTTTGAGAAACCCTTTTCACTTGGTTACAAATGTTTCGTCTCTACCGAGGCTACTTTGAGTTACGCTATAACTTTTACTCAACCACTTAAAACCTGAAATAAACGAGACAAAAAAACGGAGAACTCATTACTTTTGCACACTTTTCTGAAAAATAGATAAAAAGTAAATTTTAATCTGATACTGACGTGATAACAACCATTATAGGAATTGGACTTTTGGGAGGGTCGTATGCCCTTTCTTTGCGCGATAAATACCCCAAAATGCACTTTATTGGCGTTGATGCTTCTGAAGTTCACGGGCGATTGGCGGTAGCTAAAGGCATTGTGGACGAAATATTGCCGCTCGAATTGGCCGTACCTAAGTCGGATTTAGTGGTTTTGGCCGTTCCCGTAAACCACATTGTTACGCTAGTCCCGCAAGTGCTCGATTTAATCGGTGAGAAGGGAACAGTGATAGATTTGGGCTCGACGAAAGGATTGATTTGCGAAACGGCAGATACCCATCCAAAGCGTGACCGTTTTGTGGCGGCGCACCCGATGGCGGGAACGGAAAACTCAGGCCCGTCGGCGGCTTTTCGGGAGTTGTTGCCCGAAAAAAACGTGATTTTGTGCGATTGCGAAAAAAGTAGCCCCGAATGTGTGGCGTTGGCGGAGGCATTGTTCCGTGACATTGGCATGAAAATCCATTACATGACCCCCACCGAGCACGATTTGCATCTGGCCTATGTGTCTCATTTGAGCCATGTTACTTCCTTTGCTTTGGGCTATACGGTGCTTGAAAAGGAGCGAGACGAACAAAATATCTTTGATATGGCCAGTACGGGTTTTAGTTCAACGGTGCGTTTGGCCAAAAGTTCCCCCGCGATGTGGGCGCCTATTTTTGACCAAAATCGGGAAAATTTATCCCGCGCTTTGGGCGATTATATTGACTTTTTGCAGCAATACAAGCAGTTTATCGACGACCGCGACGTAAAATCGAGCTTTGATTTTATGCAACGAGCCAATGACATCCGCCGTATTTTGTCGGGAATTGAAAAACGGTAAACTATACTTCTTTAGCAACTGTTTGTCGTTGCAATCGGTAAATAAAGCCATAATCTCTCTTACATTTGTGCAGGATTATTCCAAGCTAAACCAAATAGACGAGTAACAAAATCTTTGACGATGCAAGCCTCAGATAAAATTCAGATTTTAGACACAAAAAACGAAGAAGCATTGCTCGGTGGCGGTGCCAAGCGCATTGAGCAGCAGCACAAAAAAGGAAAACTTCACGCCCGTGAGCGCGTAGAGTTGTTGCTCGATCCAGGTTCTTTTGAAGAAATTGGGAAGTTTGTCATGCACCGTTGCAAGGATTTTGGCCTCGACAAAGAATATTATTTGGGTGATGGCGTCATTACGGGTTATGGTACCATCGACGGGCGTTTGGTCTATGTTTTTGCGCAAGATTTTACGGTTTTTGGCGGTTCTTTGTCTGAAACCCACGCCGAAAAAATCTGTAAAATCATGGATTTGGCCATGAAAAATGGCGCTCCTATCATCGGTCTAAACGATTCGGGCGGTGCACGCATCCAAGAAGGCGTGTTGTCATTGGCAGGTTATGCCGATATTTTTTACAAGAATACCCTCGCTTCGGGAGTCATTCCTCAAATTTCGGCCATCATGGGGCCATGTGCGGGCGGTGCTGTCTATTCACCAGCCATCACCGACTTCATTATGATGGTAGAAAATACGTCGTATATGTTTGTAACGGGTCCCAACGTGGTAAAAACCGTTACCCACGAAGACGTGACTTCGGAAGAATTGGGTGGAGCGATGACGCACGCGTCTAAGTCGGGGGTGACGCATTTTGTGAGTGCCAACGAAGTGGAGTGCATCAGCGATATTCGCCGTTTGTTGAGCTATATGCCCCAAAATTGCGAGGAAGAAGCCCCAGCGTTAGCCTACGAAGGTGGAAATGAGAAGCGCGTTAAACTAAACTCAATTATCCCCGCAAATCCCAACCAACCGTACGATATGCGGGAGGTCATCAGTGAAATTGTGGATGAGGGAAGTTTTTGGGAAGTACATAAATATTTTGCAGAAAACATTGTCGTAGGGTTTGCTCGCTTGGGCGGTCGTAGCATAGGTATTGTTGCCAATCAACCAGCCGTTTTAGCAGGTGTACTCGATATTGACTCAAGTACCAAAGGCGCCCGCTTTGTACGTTTCTGCGATAGCTTTAATATTCCATTGCTTGTACTTGAAGATGTCCCAGGCTTCTTACCTGGCACCGACCAAGAATGGAATGCGATTATCACCAACGGTGCCAAATTGTTGTACGCATTTTGCGAAGCTACTGTTCCACGAGTGACAGTCATTACGCGTAAAGCCTACGGCGGAGCGTACGATGTAATGAACTCAAAGCACATCGGTGCCGACATGAACTACGCTTGGCCAAGCGCTGAAATCGCGGTAATGGGAGCAAGTGGGGCCGCCGAAATTATCTTCAAAAAAGAGATTGCGGAAGCAGAGGACCCTGCGGCTAAGTTGCAAGAAAAAGTCCAAGAATACACCGAAAAATTTGCGAACCCCTACCGTGCCGCTCACCGTGGCTACATCGACGAAGTGATTTACCCAGAGCAAACACGCGAAAAATTGTTGCGCGCCTTCAAAATGCTCGAAAACAAAGTGGCGACGCTTCCCAAGAAAAAACACGGGAATATTCCTTTATAATACCTCAACCTCCCGAAAGGTTTAACTCAACCTCCCGAAAGTTAAAAACTTTCGGGAGGTTAGATTACTCAAAAAACTGCGCGTGAAAGTTCATCATAAAAACCTCGTCCGTAGCGCGCGTTACGGCGGTGTAAAGCCAACGCACAAACTCACGGTTCAGCTGGTCTTCGGGCAAAAAACCTTGGTTCACAAAAACTGCCTTCCACTGCCCACCTTGTGATTTATGACAAGTCAGGGCATACGCAAATTTCACTTGTAACGCGTTCAGGTACACGTCTTGACGGATGGCTTCTGTTCGGGCTTTTTTCGTTTTAAGGTATTGGTAATCTTGCGAAACAGCATCGTACAGTCGCCGATTTTCTTCTTGACTCAGCGACGGGCTTGGGGAGTGAAGTGTATCTAAAAATATTTTTGCTTCAAACGGCGGTTGGTCTTCGTAATCAAGCAGTTGTAATTCGACAGTGGCAAAACGGAAACCGTGAACTTCTTCTTCGCGGCGTATGCGTTTTACTTCCACAAAATCACCATTGGCCAGAAAGCCTGCGGGGGAGTCTTCGCCCAAAACGGTGTAATTATTGCGTACAATCATCAGCAAATCGCCCGTATCTAACTCCTCTTCGGCACCGTTGATTTGCCGCCTTACAAACTGGTTGAGTTGCACGGCTTCGCGATTGGAGCGGGTAATCATCGTCACATTTTCGCGGCCATATTTGTCATAAGCATATCGCAAACCATCTTCTAGGCGGTCGCTGGGCATTTTATAGAAATCGCGTAAGCCTTTGGTTTTTAGCTGAATGGAAAGGGTTTCTTTGGACAATGAATCCCGCAAGCGGGTTGCATTATGGAGGATGCCAGAATCCTGCCCTTGGCGGGTTACCTCGGTCAGTTCTTGCTCATAGACGCTCATGTAATAGGCGGCTTCGAGCACCGACTTATCGAGGGCAGGGCTTATGTCTTTATTGACAGGAGGGAGCTGAGCCACATCCCCCACAATCAGCATTTTGTTGCCAATTCCTTCAAAAACGTATTCTACTAAGTCCGACAGCAACCCGCGCGAGCCAAACTCCGCTTCGTCCGAAATCATGGAAGCTTCATCGACGATAAACAGTGTATCGCGGTGTTTGTTGGATTGTAATTCAAAGTGTAAAGCGCCTGTATAAGCATCAGCCACCTGGCGATAAATTTTTTTGTGAATGGTCAACGCTTTTTTGCGAGAGTAGTTGGCCATTACTTTAGCGGCTCGGCCTGTAGGGGCAAGTAAAACTATTTTAAATCCAAATTTTGGGATGACTTTGATGAGCGTACTTATCAGGGTTGTTTTACCCGTACCCGCATACCCTTTCAGCAAAAAACAATCACGTAGGTTTTCATCTTCCAAAAATTCGGCTATTTTTAGGAAAAAATGTTCTTGTCCAGCAGTGGGCTCGTGCGGAAAACTCTTTTTGAGTAAGTCGGACGGCGAAGGAGGCGATGTTTCTTTCATGTATCCAAAACTACGGCAGGAATGCAAAATTCACAACCATTTAAAATTATTCCCAACTAAAAGTTGCCATTATAAAAGAAAAAAAACTATTTTGATGCCAATAACGCGTTTAAAATGGAAACGCCACCTTGAAAAACCCGTAGTTAATCTTTTATAAATCCTATAACTTAACCTTCCAAATGAACATTAAAAATGTACTTCGCGACAAGTCTCGCAATGCGATTTTCTCAGTGACCTCCGAAACAACAGTGTATGAAGCGCTTCAACAAATGGCTGAAAAAAACATTGGAGCGGTGTTGGTGATCGACGAGGGAAATCTCACAGGGATTTTTTCGGAACGGGATTATGCCCGTAAAGGAATTTTGCAAGGCCGCTCGTCCCAAAGCACCCTCATTAAGGACGTGATGACCTCAAAATTAATTACTGTGAGCTCCGAACAAAAGCTTGAAGAGGCCATGTTGATTATGTCAGAAAAGCATATTCGCCACTTGCCTGTGGTGGATGAAGGCGAGCTGATTGGAATTATTTCTATCAACGACGTTGTTTCGAGTATTATCAAGGACCAAAAAGCGCGCATCCAATCGCTCGAAAGCTACATTTCAGGTAGCCCATATTAATATATGCGTATCTTTGCAGCCTTGTAAGAAAACCATAACTGTTTTCAACCGTTGGAAAAGGCGAGAGAAGAAGTAGCACGACTTTATGGAAACCGACTTCGCATACGTGTTTGCGGGGTGTGTATCCAACATAATAAAATATTGATGTTGAGTCACCGTGGTATCGGAAATACCGATGTTTTTTGGTGTCCGCCTGGGGGAGGTGTCCAATTTGAGGAATCAACCTTAGAAGCCCTACAGCGTGAGTTTGTGGAAGAAACAGGCTTAGAGGTGGAAGTAGGGAATTTGTTGTTTGTCAACGAATTTATGCAACCACCTCTGCACGCGTTGGAATTGTTTTTTGAAGTGAAAGTGGTCGGTGGACAACAGCACCTTGGTAGTGACCCCGAAATGACCGATGCCAACCAAATCATTCAGGAAATGAAATGGATGAGCATCGAAGACATAAAAAAATATCCTGCGAACGAAGTTCATGCCATGTTTAAGTATTGCGACTCGCTGGAAGCTATTTATGACTTAAAAGGGTACCTTGGACATGTCCCTACCGAAATACACGACGAACGTAGCATAAGACAAATCGTATTTCAAAACTGATGATTGGTACGCAAGTGGCTATTACTCCATTGTTGGAGATTAAAGACCCTTCATTCAACCCCGATAAGTGCGCCGAGTACGAATTGATGCTGGAATTGGGAGTTGAACGTTTTCGGTTTTTTGTATTAGAAAGCAAAACCAAACACGTCTTGTGTTTGGAAGATTATTCTATTGGCGGACTTCCCATGGAAAATAAATGGGTTGTTTGGCTGAAACAACTGTACGATGAGCACCCATTTTTGAACAGTAACCTATGGAAGAATGTATCGGTCTGTTTCAACACACCTTCTTTTACCCTGATTCCCGACGTCTTTTTTAGAAAAGAATATGCCAATAGCTACTTGGGATTGGTCCAAGGAGAGGTGCCTGAAGGAGAGCATTTGTTGCACCACGAGGTTCGTAAACTTGGTGCGCGCAATGTATTTATGGTTGAAAAAGAAATATGGGAATGGTTTCTGACAACTTATACGCAACACGTGCCTCATTTTATTCACCAAACGAGTGCGCTTATTGAAGGAACGCTCAGCTTGGCGTCGGTGGAAAAAGCACGGACTTTGCTGACCTGTTATTTTGAGGATGACTTCGTGACGTTAACAGTTGCAAAAGCGGATAAGCTGCTGTTTTGTAATAAGTTTGGTTACAAATCGGCCAACGATATGGGCTATTTTGTGATGTTTGTACTCGATTCTCTTGGCCTTGCGCAAGAAAATGTGCTTTGTAACATCTACGGCGAAACAACCCCGTACTCAGAAGATTATCAATTGCTCCAGAAGTTTTTGCCTTATCTTCAATTAGGTAAAAATCCGACGGGTTTTTTGTTGAAAGAAGTTTTTGAAGACCTGCCCGAACACCGTTACTTTAGCCTTTACAACGTTTATTTTGCAACCCAACCTCCCAAAAAATGACAGATCGCATCGCTCTTTTTCCTGGTTCATTTGACCCATTTACCAAAGGCCATGAAGACATTGTCTTGCGGGGGCTTAATCTGTTTGATAAAATCATTGTTGGCATAGGACATAACTCTAATAAAAAGAGGTATTTCTCCCTAGAGGCAATGCAAGGGCTGATTGAAAAAACCTTTGAAGCTTTTCCGCAGGTAAGTGTCGTTACTTATGATGATTTGACAGCCAATATGGCACGCTCACTTGGAGCTCGATTTTTGGTAAGAGGTTTGCGAAATACCACCGATTTTGAATACGAAAACAGCATTTCACAAGTAAACCGCCACGTTTACCCCGACGTAGAAACGGTATTTTTGATTACGTCGCCCCATTTAGCTCCCATCAGTTCGACGATTATTCGTGAACTGCACAAGTACGGGCATAACGTCGATCAGTATCTGCCTTATCAACTGTCAGAAGTTACCATTTAGGCACGTTACGATGGGGATTTTTAGGCGCTTCGGGGTCATAACTGACAAAAATATTAATCCATAACAATCGACCCCAACGAAAAAAAAGTGGTTGTGAAATGATAATTATGGGGATTAATACGCCCAAAACGTAAAAAATGTTCATTTCCCACATTACTACACACGTAACGAACACTGTGGCAATCAGTGCGGTATAAAGCGCGTAGCTACCATACATCCCTCCAAAATAAAAGCCAGGCTCCCGCTCGAATGGCTCATTACAGACTTCGCAGTGGTCGTTCATTTTGTCGAAGTCTTTAAAATTGAACGGATTATCGTTTTTGAAAAAAGCACCCTTGTGGCAATGCGGGCATTTGTTGCCAAAAATACTGTATAGTTTGGTTCCTTTTAACATGAGTGGCATCGGTAGTTACTGCCCAAAAGTACGCCTTTTTTTACTACATCTTACAGCAAACTGCCGTTGAGCAGCCCTTTTTCAAGCGCGACCCCAAATGCCTTCGATCTCAGGGCGTCGGACGCTTGTCCCCAATCACGCAGATTGTGCGCGTTACTGCCCATAAAGTCCACGAGACCTTCATTGATGAGCCGTTCGGCTAGAAGACGAGTGGCGGGATGGTTCGATTGCCACGCCCCAAGATTTACCTGAAAAAGAACACCACTTCGATGTAGCCGAAGCACTTGGTTAAAATCTTGTTGCAGATAGTAATAACGCTCGGGATGGGCTAAAACGGGCGTCAGTTGTTGTTTTTGTATGAGTGAAATGGCATCATTCAAGAACGACGGAAGTCCCACAATGCCTGTTTCAAAGAGTAAGTAGTTGTTGGCAATCGTTAAAAGTGGTTGTTGGGTGTCAAGAAGTGATAAAAAAGAAACATCAAGGTAATATTCTGCCGCTACTTCGAGTTCAATGGGGATACATCGGCGAATGAGGGCGTGGTTGAGTACTTTTTTGGAAATTTGAATATCTTCAAAACTATTTGGGTAATAGTCGCCCATGATGTGCGGAGTGGCAATGACTTTACGAATACCTTTGGAAGCCATTTCATGCAACAAAGCAAGCGCGTCTTCGAGGGTTTCGGGGCCATTATCTAACTTGGGCAGTACGTGCGCGTGCATATCTACCGTAAATGCAGAAGAACGTGGGATGGTGTCGGGCGTTCGGTTGCGCTTTAAAAATGAGAATGGCATAAACGAATCAAATCATGGAGAACCTATTGTACTGTTTAGGTATATCATTTCCATGAATTGTGCCAAACTTACCCCTAAAAAAAAATAAATTCTTTTGCCTTTTAAAACATAAATACGTGGTTTTTTAACTCTTTTGGTACATCAAAAAAAGGCAAAGTGAAAAGTGTGGTATGTAAATTGCTAAAAGGAAATTTGGTCAAACTGGGGCAACTCAAGGTCTTTTGAGGAGACAATAGGGTTAGTTACTTGCCAGTCGATATTGAGCGTAGGGTCATTCCACAGAATACCTCCTTCGGCAGCTTTATTATATAGATTGGTACATTTATAAATAAATATAGAATCCTCTAAGGCGACAAATCCATGGGCAAAACCTTCGGGTACATAAAATAGGTTTCCGCGGTTAGCATCAAGCTCTACGGCCTCATATTGACCAAAAGTGGGAGAGTTGGGGCGGATATCAACGGCAAAATCTAGCACACGACCCATGACAACCCGAACCAATTTGCCTTGCGCGTGCGGCTCCCGTTGAAAATGCAAACCACGTACTACCCCTTTTTTGGAAAAAGACTGGTTATCTTGCACAAAATGAGTGGGCAAGCCGTGGGCCTCGAATGCTTGCTTATTGTAAGTCTCAAAAAAATACCCTCTTTCATCTTTATAAACCGTTGGTATAATTTCTAGCAATCCTTCGAGCGATTTTTTGATAACTTGCATAGGTGAGTTAAGATTGAAAACTGCGACAAAATTAGATAAATTGAACGAATGACGAAAAAAAGAATATATTGGATTTGCCAAGTTGGAGGATGGACGGCGCTAATTCTTTATGAATTAGCGATTTATACCCTAGAAGGAAAAGTTACAATGGGGGACTTTTTTTTCGCTCTGGCTAATATTTTAGTCTGTATTTTACTTACCCACTTTTACCGCCTAATCGTGCGGGAGCAAAATTGGGTGAGCTTGCCCGTGTATCAAATCGCCCTTAGGGTTGTCATTTCTGGACTAAGTTTAGGGCTTTTAATGACCCTGATGAATTACCCAATTGATTTAAAAGTTTTGAAGGATACCTTTAAAAGCCAACCTTATATCTTTTTTGCCGATTGGCTTTCGTGGAGCAAAAGTATGTTTATGTGGGTGCTGAGCTACACGGTTTACCATTACGTAGAGCACAAACTAGATGCCGAAATCGAGCGTATTTTACTCAAAACTTCCATCAAAGAGTCGGAGGCAAAAGTACTTCGCTCTCAGCTGAATCCACACTTTGTTTTTAATGCCCTTAATTCGATTCGGGCGTTGGTGTCGGAAGACCCTTCCAAGGCGCAGCAAGGTGTTACGCAGCTTTCCAATATCCTTCGCAATTCGTTGTTGGCCGACCGCCGTAAAACAGTGGAGTTACGGGAAGAACTCAAAACAGTAGAAGACTATTTAAGCCTTGAAAAAGTTCGTTACGAAGAACGTTTGAAAGCCGACTTCCACATTGACCCCAAAACGGTTTACTTACAAGTGCCACCCATGATGCTGCAAACCTTGGTCGAAAATGCCATCAAACATGGGGTGCAAAAAGCGGTCAGTGGAGGTTTTGTGCAAGTGACAACGTTTTTGGAAGGAGACTACGTACATATCCACATCCGAAATACGGGCGTTTTGGCCAAAAAAGACAGCATTGACAAACAAAAAGAAGCCAGCGGTTTTGGCCTTGAAAATACCGAACGTCGCTTACATTTGTTGTACGGAGAAGATGCCAAGTTCCGAATCTTTCAAGAATCGGAAGAGGTAGTTCGGGCTGAAATCATCGTTCCTACCCAAACTGAGGGCGTTTTTAAGAGTGGCTCCAGCCTTACTTTTTCAAAATTGACATCCCAAACTTCGTAAGAGAGTCTATTAATATATAACCAATAACCGTGGCTTGCCCACTAAAATACCACGAATGAAAGCCCTTATTATTGATGATGAACGGTTGGCGCGGAACGAATTGCGTCGTTTACTTGAAAACTTTCCTAAAATTGAAATAGTGGGAGAAGCTGCCAACGCCGACGAAGCCAAAAAACTCGTTGAAGATCTTCGCCCCGACTTGCTTTTTTTGGATATTCAAATGCCTGGCAAAAATGGATTTGAACTGTTGGAATCGCTCGAAGATGATACCATCCCCGAAGTGATTTTTACAACTGCCTACGATGAATATGCGCTCAAAGCCTTTGAATACAATGCCTTGGACTACATCCTCAAGCCAATTGATTTGGCACGTTTGAGTGAGGCTGTTCACCGCGTTTTTGAAGAATTTGACCGTAAGCACGAAGGAGAGTCGGTGTCTGAGCGTAAAATTCTGGGGGAAAACGACCAAGTATTTATCAAAGACGGCGAAAAATGTTGGTTTGTAAAGTTAGGAAAGGTGCGCCTTTTCGAGTCAATGGGCAACTATGTGCGTTTACATTTTGATGACCAAAAACCGTTGGTTCTCAAGTCGTTAAATGCCTTGGAAGAGCGGCTTGACCCCGTGTGTTTCTTCCGCGCGAATCGCAAGCACATCATCAATTTGCAGTGGATTGATAAAATTGAGCCGTGGTTTTCGGGAGGGCTTTTGGTGACGTTGAGAGGAAGCGGGGAGAAAATAGAAATTTCGCGCCGCCAAGCCATCCGATTCAAAGATATGCTGAGTTTGTAAAAAATAATACAAAATTTCAAAGAGGCTGTCCAAAAAGTCTGGTATCACCAAATTATCTTCGGCGTCTGTTCAACCTCACGGCAGCGGCCGACCGTCCCCTAAATCCCCCTCACTGTACGCCGTCGCGGCCTTTCTGGAGATGGGGACTTTAAAAGCCCTTCTCCTGGAAGGAGAAGGGTTGGGATGAGGTTGAAACCAAAGAATATTTTGTGACCTGTTACTTTTTGGACAGCCTCTTTTTGGTCTTACTTGTTACGTTCAATCGTAAACTGCACCAAGCCTTCTAAGGAATTACGATAAGCTGATTCGGGGAAAGAATGCAAGATAACCTTAGCCTCGTCCACCAAGCGCTGCATGGCTTGCGTAGCGTACTGGATGCCACCCGATTCGCGAACAAATTTGATGACTTCCGCAACTTTTTGCGGCTTGTCGCTGTGGTTTTTAATGAGATTGATGATGTGGCGTTTGGTACTCCAAGAAGACTGACTCAGCGCATGAATGAGCGGAAGCGTCATTTTTTTCTCTTTAATATCAATACCGAGCGGTTTACCAACTTCCGCATCGCCAAAGTCAAAGAGGTCGTCTTTGATTTGGAAAGCAAGCCCTACTTTTTCGCCAAACTCCCTCATTTTTTCTACTAAATCTTCGGTCGCACCTGCCGACTGGGCACCTACGGCGCAGCAAGAAGCGATGAGAGACGCCGTTTTTTGCCGAATGATTTGAAAATACACTTCCTCCGTAATGTCTAACCGACGTGCTTTGGCCAATTGGAGCAATTCACCCTCACTCATTTCACGAACGGCATTTGATACGAGCTGTAGGAGTGTAAAGTCTTTATTATCAACGGATAAAAGCAGTCCTCGTGAGAGTAAGTAGTCGCCTACTAATACCGCAATTTTGTTTTTCCAAAGGGCATTAACCGAGAAAAAACCACGACGGTAGTTGGAGTCATCCACCACATCGTCGTGAACAAGGGTAGCAGTATGGAGCAATTCGATAAGCGCAGCACCACGGTAAGTAGCTTCTGTAATTGTACCACTTACGCCCGCCGTTAAAAAAACAAACATGGGCCTGAGTTGTTTGCCTTTACGACGGACAATGTAATTCATGATTTGGTCGAGGAGCATCACCTCGCTTTTCATAAACTGCCGAAATTTGCTTTCAAAAGCATCCATTTCGGAGGCAATTGGCGCCTGAATATCTTTTATTGAGAGGGACATATTATCAGTGGGCTATTCAGTAAACAATGAATGTGGGGAAAATAGTTTAGCTGAAAGGGCCTGCAACTTTAACCTTTTTTTGATTTGTTGTCTAACAAACGCCAAATTTGGGACAAAATCTATTAACATTACACCAAAGTGGCATAATTTGTTTGGAATTTGTGAAGAAAATAAAAAAATCAGGCAAAAGTTAGATGTATGAGAGCATTAGTATTGGGCGGTGGTTCGCTTAAAGGGGCATTTCAAGCGGGAGTTATTCAAGCTATTTTAGAGGAAGGTTTTGAACCCGACATGATTTACGGAGTATCGGTTGGAAGCTTGAATGCAAGTTATTTGGTGAACGAAGCGGGGCGTCAGACAATTGAACACAAAAAAATTGATTGGCCGCGTTTGAGCCGCCTCCTCATTGAATTTTGGATCAAAAATATTACAGGTCCCGAAGCCATTGCAAAACCGCGCTCACGTCTTACATTAGGTTTTGATACGCTTATGAGCCGTTTTGATGGCCTTTTGGACAATACGCCCCTAAAAAATTTGCTACGTACAAACGTGGATGAATTTATTTTACGAACAAGCCCCATTAAGCTCAAAGTAGGTGCGGTGGACGTTATCAGTGGCAAAATGGTGTATGCCACTCCCCAAGAGGCCGATTTTTTGGATTATGTACTTGCGAGTAGCTCATTGCCGACGATTATGCCACCTGTCTTAATCAAAGGTCAACGAAAAATAGCCCTATTGGATGGAGGGTTGAGGGTGGTCGCGCCTTTGAAAGCAGCCTTGGAAGACGGCGCGACCGAAGTGGTGTGCGTGGCTTGCCACTCCGAGCATATTTACGGCGAAACGGTCAATTACCGAAATGTGCTGCAATTGATGGAGCGAGTAAAGGACATCAACGTCAACCAAATTGTAAACAGCGACATCGCTTGGGCGCAAAGCTATGTCGAAAAAGAAAACTTAAAAGGGCGACCGTTGAAGCTAAAGGTCATTCGTCCACACGAGCCTTTGCATTTGGACATGCTCAAATTTCAGTCGGAAGACATTGTGCGGCTGATTGTGCAGGGGTATAAAACAGGGGTAGAATATATTCAATCAGAAGACAACAAGTATTTTTTTTCAAAGTAAGTAGTTATGCAAATTACCATTCGTAAAGGTACACCCGAAGATGTACCGCAAGTATTCGCTTTGGTTCAGGAGCTTGCCTTGTATGAGCGTGCGCCTGAGCAAGTCACCAACACCCCCGAAATGATGTTGAAAGATGGTTTTGGCCCAGAACCCATTTTTGGCCTTTTTGTGGCGGAGGTAGATGGGCAAATCGTCGGGATTTCGCTGTATTATTATCGGTACTCGACTTGGAAAGGAAAACGACTCTATTTGGAGGATTTGATTGTGACGGAGTCGATGCGGGGGCATGGATTGGGAAAAATGTTGTTGGATACCACCGTTCAAGAGGCAAAAGATACCAATTGTACAGGAGTGATGTGGCAAGTGCTGGATTGGAATGAGCCGTCCATTAAGTTTTATGAACGCTACGGCGCGCGTTTGGATGGAGAGTGGATCAATTGTCATTTAGATTTTTAAAGGCCAAAGAAGGATGGGTATTGCTGAAAATATACAACAAATAGTAACTGAAATTTCACCTGTGGCACGGCTCATTGCTGTTACCAAAACCAAGCCTGTTGAGATGCTCATGGAAGCATATCAAGCTGGTTTTAAGCGCTATGGAGAAAATAAAGTGCAAGAAATGGTGGGTAAATACGAACAAATGCCGAAAGACATAGAATGGCATTTGATTGGGCATTTACAAAGCAATAAAGTCAAATACATGGCCTCTTTTGTTGCCATGATTCATTCGGTGGATAGCCTGAAATTGTTGCAAGAAATTAATAAACAGGCCGCCAAAAACAATCGAGTGATTGACTGTTTGTTGCAGGTATTTATTGCCCAAGAAGAAACAAAATTTGGGCTTTCGGAGGAAGAATTAGAGGAGCTATTGCTTTCGGAGGAGTTAAAATCAATGCAAAATGTGCGTATCGTAGGGTTGATGGGTATGGCCTCTAATACCGATGATGAGCAACAAGTTCGTTTGGAGTTTAGGGGTTTAAAACAACTTTTTGACAAGCTAAATGCACATGCAGTTGATTTTCCTGCAAATGTTGACTTCAAAGAAATTTCGATGGGAATGAGTGGGGATTATCTCCTTGCGGTGGAAGAGGGAAGTACGCTCGTCCGAGTAGGTAGTGCTATTTTTGGTTCGCGATAACTGTGTGGAGGGTTGCTCACAACCCGACCACGAAAAAGCCCCGACCATGCGGTCGGGGCTTTCTTCTTTATTCAATATAGTAGAACTTAAGCAATCACGACACAATCGCCGCGTTCCACTTCGTGTTCTACTTTCTTGTATTTTACATCTTTCACCACACGGCCATCGCGGTACTGAACCGTTACTTTTTGGTTGCGGTCGGCGATTTTAATGGCACGTACAGGCATCGTTTTTTCGGTCTGACGAGCGGCGTATGCGTCTGGGCCACCTACTTCCTCAAACTCCTCATCCTCGCGGTTGGTGTGAAGTTCTGGCTCAGGCTGACGCACTTGGCGTTGTGCTTGCTGCTGTGGTGGTTCCTCTTGCGGAATAAACGATTTTACCAAGAAACTAACCGTCTCAAAATTGACTTTACTCATCAGCTTCTTGAACAACTCAATCGACTCAAACTTATAAATCAACAACGGGTCTTTTTGCTCGTAAGCTGCGTTTTGTACCGATTGTTTGAGGTCGTCCATGTCGCGAAGGTGCTCTTTCCATTCTTGGTCGATGAGTGAAAGCACCACAAATTTCTCCATCTCACGCACAATCTCACGTCCATTTGACTCAATAGCTTTCACGAGATTGACGCCAATTTGCGTGCCTTTGATGCCGTCCGTGAAAGGAATCACGATTTCTTGGATGGTTCCGCCGCGTTCTTCGTGAATTTGTTTCAATACAGGCAATACTTGCTCCGCAATGAACTTATTTTTATTGGCATAATGACTCTCGGCCGCTTCGTACAAGCGCTGCGTACGTTGCTCGGGCTTTAACTTGTTATAGTCTTCGCGAGTAAATGGTGGTTCGATTCCGAAGTTGGTAATGACTGCCAATTCGAGTTCTTCGTAGCTTCCTTCTGTATTGTTGACGATTTCGCTACAAACATCGTACATGGTATCCGCAATATCAATTGCTAGGCGGTCACCAAAAAGGGCATTCCGACGGCGTTTGTAGATGCTTTCACGCTGCATGTTCATGACGTCATCGTATTCGAGGAGGCGCTTACGCGTACCGAAGTTGTTTTCTTCGACTTTTTTCTGCGCTCTTTCAATCGACTTTGACACCATTGAGTGCTGAATCACTTCTCCTTCTTCCAAGCCCATGCGATCCATCACACCTGCGATGCGGTCAGAACCAAACATACGCATCAGCCCATCTTCCAACGACACAAAGAACTGCGACGTTCCTGGGTCTCCTTGGCGACCTGCACGACCACGCAACTGACGGTCAACGCGGCGGCTTTCGTGGCGTTCGGTACCAATGATGGCCAAACCTCCCGCTGCTTTTGACTCTGGGGTAAGCTTGATGTCGGTACCACGACCTGCCATGTTGGTCGCAATCGTCACCGTACCAGGTTTCCCTGCTTCCGACACAATTTCGGCTTCGCGTTGGTGTTGTTTGGCGTTCAAGACTTGGTGTGGAATCTTACGAAGGGTAAGCATACGGCTCAATAACTCCGAGTTTTCAACCGAAGTTGTACCCACCAATACTGGACGTCCTTTGCCCACCAGCTCAACGATTTCGTCCACCACGGCGTTGTATTTCTCCCGTACCGAACGATATACTTTATCTTCTTCGTCTTTACGCGCAATCGGAATGTTGGTTGGAATACTAACAACGTCCAATTTATAAATCGTCCAGAATTCACCTGCTTCGGTTTGGGCAGTACCCGTCATCCCACAAAGCTTGTGGTACATACGGAAGTAGTTTTGGAGCGTAACCGTGGCGTAAGTCTGCGTAGCGTCTTCTACTTTTACGTTTTCTTTGGCTTCAACGGCTTGGTGCAATCCGTCTGACCAACGACGGCCTTCCATGATACGGCCCGTTTGCTCGTCAACGATTTTTACCTTTCCGTCCATCAACACATAGTCCACGTCACGTTCAAATAACGAATAGGCTTTCAACAACTGTTGGATTGTGTGAATACGCTGCGTTTTGACCGAATAATCGCGCAAAACTTCTTCTTTACGAATAAGTTTTTGCTGGTCGGTAAGCTCAGAATCTTTGTCAATCACATTCAAATCAATCGACAAGTCAGGCAATACGAAGAAGTTAGGGTCTTCGGCTGAGCCTGTCATATAGTCAAGCCCCTTTTCAGTAAGCTCGATACTATTGTTTTTCTCTTCAATGGTAAAATAGAGGGGAGCATCGGCTTCTGGCATCAACTTTTGGTTTTCTGCCAAATAGATTTTCTCCGTTTCTTGCATGAGGGTTTTGATACCCGTTTCACTCAAGAACTTAATAAGCGGTTTGTATTTTGGGAAACCACGGTGCGCGCGGAAAAGGGCCAAACCTCCTTCTTTTTTGTCGCCAGCCGCAATTTTCTTTTTGGCTTCGTTGAGCAAATCTGTCACGAGGCGTTTTTGGGCTTCTACAATGCGCGATACGCGGGGTTTTAGCTCGGCAAAGTCTTGTTCGTCGCCGCGCGGTACAGGGCCGCTGATAATCAAAGGCGTACGGGCATCATCTACCAAAACGGAGTCAACTTCATCGACCATTGCAAAGTGGTGTTTGCGTTGCACAAGCTCTTCGGGCGAGTGCGCCATGTTGTCGCGAAGGTAGTCAAAACCAAATTCGTTGTTGGTTCCGTAAGTGATGTCAGCCAAGTAGGCTTGGCGGCGGGCGTAGGTATTGGGTTGGTGGCGGTCGATACAATCAACGCGCAAACCATGAAATTCAAACAAAGGAGCATTCCACTCACTATCGCGGCGGGCAAGGTAGTCATTGACAGTTACGACGTGAACGCCTTGTCCTGCGATGGCATTTAAGAAAGCAGGTAGCGTTGCAACGAGGGTTTTACCTTCACCCGTAGCCATTTCGGAAATTTTCCCTTGGTGCAAGACCGTTCCCCCGATGATTTGAACATCGTAGTGAACCATGTTCCATTTGATAGGGTGGCCTGCCACATCCCAGGTCGTTCTCCAAATCGCTTTATCGCCGTCGATGGTAATATGATTTTTCCTAACTGCGAGTTCGTGGTCTAAAAGAGTGGCCGTGACCTCAAGACTTTCATTTTCGGTAAAACGACGTGCCGTTTCTTTGACAATGGCAAAGGCGGTGGGCAAAATCTGCATCAGGACTTTTTCCAACTCTTTGTCGCGTTCAAGCCCCAAGCTATCAATTTTTTTGAAAATGTTCTCTTTGGCATCAACGTCCATGTCGGTATTAGTAGCCACTTGCTGGCGCAGCGCGTCTATTTGGTCGTCGATGGCCTTGAGTTCATTCGCAATAAAAGTTTTGAGTTCTTGCGTTGCGTTTCGAAGCTGGTCATGGCTGAGTGTACGTAGTTTAGCAAATTCGGCATTTACTTTGTCCACGTAAGGGGCAAGTTCTTTCAAATCACGTTCCGATTTGGTCCCAAACAGCCCAGAAAAACTTTTTGTGAGGAATTTAATCATTGTTACTGTATGAGTCAACCAGCAAAGGCCAACGGTTTATGTATTTTTCTATATCACAAATATCGCACCCACTTCGGGAATTTTCTACAAAATTAGCTTTTTGTCAGCAGTTTAATGACATTTTAAGGGTTAGATTACTTGTTTCGGTCAAAATGTCAGCCTCAAATTAAAGTCGGCTTGCACGTTGAGCGGGAATAAACGACACCAAAATCGTGATAGAAATGACGGTGACAGCCGTAATAACAAAGTCTGGCCACTCCATTTTTACGGGATAAGCATCTACCACCGAGCTGACCATACCCATGGAGACAAGGCCGTAGGTTTGCTGAAACCAACAAACAATGATGCCTAAAATCAGTCCAATAAACGCCCCAGTGAATGCCACAAGGCTGCCTTCTAACAAAAAAATGCGTTGAATGGTGGAGGCAGTGGCGCCCATGGCAAATAGCATTTTAATATCGTCTCGTTTTTCAATCACCAGCATTGAAAGGGAAAAGAAAATATTGACTGCTGCTACCAAAATAATGAGTCCAAGCGTGACGGTTACGAACAATTTTTCGATGCGAATGGCGCGTAAAAGATCGGCGTTTTGTTCGTCGCGGGTACGTACTACAAACTTATCTCCAAGTAAGGTTTGGATTTGAGTTTGTACTTGCTCTGCTTTTGCATCGGGTTGAAGCTGAATTTCAAGCGCTGAACGTTGGTGGCCATATCCAAGTAGTTCGGTGGCAAATTCGAGGGGCACAATCACGTAATCGTCAAACCGCAGTTCTAACATATACACTCCACCGACGCGAATAATTTGTTGGTTAAAAGCGTCAGCATTGGTCAAATTAAGCGTTTTTACATCCGAACGAGGGTAGGCGAGTTCGAGGGGGGTAAACTGATTGTTGACCGAAATGCCAAGCAGCTGCTGTACCGTTCCACCGACAATTGCCTTGGGTTCATTGTCGGTGGTCAGGGCAAATTTTCCTTCAATCATGGCGGTATCTAGCTGATGGCGCTGAATAAATGTCTCATCGACTCCCTTGATTTTTGTCACTACCCGACGATCGCCGTAGGTAGCAAGGGCATTGTCTTCTACCACTTGGGTAACAAACTTAACGCCTTCCGTTGCCCGCAATTCAGCCAGTGTTTTGGACGAAAGGGTAAAGCGTTTACCTTGAGCGGGTGTAACTTTAAGGTCGGGGTCAAAACTCCGAAATAGCTGTCGATTCAGTTCTCCCATGCCATTAAAGACCGACATCACAATCACCAACGCCATTGTCCCAACTCCCACACTTAACATTGAAATGTTGGAAATGAGGCTGATGAAGCTTTTCTTTTTCTTAGAAGTAAAATAACGACGTGCTACAAATAAGGGAAAATTCATTTATCTGTTTTCAGTTTCGGGTTTTCTGTTTCCTGTTTCCTGTTTCGGGTTCAGGTTGAACGCATTAAAAAAGTAGCCTCGCTGGAGCAATTTATTTATTACTTATCACCAATGTCCAATCACAGGTAGGGCAAGCTACGGGAGGTTTAAATTCTTGAATACCTTCGTTTTTGATGGCTCCAATCGGCGTAGAAACACCATCGCGGGGGTTAAACCAAGTGGCTTTGAGTTGAGATATAGAGAACTTGGCAAGGTCAATTTTTAATGGTTTTCCTGTTGGAGAATAGGCAAACATAAAATCTTTATTTTCACTAACAGCAGCCATCTGATAACCCGCATCTTCGGTATTTTCGTTTTTTATAACGCTCTGGTCAGGAATCAATTGCGCCCAAGGATAGGCTTCAAAAAGTTTACGCATGTAGCCCATTTGCCAAGCGCCCTCGTGGTTGGTAGCGGCACGCCAGTGGGTACGCGCTACTGAAATGGCTGGATTGCGATTGGGGTCAAAAAATTGCCAAACGTTATGGTTGCCGTAAGTATGGCCTGCTCCTCCAGAAAGCATCGCCCACCAAGCTGCCTGGCGAACGTCGTGGGAGTTGAAATAATCTTTTTCGGGTTTCCAATCAATGGGATGGTCTTCATAGCGAGGCTCGCCGTCGAGGGTGGGTTTTACGGGAAAAAGCTGATAATTTTGGCGCTGCATGACGTAATTTTTGGCATTTTTTGCCGAATGTCCCGACTGAAACATGTTGAAATTGAGCCAGCTTTCTTTGTGAAAAAATGCGGCTGAGTTGCTTCCTCCCATGGGATGATAGGTCATAAGTTGGGTGCCTCCGTGTCCTGCTTTTAAGCCTTCGGCCATTGCATTTATGGTAGCAAAATGTTTTTCAGTTTCGGGGTTACGGTCGCCGCCCAAAATCCAAATGATGGGCTTCCCCTTATAACGTTTTCCTAGCCATTGGCCGTATATTCGGGCATTTTCGGGGGTAAAAACCTCGGGACCTACTCCCCATTTTTTGTTAAATTTATCCCCCCACGTGGGCAGCATTCCAATCACAAGCCCCAACGAGGCAGCTTTATTGACCACATAGTCAACGTGTTGAAAATACAACTCATTAGGTTGAGAAGGGTCATTGTTTTTTAAGGGAAGCTGTCCGTATTGGTTGGGTTGCCCCAGTCCGTCAAATTCGGCCAGTGCCACGGCCTGAATGACCGTAAAGCCTTGTTCTACACGACGTTTAAGGTAGAAATCAGCCTCTTCTTTGGTCAACCGATGAAACAATTCCCAAGCGGTATCTCCCAACCAAAAGAACGGTTTGCCATCGCCGCGCGAAATGACGCGCTTGTCGGGGGCAATGTACAATTTGGACCACTGAGCTTGCTTGGGCGCAGGTTGAGCGAAGCCACAAAAACTCAGGCAAATTACCGATGAAAAGGTCAACAAAAATCGTTTCATAGGGTTGAAGTGGTTCAGTTTAGGAGGGCGAAAGTACTAAAAAAAGCCGATGGTTAGTCGGCTTTGGGGAGGTTAATCTAGTTTAGTTACTTTCAAATTTACTTGCTGGGTTGGG
Source organism: Runella sp. R0.1_18 (assembly GCF_057652155.1). Classification (NCBI taxonomy): domain Bacteria; kingdom Pseudomonadati; phylum Bacteroidota; class Cytophagia; order Cytophagales; family Spirosomataceae; genus Runella; species Runella sp. R0.1_18. Next base: position 210,286 of record NZ_JBYFCK010000009.1, read on the forward strand.
GTGGTTATTCGTAGGAAATAAAGCCCCGTTGGCAAGTTAGAGATGTTAAGCTGCTCCGTGTGATTGTTTGTCTCGGCAACAAATTGACTTTTATGATGCACCCGTCCAGTAACGTCCACCCATTCATACTGAATTTCTTGTTGCTTGGCTTGTTTCACACTGAGAACGGCGGTAGTAGCGGCTGGATTGGGCGTAATACTGAATGAAGCAACATCTGTAGATGAGTCAGCGGAAAGTCTGGTAGATTTATTTTCCACCTTTGATTGAATGCGAAACCAGTGTTCTTGGTAGGTAAGGGCTGTCCCTTGGGGTATCCTCACAGCTGGTGCAAGCCCTAAGCCTTTTTGCGTCCAATAACGAATACTGAGCTTATATAAACCCTCTGGCAGACCATCATCATAGCGGTTTTGCTTGTTTTCGTTTTCTGCGTAAAAACCAAAATTAGGGTGATTTTGGGCGTATAACTCCGTAAAACCGTCTCTATTGGCGTACATGAAATAGGGCGCATTATTTTCATGCGTGTTGAAGGAAACAGGAATGCCAATCTCTGGGGTCGCCAGCATGTCAAACGAAACAGAACCTTCGCTAGAAACATCACAAATATCAACGTAAGCTGTCCAAAAACGAGGTTGAATTTTGTTGGGATTATCGAGATAATAGATGCTAGGGTTCGCTTGTGTGCTAAAGGCCAAAGATGGACCATTGTCGGGGGTAACAAATTGCGAATTCCAAGTAGAAAGTGCGATGTTTTGTCCTTGTTTGGTTGCACTTTTTGATTGGCCAATGTTGATGAGAATTACCTCAAACGGTTTCCAAAAAATGGTTTTAACGGGACTTTCGGGCGATTGAAGGGCGCCTGTACTGCATTTTGCCGTAAAAGTTCGACTTGTTTGCGTGGACGAATGGATGTCGATAAAAGGTGCGTTTTCTCCTGTGCTCCAAATGGTAGCGGAGGCGGGGGGGCAGTTGGAGGTGAGCCGAATCGTTTGGGTTAGGCATACCGTATCACGAGGACTTGCTGTGATTGTCGGTGGAGAGAGCGATTCGTCTTTTACCGCCAATGTAAACGCTTTTGCCGTGAAAGTTCCAGAACAGGCCGAAGTGACCATCAAGCGATATGCACTGCCATTGTCGGCGACAGTTACGTTGGGGATTGTATAGACAAAGTCAGTGTTTGTTGCGGCCGAAATGGTATCAATTTGCAAGTCAGAATAATCACTGTCGTTTAATTTCTTACGTTGCCTGTATAGTTGCGTTTTACAACCAACGAAACTGTTGTGCTTGGTGCCACAGGATTAGGGACATTGGCAGTGACGTCCGAAAGAATAATGGGGTTACTACATTCGGGGTAGGTAGTAAGTTGTTGACTTGACGGAGTTCGTAAAGAAATGCCACTTTTTAGGTTTTTTAAACACCCAATTTTATGGCTATCAAATTCTAAATAGTTCAGTGAAAAAGGCAGAGATGGAAGGCAGGTGATTTGATTGTACGAGCAGCGTAGGTCAATCAAAGAAGCGGGTAGAGTTGGAATTGTTGAAAGTTTATTGTTGATACAATCTAGTTTTTGTAAGCTGTTTGGAAGTGCAGGTAATTGTGTTAAAGAGTTATTACTGATGTATAATTCAGTAATATTATTAGGTAGAGAACTAATGGATTGTAAAGCATTAGACCTTACTTCCAGCGTGCGTAAAGTAGAGGGTAATTTGGGTAAAGTTTTGAGTGAATTTCCAGAAGCATATAGCGTCTGGAGAGATGCGAACCCCTCAATACCAGTCAAATCGTTTATACGACTATAACTTACTGATAAGTAAGTGAGTGATGCGGCAGGTGGCAATAAATAATTACAATCATCGATGCAATTATAACAGTATCCGCGAATTGCAGTAGCAAAGTTAATATCTGGAATGTAGGTTCCACAGGAAGTTGGTTTAGAAATACGCTGTCCATTGCTTGCATACACTCTTAAATTTGAATTTGAGGAGCTAACACATTTGATTTTTGAAGAATCAATAGTGATTGAGTTAATGTTTGATGGTAGGGGAGGTAAGCAAGTAATTGAGTTGTTAGTCAACACCAATGAATCTAGATTATTAAATACTTCAATCCCTACTAAACTTGAAAGATTTGCATTTGAAAGATTGAGTGTTGTGATTTTGTTAACTTCTGAAATTATTAATTTGCTGCATTCATCAAAACAGGTAGGACAAATGCTAAGGATAGCTTTTTTAAGATTCTCGTTTGGAAGTCCACAGAGGTTGATTTGATTGTTTCCTTCGCCTAAAATATACAAGTTGGGAGGTCTATTTGGTAAACAGTTAATAAGAGGAGTGCTGAAAATATATAATGTTTGCAAGTTTGGCGGAAGAAAAGGTAAGCATTTTAATAGTAAATTGTTATTAAGTATTAAAGTTTTCAAGTCTTCTGGTAATTTAGGTAGAAGCTCTAGTTCATTATTATTGCATTCTATTGATTGAAGTAACGTTGGGAAACTGTCGATTTTTGAAATTTTATTGAATGAACAAATGAGCGTTGTTATTTTGCTAGGTAGGGTTGAAATTCTAGTTAACAAATTATTGCTGACGTCGATGTACGATAGTGAAGCGGGTAATTCTGGAAGGGAGGTAAGCAAATTATTACTTACAATTAGACGTTCTAAAGAACTAAAATTAGAGATGCCTGAAATATCCTTGATATTTGAGTATGGAATAGTTAGTGAAACGAGTTGATTAGCAGGAGGTAAGAGTTGGTTACATTCATCAATACAAGTGGGACAATTTCGTCGGATAGCATTTGCGAAATTTAAGTCTGAAATACGTTTAGTACATTGTGGTGGTGTAGGAATAAGCTGATTTTCAATATTATACACTTTTAAACTAGCGTTGTGAGCGGGCAAGCATGTGATTTTTTCTGGGTTAATGGTCAGAGAAGTGAGCGAATTTGGCAGAGCTGTGATACAATTTGCAGGTATGTCGGCAACAATTAAAGTTTCTAGATTCGAGAACAGTTCTAGTCCGCTTAGGTTGGTTATTTGTTTGTTTGTCAAATCAATACTTTTTATTTTTTCTACTTCACTTTTGTTAAGATTAAAACAGGCGTCAAAGCAAGCGGGGCATTGCCCTTGGACTGCCTTAATAAGGTTTATGTCTGCTAATCCACAAAGCGGAAGCGATGAATTACCATTGTTTACGAAATATTGAAGTGATACTTTGTTGGGAAGACATGCGATTTTTGTGTTTCCAATAATAATAAGTTCTTTTAAAGAATTTGGTAAAAGTGGAAGACAAGTCATATCAACGTTATTTTCACAGTACAACCTTACAAGATTATTAGGTAGTTCTGGTAATGTTATTAATTTGTTATTTCCACAATTTAAAAATTGCAAATTTTGAGGAAGAGTAGGTAAAGACTTAATTTGATTATTCTCACATGTTAAAATTGTTAGGTCATTCGGTAAGTTTCCAATCTCTTGTATTTGATTGTATCCTATCTCAAGAATTTTAATTGAATTGGGTAAATTTATAACAGACACTAATTGGTTATTACTTATATCAAATTCCCTTAGTGAATTAGGTAATGACTCGATTTGTGTGATTTTATTGCTACTTATATGTAGAATAGAAAGGTTAATAGGTAAGTTAGATGTTTTTGATAGAGAGCCACCTATCCATTCAAGTTTTCTTAAATTTTCTGGAAGCTTAGGTAGCTCAGTTCCTTCACAATTATAGCAACTGAATTCATCCAGATTTATAAGTTTTTCAATATGAGTTATATCTTTTACATTGTAACAAACTAGATTTTTCAATGTACTTGTAGCAGGCAGTAATTGGTTACATTCGTTAATACAATTATTGCAACTATTTCTGATTGCATTAGCAAATTGGGCATCTTTGATAGTTATACAACTTGGGAAGTTGACTAGCAATTCACCTGAGCTACTATAAATTTTTAACGATAGTGAATTTGAAGGTACACATTTAATAGTTGTGGTATCAATAGTAAGCGATGTTAATGAAGCTGGGATAGATGGAATGCACTTGATTAATGGATTGTTGCTTAAATTTAAGGACTCAAGAGACGTTAATAAATCAATTTCTGAAATATTTGAAATGTTTTTATTGCTCAAATCAAGTGTTTTTATTTTACCTACTTCAGCAGGGATAAGTCGTCCGCACTCATCAAAGCAATTTGGACATGTTTGCTTAACAGACGCTGCTAAATTGGAGTCACTAAATCCACATATAGGTACATTTATACCATTGGAGTTTATATAAATTCCATTTGGCTTATTAGGTATGCACGTAATTTTATTGTTGCTGATATTCAAATTTCTCATTACTGTAGGCAACAATGGTAAACACTCAAGGAGGTTGTTGTTACAGTCGAGTAAATATAATTGGCTAGGGAAAGTCGGAAGCTTCGTAAGTTGATTGAAGCCGACATTCAGCTGTTGGAGTTTATTTGGCAAGCTGGGTAAGCTAGAAAGCTTATTGTTATTGGCTATTAAAGTAATTAAAGTCGGGGGTAATGTAGGTAAAGTCGTTAAAAGGTTCTCTTGACAGTTGAAATAGGTTAATTTAGATGGTAAATCAGACACTTGAGTTAATTTATTGAGATTACAAAATAAGATTTCTAAAGAAAAGGGTAGGTTTTGAATCGTCGTCAATTGGTTGTTACTACAATTCAATCGATTGAGTCCAGAAGGTAACTTTGGTAGGGTGGTTAGTTCATTGTATTCGATAGATAAATCTCTTAAACTAGCAGGCAAATTATCTGGAATTGCTTTAAGCCTATTTTTGCCGCAATAGAGGCTTTGTAGTGAGCGGAATTGCTCTATTCCACTAATCGAAACGATGCCCTTGTCTTCAAGATAAAGGGATTGAACTGTTGAAGCATAAGGTGTCAGATTGTCACAATTATCAATACATTGAATGCAGGCACTACGAATAGCTTCGGCAAATTTTGGATCGCTTATCGTCACACAAGCCTCCATCCCTTCCACAAGATTCCCCTTGGCATTATAAACCTTCAAGTCTGCTATGGCCGTGGGTAGGCAGCTAATTTTATCGGTATCTAAGTATAAAACTGACAAAGAACTAGGCAAGGCGGGCAAACAACTGATTTGGTTCTCTTGACAGTACAAGGTTGTGAGGCTATTGGGTAGGGTTGGTAATTGGGTAAGTTTGTTGGATAAACAAAACAATGTTTTAAGACCCGCAGGCAAGGCATTTGGCAGGGTCACCAACTGATTGTTGGAACACGTGAGCGATGTCAGTGTGTTTGGGAGGTCGGGTAAGTTAGTAAGCTGGTTGTTGTTGCAGGCCAGGGCGGTTAGGGTATTGGGAAGATTGGGTAAAAATGGTAGTTGATTATAGCTGCAAGACAGCGTAGTCAAACCAGCAGGTAAAGTTGGTAAACTCGTGATTTGGTTGACATCGCACTGGAGGGTCGTCAGGGTAGATGGAAGTGTTGGTAATTGGGTGAGTTTGTTGCTGTGGCAATTCAGGGACTTTAAAGATGTAAACCCACCAATCCCATTTAAGTCACTGACTCCTTTGTTGGAGATGTCCAAAGACGTAAGGCTCGTAGCGGGGAAAAGCAGCTTGTTGGCGTCGTCAATACAAGTTGGACACACCTCTCGGATGGCTCCTGCAAAGGCATTGTCGGTAATGGTTTGGGCTTGTGTTGGAGATATACCTAAAAGGGCTATCAAAGCAAAAAAAAGCCATTTGCAAACGTTTGATGCGGAAAAAGAAAGTAAAATAGGTTTCATGGCAAGGGTATTTTCACTAGATTTACTTGGAATAGTAAGCAATTCTAACGCACAAATTCCAGATAAACAAGTTAAAAACCTGATTTTTTCGTTAACCTAAAATTCACTCTTCATCATGCTTCAGCGGTTTATTTTTCCAACCCTTATTGGTTTTTTAGTACAATCGTTCGCTTTTGCCCAAAATTTCTCAACGGAAGAAGTCGCCAAGTTGCAACAGCAAGCCAACCAAATCACCATCGTCAAAGACAAGTGGGGAGTCCCTCACGTATATACTAAAACCGATGCTGACGCCGTGTTTGGAATGATGTACGTTCAGTGCGAAGAGTTTTTTAATAAAGTAGAAAACTCATTGATAGTTAGGCTTGGACGACAAGCAGAAGTGAACGGTGAAACGGATTTGTACCAAGATTTATGGGCAAGAACGTTTATTGACCCTACCAAAGCGCTTCAACTGTACCATCACTCTCCGAAATGGTTGCGCAAATTGTGTGATGCCTACGCCGCTGGGATTAATTTTTTTTTGCTTTCGCATCCTCAACTAAAGCCTAGGTTACTCACACGCGTTGAGCCTTGGATGGCATTGATGAACAATATCCCTTCCATTGCCAACAGTAACTTGACCGAGGCCGAGTTTCGGGCATTTTATGGCAAAGATGCCAGTGTTTCTTTGGCTTCTGTGAGTCAGTTGCCCGAACATGACTTTCAGCAAGCGGGTGGATCCAATGGCTGGGCGATTGCTCCTTCACGGACACAAAACAAAAACTCAATTTTACTCATCAATCCCCACTCAGAGTTTTATGGTCGTATCGAAATTCACCTCGTGAGCGAAGAAGGACTTAATTCCTACGGAGCTCCATTTTTGGGGCAATTCAATATTTTTCAGGGATTCAACGAACATTTAGGCTGGATGCACCCCGTGACACTGTCGGATGGAAAAGACCTGTATGCCGAAACCGTAACGCGAAAAGAAAATGGCTATGTTTATCAGTATGAGGGGAAATCGAAAGCAGTCGATAGCTCAAAAGTAACACTGAAGTATAAAAAGGGCAATGAGTTGTTGTCCAAAACATTTACCATCTACCGTACTCACCATGGCTCAGTAGTAGCAGTACGCAATAAAAAGTGGATAAGTCTCAAATCTCAAGAGTCGAATATTGATTTGTTGGCAATAAATTGGCAGAAAATGAAGGCAAAAAACCTGGCGCAATTTACCAAGGTGCTCAACAAACGAGTAATGGTGGGCAACAACATCGTTTATGCCGACCGCGACGGTAATATTGGCTACTGGCACGGTAATTTTGTGCCAAAACGTAACCCTTCCTACGATTGGAAACGCCAGGTGGATGGCAGTGTTAAAGAAACTGAATGGCAAGGAACGCACGCATTGGAGGAATTGCCACATTACATCAATCCTGCCAATGGTTGGGTTCAAAACTGTAATTCCACGCCTTTGTATGCCGCAGGGAAGTTTGATTCAGTCATGAATCGAAAGCCTGTTTATATGCTTCCTGACGGAAATACCCCAAGAGCGGTTAATGCCGTTCGGGTGTTAAGTCAACTTCAAAATGCGACGTTGGACGACGTAATTAAGGCCGCTCACGACCCTTATTTACCCAATGCTGCACGTTTTATTCCAACGCTGATTGCATCTTTCGAGACGGTAAAAAACGACACAGTTTTTGCCGCTTTGGCAGAGGCAATCAAAACGTTGAGCACTTGGGATTATCGTACTGATACTTCTTCTGTGGCAACGACCTTGGCCGTATTATGGACAGAACGATTGGTGCAAATGAACGTGGCCAAATTGCCCAAACCCATCACCAATGAAGAACAATACTCAGTAACCAACGGCTCCAATTTGTCGGTTGATTTTTTGTCGCCTGCCGAACAAGTCAAGATGCTTAGTCAGGTAGTGATGGATTTGCGGAAAGATTTTGGTACTTGGGAAGTGTCTTGGGGGAAAATCAACCGTTTTCAGCGCCCAGCGGAGGGGAAACCTTTTAGTGACACCGAGAAAAGCTGGGCAGTGCCTGCTACCCCAGGTTACATGGGCTCACTCAATGCCTATGTAAGTCGGAAATCAATGCAAACCAAGGCTCGTTATGGAGCCACAGGTAACACGTTTGTGGCAGCAGTTGAATTTGGTAAAGTGTTGAAAGCCAAAACAGTATTGACAGGAGGGGCTAGTACAGACTCGACTTCGCCTCATTATACGGATCAAGTCAATGGATATATCAATGCGCAGTTTAAGGAAATCTTTTTTTATAAAAAGGATGTTTTGGCAAATGCCGAACGAACTTATAAGCCTGGAGAATAACAGGGTGTTTTTTTGAAACATAATAAGAAAACAAACCCAAGCAATCGTCGGCAAAAAGGCCATAGATGTCCCCCAAAATGCGTTATCCGCAGAATCTTTCTAGCAAACCATTACTTTTTGCATCATTTTTGCGTTATCTTTAAACGTATCTTCGTACAAGGAGTTACTTTACTATTGACTAAACACCAGCCAATAAAAAAATCGAGTTTATGACAACCCCAACCCTTTCCGTACTGCTGGAGCGCATTGGTGAGTACAAGCGGAAATTTTACCTCAATCAGCTCATAAAAGGCGTCATCTTTGCGGCCGCTTTTGTTCTGTCAGCCTATCTGTTTGTCAACACATTAGAGTACTTTGGGCGATTTAGTTCGGGCGTACGAGCTGCGCTTTTCTATGGATTTATCGGCATCTTGGGCTATGCCCTTGTGCGGTGGGTAGCCATTCCCATTTTTCACTTATGGGGGTTGCGTAAATCACTGTCGGACGAAGAAGCTGCCAGCCAGATTGGGAGTTTTTTTCCCGAAATTGGTGATAAACTTGTCAATACCCTCCAGCTTCGTGGCTTGTCGGGACAGCAAACTGACTTGATTGAGGCGAGTATTCAACAGAAATCAAAGCAATTGATGATTGTTCGGTTTTCGGATGCCATCAAAATTGAGCAAAACCGCCGTTACCTCAAATATGCGGTGTATCCTTTGGCCGCTATTGCGTTGGTTTTGGCCATCAATCCCCGCTTTTTTGCCAGCAGTTCTGACCGTATCATTCACTTTGAAAAAGAATTTAATGACGCTCCTTTTACTTTTCAATTAGACAATCCAAACTTAAAAGCGTTTCGTAATGAGGATTTTACGCTTCGATTGTCGTTGGCAGGAGGGGCTTTGCCAGAAGCTGTTTATGTAGTTCATAACAAGGCGAAGTTTAAACTTGATGCCGAAGATAATAACACGTATTCTTATACTTTCAAAAATGTACAACGTCCGATTGATTTTCAATTTGAGGCAGCGGGTTATAAGTCGAAAGAGTATGAATTGACTGTGGCCGAACGCCCAAGTTTGTTGTCATTTGATGTTACTTTAAATTATCCTGCGTATTTGGGAAAACCCGCTGAGCAGTTAAGCAACGTGGGGAACTTGACGATTCCCGAAGGGACAACCATTAGTTGGGATTTTAATACAGATGCCACCAAAGACATGTCATTGGCCTTTGAAGGTGACCAAAAAGCCTACACTGCTGAGAGCAAACTGACGGGGGGCTACGAGTTTAAACGTACGGTGCGCCGCTCGGGCAATTACGAAATCAAACTCAAAAACGATGATTCGCAAAACCGTGAGAAAATTAGCTACTTCCTCAATGTCATCAACGACAAGCACCCAACATTGACCCTTGAGAATTACCAAGATACGACCTTGTATAATTATTTTGTGTTGGGAGGTAACATAGCTGATGACTATGGATTTTCTAACCTGCGGGTCTTCTATAATTTGCGCCGTAAAACCGATAAAACCGACCCTAAAAAGGTGGCTTACAAAGGATTTAGTATTCCTTTTAATAAATCTACGACAAGCCAAACGTTCTATTTTCAGTGGTATGTGGATAGCCTTCGCCTGACGCCTGGAGACCGCATCGAATACTATGTGCAGGTATGGGACAATGACGGGGTAAACGGGCCTAAATCCGCCAAATCGCGCATGATTGATTTTGCCGTTCCGTCGAAAGAGGAGGTGCGGGCTGAGGCCGAAAAGTCGGCCGAAAAAACCGAAGCCCAAATCAACAAAACCCTTCAAAAAGCTAAGAGCTTACAAAAAGAAATCGAAAAACTCGACCAGCGTTTGAAGAGCGAAAAAGAGCTGGATTTCAAGGACAAAAAACAAATTGAAGACTTGTTGAAAAAACGCGATGAACTGCAAAACGACATGAAAAGTATGCAGGAGCAAGCGCAAACTTCGCAAGAAAAGCAAGATAGGTTTTCGGAACAAAGTCCTGAGATGAAGCAAAAAATGGAACAGTTGCAAAAACTGATGAAAGAACTGCTTGACCCAGAAACGCAAAAATTGTACGAACAACTTGAGAAACTCTTGGATCAACAACAACGCGATGATAAAATGCAAGAGTTGATGAACAAGTTGAAAAACAAGGAGTTCAACGCGCAAAAGGAAATTGAGAAGGCCCTTGAGATGTTCAAACAAATGCAGGTGCAGCAAAAGGCCGAGCAGATCCAGAAGGATTTGAACGAAATGGCAGAGAAAGAAGAAAAACTCGCCGAAAAAGCCGAGCAGCTGGCCAAAGAACAAGAGCAGAAAGAGAAAGACCAAAAGGGCAAAGACCAACAAAATAAAGACGGTCAAAACAAAGAACAGGAGCAAAAACAAGAAGAGCTTAAAAAAGAGCAGGAAGAGCTCAACAAGGAGTTTGACGAAACCAAGAAGGACATTGAAGAACTTGAAAAGCTCAATGAAGAGCTAGACGATAAAAATGACATTGATACGGGCAAAGAAGACCAAAAAGATGTCGATCAGGAACAAGAGAACAGCTCGAAACAGCTGCAACAAAAGCAAAACAAAAGCGCTTCGAAGTCGCAGAAAAACGCCGCGAAGTCGATGAGAAAAATGGCGCAAAAAATGCAGGAGTCGATGGAGAGTGCCGAAATGGAAGCGATGGACGAAAACATTGACAACCTCCGCGATATTCTCGAAAACCTCATTCATTTGTCGTTTGACCAAGAACGCGTAATGAAAGATTTTCGCGGCGTAGGGCTGCAAGATCCTCGTTTTATCAAATTGGCACAAGACCAACTCAAGCTACAGGACGACGCCAAGGTGATTGAAGATAGCCTCTACGCGTTGGCAAAACGAGTGATGCAAATTCAGACTTTTGTTACCCGCGAACTGAACGACATGAAGTTTCACATGACCGAAAGTACGCGTTTTATTCGCGAACGCCGTCTGAATATGGCCACTAGCAAGCAGCAATTTGCGATGACGTCGATGAACAATTTGTCGTTGATGTTGAGCCAAACCCTTCAACAAATGCAAGCGGCCATGATGGCGATGAGTATGCCAGGGAAAGGTAGCAAAAAAGGAAAAGGTAAGAACCCAGGGCAAAGCATGGGTGATTTACAAAAGCAACTGAACCAGCGGATTCAGCAACTTCAGAAAAACCAGCAAGGTGGCCAAGGTGGCATGGGAGGGCGCCAAATGTCGGAACAATTAGCTAAAATGGCGGCTGAGCAAGCCATGATTCGCCAGATGATGAAAGAACTGATGGACTCTCAGAAAGGGACTGAAGCTGGTAAAAAGCTGGGCAATGAAGTCAAAGATTTGATGCAAAAAATGGACGAAACCGAAACGGATTTGGTGAATAAGCGAGTAAATCCTAATTTGATAAAACGCCAAGAAGAGATTGTGACGCGTTTGTTGGAATCGGAAAAAGCCCTACGTCAGCAAGAAGAAGACAACCAACGGAAATCAGAAACGGCCAAGCCTCAGCCAAAAACACCGCCTGCGGCTTTTGAACAATACGTGAAAGAAAAGCAACGCCAAACGGAGTTGTTGCGCACGGTGCCACCAAGTTTTGCACCTTTCTATAAACGAGAAGCCGACAATTACTTCCGAAAAACAGGAGGAAAGTAAGGATAAAAGTACTGATACATGAAAAAAGGCGGGTTAACCCGCCTTTTTTCATGTATCTCATTTGCAAACACTTACACTTATTTATTTCAATACGCCTACTTGTCAGCGCGAGTCGTATTCTTTACTTCTGTTTTTGTGGTAGAAGGTGCAATAACTGTTGATTTGGCTACCGCGACGTTTTCTACTACAATGGCTGGAATCTCTACGTTTACATCCTGCGTTGGAAGCATTGAGATTAAGCGCAAATCATTTTTCGAGAACAATACTGTTGACGTAGGCTCTGTGAAGTTATCGTGTGTTGGCAAAGATGCCATCAATTGTTCGGCAATCTGTGTTTGGGTGCGGAGGCTTTTGCCATCTTGTGCCTCTGCGAACTGTCCAAGTGTCGAAACACTTAAAACAAGGGCAATCATAATAGATTTCATAGTGGTACTCTGTTTAAAATTAACGATTTAGCAATCTGCTTTTGGCTGTTGTGGTGTATCAGAGATGTCGTTGTTGTTCTGATGACAATGCAAATGTGCAGCCTTTTTTTGGGTAGAAGAATTGAAAATGGATAAGTGGATTATTTTAAGGGATGAGTGGTTATTGAAATTGTAGAAAACAGAATAATATTCTTAAAATATACCAATAATATGCAGCCAAATAGTAATAGTTAAATGAAAAATAAATAAAATACAATTTAAAACAAAATAATATTTTGTTTATTATATGGTATTATTCCGCGATAATTGAATTTTGTAAAGATGGTTATTGGGTGGTGTAGAAGAAAAATAGATAAATCATTGTTTTTGTGATACTTATACTTATTTTCACCGTCGTAAGTGCAAATTCTCCTTTTCACCACCAATCCCCTCATTACGTACTATGTCTTCAGGTGTCAAAACGCTTGCTTGGATTCTGCTTGTTGGCTGGATAGGTGGGGCTACCTACTGGCACGTTTGTAAAATCAAACTCCTGTGTGATGGTCCCTCAACTATGACCACAGCCCCCACTTATGTGAATCCCCCGCTGTCTATTGTTGACGGCGCCCAGCTCAACCTAAGTTCGCCGCTGAATTTTGGTTTTAAGAAATCGGTAGCTGATCCCAACTACGCCAATGTGAAGAAAGAGCTAGACTCTTTGGCTGCTTACCTCAAAGCAAACCCAGGTCGAAAACTGACCGTCACGGGCTTGTATGCGTCTATTGAGCAAAACAACACTACTTTTCCCGACTTGGGATTCGCCCGTGCCGACGCGCTCAAGAAGTACCTTGTTGCTGCAGGTGTGCCAGCAGCGCAGCTCCAAACGGCAAGTAGGATGATTGATTTGCAGTTTAGCGCCGATGATTCTACGCACGGAATGGAATTTGGTTTTGATAGCCTAGCCCTTCCAAAGTCAGAAGAAGCACTGGCCGCCGCCGAAAAATATGAGGATGTTTTTAAACCAATGGACTTGTATTTCAAAACGGGAAGTGCTGATTACATCCATACACCCGACAATGAGAAGTTTTTGGATGAAGCTAAAAAATACTTAGCTACGCACAAAGATAAAAAGCTGTCGTTGACGGGGCATACCGATAACGTTGGGGCTGATGATAAAAACTTGGCACTTTCGGGCAAACGAGCAGCGGGAGTGAAGTCGGCTTTTGTGAAATTTGGCATCGCTGCCGACCAACTATCGACCGAAGCCAAAGGAGAAACCCAACCCAAGGCATCCAATGATACCCCCGAAGGCCGCAAAGCCAATCGACGTGTAAGTATTGTGGTTCAATAAACATTTACTCATTCAAATTTGACTTTTATGTACGGACATTTTAATCCTTTTGAACAAACAGGTGCGTGGTGGCAGCATATACTCATGGTTGTGATAGCGGCGGTGTTGGGGTACATTATTGGCTATATCACCAAAAAAAGCGAAGTAGAAAACCTAGAAGCAGAACTAGCCTCTTTGGATGCAGCAGTGGATGATTGCCAAAAAACGCAAGTGATTTCAGTAGCGCCTGCGCCTGTTAAGGTGGAGACCGCAACGGTGGTGCCTGTTGCAGCGTCGCTTGCACCGCTGGTTGTTCCTGCACCCGTTGTCGTTCCTGACGATTTAAAAATTGTGGAGGGCATTGGCCCAAAAATTGAGGAATTACTCAATAATGAGGGTATTCTGACTTTTGCCCAACTTGCAACGACCTCCCCAGAGCGTATCAAGGAAATATTAGTGGCTGGAGGCTCGCGCTTCCAAATGCACGATCCTACTACTTGGCCTGAGCAATCGGCATTGGCCCGCGACGGGAAGCTTGAGGAATTGAAAGCGTGGCAAGACGAACTCAACAAAGGCCGCAAGGGATAATGGTTTTACTTTCAAACTGACTTTTACCATGATTATATTACAAGTAACTCCTTTAAGTCAAAATTTTTGGGTCGCAGGTTTAGAAGCAATTGCCCTACTTGCGTTGGCTGCCTACATTGGTTGGTGGCTAGGTCAGCGAACCTTTGCCGTCAAAATCGAAGGCTTACACGCTGATATTGATGCAAAACGTACCGCTTTAGACGATTGTAAAAAGTCAAAAGTGGTTGTTAAAACTGCACCTGCACCGACTGAAACCCCAGTGATAATCCCCGCGTCCTTTGCGGCGATTGCTCCTGAGCCAGTCGTTCCTGTCGTGCCCGATGATTTAAAAATTGTGGAAGGTATTGGGCCAAAAATTGAAGGACTGCTCAACAACGAGGGCATTTTTACCTTCGCCCAACTTGCCGCCACTGCCCCCGAGCGCATCAAAGAAATATTGGACGCCGCAGGGCCTCGCTTCCAAATGCACGACCCAACTACTTGGCCAAAACAATCAGCCATGGCGCGCGACGGCCAATGGGATGAGCTAAAGGCTTGGCAAGAAGAACTGAATAAAGGTAGATTGGAATAGCAGTATAAAGAAAAGCCCCTTTTTGGGGCTTTTTTATTACCGTTTAATAAATTGAAATACCGCTTACTAAGTTTAACATCCAGTTTAGATAGAATCGTAGCTAGTTTTGATTAGTACATCGCGTACTAATCAGGTAAATATCTTTCTATCAATACTTTAAACTGTGATTGTTATGAAAATTCTTCCTGCGTCAAGAGGCATCATTGCCCTCCTCTTTTTGTTTTTTTCTTCTTCTAACTTTTTGAGTTGTGCTTGTTTGGATGCGACCGTAGGCGAACCTGCCGAAACGGTGTCAGGCCAAGTCGTGGTTAATGTAACGGGGCTTGAACAGCTATCAACCAGTGGCGAAAAAAAATACGTCACGGTGAGCTATTCAGGGAATTTAGAAAACAGTGATTCAAAATTTGGCGAGACGGCTTTTAGTGTCAATCGCTCTTACGAAATCAAAGCGGGGAGTGTACACCCCAATCCTTCTATTACCCGAGTCGCCCTAAAATATGGGACGTGGACTGTGCGGGTTCAGGCCGACGCTTGGTCGAGCCAATGTAGCTGCAAAATGGACGATAAACACAGTCCAAGATTTGTTTTTACCTATCCAAACTCCCAAGGAGTGTGTCAGTAGCGTACGAATTAACCTTTTGTTTTACACCTAAACTTTCATGTTATGAAGTCAACCCAATTCGATCTGTCGTATCGACAACTCAAGGTGCTGCTTTTGGGGATGTCGTTTATTTTATGCCTGTTTCCTCTAAAAATGGGCCGTGCCATGGCCGACGCCGATGTGGATGTAAAAATTCCGATTGAAGAACTTCAGCGTTTGATTCAACAACTCGAAGACGTTACGCAGGGACTAACGGGGCAGTTGGGGATTGAGCTACGGCGAACGGTAGATGAGCTGAATGATAAAATTACGCAGCAAATTAGCAACATCAAAGATGCTTCCATCGACGTATTGAAAGCGGCTTCTGCCGAGATTAGGGCCATTATCCAAACCCTTACCCAAGAAGCCCGAAAACTGCTGGCGGAAGTCAATCAAATGGTACGCGATGCCGTCAAATGCCTTGACGAGGTCTTGGCAAAACGGATTGCGCAAATCAAAGATACCATGATTGAGCTGATTGATAAAACCTCGGTCATCATTCAGCAAACCATTGATAGGGTACGCATCGGCGCCGTTGAAATTATTGACCAAGGCACAAATAGTGTGGTTGTGGTGCTTGACAAAACCCTTGAAAATGCCATACGTATCGGATTGTTGGTGGCTATTTTTATTCTACTTTTTTGGATGGTACGTACCCTTTACAAACAAAATATTAATCGGATGCAAACCCACCAAAAAATCGTGATGGGGTTTGTAACGGTGGTAATGATTGGGATGGGCACGGTGCTGGTATCGAGTTCGGCCATGGCCAAAATCGCAGGAAAAGAGATTAAAATCCCCAAATGGGAAAAGTACTGTGAAGATGGCGATGCTTATTATGCGCAATTTGTGACCCAAAAGAACAACGGCGCAAGCACTGCCGATTTGCATATCATTGGTATGAAAGCCCTGGAAGCCCTTGATATGTGTCGTGTAGCCACGGTTAGTGCCGAAGTAGCGAGAAGTAAGCAGATGGCTATCAATGAGATTTCGGCGATTCTTTATCCACCTGCACCCACACCCGAAGCCATTCCAACGTCAGACCCGCTGGTGGCAGATTGTAAACCAAGTAGTCCGTCAGGGCCTAAAAAGCCATTTTACCCAGGCTGGTATTCTAAGTATGATTTTTTGAAAATAGCCACTTTGGCGAAAATGCAAGAGGAGAAAAAAATCAATGTAAAGGATATTTACGTGCGCGTTTCTCCTCAATTGATGACCGTTTCTCCAGCCCAAGTTGAAAAAACGTACAAGCAGAAAATTTCAACTTACACCAAAGTTTCGCCGCAGTCGCTTGAAGTACAGCGGGTTACTCCGCTGATGTTTAAATACAATGGTGCTTTGCAAAAAATAAGTTCACAACGTTAACTCTTTACAATTATGCCAGGTCCAGCTGTCCATCACTTGATTTCGGATGAAGTGGCTAAACGCATACATGCCCTTAATCTGACTCCCGACGCGGCAAAATTACTCGCTGATTTTGCGCCGTACTTACATTTTGGTGCCCAAGGCCCCGATCCATTGTTTTTTAATACCAAAGATTTGAGTCCCGAACTACGAACACTCGTCAGATTGTATTTTGACGCGGTGGACTTTATGGAGGAATTTAAAAAGGAAATTTTGAAAATCATTCCTCCAGAATTAATTGCGGCAGTAGAAACCCTCGAAGCAGTTTGGGACAACGTTGCGGCGCGTTCCTCAACCATCACCGAAATTCAACAACTATTGGGTGAGTCGCAGGCATTGTTAGGGCTGCTTCAATCGACTTTGCAACAAGCGGCGATTAAGTATTTGACCGATACGGTCAATGTCTTTAATCAGCTTAAACACCCGATTCAGGACGTGGGGCAGCCCCACGATATTTGGTGGTGGTTCGATACGCTGCATTACCGCCGCACGGGGCAGTTTGCTCAAACCTTGCTAAAAAATGCAAATCCTGGCACGGCCGAACATGCTTATGCCATTGGTTATTTGACCCATTTTGCGGCTGATACCGTTGGGCACCCGTTTGTTAATATCATGTCGGGAGGGCCGTACCGCACCCACGCCCAGCGCCACAAATTTGTGGAGAATCATCAAGATACGTACGCATTTAAAGAAATGCGCTCGGGGGAAGAGTTTGTAGAAAGTGACCTTTGGAAAGACTACGTGATGGGGAGTGAAACAAAACTGCCCGATGGCGTGAGAAACCTCATTTTGAAAAGTATCAAGGAGGTTTATTTCAAAAACAACGATTCGGAATATGGTGCTGAAATGAACGATGAAGACCTCGACGATGTGTATCGAATGTGGCTAAAGTGGTTTAAAAATACGACCCAAAGTGGGGAGTTACCTCCGCCAGTGCCATATTCGTTTACGGCCGAAATTGCGGAAGTTTGGGAAACATTTACCGACAATGTGGGCGATATTGGCGACATGGTGTCGGGTGCCGCGCCAGGTGATTTTAGCTTGGCGTCTATTTTAGAATTTTTGGCGGCATTGGTACTTGGTGGGGCGTTGTTGGCGGCGGCATTGATTGATTTTTTGGCGGGCGCTATCACCACTTTAGGCGCTGCCCCCATTCGATTTTTGATCTCTTTGGCCTACGAAAGCCTCTACAATGCGTTCATGAATTTCTACCAAGGGGTGGTGCTGAACGGCCTTGCTTTTCCTACCAAAGCGCAGTTGGGGCATTATTTGTCAAAACATACGGTAGCAAGTTATTTGCCCGACAACATGGGACAAACGGCCAATAGTTTGCTTTCGATGTATCCCACGCGATTTTTTGAGGTAGAAGGTTTGGAACAAGATTGCCACTTGGTGTATCCTGTACCAGCGCTTGCCGAACTCGAACCCGATGCCACGACGGGCGCACCGAGTAGCTACTACAAGGCAACTAATTTGCATTATATTCAAGGACAAATAAAATTTGAAAAGGAGATTTATAAAGAACTGAAGGAGTTTCGGGACAAAATTACGCCCGCCGACGCCCCCTCCGACGTTCAAAGTCGGTTTGACCGCATGGAGCGAAAAGTGGTAGGAGACACGCTCGGGAATGCCATTGATTTTTCGGTTTTTTTGTACCGTGAGTTCCTAAATGGTGAAATGATTCCTGATTTTAATTTGGATGGAGATAGGGGAGTGGGCTATTTGTGCTGGCGTAAAGTCAAGGATGATACGGCACTCAACGACCCTTCTGCGCCGACAGTGGCAGTGCTACCCAGTGAAACGGTGAAGCACGTTCAAACTGACATCATTAGTCCAAATTCTTCTACCATTCTCTAAACCAAACTTCTTATGGACACTCTTAAATTTATTCGTGAGCGGCGTCAAAAGGCAAAGAAAAATATAGAAATTTTTCAGAATAGCCGTGATTTTAAAGAAATGCGTCAGCACGAAAAGCGCCCTCCCAAGCCCTATCGTGATAAAACATTTTTGTACATCAAAGGATATGATTCGGATACAGGCAACCGCCCCATGCTCACTGGTACGGTGTTTTGGATGAGTCCTGATATTGAAATTTTTGACGGAACTACGCCCATTGCCAATAATCAGCTGGTGGCGGGAAAAAATTACCAAATTGCCGTTACCGTTCGGAATGGTGGTGATTTGCCCTGTTATTCTTGCCACGTTGAGCTCTTTATCTGTAATCCATCCTTGGGTTTTGACCCCATTCACGGCACATTATTGGGCGTACAAACCACGCAAGTACAAGCCCAAGGCGACACGACCCTTTCGTTTCCAATTGTGGCAACCTCCGCCATGATTGGGCACCGCTGCCTTTTTGCAAGGGTGTTTAGTTTTGTCAATAATGACTTGCCCAGTTCGGCTACTACTTTTCCTGTGGTGGCAGACAGGCACATTGGTCAGCAAAATTTGAACATTATTCAGCAAAATAACTTTGTGAAAGTGCTGATGACAAATGAATTTGCGGGTCAGAAAAACTTTCAGGTGAAAGTGGTGCCGCGTAAAATGGATGTCATCAAAGGCACACGAATACCGCAGCTTCGGAGACTGATTTCGCCGCTACAGGCGGTAGTTCTCCCCGAATTTTCAATTAAACCCTTAAAAGTAAACGCAGGAATTGAGATAAATAGAATGCGAGCAACTACCCCAAACCGTGCTTTATTGGTAAGAAATGCCGCTTTAGAGGTTTCTAATTTGGCCGTTTTGCCTCCTGTGCGTAAAAATCTATGGGATTTTAAATTGGACAAAGGAACAAGAGAACTAGAAGTGGCGATTCCTGATTTTAAGCTTAAAAACAACGAAGCAGTAGTGGTTGATATTGAACTAACAGATGCTGACCAAAACAAGGTCGTGGGTGGAATTCGTTTTGTGGTGACAGCTTAGGCTAATTTCCCCAACCCGTTCTAATATTGGGGTTGGGGAAATTGCATTTATTCAAAAAAAGGAACGCCTTTGGGCGCGTATTTTCGCATTCCTTCTTCGTTGATGTCAACGCCAATGCCAGGTTTTTCGGAAAGCGGAATGTAGCCGTCTTTCACCATGGGGCCGTCGAAGGTGACAATTTCCTTAAACATAGGATCTTCGTGGAAGTAAATTTGCCATTCTAAAATGAGGAAATTGGGCACGGTTGCGCACACGTGAGAGGCGGCCATCGCCCCCAAATACGACGCTACCATGTGCGGCGCAAAAGGGACGTAATAGAGATTGGAAAGGTTCGCAATTCGTTGGCCTTCGCCGAGCCCGCCTGCTTTTTGTAAATCGGGCATGACGATGTCAACCGCGCCTAATTCCAATAATTTGCGGAAACCGTGGGCCAAATAGTGGTTTTCTCCCGCACAAATGGGCGTTTGGGTCGAATCGCGGACAATTTTATAGGCTTCAGGGTTGTCGGCGGGAAAGGGTTCTTCCAAAAATAATAACTTCAAAGGCTCCATCATTTTGGCCACACGCTTGCCCGTTGTGGTATCATAACGTCCGTGCATATCAACACAAATATCGACCTTAGGCCCTACTGCTTCCCGAACGGCGGCGATTTGGTTGTACATTCGTTCGAGCTCGCCATTGCTGGCAGTCCAGTTGTACGAATCAAATTTGTTGGGGTCGTTGCGTTCGTCAATGTCAAATTTTACGGCCGTAAAGCCCATTTTAGCGGCATTTTTGGCAGCTTTGGCAAAGTCATCGGGGGTAGGGCCACTGGTACGGTAGGCCCCTGTATCGCAGTAAACGCGGATTTTGTCCCGAAACTTTCCACCTAACAACTGATACACAGGAAGTCCGAGGGCTTTGCCTGTGAGGTCCCAAAGGGCTGTTTCGACGGCTGAAAGTACCGCAATGTACATTCCCGCCTGTGACCCCTCAAAATAGCCCGAGCGACGAATGTCCTCAAAAAGTCGGTGTACGTTGAGTGGGCTTTTTCCCTTGATACGGTCGCCCATCATTTTGACTAAATGGTAGGTGCCTGGGGTGGCATCAACGCCTTCACCACAGCCATAAATGCCTTGATTTGTATAAATTTTAACAAATAAACTATGCCCGCCTCTGATAAAACCACACTTGATGTCAGTGATTTTGAGGTCGGAGGGAGCAGATGAGAGAGGTGTCCGCTCGACGGCAGCTTCGAGTTCTTGCCCAAAACTTTGCAAGGATGATAAACCAAGCGCTGCCGAAATAGCACCTTTGGTTAAAAAATTACGCCGTGATGTCATGAGTTACTGATGAGGTTTATGTAAACTGATAGGTAAATGTTGCAACTGAAATCGGAGGAGGTTACCAAGTTCGTTTTTTGAGGTATTCCTGAATTTGTTCTTTGGGAACGGGCAATTCGTTGATGTGGGCGTTCAACCATTGCGAAAAATCCTTTTCAATTTCGTCCGACCAGCGGTTGTCGATTTGCCCAGGAGTATATTTTTGTTGTCGAAGCCGTTCGTGGCCAAACATGTCGCGAAGGCGTACAATTTCGGAAACCGTAACCACTTTTTCGGCCAAATGAGGTGGGATAAAAGTCACGGCACCATCGCGACCCAGCACAATATCTCCTGGTATAACCATGACTTTTCCGATGCGGGTAGGGCGGTTGATGGCCACGAGGGTCGTATTTAAGTCACCATCGGGGTTGTTGAGGTGATGCGAAGGGTGGTAGGTCCTAAAAAACGAAGTAAATCCACCAATTTCTTTTAAGCCCGCAATATCCCGAATGGCTCCTTCATACACAATTCCATTACCCGTTTTGGCATAGATAGAATTTCCAAGATTGTCACCAATCGTTGGGCCGTTTTCGTGGGCACCAAGTTGGTCAACGACATACACGTCTCCCCTGACAAGCATGTCAATCGGCCACGCGTTTTGAGATTTGATACGGCCGTCTTTTTCGTGCCCTTTTTTGTCAATAACCCGATGAACGTCAGGTCGTCCAGGCATAAAGGTAGCCGTAAGCGCTCGCCCAATCAGCACGCTGTCGGGGTTGATACACTGCCAGCCTTCGGCGTATTGGTAACGAAAGTTTTCACCTTTCATAACGGCCCAAGCCTCTTCGTGGGTAACCAAACGCATTCGTTTTAAAATAGCATCGGGCACTTTGGGGCGGCCATCGGGGAAGCGTTCACCTTTCCATTCGGGGGTGAGAAAAAGGAGTTCTTCTTTGGAGATTTGTTGGGCAAAGGCAGGAAAATAAAGGCAACTGCATAGCAGTAGCACCTTACAAAGGGATACGAATTTCATGATTACTGATGATGGTTAAGGTTACGAATCTTCGACTATAAAAGAAGGGTTATAGTTCAACTTACTTTATCCATGTAGAATGAATGTGAAATAAAAAAGCTACGTTTAAATTGCTCAATCTTTAACTCCGAAGAAACTATTCGCCCTCCAAAAAAGGTTTTTGGAGAAACACAGTTGCAACCATGACGACGGAAAATACACTTTTTTCACCCCTGACAATAAAGGGAATTACCCTCAAAAATAGAATCGTAATGTCGCCCATGTGCCAGTAT
This sequence comes from Runella sp. R0.1_18, assembly GCF_057652155.1. NCBI lineage: Bacteria > Pseudomonadati > Bacteroidota > Cytophagia > Cytophagales > Spirosomataceae > Runella > Runella sp. R0.1_18. Next base: position 232,467 of record NZ_JBYFCK010000009.1, read on the forward strand.
TCGGCAAAACATGGTTTTGCGGATGATTGGCACTTGGTTCATTTGGGGAGTAGAGCGGTGGGCGGCACGGGCCTGATTATCACCGAAGCGGTCTCTGTCTCGCCAGAAGGCCGAATTTCGGCGGGAGATTTGGGTATTTGGTCCCAAAAACACATCGAACCGCTTCGTCGAATTACCAGTTTTATTCATAGCCAAGGTGCTGTTGCGGGGATTCAGTTGGCTCATGCGGGCTACAAGGCCAGCACGGCTGTTCCTTGGGAAGGAAGAGGGTATGTTTCGGAAGAGGAGGGAGGATGGATTCCTGTTTCACCAAGTGAAACGCTCTTGGGGGATGGCAAAACACGGTCAAGGGCGCTGACACTCGTAGCGATTGAAGAAGTAATTTCAGATTTTAAAAATGCCACTCAACGTGCGTTGGAAGCAGGTTTTAAAGTCATCGAAATTCACGCGGCGCATGGTTATTTATTGAACGAGTTTTTATCTCCCGTAGCCAATCACCGTACCGACGAATACGGCGGTAGTTTTGAAAATCGAGTAAGGCTATTGCTTCAAGTGATAGAAGCAGTCAAAGAGGTAATTACACCCGAAATTCCCCTTTTTGTACGCATTTCGGCCACTGATTGGCGGGAAGATGGTTGGACGGGGGAGGACTCGGTTCGATTGGCGCATTTGTTAAAGGATGCAGGAGTGGACTTAATTGATTGCTCAACGGGTGGTTTTGTAGCTCCTTCAGCGATTCCGATTGCGCCCAATTACCAAGTTCCATTTGCCGAGCAGATTAAGGTCGAAACGGGAATTAAAACAGGGGCTGTTGGACTGATAACTTCGGCTGAACAAGCCAATGAAATCATTCAGTCAGGCAAAGCTGACTTGATTTTTTTGGCACGAGAAGTTTTGAGGAATCCCTATTTTGCCCAAAATGCCGCGTATGAGCTGGGAGAAGAAGTAAATGTGCCTGTTCAATATTTAAGAGGGAAAAGAGGTTAGAAAGGTGTTGGTTCTAAAGCGGAATTTTGAGCGTGACACGCGTGCCCAAGCTTTGACCTAGTTCATCTAGCAAATCGTCGTAATGTACCAATTCTTGGGAGTTGAAGGACGAACTTAAAAGCCTGAGCCGTTCAGAAGTGGCAGCTGTTGAAAATGATTCGTGCGAAGCGAATCGTTTTTGTTTTATTTCCGCTGATTTTGCCCTTCCGACGCCGTTATCCTCTACCACGCATATAATATATTCTTCCGTTTCGTTCATCGAAAACAGGATTGACAACCGTTTGTCGCCATTTTTATGCAATAACCCATGTTTGATGCTGTTTTCAACGAAGGGTTGAATCAACATGGGTGGAAGTTGGTGATAATCTTCATCTAATTGGTCATCAAGTGAAATTTCGTAGCTAAAACCCTCCGAAAAGCGCATTTTTTCGAGTTCAAGATATTTCGTAAGGAGTTCGATTTCGGTTGCCAGTGTGATGCGTTTTTTTCCTGAAATACTTAAAATTTGGCGAGTAAGGTAGGTGAAATTTCCCATTTGTTCGTTGGCAAGGGTTTTGTCACCGTACATAAACTGTTCTTGAATGCTATTGAGGGCATTGAACATAAAGTGAGGATTCATCTGGCTTTTTAGGGCTTTCAGCTCGCTTTCGGTTGCTTTTTGTTCAATTTCAATGCGGCGTTGTGCTTCTTCGAGCTGAGAGGTGAGCAGTTCGTTCTGCTTTTGAGTTTTAAAACGCATAAACAACGCATAGGCCAAAATACTTCCAATCAGCAAGAAAGCCAGAATCGCGTAAATAATGGCAGTTTTTCTTCCCGATTCTAGTTCTGAAATTTGCTTTTGTTGGGCCAACGATTTGATTTCGCTGTCTTTCTTTTCGGTTTCGTATTTGGTATTTAGTTCTTGAATGGTTTTGTTTTTTTCTGAACTAAATGCGCTGTCTTTCAGGGCGGTATATTTTTCTAAATATTCGAATGCCGCTTTGAATTGGTTGGTTCGTGCAAACCCCCGCTGCATTTCAAAATAAATGTCACGGAGCGCTTCATTGTCTTGGTTTTGGACAGCAATTGCCTTGGCTTGTTGCAAGAAAGCCAGTCCTTTGGTGGGATTGCCGAGGGCATTATAGGTTTTTCCGAGGTTTTTTAAGTTTTTTCCCCGTACAAAATCGACGCGATATTTTTCAATTTCAACTTTGGCTTTTTCAAAATAATCGAGGGCTTTGGGGTATTGTTTAAGCTCAAAATAGGTTTTACCAAGGTTATCAAGCGTTAGAGCAAGCCCAAAACCGATGTTAAGTTTTCGACAAATAGCAAGAACTTCGTTGTAGGTTTGAATCGCTTTGGTGTATTGTTTTAATTGAAAGTAAGAGTTCGCCAAGTTAGTCAGAATTGCTGCTCTGTTTTGGGTGAAAACTTGCCCATTTTTGAGTAAAAGTTGGTCACATTCGTTCAATAATTTGATGGATTTTTGGTCTTCAAAATTATGCGAGAAAACGTTGGCTAAGTTACTTTTCCCAATGACAATGTTTTGATAGTCTCCTTTTTTTTCGGCGATTCGGAGTGCTTGGAGGTAAAAATTAATCGCTTTATCGTTGAGGGCGCGGCTAAAATAGTAATTTCCTAAGCAGTTTAACGAACGAATTTTCCCCAATTCATACCCTAATTTATTGGAAATTTGATTGGCTTCAGTCGCCATTTTTAACACCAGCGTGTCGGCCCGAAACGTGGCAGCTACACAAGCATCAACGAGCAATTCTACCCGAATACTATCTTGTGGATGGTGTTTTTCAATATCAACGAGCAGTTGTTCGTACGTTTTCTGACCCCAAAGGCTTTGAGTCATGAATACCAAAAGAACGAGAATAAAGGGTTTCATTTGGGTTTATTTTTAAACGCGAATGCCAGCAATAAAATCATCAAACTCTTTAACTTTTTCACGGGCAATGGACACACTCAAACCGTTCTCAAATTCGACAGAAGCGCCGTCTTTTTTATTGTATTTTCTAATTTGGTGCGTATTGATTAGAAAAGAGCGGTGAATTCGATAAAAGCGCGCGTCGTTACTGAGCAATTCATCAAATTCTTTGATTTTTTTACTGACCAAGGTTTTTCCATTTTTGGTTACTACGTGGGTGTAAGAGCCATCGGCTTCAAAAAAGAAAATATCCTCCAATTGTACAAAAACAAGACTATCTGACATCGGAAGGGCTATTTTTTGAAGGGTAGTAACGCTTAAATTCTCCCGTAAAGTTTGGACGCGTTTGGGCAACTGAGGCTGTCCAATTAGCTTGCTTGCTTTCTCAACGGCGGCTACGAGTTTGGAAATACTAACGGGTTTAAGAATATAGTCCACGGCCGAAACTTCAAACGCTTTGAGCGCATATTCTGAATAAGCCGTACAAAAGATAACCTGAAAAGTGGGCTGATTGAAATACTCAAACAAGGCAAAACCGTTTTCTTCGGGCATTTCGATGTCCAAAAATACCAAATCTACTGCGTGTTTATTAATCAATTTCACGGCCGATTTTACGTCGGCGGCCTCTTCAAGTACGCGTACCGCAGGGCAGTGTTCCGAAAGAATTTGCCGAAGTAATGAACGCGCCGAGGGTTCATCATCGACAATAATTGCATTGACGAGCATAGGTAGGGGTTGAAACGAACGGCTAAAGATACTTCATGTTTTGGTATATTTTAAAAAATCGCATCTCTGTTTTTGGGTTTATGAACTGAAATAAACAGTTGGTGGATGGTAGCCTGCATTTCGTGGATTGGGCAAAGGCAGCTAAGTTATGTATTGTACTTTTGTGTTGTCGAATCGTTAATTAGTTTTAAATCAAATCATTACATCTATTTTAACAATGAAAATAGTATTGAGTTTTGTCGCATCACTTTTCTTAATGAACGCAGCTTTTGCCCAAGCCGCCATCGAATTGACAGAGGACAAGCCTTCTGCATTGAATGGTATCGAATTTAGTTATACAGTTCGGAACGAGCGTACCGAGGAAACCTATTCGCGTTATGAAGTGTCGGTAGTAGCACAAAATAAGAGTGGGTGTATGTTGATTTACTTCAAAAAGGAGGGGGATAATTTGAGTAGCATTTTTGAAGGAGACCCGTCGGCTATTGCGCGTTTTGAATGTACGAATGCTACTGGAAAGCGCCTGACTTCCAAAGGTGCCAACGTAAAGGCCAAACCTTTTTTTGTTCCGTACACGGTAAATGGCTCGACTACCAAAGTGGAAGGGGGATATTTGCTTAAAAACGGCTCACGGGTTTCTACTGACCTCATTGTGATTGTGCCCAAAGGAGAGCGTCCCAAATTTAAGGTTCGTCCTCAAGATTTTGCAGAGCTAACAGACTAGCTTTTATTCAATAGATATGTTCACTAAACAACTCTCTTCTCAAATGAAATCAGTTCTTTTCCTTGCCATGTTGTCTTTGTCAACGATACTTATTGCCAAGCCTTTAGCTGAGGTAGTCGATGAAAAAGATGGATATTTTACCGTTGTCCTATTACAGCCAAAAAATCAAAAAACGGTAGCTCACGTAACAAAAGTAGTAGCGACTATACTAGGCGTATCTCAAAAAGAAGCCAAAGCTATCGTGGCAAGTGCGCCTGTAGTGCTCTCAAAAAATCCTACGAAAGACGAAGCGGCAACGATCAAGTCTGCTTTGGAAGCAGCGGGTGCTGAAGTGGAAGTAAAATAAAGTAGATAGGGTTTTGGGCATAACCACCAGTACGTTCGGTATTGGTGGTTTTTTGTATTTGAGCTAGGTCTTATTAGATTAACTTCCAGTTCTCTTCGTCAAAGGGCAAAAACTCCACACCCAAATAAATGTCCTCAAGCGAAAGTTGCACATCTATTGAATGAAGTTGAACGGTATCTTGCAGGTTATTGTAAGCGCGGTATTCCCAAACATCAAGCACGTTTTTGAAAAATACTTCAACCAAGGGCAGGTATTGGTGTACTAAAACGTACTCTTTTAAGGTATCAATCATGCGATAACGCATAAATTTTCCCCCACGATCGTAGGCTTCGGTGTCTTGTGACAATACCTCAACAATCACAACGGGGTTGTTGGCCGCATTCTTCAACTCTTCAAAATAAGTAACCTTGCCACAAACCACTGTAACATCAGGGTAAACATAACGATTGCGTGAAGTCGCAACGCGTAAATCACTGTTATAGGTAAAGCATCGTTTTCCTATTAAGGCATTGCCTAATCCTCTACCCACATTATTTGAAATCAAACTGTGAGTAGGTGTACCACCCGCCATGGCATAGACTTCGCCGTCGTGGTATTCGTATTTGGTGTCCGTTTCTTTTTCCAACGCAAGGTATTCTTCGATACTAGAATGTGGCTGTTTCATACTAAATCAATTTGCTGAATGGAAAAAAAGCGGCTTACCCTCAATAGGAAGGTGTAAGCCGCTTTTAGTTTTTCTATTTTGGTAAGTATTATTTTGCTCCTGCTGGGCAATGCTCTCTCAGGTACTTTGTAAACAGTGTATTTAAGTGTTTCGATGTACCATCGCCTTCGTAAATTCCGTGCGAACGATTAGGATACGGCATAAACTGAAACTGTTTGTTGTGCTTGATAAACTCATTCACCAATCGCTCAGCATTTTGGTAATGAACGTTATCGTCGCCCGTACCGTGGATATACAACAGGTTTTGGTTCGATTGTAGTTTGTGCGCGTGTGTGATGGGCGAGCCTGCCACAAAGTCCTCGCGGTTTTCTTGCGGAATCCCCATGTAGCGCTCTTGGTAAATGTTATCGTAGGTCAATTGGTCGGCTACGGCAGCTACGGCAATGCCCGTTTTGAACAAAGCAGGATATTGGAACAACAAGTTGAGGGTAGAAGAACCACCGCCGCTCCATCCGTGTACGGCCACGCGGCTGGTATCAATAAACGAATTTTTCTCAAACATAGCTTTTGCGCCCATGGCCATATCGCGGATGTTTATCACCCCAATTTTACGATAAATGGCTTTTCTCCAGTTTCTACCACGGGGAGAAGGCGTGCCACGGTTGTCAACCGATGCGTAAATGTAACCGTCTTTGGCCATGTCGCCTGCGTAGAGTCCGTTACGTCCTGTTCCCCAGCTGTCGCGCACGGTCGCGCTGGCAGGTTCGCCATAAACGGTAAAAACGATGGGGTATTTTTTGGTTGGGTCAAAGTTGGCAGGTTTCACCATCCAAGCATCCAGCTCAATACCATCTTCAGTTTTTACTTTGAAAAACTCTACTCGTTTTGGCGCATCGGCTTTGGTCGCCAATTTTTTTGAAATGTCGTCGGCGTCTTTCAAGGCTTTGTGTTCAGGTAAACGAATCCACTCATTCATGGGCGAGGTATTGGCATTAGAAAACGAATGCGAAGCCCACATGGCGTTAGGAGATAGGTCGTAGCGGTGCGAGCCAGACTGGTCGGCAGGGGTAACGCGCTCGGCTTTTTTACTGCCATCGAGCGGGGCACGGTACAAATAACTTTGCGTGGCATTGTCGGGCGACGCCATGAAATACAACTGGTTGTTTTTTTCATCTACCAACACCACCGAAATGATGTCGTAGTCACCCGCCGTAATGCACTTTTCACTTTTTCCGTCGCGTGCCACGCGGTACATGTGACGCCAGCCGTCCTTTTCGCTCATCCACAAAAACTCTTTCCCGCCGTTGATCCAATCCCAGCCTTCGGGCGTTTCGCTCCACGAATAACTACTTTTGGTTTCTACCCAAGCATCGTCGCGGTCGGTGTAAAACTCGGTTGTTTTTCCCGTTTTAATATCGGCAGCTAAAATTTTTGATTCATTTTGTTTACGATTCAACTGCTGCATAATGAGTTCTCCCGCACTTCCCCATTCCATGCGTGGAATGTAGGTGTTGCCTGGGTCGCCTGGGGTGCTCATCCATTTGGTGGGGCCGCCGTTGGCGCTCACAACACCAATTTTGTACGGTGAAGGCCGTTCACCCACTTTCGGATATTCAACAGGCACATTGAACGCATAAATCGAGTCGGTGTTGTTAATCATCAAGAAGTTGCGAATTTTGGTGGCATCAATTTGCCAATACGCAATGTTTTTGCTGTCGGGGCTCCAACGAAAGCCGTCACGACAATCAAATTCTTCTTCATAGACCCAGTCAAACGTCCCGTTGATGAGGCGGGTGGTGCCGTCTTTGGTGAGTGCGGTAATTTTGCCCGTGGCAAGGTCTTCCGAATACACATTTCGTTCACTTACGTAAGCTACTTTTTTACTATCGGGCGAAAACTTGGCGAACATAAGCGATGAAACGGGGCGACCTTTACCGAGTTGGGTAAGGGTGTTTTTATCCAAGTCTAAAACCCAATAATCACCGCGCGTATCGTAGCGCCATACGCGTTGGGTATTGGTATAAATGAGAACTTTACGGAAATCATTAGAATACGTGTAACTACGTACGTTCAAAGGGTCGGTTTTGCCCGCTGGCGTAAGTTGAGCGGCGCTTACGACTACTTTTTTTTGCAAATCAGGCAGGTTATACTGGACAATTTCCTTGTTTTCTACGCGGTAATAAGCATTTCCGTCTTTGGTCCACTGGACGCCACGGTTGAATTGTGCGAATAACGTACTGCTGATGAAGAGAAGGGTAAGAAAAAATGAGGTGTGTTTCATTGGTTACTGTATTTAGCCATTGCTTCTTTTATTTTAACAATCCGATTTTCGGGGTTAGGGTGTGTACTTTGGAACTCGGCGGGGCGCTCAGAGCCACCCGCTTGGGCCAAAATTTCCATGACCTGAATCATAGCTTCGGGGTCGCGCCCTGTCTGAATCATGTATTTAACGCCAAAATCATCCGCTTCGAGTTCATCATCGCGGCCATATTTTAGGTTCATCAAGTTGGCAACGTATTGGGCAATATATGCGCCGCTACTGGGTGAGTTGGGGTCAGACATAACGGTAGAAGCCGCCCCTGCCAATCCCCCTACCAATTCTTGCTTGGCCATTTGTTGGGCTGAATGCCGCCCCACCACGTGCCCAATTTCATGACCCAAAACGCCCGCCAATTGGTCTTCGGTTTTGAGACGTTTGAGTAAACCCATGGTGATAAAAACCTGCCCACCTGGGATGGCAAAAGCGTTGATTGTTTCGGGGTCGGCTAAGACGTGAAAGTCAAATTGGTAAGGAGAGTTTTTGGCCTCGGTACTTTGAACGATGCCTTGCCCGACTTTTTTGACCAAAAATTGTACTTTTTCATCACGGTACAGGCCACCATACTCGGCGGCCATTTGGGGCGCACTTTGTAAGCCGATGGCAACTTCTTCTTCGGGCGTGAGGCTTACTTGTTGCTTTTTGCCCGTCACGGGATTGACTTGGGTCTTGCTGAAATACCCAAAAAGCGCAACGACAGCCATGATAATCCCAATCAAAAGCCGTCCACCAATTCGCGTACGTTGCATAGATGTTTAGGGTTGAAAATCGAACTTTCCGAAAGTTACAACTTTCGGAAAGTTGAACAGTGAAAAGTATTAAAATAATAGTCCCGCAATTGTTGCCGACATATAAGAGGCTAATGTGCCACATATCAGGGCTTTAAAGCCTAAACGTGCCAAGTCAGAACGACGACTCGGAGCCAACTCACTGATGCCTCCAACTTGAATGGCGATAGAACTAAAATTGGCAAAACCACAAAGTGCGAAACTGGCAATCGCAATCGTTTTGGGGTCGAGTGACTCTTTGATTTTTACGAGGTCAAGGTAGGCGACAAACTCGTTAATAACCATTTTGGTGCCCATCAACGAACCCGCTGCTTCTACGTCTTTGGCTGGGACACCCATTGCCCAAGCAAATACGGAGAAGACTTTACCCAAAAGGAAATCGAGGCTTAGTTGTGGGAAGGCAAATAAACCGCCTGCTTTGCCAAGGCAATAGTCGAGGAGGCCAATCAAAGCGATAAAACCAATCAACATTGCCACAACGTTGAAGCCAACTTTAAGTCCTTCGCTGGCACCCGCTGCAATGGCATCGAGAAGATTGGCGTGGGCTTTTTTGATTTCTAATTTTACAACTCCTTTTGTTTCAGAAGTTTCTGTTTCTGGAAATACAATTTTGGCAATTACCAATGCCCCTGGTGCAGCCATCAGACTGGCCGCAATTAAGTAAGGAGCAGGCACACCTAATTTAATATACGTTGCCATAACCCCGCCCGCAATACAAGCAAAGCTACCCGTCATGGAAGCCAAAAGCTCAGAGTTGGTCATCCCTTTTAAATAAGGCTTAATCATGATTTGGGCTTCCACTTGTCCCACAAATGCCGAGGCAACGTTTGACAAAGCTTCCGCACCGCTGACCCCCATCAACCATTTCATAAGCCGTGCCAATACTGCCACAATGCGCTGCATCAGACCAATGTGATAGAGCATATTGACCAATACCGCTACAAAAATGATGGTAGGAATGATGCTAAAGAAAAAGATAAAACTGTTGTTTTCACCAAATGCCTTACTGAGAACGGTGGCATTGACCAAAGGACTAAACACAAACTCAGCTCCTTTGTCAGAGAAGCTCAACGTTTTTTGGACAGCACGTCCTAGCCAGTCGAAAATGTTTTGTCCGATGGTCGTTTTTAAAATAAATACGGCCAAGCCAAACTGCAAACCAAGCCCAACGCTAACCGTACGATAGTTGATGGCTTTGCGGTTGTTAGACATGGCATAAGCAATGCCCAAGATAAAAACGATACCAATGAGTCCAGTAAAACGTTCCATGAAGTGTATTTGGTGACTTATAGTTAGGTTTAAAGTTGATTGAATCAAGCGAGTAAAGATAGGAAGGGCATTTGTTTTTTGGTAATTCTTCGCCCTTTTTCCAAAAAATACTCCCTTAATTTGCCCCAAATTGGGGTAAAATTTCAACGATAGTAGGACTTTCTACAACTATTTAGCAAGAATTTTAGGGTATTTTGCTTTACAGTTTGTAGTTTTATGGCTGGAAAATTAACTCATCCTATATTAATACCATGGCGTTATTCGATTTAGATATGATGCAGGGCCTCTACGCAAAACTCGGTGAACGAGTGGAGGCGGCTCGTAACGTAGTAGGACGTCCTTTGACCTACACAGAGAAAATTTTGTACGCTCACCTTACCCAAGGTGATGCCACTACAGTTTATGAGCGCGGCAAATCATACGTTGACTTCGGACCCGACCGTGTAGCTATGCAAGATGCCACTGCTCAGATGGCCTTGTTGCAATTTATGCAGGCTGGCCGTCCGAAAGTAGCAGTTCCTTCAACTGTACACTGTGACCACTTAATTACTGCTCAAGTTGGGTCTTCGGAAGACTTAGGTAAAGCGGTAGTTGAAAACCAAGAAGTGTATGATTTCTTATCGTCGGTTTCTAATAAATACGGCATCGGCTTCTGGAAAGCAGGCGCGGGTATCATTCACCAAGTTGTGATTGAAAACTACGCTTTCCCAGGCGGTATGATGATTGGTACCGACTCACACACCGTAAACGCGGGTGGTTTGGGTATGATTGCTATTGGGGTAGGTGGTGCCGATGCGTGCGACGTAATGGCGGGCCTTCCTTGGGAGCTTAAATTCCCTAAATTAATCGGGGTTAAATTGACAGGTAAACTCAATGGCTGGACTTCTCCAAAAGACGTCATCTTGAAAGTAGCTGGTATTCTTACCGTAAAAGGTGGAACGGGTGCTATCGTAGAATACTTCGGCGAAGGAGCCACTTCGATGTCATGTACGGGTAAAGGTACTATCTGTAACATGGGTGCTGAAATCGGAGCAACGACTTCGACGTTTGCTTACGACGAGTCGATGGAGCGCTATTTGCGCGCTACAGGCCGTGACGCCGTTGCTGACCTTGCTAACTCGGTAAAAGAACACCTCACTGCGGATGCAGGCGTTTACGATGAACCAGAGAAATACTTCGATCAAGTAATCGAAATTAACCTTTCGGACCTTGAGCCACACTTGAACGGGCCTTTCACGCCAGATTTGGCTACGCCAATTTCTAAGATGAAAGAAGCCGCTGCGGCCAACGGCTGGCCAACAAAAGTTGAGGTAGGTTTGATTGGTTCTTGTACCAACTCGTCGTACGAAGACATCGCTCGTGCGGCTTCATTGGCAAAACAAGTAGCCTCTAAAAATCTTAAAACCAAGGCTGAATTTACCATTACACCAGGTTCAGAGCAAGTTCGCTACACGATTGAGCGTGATGGATTCCTCGAAACATTCGACGAAATCGGCGCGAAAGTATTTGCTAACGCTTGCGGACCTTGTATCGGTATGTGGGCACGGGTAGGCGCTGAAAAGCAAGAGCGTAACACCATCGTTCACTCATTCAACCGTAACTTTGCCAAACGTGCCGATGGTAACCCTAACACGTTGGCGTTTGTAGCTTCTCCAGAATTGGTGACTGCGCTGGCCATTGCGGGTGATTTGACTTTCAACCCATTGACGGATACACTTATCAACGAAAATGGCGAGCAAGTAACTTTAGACGCGCCAACGGGAGATGAATTGCCACCGCGTGGTTTTGACGTAGAGGATGCAGGATACCAAGCACCAGCCGAAGACGGTAGCGGTATTCAAGTAGCGGTTTCACCAACGTCAAATCGCTTGCAGTTGCTCGATCCATTTGCGGCTTGGGAAGGTACTGACCTTAAAGGTTTGAAATTGTTGATCAAAGCCAAAGGCAAGTGTACAACTGACCACATCTCAATGGCTGGGCCGTGGTTGAAGTACCGTGGTCACTTGGATAACATTTCTAATAACTTGTTGATTGGTGCGGTTAACTTCTTCAATGAGAAAACCGACAATGTAAAAAGTCAATTAACAGGAGAGTACGGGCCAGTGCCAGCGACTCAACGTGGATATAAAGCGGCTGGAATCGGCACGATTGTAGTTGGAGATGAAAACTACGGTGAGGGTTCGTCACGCGAGCACGCGGCGATGGAGCCACGCCACTTGGGAGTTCGTGCAGTATTGGTAAAATCGTTTGCCCGTATCCACGAAACGAACTTGAAGAAACAAGGAATGTTGGCGTTGACGTTTGCGGATAAAGCAGATTATGATAAAATCCAAGAAGACGATTCAATCGACATCGTTGGATTGACAGAATTTGCGCCAGGCAAGTCACTTACGTTGGTGCTTAACCATGCTGATGGCTCAAAAGATGAAATTACGGTAAACCATACCTACAATGAACAACAAATCGAGTGGTTCAAAGCAGGTGCGGCTCTTAATATCATTCGTGCGCAAGTAGCAGGAAATTAATATTATCTAGACTTCCCAAGTTTGACAATTTCACTATTGGCAACTTGGGAAGTCTTTTTCTTTTACAGACCTTCCAAGTTTAGTAATTGAATTACGTTTAAACTTGGAAGGTTTTTTGCTTTTATAAACCTTCCAAGTTTAGTGATTAAATTACGTTCAAACTTGGAAGGTTTTCTAACGCGCAGAAACCCTTTTCAAAAACGCCGTTAAATCATCCATAAACTCTTTTGGCTTCTCATAATGGACATTGTGTCCTGTATTTGGATAAATCTTATGGGTGATAAGCGTGGGATGTAGCTGCTGTAAAGCGGCATTTTCTTTCTCAAAAGGGAAAAGATCTTTGGGAGAAATTGGGTCGATGATAAGGAGGGGAACGTGCAAATTTCTATAAATAATTTGGGGTTCAATGAGTGACATTGAATTTCCAAATAAAGATGCTTTGGTAGGGCGTAAAATGGTTTCTTTGAACTCAACCTCGTTGCGCATGTGAAATAGCTTCTCGACACCCGCTCCAATCGTCCATTTGCCCTCAGAATCCTTTCCTAGCTAGGCCAACAGTTCAAATTGTGTGCCCGACGACGAATAATCGTAGTAAGCTTTGTAAGCCTCAAACTCTGTGTCGAACGTCGCAGCGGAGAATCTATTTGTAAATATACTTTTTACTTGCGTATCCAACGTACTATCAGGTAGTTGGTGATAGTGGGTATTGGTAGCTACCGACCCGCCGTCTTCGAGTACCAATCCTAACACTTTTTCGGGATAAGCACCATAAAATGCCGAGGCAATAAACCCTCCCCTCGACCAGCCCCCAATGACTGCTTTAGACAGTTTTTTGACCGACATCAAGGTTTTAATATCGTCGGCGACGTGGTACAACGAGACGTCATGGGTAGGAATGGGTGTTTGGCCGTGACCGTAATAATCAATCGCAATGACGTAATACCCTTTTTGCACCAATTCTTTTGCGAGGTCAGCAAATTCGTAGGCGTTGGTGAAGCTACCATGCACCCAAATAAAGGGCGTATGTCGAGGGTTTCCCCATTCTAGGTAGTGCATTTTTACGTTTTTGGTTTGTACGAACCCGCCGTGTTTTTGCTCAAATTGTGTAAACGCTACCCGAGCACTATCGTACCTAGCTTTGATATTAACTGGCTGAGAAGGGCTGCTTTGCGACCATAGTAAGAGGGGAAAACTGGCAAAAAACAAAAGGAAGATAAATAGACGCATGGTGTGAAAAAGCTGACAAAAGATTATAATACCTTCCAGTAACCGCCATTGTCGGGGCCAATCCGTTCGATTTTATTTTCTTTTTTAAGTTTCTCAATAGCTCGTTCTACTGAGCGAATGGCTATTTCTGTTTCTTTGGCCAATGCAGGAATTGTTATTTCAGGGTTTTCTCTCATTAATGCCAAGATTTTCACCGACGTTTTCACCGACGTTTTCACCGACGTTTTCACCGACGTAAAATGCACTTCAATCCCGCCCCAATAAAATTCATAGGTAGGGGCTGGTACATTTGCTTTTGCACATTCGTTGAGAATTTTATAAATCCCCCTTCCCCAAGATTCTATCATTCCCGCTCTGAAAAATGTATTGGCAATATCGGGATTATTGGGGCTGAAGGAATGAATATTCAAAAACTTCTCCACACTCCATCCTTCTGGAATATGACCCGTATTCCACAATGAAAGCTTATGATCATAGACTTTGATTTGAATGGGATTACAGCTGCTGTAATCTTTGTGCGCTACGGCATTGAGCAGGGCTTCGCGCAGGGCTAGGGAAAAGGGTATGTTTCGATACGTCCAATGCCTTCATAACTCACAATGGCTCGCATATACTTAGTCAAAAGTAAGTCCATTGTTTTTTCGACTTGCTCAAAAAGCGTTCCGTGAACTTCATCTTGATATAACAAATCAACTTCATTTTCAAAAAAAACAATTTTGATATAAGCCCCTGTGATGTACTTTTCAGGATCAGGATGGAAAAGCAATACAGCTGCACGTTTGATGTGCTGATTTTCAAATAGCCTTAAATGCTCTATCAATGTTTCATTGCTGGCTTCCAAGACCTATTTTTTCGACACGTTTGGAACGAGAGGCTCTTTTTCGAAAATTTTCAAACGCCCTACTCTCAAGGTCGTTGATAGTGACATTAGGGATGGGCACACTGTCCCAGTGACGGCCTGTTTTTTGGAGGATAAATTTGTTGAGGGCTGCGCCTTTCAATTCTTGCTTGGTGCTGCCGCTGCGATAGTGGTATTGTCCTTTGTAATTGACAGGGTAGGGATAAGGGTCAACAGTTATTTCAATAAATTCTAGGCCGTCTTGCTGGTGAAGGTTTACATCTACCACAATTCCGAGCACATCCCGCACTTTGTTAGGGATATCTTCCATAAGTTTGTCAGCATCTGGTACGCCCACAATGCAACCACTGTCATTCTTGCCAATGGCAATAGTACCTCCTTGTGCATTAGCAAATCCGCATATCCACTTTAGGTATTCGTCACGCCATGATTCTTTCCATTCCGTATTTTGATTTTCGGCGGCCATCTTATTTGGAAGATTATTAAGATAGTAAATATTGGGAATAAATTGACAACAGCAAGGGTAACTTGTCCGTACGTAAGCAGATTTTGGGCAAGAAAAAGCCCTCAAATTAGCGAAATTTGAGGGCTTTTGGTGGTCACGTAGGGATTCGAACCCCAAACCTTCTGATCCGTAGTCAGATGCTCTATCCAATTGAGCTACGCAACCGTGTTATTTTTTTACTTATTTCCCGTTGTTTTGGGAATGCAAAGGTAGGGGTATTTCACCCCTTTGTCAAGCCTTTTTTTGATTTTTTTTGAAAATATTTTTTGTCAAACCTGCGTTTTTGAGCTAAACGCCCTGCTTCTCAGAAAGATAAGTGTTGAAAAAAATAAAAAAAAATCTACTTTTTTTCAACAAAGCCTTCGCCCGCTGTCGCCATTGCTCGTAATTTGGGGGTGGGACGGAAGCGCTCCCCGTATATTTCGGCAAGACGGTCGCATTCGGATACGAAGGTGGAAATGCCCACGTAGTCAACAAAAGAGAGTGTGCCGCCCGTGTACGGAGGGAAGCCCCAGCCGAGAATCGACCCCAAATCGGCGTCAAGGCGCGTTCGTATCACGCCTTCTTCAAAGCACCGTACCGTTTCTATCGCCTGACGGTACAACAAACGGGTTTTTACTTCTTCCAAGGCAGGCTGTTGGGCATTGGCAGGGAATAATTCCGCTAGACCTTCCCATAGGTGTTTTTGACCGCCTTCGGGGTATTCGTAGAACCCTGCTTTGGCTTTTTTACCTAAGCGCCCCATTTCAGTAAATTGTTTCCCAATTTGGTAGCTAGTATCAGTTTCAGCCAGTACCCCGTCTTTAACGGCTTGTCTCGCGATTTTATATACCAAATCGAGTGCTACTTCGTCTGAGACTGCCAACGGCCCAACGGGCATTCCTGCCAGTTTTCCTGCGTTTTCAATCAGGACAGGGTTGACGCCGTCTTTAAGTAACTCCATTCCTTCGGAAGTGTAAGTGCCAAAACAGCGCGAAGTATAAAAACCGCGCGAGTCGTTGACAACAATCGGCGTTTTTTTGATTTTACGGGTATAATCTATCGCCACTGCTAGGGCATAGTCAGAAGTTTCTTTGCCGACAATCAATTCCACCAACATCATTTTATCGACGGGAGAAAAGAAGTGTATGCCAATGAAATTTGCAGGATTCGTCGAGGCTTTGGCAAGGCCCGTGATGGGCAAGGTGGATGTATTGGAGGCAAATACGCCGTTATTTACTAATTGAGGTTCGGCTTCTTGCGTGACGGCGGCTTTTAGCTCACGGTTTTCAAAGACGGCTTCGATGATTAGATCGCTACCCGCCAAGTCATCGGCGTTGGCTGTTGGTTTGATTAAGTCCAATACGCCTTCGGCTTTCAAGGCGTCGAATTTGCCGCGCTCTACCGCTTTTTTTAACAAGCCACGCGCGTAGTCCTTGCCTTTTTCAGCCGCATCTTGACTGACGTCTTTTAAAATGACTTCGATGCCCGCCAGCGCACTTACGTAGGCAATGCCCGCACCCATCATGCCCGCACCCAAAACACCCAATTTTTTTACGTCGGTTTTGGCCATGTCTTTGGGACGGCTTGCGCCTTTGTTGGCTTCGTTTAAGCCCAAGAACATGGTTCTAATCAAATTGCCTGCTTCTTTGGAGGTAGCAACTTTCACAAAATGACGGGCTTCAATGGCAATACCTCGGTCGATGTTGACCAACAATCCTTCGTAAACACACGACATGATGTGCTGCGTTGAAGGATAATTGCCTTTTGATTTGTCCATCATCATCGCCGTGCCTACTGTAAAAGTTTGCATTCCGACGGGGCTCAAAACCGCGCCATTAGGCACTTTATAGTTGTCTTTTGCCTGAATTTTACCCGTTTTTTTATTGATTTCGTCCCAAGGTTTTAGCGGTTTTGGATTGGCTGCAATCCACGAAAAAGCCTTTTCTAGCATTTCTTCGCGGGTTTCGGCTACGGCATCGACAATGCCCATGCCTAAAGCATCTTTGGGGGAGAGTTCTTTGCCTTCCAAAATCAATGGTAAAGCGGCCTGCATTCCGATCATGCGCGGCAATCGTTGCGTACCACCTGCCCCAGGGAGTAGCCCAACTTTTACTTCGGGAAGTCCTAGTTTGGATTTGGGGTTATTGAGGGCGACTCGGTAATGGCAAGCTAGACATATTTCCAGTCCTCCGCCCAGGGCTGTGCCATTGATGGCAGCGACTACGGGTTTGCCATTGGTTTCGATGCGGCGAAAAAGTTCGTTAAGTCCTGCGGAGATTTTGAGCATTTCGGCAGGGTCGCCTCCTTGGTTGCGCAAAATCATTTTTAGGTCAGCTCCTGCCACAAACTCGGGCTTGGAGGATGTGATGACGATTCCTTTTACCTCAGCATCGGAGAAGGCTTTTTCGAGTGCTTCTCCAAAGGCAGGAACAGAGTCGTCGTTGAGGACGTTCATGGGGGAGCTTGTCATGTTCCACACAATCATCGCTACCCCGTCTTTTATTGAATAATCAATGGCCATTGGTTGTTGGTTAAAAATGAATGGGGCTGGGGGGCTTTGTCCCTATATTTCTACAAAGGTTTAGCCTCGCTGAGGCTACTTCGTTTTTAATGCGTTTAATCTGTTCGTTGTACTTCACTACATAAACTTGAAATTGTATGCCAAAGATACAATTGGGGAGGCAAAAATTTGAAGCTGATAGGCGGTATAGGCAGTTCCTTGGGTTTTCAAAAATACCGAGTACTGATTTTTGCGCCCGTAGAGGTTATATACGGTAAAAATCCAGCTCCCAATCCAACGTTTATCTTTGAGTGAAGGGTTGTTGATTTGCCACGAAAAATCAAGCCGATGGTAGTCTTTGATTCGGCCTTGGTTGCGCTCGGCATAGTAGGGGTAGGCTTTTCCTTGGAAGCTCACAAAGCCATTGGGAATGGTGTAAGGGCGACCTGTGCCGTAGGTAAAAGTCAAAGAGAGGCTGTGGTATTTATTCTCGCTGAAATTGAGCGACATATTGACGTTGTGTGGGCGGTCGAAGTTGGCAGGATACCATTTGCCATCGTTGATACGTTCGCTAAAACGTGGGCCTTCATCCACCAAATTAAATACCCTTGAGTAGGTATAGTTGACCCAACCCGTCATTTCGCCTCGTTTCTTGGTGAGCATTAATTCTAAGCCGTACGATTTGCTACGACCCTGCAATACCTGGGTCTCGATGTAATTTTGCAACAAAAAATCGGCACCAGGTTTAAAGTCTAGTACGTTTTGGGTGGCGCGGTAGTAAGCTTCTACTGAAAATTCATAGATGTTATTTTTAAGATTTTTGAAATAACCAATTGTCCACAACTGACTCACTTGCGGCCGAATGTGGGCATCACTCATTTTCCAACGCGACGTGGGAAGGGGAGTGGTGGTGTTGGAGACTACTTGTAAATATTGACGCATGAGGTTGTAGCCAAACTTTACCGACGACAGTTCGTTGATGTTATAGCGTAATCCCACGCGTGGCTCAAAACCTCCGTAGGTTTGGAGGGATTTGCCGCTTCCGTAAAAAGTGGAGTCGATGATGCTGGCTTCGGATTTTGGGCTACCGTCGGTGTACGAACGCACAGCGGCGGGGCCTAAAGCCATAAAATACGAATAACGCAGTCCTACCGAAACAGTTGTTTTGGGATTTAGAGTGATTTCATCTTCGGCGTGTAATGCCAGCTCAAGTCCATATTCGGTGGGTACACGCAGGGGATTTACGCGGTCGTTGACGCCAGGGTTAAGGTTGCCAGGCTGTAGCTGATAATGGGTCATGTTTGCCCCAAATTCTATTTTGTGGTCTTTGTTTGGGGTATAGTTAAAATTGGTCTTTGCTTGGCGCTGAAGGATTTCGGAGCCAATTGTTACTTTATTATCGCTGTTGAGTTCGGGTAAAAGGATGGTGGGACGATATTGGCTAAAAACGGCGGTGGTTTGCACGTTGAGTCGGTCATGAAAAGCATGAAACCAGCGAGCGGTAAAATTGAGGGTGTTATAAGCGTATTGAGTAGAAACAGAGTTGATGTTGTTGATGCCACCTAGCAGGTCGGTTTGGAAGAAATCGGTGCTGTAATAATTGGACAATGAAAAGGTGTTTTTATCATTGATTTTCCAAAAGAGCTTGGCGGCGGCATCCCCAAAACTTGCCCGAATGTTTTTTAATTTTTGAGGCCCCCACTGAAACGCAAAATCGTTGAATGCCCCGCGTCCTGTTATCAATAACCCCACTTTTTCTTTGACCAGAGGAATTTCGGCGGTCAAACGGTTGGCAACGAAACTGATGCCACCTTGGAGTTTAAATTTATCCAATGATGGATTAGCCATTGAAATATCAAGCACTGATGCTGCACGCCCGCCAAACCGAGCGGGGGAAGTGCCTTTGTATAATTCCATGCTCGAAACAGCATCGGGCGGAAAAACAGAAAATAGCCCAAACAAGTGGGTGGGGTTAAAAATCGGGGCGTCGTCGAGTAAAATAAGGTTTTGATCAACGGCACCACCCCTGATATTGACGCCGTTGGAGGCTTCCCCCACCGAAGTGACCCCAGGTAGCATTTGCAGACTTCGCAGTACATCTACTTCTCCCATAATAGCAGGGAGGCGTTTGATAGTTTTTATGTTTAGCTGTGTCACTCCCAGCAGTGGACGAGCAACATTTTGGTCCACCGCTTGGGTCGAAATAACGACCTCTTCCAGCTCTTTTGCCACGTTGAGAAGTTTTACATCCAAGCGAATATTTTGATCAAGCCTAAATTTTAGGCGGTGTGGTCGGTATCCTAATCGGCTGATAACTAAGGTGTATTCGGCTTCACTAAGCATGATGGTGAAGGTTCCTGTAGAATCGGTATAAAGACCCGATTTGTCAAAGTTTAGGCGAATAGCGGCATTGCTGATAAGTTCGCCCGTCAGCGAATCTCTAACGATGCCACTCAGTTCAAATGGTCGGGTGGGGGCTTGTTTGACGCGTTGTTGGGCCGCCGCCATCCCTATTCCTGCGATTAGCCAGAGAAAAAAAAGTAGCCTTATTTTCATTTTTACAAAAGCCATCCTTCGGGGCGAGTTGGGGTTCGGGTATTACTTTTAACACAAGGTGCCAAGGGCGGCCTGGACTCAAACAAAGGTGGCATAGGGGGTGAATCTGGTTCAAGAGAAGGCTCTCGGCCAAGCATAAGGTACTTATAAGCGTTAGAATAAGGGCGTTTGTCAATAAAATGGCGGGATTTTGCCACTCCTGCCGTCCCGAAATAGCCAACTACTTCTTCGGTACTGTCATCTATGTTTCTAACATTGCCGATAATTGCAGAGGGAGGAGTATCGGTCAGATTACCAGTATTCTGGGCTTGGTCTCGTAGGAGTTTGTAATATTCGTAGGCATTAGGAGAAATGGATAATTGCTGGATTTCGACCAGCGCTGCCCGATTGGCAAATCCCCCCCCCATAGAATAGAACGGAATTTTAGCAACTTGTTGGGCCTGAACTTGGCGACCATTGGAATAAATATCCGAAAAGACGGTAATTTCATTACTGTAAAAAATCTCCCAACAAGGTGCATCACATCGATAGTCGTATATCATCCGACTGTTACGCTCAGGAATACACACGAAAGTTTTTGAGTCCAGTTTTCCGCCTTCGCAAGTGGCACATAAGCCTTGCTCTTCGTAGTCTGTCCAGCGCCACAAATAGAAGTTGCGCTCATTGGCGGGGTCTTTAAAATCAACGTAAACATCTAACGAAGAAAAAGCAACGCGTTTTCCTGTGCGGTCCAGGATGCCGTCACGGTTGTATTTGTGGTAGATTTTATCAATTTCAGGGGATGCCCTCAGCTGCTCTTTTTCTGACTCATATACTTTTCCAGTGGGGGTTCGGAAATGTAATTGGTAGGTTTGACCGACTTGGCCATTAAAAGTAGCTGGTGCTGTATAGACGCCACTTTCGTATTCGGTTAGTTTTACAACCGAACCGTCGCCTACTCTGACTTCGACTTCACAATTTCGCAGTGGGACTGAATAATAGGTGGCATTTTCTGAACGAGCCGTTTTTAAGGTGACAGTCAGACCGTATCCATTGGTTACGAATCCATCCACTGTGATGACATCCGAATTGAAATGATAGTTTACCTCATAGACTTCAACGCACGAAACCCACAGCAAACAGAGAACAATAAAGGTGATGGCTCTTGGTAAAAACATTTTTAAATGTAAGATTTTAAGATGAGTTTTCTGAGGAATATCTTATTCAGTCTTTTTATTTTACTACAATGTGCAGACTAATCAGGTTATTTTATAGATGAATGGATGGGAAGAGGCTCACTTTTTTCGTTGGGAAATGGCAGTTCCATTGTGTAAATTACCCCCAAATTCTAAAAACCATTTTCGATGAAAAACCTCATTCCCAGCACCCTAGTGGTATGTTTGGCTTTGGGAGCGTGCAAAACCACTCCCGAACAAACAAAAGTTCTCACCCAAGCCGAATTTCCTGCCGCTCCCGTTGCCGCCAAAAAGCCCCAAACTTTTACCAACCACGGCTATCAGCGCGTGGACGACTACTATTGGCTCAAAGACAAAAAGAACCCTGAAACAATTGCTTATCTAAAAGCTGAAAATGCCTATGCTGATACGGTGATGGCTTCAACCAAAGCGCTTCAAAAAACGCTTTTTGACGAAATGAAGGGCCGCATCAAAGAAGAAGATCAGTCGGTGCCGTCGTTCGACAATGGCTATTTTTACTATTCTCGCGTTGGAAAAGGCCAACAATACAGCGTTCATTGTCGCAAAAAAGGCAGCCTTGACGCCGCCGAGGAGGTCATTTTTGACGAAAACAAAATGGCTGAAGGCAAGGGCGCATTCATCATGGGTGGTTATGAAGTAAGCGACAACAACAACATCGCGGCTTACGTCAGCAACACGACAGGTTCTTATGCGGAGTTTGAGCTTCGTTTCCGTGACTTACAAACGGGTAAAGATCTACCCGACGTTATCAGTCGCATGGGAGGTAGCCTTGCTTGGGCAGCTGATAACCAAACAGTGTTTTATTCGGTGCCTAATGCTGCCCTTCGTTCGCACAAAATTTATAAACATGTAGTCGGAAGCAAAGCCAAAGACGAATTGGTATATGAAGAAAAAGACGAGTTATTTAACTGCTATGTAGGTCGTTCCAAAACCAAACGCATCATTGCGATTCAGTCGGGAAGCTTTACCAGCAGCGATACCCGAATCCTGCCCGCTGACCAGCCCAATGGAAAGTTTACGCTGTTTTTGCCACGTCAAAAAGATGTTGAATACAACCTTACCGACCACCCTGCGCATTACTATGTGTCGTGGAAAGACCCGCAAAACAAAAACCAAAAGATATACGAATTGCCCAAGGAAGGATACCAAAATCGCAGTACTTGGAAGGAGATTGTTGCACATGACCCCAAAGCAAAAATCGAAGGGATAGATATTTTTGAAAAGTATATGATTATCACCAAACGAATCAATGGGTTGCTAGAGATGCAGGTACGGGAATTGACAACGGGCAATAGCAAAACGATTTCGTTTCCCGAACCTGTCTATACCGCCTATCCGATGGGTACGCCTGATTTTAGTTCGACGAAATTCCGTTACGCTTATACTTCGCTCAACCGCCCTACCACGACCTACGACTACGATATGTTGACCAACACTAGCACAAAGCTCAAAGAACGTGAAGTGCCAAGCGGCTTTAATCCTGACGAATATGAAGTAAAACGACTTTGGGCGACGGCGAAAGATGGTGTTAAAGTACCGATGGCTGTAGTTCACAAAAAAGGAATAACCCTCGACGGGACGAACCCTTGTTTGTTGTATTCGTATGGTTCGTACGGGTATTCGTCGGATGCGGGCTTCAATGCCAACGTCTTTAGCTTGGTCAACCGTGGGTTTGTCTATGTCATTGCGCAGATTCGTGGTGGGTCTGACTTGGGCGAACAATGGTACGAAGACGGGAAATTGCAGAAAAAAATGAACACGTTCACCGATTTTATTGCCTGCGCTGAGCACCTCATAAAGGATAAATATACATCTCCCGAAAAACTGGCCATCAACGGTGGAAGTGCGGGGGGCTTGTTGGTAGGAGCAGTGACCAACCTACGTCCTGATTTGTTTAAAGTAGTAGTGGCAGAAGTACCTTTTGTGGATGTGATTAATACCATGCTTGATCCTAACCTTCCACTGACGACCCAAGAATACGAACAATGGGGCAACCCCAACGTAAAAGCTGATTACGATTATATCATGACGTACTCACCTTACGATAACCTCAAAAAAGGGAGTTATCCCAACATTTTGGCTACGGGTGGTTTAAATGACTCGCAAGTTGGTTTTCATGAACCTGCCAAATGGGTCGCCAAAATTCGTACCCTTAAAACTGACCAAAATGTAGTTCTGCTCAAGACCAACATGGATTCAGGCCACGGTGGTTCGACGGGGCGTTTTGATTACCTCAAAGACGAAGCCTTTAACTACGCCTTTATCCTTAGTCGATTGGGAATTGGTCAATAGATTGCTTTGCTGTTTTATTTTTAGTTATCCAACCACTAAATAATCAATTAAAATGCTTGATGTAGTAATTCCTTTGATTTCACTTATTGCCCTAGAAGTTATTCTTGGGATTGATAATATCATATTTATATCCATTTTAGCTGATAAATTACCCGAAAATCAGAGGAATAAGCTTAGGGTTTGGGGAATTGGCTTGGCCATGGTAATGCGCCTATGTTTATTGGCTTTTATTTCTTGGATTTTAAAATTAGACCAAACGTTATTCACCCTACTAGATATTCCTTTTTCAGGGAAAGGGCTGATTTTGATTGGTGGAGGATTGTTTCTTCTTTATAAAAGTACCAAAGAAATTTACCATAAAACAGAAGCTAATAAAAATGACACAGCTCTAACTGCTAAAAAAAGTACCTTCAATCAGTTACTTGCAGAGGTTATTGTGCTGGATTTGGTGTTTTCTATCGACTCTATTATTACGGCAGTTGGAATGGTTCAGGAGCTTTGGGTGATGTACACGGCGGTTATCGTTACGGTGGGTATTATGTTGGTTGCCTCAAAGCCCATAAGTGAGTTTATCAGAAAGCATCCATCCTTCAAAATATTGGCACTCTGCTTTTTAATGATGATTGGCGTGGCATTGTTAGCCGAAGGTTTTCATTTTAAAATTCCTAAAGGATATATCTATTTCTCGATGGCATTTGCCTTTTTGGTGGATATAATCCAAATGAAAACGATTAAGCCACAGAAGGATTAAAAAGGTATCTTAAACTTGGAAAGTTTTTTATTTAGACTTTCCAAGTTTAACTGTTGTGTAACGAACAAACTTGGAAAGTTTTTTATTTAGACTTTCCAAGTTTAACTGTTGTGTAACGAACAAGCTTGGAAAGTTTTTTATTTAGGCTTTCCAAGTTTAACTGTTGTGTAACGAACAAACTTGGAAAGTCTTTTTTGCTTAAAAGTTTTTAGTCAACTCAATATTCAACTGACGATTTTCTTTGGCGGCTTTTACGTCCATTCTACTACCGAGAACTACTCCCAAACCCAGCCCAATGGGTAACCCCAGCCCTAAGAGCCCCATGTTTTTGGTAGCCGTCCCTATCGCAACGCCAATAGGAAGGCCAATCGCCGCCATGCCCGTGCTCATCCAAAGGGTTTGATAATACTTTTTAGGAACAATCTTAACTTCTTTGGCCAACAGGTTGATGATTTTTGATTGCTTCATTTTAATAAATTTCCCAAAATTTGCTCCCGAACCCGTGAATGAGTTGATTTCGTTTACTTCCGTATTGATACGGTCGATGAGCTGGGAAGGAATTTCTTTCTTTCTTAACTCAATGAGTAACGTATCAAATTGGTTGTAAGTAGCTTCTAATTTAGGGGTATTGCTAAGCTCAATTTGAGAAGATAAATTTTTGATTGACATAAATTTATTAGTTTAGGTGGGCGAAAGATGTAGTTAGGTTTTTGAAAAGACTGGAAATTTTGGCCAATAACTTGTCGTTAGAAAAAGTATTGGCCAAAATGAAATAAAACTATTGTCCAATCACAATTTCTTTTTCTTGATAACCTCCCCGCGTTGAAAGCAGTTTAATTTTGGCTTTAACACTCCCTGTTTGGTTAAGTTTTACGCGAAAAATTCCCTCTTTGGTTTCGTTTGGAGCGGTATAACCCGCAAAAATGGTTTTATCAAATAAGGTTGGTTGTGTAATAACTACTTTTGCTTCTTCAAAACCTTTCAACAAGTTTTTATCAATGTCGAGGGTAAGGCGGTCTTCCTGAACGATTTTGACGCGTTTGGCCTGTTCCAACGCCACGGGAAGTTTTCCAGTGTTACTCCATTTAACTCGAATTTCGTATTCTTTGTTGGGAAGGGCTTTCACTGATACGTCTTTGAACTCTACCTGTGGAAGCTCCAGTGCCATGCCTAAGTTGAAGAGCGATTGTTTCGAAATCCAGGTTTCCAAGTTCCAAGCGGGGCCGTTTTGCGCAAAAAATTTAGGGTGAAAACCGCCAATTTCTACTTCGCCCAACACGGGATGTGTAAGTTTAGACCAAGGCTTGAAACCGTTCTTTTTGTTGGCTTCATCGTCCCACATTAGGCCGTCATATTCGTCGTATTGGCCATCTTTATCGTAATCTTTCATGGCGCCACCGTTCCAAAGTTCATCGCCGTACCAGATTGAACCGTAATAAAAATACCCAAAATCAGGGCCGTGGCCAAACAGCGGCTGAGGCTTGGAAGGATCACCCGTGACGCGGTCGGTTTTGCTGCGCGTGGCATAGGTATAATACACATCGCCCGCCCAAGGGTAGTTGGTGTGCGATAGTCCTAGGCTGTCCATGTGTTTGTAGATAGCAAGGTCAGCGGGAAACATACTTTCTTCACTTTTCGACGTTGATGGTGGGCGCAAGTGCATAGGCACGCGGGTATCCATCGAATTGACTACTGAAATATTGGGATGTTGGAGCAGCCATAGTACGGTGGAACGGGTTTCAATCTCGCTCAACGGATACTCACCTGCTCCGCCTTGGGTATAGCCTCGACCAGTGAGGTCGCCGCCTTGGTCGGGACGCCAGTTTTCGGGGTAGTTGCGGTGATTGTCGAGGCCGCCAATCCCGTCTTCGTTGTACTTGCCATCGCCGTCATTGTCAATGCCTTCGGTATAGACGAGCCATTCTCCTTTGCCTTCTTGCACGCGTTTCATCAAGCGAGAATCGCGCGGGTCTAGGATAAAGTCAGCCTTTTCTTTTTCGGCTTTTGTAACGGCTTTTTTACGAATCTGATAAATTACCCCATCACCATCGAGGTCTTCCTCGGGGTCTTCGTCGAGCAAACCGTCGCGGTCATCGTCTTTGGGATGTACAGTACTGCGGTTGCGTTGGGCCGAAAACAAATACATCGTTGACCCATCGGGGTTATTTTCGGGGCGAAGGTAAATGGTTTTTGTATCAATCAACTTGGTGATGGCGGCGTCTTTGCCGTAGTTGTCGAGTAGGTGTTTGGTGAGCCACAAAATGGCCTCACTGCTGGTTACTTCACCGCTGTGGCGTCCTGCTTCAAAGTAAGCAGCGGGCTTGTCGGTATGTTTGCCCGTTTTTTTATTTGTGAGGGTCATTTGAAGAATTGGGCGTCCTTCATAACTTTTGGCAACTTCGTATAAATCAACGAGATTGGGGTATTGTTCAGCCCATTTTCGGTACCAATGATACATCACATCGGGCGAGTGGTAAACGTCAAAAGCGAGTTTGTCGGAGGGGGTGTATTGGACGTCTTTGAAGTAATGTTTTTTAAAAAAACTCACGCCATGCCGTTCACCCTTAACGGTGTAGAATTTGTTAGCAGTGTCTTGTTCAGGCCATTTTGGTTCGGGGTAATAAGGTCTTTGTGCCCAAATACTGACAGAAATCAGTAGGAGAGAAAGAGTAGAAAGGTTTTTCATTGGATTTTATGAAGTGTTGTTGAATGGGCAAATTAGCTATTTTTGGCCAAAAATCAGTGTATTTTACGTTTAACCTAACCAATAAAAATGAACCTAAAAAAAGCCGTGTCGCTGGTATTAGCGATATTATTTTCGTATTTTGTTGTAGTGCAGTACAACGACCCCGACCCGCAGCTGTGGATGCCGATTTATGGGATTGTAGTAGCGGCTTGTTTGAGTATATTTTTTGGGAAAGCCCCTAATCGTTACGTATTTTTTATTTTGGCAGGGGCTTACTTTTTGGCAGCGTTTCAGCAGTGGCCACCTAAGTACGAAGGCGTATTTTGGGGAGAAATGTCGATGAGATCCATCAATATTGAATTAGCCCGTGAGTCGTTGGGCTTGGCCATTAGTGGAATAGGAATGGTTATTTTGGGCTTTTTGAGGGATTAGAAATTTACCTTCCCGAAAGTTTCAAACTTTCGGGAAGGTTGGACACCTTATTTGATTTTTACCTTAGTGGCTCCGTAGCCAAACTTCTCTTTTTGAGCGTCTTCGTAAAACTTTACGTTTTTGTGCTTGCTCATTCGGCGGTGGAGTTCAGTACGCAAAACTCCGTTCCCAACGCCATGAATAAACGTAATTTCGTCCATGCCACTTGCGATGGCCTTTTCGAGTTGTTGTTCAAACGTTTTTAATTGAATCGAAATCATTTCGTTGTTGCTCAATGCCAAAAAATCACGCGTTAGTTTTTCAATGTGCAAATCAACGACCGAAGAAGGGCGCTCAATAGGTTGAGAAACAGTAGGTTCTGGTTCGTTTTTCTCCATCATCTTTTCTTTCAACACCTGCGCGTTGAGCGGCTGGTCTAACTTTTCGTCAGCGTCGAGCTGAAAGAGGTAAGCGTCCTTTTCAAGGATTGGCGCTTTGCGTTTGTTTTTGAAAAAAGTATTTGCCCTAAACTTAATACGTTTGCTCAAAGGTGCTCTTTCTGGTGAAAACCCTACGGTAAAATAGAGGCAATGAAACACAAACGTGCCCCAGTCTTCAAAGTCTTTGATGAGTAACTCGTGAACCTTAATGGCACTTTTGGCTTTGAGATACCCACCCGAAATTCCTCGCTGATGGCGTTCGGTGGGAGTAGTGAGCGAGTAAGGTAAATCCCAGTCGGTATTATTGACGAGATGGAGAACAATTTCGCGGTCATTGAGCGGAACAAACGCCATAAAAATCCCCTTTTCGGCACGAATGCCCGTGGGGCGGCTATCGGTAGCTTTATCGGGAGTAGGTTGGGGTTTTACCGTACGAAATGCCTGTGCTTCAGCCGCTGAAACTACGGCCAATTCGCGCTTTAAAACGGGCAAACGAAAACCGTCTTCGATTTCGATTTCGATGACGTTGTTGGGTAAAATTCGGGTAACGATACCCTCTTCTTTGGAATGGATTAATCGGACTTTATCGCCTATGTTCATTGTGTTAGAATGCGTTGTCTTATTCCGTCGTCGCTTATGACTGTGAAATGGAATAAAAATGTTTGAAAACCTGACTGAATTAAATTTAACAGGATTTGTGCGGGGTATTTAGGATCAAACTGAGGTAAACGAAAATAAATTACTCCAATAGTTTTGTAATCATTTTTGAAAATGAGTGTCCCAAAATCACTGTCAAATGTAAGAATAATACGTTGTTGGGTATTGGCAATTTGAATTACTTCAGTGTCCGACACACTAGCGTTTTCTTCTGCAATATGGATAATATCCCAACCTTCTTGTTTTAATAATTTGTAAGATGCGAAAGGGAAATTTTCATCGGCTATCCATTTCAACTTCATGATGCTTGCTGAAAAGTAGAAGGTGGCATATACAACAGCCCGTCTTTTGCCATTTGAAGCATAAAAGCATAAACGGCCAAAATGGATTCATGACTCAGACGAGGGTAGTTTTCAATAATCATTTGTTCTGACCAGCCTTCGCTCAAACGCTCTAACACAAACTCTACGGAGAGCCTTGTACCTCTAAAAACAGGTCTTCCGTTTAAGATTTCAGGAGTTGAATAAATATAGTCTTGCCAGTTCATGTTGAATAGTTATTAAACGCGTTCATTACAAAAGTAACTTGTTTTTTGAAGCTTCATGACTCCTTTAGTCGTATTCTTCCTTCACTTTCATACAAAACGACTTCGTCTTCTAATAGTTCCCGCAGGGTTGCGATAGCGATTTGTTCGTTTTTTAAGCCAAAGGCGGCTACCAGTTGTTGAGGACTTAAGGGGCTGAGTTTTAACAAACGCAGTATTTCAGCCCGAATGGGGGCGTGTTCGGCGGGAGAAGCAGCTTTTTTCTTTTTGGCCAAACAATTATCGCAAATGCCGCAATCGGCGTCGCTTGGTTCGCCAAAATAGTTTTGAAGTAATTGCGTGCGGCAACGGTTTTTTTGTTGAACGTAACTAATCACGGCTGCAATTCGTTGCAAATCAGTCTGGTGCTTTTCCTCAATCGCCAGGGCGTTAATGGGCATTTGGGAGGCATCGAAGCGGGGAGTAGCAAAGCCAAATTGGGGCTTAACTCGCTGTTTGTCATAGACAATCATGCCAAGGTCATGGAGTCCTTGTAGAAGTTTGACCACATCGGTTTCCATGGTGTAATGTTTTTGGCCAATGGCGGTTTCGGAGATATGGACAAACTGCGTAAACAGTTCGCCTCCGTACATTCTAAGTAGCAGTTTTATAAAGCTATCGTACTGAGGATGTTTGAGTTGTAAATCGTATAACGCACGATTATCGACGATAATGTGGACTTTCGACGAACTGTTATAGGCTTCGCTAAGTTGCACAAATCCTTCATCTTCAAGCAACTTAATGGCAAAGTGCGTTTCTGATAAAGGAAGCCCAAAGGTGCCCGTAAAGTCTTGTAAATCAAAGTCGAAACTTTCAAATTCGCCACCTCCGACGGGGATTTGGTAATAGTTTGACAATGCCTGATAAACCCTCCGCAAAAAGTCGATGGGGGGGTATTTTTGCTCGACATTGCGTTGAAGTTCTTCTAGGTCTTTTTGGGAATACAGCGCAACGGCATAGGCTTTTAACCCGTCACGACCAGCACGGCCAGCTTCTTGGTAGTACGCTTCGAGGGTATCGGGTAAGTCAATATGAATGACGGAGCGCACGTCGGGTTTGTCGATACCCATACCAAAAGCATTGGTGGCGACCATTACCCGCGAACGATTCCGAATCCAAGCTTCTTGCTTTTCGCTGCGCTGTTTATTGGGTACACCTGCGTGGTAAAAATCGGCACGGATACCGTTACGATTGAGCCAATCAGCCACTTCTTTGGTGCGTCGGCGGTTGCGGACGTAGATGATGGAGCTACCTTGCACATTTTGCAAGATACGAAGCAGCCGAGCGTCTTTATTTTCTTCAAAAAAAGCAGAATACGACAAATTGGAGCGGGCAAAGGTAGATTGGAAAATGGCAGGTTCGCGCATTTCCAATTTCTCACAAATATCCTTCTTGACGGGGTCGGTAGCCGAAGCTGTCAATGCGATGAGCGGAACGGTAGGAATCAATGCCCGAAAAGCGGCAATTTGTAAATAGGCTGGACGAAAGTCATACCCCCACTGCGAAATACAGTGCGCTTCGTCGATGGCGAGAAGCGAAATTTTCATTTGTTTTACCCGCGCCAAAAAAATATCAGTTCGTAAGCGTTCGGGCGAAACGTACAGGAACTTGGTCGTGCCGTGAATACAATTGTCAAGTACGATGTCGATTTCGTGCCAGTTCATCCCCGAATAAATCGCTGCCGCCATGATACGCCGCCGCTTGAGTTGCTCCACTTGGTCTTTCATGAGGGCAATCAATGGCGTAACGACAATACAAACGCCTTCCTTGGCCAATGCAGGAACTTGAAAACACACCGACTTTCCCCCGCCTGTCGGGAGCAACGCGAGCGTATCTCGCCCCGACAAAATACTTTGAATAATATCTTCTTGTAATGGACGAAATGAATCGTAGTTCCAGTACTGTTTTAAAATATCGTGAATCATACCCTTACTCCAAACGAAACGCAAAGGTAACAGTTGGGGCGGAAATACGTGTTGTCTTAATTACATGCATTCCCGATTGATGCTTTGAAGACATTACCAACGGCTGAAAACCCTGGAGCCAAAATGACTGATTGAGTGGCTTTGTATTCGACATTTGCATTGGTAATTTTGTTATTCGCTGATATATTTCCAGCAGAAATAAGGTAATTCCCAGAAGAATAATCGGTGGTTACATTGACATTGGCAGGTGGGCTCTGAATAGTAATAGTAGCTGTATCAATGTCAAAACCGCTTGTTTGTACCGAATTGTCGGGGTTTGTAACGGAAACAAGCCGATAGGTGGTTGTAGAATTGACAGGGGCCGTAGTTGTGTTGAAGGGTATTCCACTGAATACGTTAGTGACCGTTCGGTTAGCTACTCCGTCGTTATATACGATTGTATAGGGGCCACTTCCTGCAGCGCCTAAAAAAGTAAGTTTCCCCATCCCCGAACCACAAAAAGGGCCATTGGCGTATAAACTTCCTTTGGTGGTAGAGGTTTGTTGTAAGATGGAAATAGTGCCAGCGGTGGCTGCTACAAGGTCAGTTTTGCCATCCATATTCAAATCACCAATAGCAACGGCGTACGGTTGTTGTTCGACTGTTACATCATTTTTTGGGGCAAAATTTATCGTACCAGGCGTAGATAGATTGCGTAAAATTGACAAAGAGTACGACCCTTGGTTGGCAGACACTAATTCAGGTTTACCATCACCATCGACATCCCCAATGGAAACAGAATAAGGACTAAAACCAACAGTGAAGTCAATTTTCGGGGCAAAATTTATCGCGCCAATTGTTGAAGTATTTCTCAGAACAGAGACCGTATAGCCACCTCCATTTGAGACCGCTAAATCCAGTTTTCCGTCACCATCTAAGTCTTCCATTTTAATAGCATATCTGGCACCATAGTTATATACATCTGGAGTTTTGGGGAAGCTAATAAATGGAGCAAAGCTGATTTGTCCAGGTGCTGAACTTGTATTTCTAAGGACTGAAATGTTGGAAGAATTATAGAGGGCAACGTCGGCTTTAGAATCGCCGTCCAAATCGCCGACGCAAATATTATAACTACTAGCCCCAGTATTGAAGGTCAATACTTCTGAAAAATTAATAGTGCCTACGGTAGAATTATTACGGTAAACCATTATACTATTGAACGGAGAAGCTCCAACAATTTCAGGCTTTCCATCATTATCTAAGTCAATTACCACAGATTCATTACTCCAACTATCCGTATTTAAATTAATAAAAGATAAAGGAGAGAAGTTGATAGTATCAATTTTTGAAATGTTTTTTAAATAAGGTTTACCAGTATAAAAAACGATGTCAATCATTCCATCCCCATCTAAGTCACCAACATTAGACGATTCGGTAGTGTTAGGTATGGACAAAATCCTCGGGTTTCCTAAATTAATTAAATTTGAACCAGTCAAATTTTTGAATATAGTCGAGGTTGAGTACTGAATGGGAGCTCTTTGACCATAATTGGTAACATGAACATCTGGTTTTCCGTCATTATTGAAGTCAACAATTTGTACAGCAACTGGGCTAGAACCATTTGAGCTAAGCTTTGTATAGGGCAGGAAATTTAGTGAACCTTTGAAGGTTACATCAAAAATTTTTGCAGCATAGCCTGTAAGGCCATTTTGACTATTTGTGACGGTAGGGTATTGAGGAGACGCACCGTTAGGAACATTTACAATTAGTTGATTAGCAGATGCCTGAAGAACTTTAGCTTTAGTCGCCCCAAAATAAACGATATTGCTATCAGGAGCCAGATGAAAACCTGTTCCAACAAAAGTTACTTCTGTTCCGATGGGGCCTTTTTTAGGATTAAAATCAGTAATGACAGGGGCTTGCGCAAATGCTAGAGAAATGCTTGCAATAACTAAAAAAAACGTAACTGTTTAGGTAGCCCATTGAAAAGAGCCTTGTAGGACAGATTCGATATTTTGAATGATATTCCGATTCATTT
>NZ_JBYFCK010000010.1:0-236489 GCF_057652155.1 Runella sp. R0.1_18
GGGTGAGTATCTTGGGTAATCCAGTGGGTAGTATTTTGTCCTTACGTTTCAACCAGTCGATTAAGGGGGAGGTTTTGGTGGTGCTGGTTGGATTGGGAGGCGAGGAATTGTGTCGGCGATCGTTGTCTAATTTGGCTTTGGGTCATGTGGAGTCTATTTCCATGGAAGGTTATGCAGGGGGTAGTTATGTATTACGAGTTTTATCTTCTGAACATAGGCAAGATTTCAAGATTAGTAAATTGGCTAGATAGTGTGCGGATAATGATTGCTATACTTGTTGGGTATCCAGTCGAAAGATGGGGTAGGTGTGGGAGCTGCGAGGACAGCAGACAGCAAGCGACAATTGTTCCCCATTGGGGGCTAGGGGATTGTACTTATTACGAGTCATTACAAATGACAAACAGGAGACTTTGAAAGTTATTAAAAAATAATAAGTGTGAATTAAAGCCCCCAACAATACTAGATTTGGGGGCTTTAATTTATTTCCATTCAGAAGGGCTTTGTTGGAAACGTTCTTGAAAGACTTTTGAAAAATAAGAAAGACTTTCAAATCCAACTTTATAAGCAATTTCAGAAACACCACCTTCACCATTTTTTAACATTTGAGCAGCTTTGTCAAGGCGATAATTCCTTACGTATTCAATGATGGTTTGATTGGTAAGGGCCTTTAGTTTTCGACGAAGTTGAGTACTTGAAATAGATAAACTCTTAGCCAAGTTTTCCATTTCAAAGTTCGAATTACTGATGTTTTTCTCTAATATATCATTTATTTTCTCTAAAAATTCTTTGTCATGGGTTTGGGACTGAATTGCAGGTTCTGATTCAGTTGTCAAGAGTTTTGATGTGTTGTATTTTTGACGAATAGTTTCACGAATTTTAATCAAATTACGTACCCGAATTTGTAATTCACTGGTATTGAATGGCTTAGAAAGATAATCGTCGGCGCCTAACTCAAGACCTACTAGACGGTCTTCAATGGCGGCTTTGGCAGTGAGCATCACCACTGGAATGTGGCTTGTTCGCATGTCGCTTTTGAGCTGCTTGCAAAATTCAAACCCATCCAAATGTGGCATCATTAGGTCGCAAATGGCCAAATCTGGAATACTCTCCAGGGCTTTGCTTAATCCATCTTTCCCATCTTTTGCCTCAATAATAAAGAACGTTGATTCAAACTGACTCCGAATGTACGCGCGCAAATCTGCGTTGTCTTCTACAATAAGTAACACGGGATACTCTTCTTCGTTTGTCGTTTTATTTTCTAATCCACTGTCAGGGGTTTTAGAAGTATTGTTGAAATATAAAGTGTCTGTTATGTTTTCTAGTTTTTTATCTAAAAACTCAGTAGGTAGGTTGATATTAAAGGTAGTTCCTTGTCCTAGTTCACTTATTACACTGATTGTTCCACCCAGTACCTCTACTAGCTCTTTTACCAAAGCTAAACCCACACCCGTTCCTTCATAATGGCGTTGTGCACTGTCGTCAATTTGATAAAATCGTTCAAATATTTTAGGTAAACGTTCTTTGTCTATCCCAATGCCATAATCTTTGACTTCTATCAATAATGAAGTGTCAGAATAGTCAGCTCGTATCTGGACACGCCCATTTTCTGGGGTAAATTTAAAAGCGTTAGAAAGTAAATTGGTTGTAATTTTTTCAATTTTATCGGCATCAAAATAAGCAAATTGATGCTCCCGACTTTGTTGATATTGAAATAATATATTTTTGTCTTGTCCTAGAGATTCAAACGAAGAAAATATGTACTGTAAAAACTGTGATAAATCACCTTCTTGCAATTGAATTTCCATTTTTCCTGCTTCTAATTTGCTTAAATCCAACAACTGACTAATCAAAGACAGTAATCGTTCGGCATTTCTCTGCATCATTTGGAAAATAGTGCGTCCAGGAAACTCCTTTTGCAAATCTTGTAGGGGAGATAAAAGCAAAGTCAATGGCGTACGAAACTCGTGGGATATGTTGGTAAAAAATCGGGTTTTTAGGGTGTCTAATTCCGCCAAACGTTCCGCTTCTTTTTGTTCAAATAACAATTGACGGGCTAACTCTTCCCGTCGTGTTTGCAAGCGATAATAAATAAAATACCCCACTAACAACGTCACAAGTAGCAACAAAGAAACAAACGCAATCCAAAATCGAGAGTTTTGGGTTTGTTGATTGGCAAGTTCGGCTTGTAGTTTTAGTTTTTCTGAGTCAAACCGAACTGAAGCTTCAACTGCTGATTTGCTTAGGGCATCTTTTTTGATTTTACTTTGGGCATCCTGAAATAAAAATTCATGTTTTAGGGCACTTTTATAATCACCAAGCAGGGTATCTGCAATCATGCGACTTAGGTAAATTTCACTGAGCGAAGAATACCAAGCCGCCTCATCATTGGTACGTGAAAGGTCAGCTACTTTTATCGCTTGGTTATAATAGCGTATTACTTCGTCATAATTTCGTTTATGCCCCGCAACCTGGCATAAATTACTGTATATTTTTGAGAGGTCTTCGTAGCCATCGGGCTTGAAACGAAGCCGATACCACAACTCTTTTTTAAAATAAGGCTCGGCTTCCTTGGGGTTGGGAAAGTGCGCCAAAATGATTTCTCCAATGTTGCCATTCAAAGCACCAATGCGAAGACTGTCTTTGCGCGTATGCACTTGTGCAATGCCTAATTGATTGTATCGAATGGCCTCTTGGTACTGTTTTTTTTCTACTAAACACAACGCAATGTTGCGGTACAACTGAATGCGGTGAAAATCAACGGGGTCATTCTGAATGTACGTTTCTCCTTCTTTTAAGTACTTTAAGGCCGTTTCTGGATCGGAAACTCGCTTTAAATAATACAAGGCCAAATAAGTAAGGCGGTAACCTGCAAAGGCGAAATTTTCGTAACCGATTTTCCGAAAGGCTAAATCTGCCGCTAATAAGTGGTTGATACACTTGCTAGAAAAATCACGGGTTAGGTACAGAGTTACACCCATACTGTGTTCCACTTCGGCCTCAAAAGCGGTTTTAAGTGTGCTAGCAGGTAGTTTTTCTAGCTTTTTTGCTACGCTTTGAAAACGAGAGTAGGCAATCTCGACGTTTTTTTGTTTGCCTCCCAGTAAGTAGTATGCCCTTAAATAATCGGCATAAATTACCAACAGTTGGTCGTTGGATTTAAGACCATGTTTTTTGATAATATCGATTTGGGCAAAGGCGGAAGTACTGTCGAGGTTATACCAAACTAAATGCTGTTGTAACAATAGGCTGTCCAAACGCGCCTGTCCTTTCAGAGATAAATAGGTATCGATTTTACTTTGGGCTTGGGCTATATTTTCTCCTCCAACTATTCCCCAAAGGCAAAATAACAATGATTTGAGAGAAAAGCTATATACTAACTGGAGGAATGCAGGCAGTTTTTGATACATAAGATACTGTTGAGTCGTAAAGAGGGTAAATGGGAATGGATTAGAGAGCAAAAATAGACAAAAAAGCAGTATCAGTGAGCGTTTCGACCCTCGTTGTTTGCATTTCACCTAGGCTATTTTGTCACTTCACCTGCTGTTACGTTTGAGAGGGGCTCGTTTTCGGAGAATTTTGTACCGAAAACAAACCATAACAAAGGCCATGAAAACAAAGCTTTTCTTTTTGCTATTTTTGGGATATTACTCTTTTGCCCAATCTACCCAAACCGTGCGCGGAAAAATCACCGATGCCGCTTCTAAAGCGCCCGTGGTAGGGGCTACTGTGGTGGTAGCGGGAAGTAACCCGCTCAACGGAACCACCACTGACGCCGATGGAAATTTTCGCTTGCTAAAAGTAAATGTCGGCAGAGCATCGCTGCGGGTGACGTACCTAGGCTACGAAGACATTTTTGCGAAAGATGTGATTGTCAATGCGGGTAAAGAGGTGGTACTGGATTTATCAATGACGGAGAGTTTCAAAAACCTCAACGAAGTGACCGTCAGGTACAAACGAAGCGAGGACAACAAAGTGGCAAACAACGAAATGTCAACCGTAAGCACGCGACCGTTTGCTCCTTCCGAAACCCTCAAATACGCAGGAAGTTTGGGTGACCCGTCGCGGATGGCGGCCAATTTTGCGGGGGTGAGTGGTGCCAACGATGCTAGAAATGACATTGTAGTCAGAGGAAATTCGCCCGCCTCGTTGCTGTGGCGTTTGGATGGTGTCAATATCCCTAATCCCAACCACTTTAGCTCGTTGGGAACGTCGGGTGGGCCTGTTTCGATGCTCAATACCAACTTGTTGGCCAAGTCCGATTTTATGTCGGGGGCTTTCCCTGCCGAATATGCCAATGCCCTCGGGTCGGTGTTTGATTTGCGTATGCGAAAAGGAAATGACGAAAAGCACGAGTTTCTGACCCAAGTGGGTTTCAACGGGGTTGAGGTGGGTGCCGAAGGGCCTTACAGCAAAAAATCGAAGGCGTCGTATTTGCTAAATTACCGATATTCGTTGTTTGGTATTATGTCCAATTTGGGTTTTGACATTGCAGGAACGCCTTATTACCAAGACTTTACCTTTAAAACCGACGTTCCTGTAGGTAAGAAAGGGCAATTAACGTTTTGGACGCTGGCGGGAAAAAGCAACATTACGTTTTTGGGAAAAGACGTGGATACGGAGAAAGGAGATGCTTACGGTGACGAAAATACCAACACCCGCGTGCGTTTTGAAACGGGTATTGCGGCACTGTCGTACGAGCACCGTTTTACGGATAAAAGCTTTGGAAAAGTGACGCTCTCGGCGTCGAGAAGCTACCAAAATTTTAAGGGAGATACGGTGATTTATAAACCAGAAACAAAGGTAATATCGGAAGAAATTTTAGCAGAACAGGCTGAGTTTACCAACGAAAAGCTATCCCTCAACGCCAGCGTGAACCATAAAATCAGTGCCAAAGACAAAATTTCGGCAGGGGTGATTGTCGATTTGAGTCGCTTTAAATTGCTGAATTCCAACCTATATCCCAACGCCGTTACACTCCGCAGTACCGACGGCGAAACCATGCTCACGCAGGCGTATGTGCAGTGGAAACACCGTTTTAGTCAAAATTTGACCTTTAATGCGGGGCTGACGGGCTTGCATTATGAACTCAACAATTCGGCGGCGTTGGAACCGCGCGTCGGATTGGCTTATCAAGCAACCGACCGTAGTACGTTCAACTTCGCTTACGGATTGCACAGTAACTTACAACCGCTGTTGCTATATTTTTACCAAACCCAAAATACCAATGGAAGTTACTCTTTGACAAACAAAGACTTAGGGTTTACCAAAAGCCATCATTTTGTTTTGGGATATGAGCGTAGCCTTGGTGAAAACCTACGCTTGAAGTTGGAAGCTTATTATCAATCGTTGTTTAACGTTCCGATTCAGCCGAGTTTGGGCTATTACTCAGTGCTCATCGAGGGAGTGGATTTTGCCCCTACCAACGTAGGTAATTTGGTCAACAAAGGCACAGGTAGGAACTATGGTTTAGAAATGACCCTAGAAAAGTACTTTTCCAATAATTACTATTTTTTGATAACGGGTTCGTTGTTTGATTCAAAATACCAAGGCAGCGACGGTGTCGAACGCAATACTCCTTTCAATAACCGTTACGTCGTCAATGTGCTGGCGGGCAAAGACATTCCGCTGGGCAATAGGAGTGTGCTGAGCATCAACTGGAAACTTACTTCGGCAGGTGGGAAGTACATTCGTCCCATCAATTTGGAGGCATCGGCCGAGGCGAATACCACTATTTATGACGAATCACGGGCGTTTACGCAGCAACAAAGCGGCTACTTTCGCACCGACCTCAAGATTGGTTATAAACTCAATCGCCGCCGTAGTACGCATGAGTTAGCCATTGATTTACAGAATATTACCAACCATCAGAACATTTTTCAACAAGCTTACAACCCGCGCGTAAATAAAATCGGGACTGCCTATCAGCAAGGATTTTTGCCCATTCCGTTCTATCGTCTAACCTTTTAATTTGTTAAACTTCCCATGAATTCAACAACCATTATTTCTGTCATAGGCGCTACGGGGCGTTTGGCCATTCCCGTAGTGAAAGCCCTCTTGGCGTACGGTTATCAAGTACGGGCAGTGGTG
This sequence comes from Runella sp. R0.1_18, assembly GCF_057652155.1. Taxonomy (NCBI): domain Bacteria; kingdom Pseudomonadati; phylum Bacteroidota; class Cytophagia; order Cytophagales; family Spirosomataceae; genus Runella; species Runella sp. R0.1_18. The sequence goes on from NZ_JBYFCK010000010.1 coordinate 6,088, forward strand.
CGAAATCCCGAAAAAGCTAAGCAACTGCTTCCCAAAGAAGTAACATTTGCAGTGGCTGATGTGCGTGATGTACCCAGTTTGTCCCGCGCTTTGAAAGGCAGTACATACGTTTATATAAATCTAAGTGCGGAGGAAAATGGTGCGAAAAGCTCGTTTTTTTTGGAGCGAGAAGGCGTCAAAAACATCGTGGAGGCGTGTCAAGCGATAGGTGTTCAGCAAATTTTGAAGATTGGCGCGTTAGGTGCCCACCCGTCGATTCGTCAGCCCAAAGAATTTTATCAAAATCAAACCCGCCGCGAAGGGCATCGTTACATCGAAGAATCGGGGATTCCGTTTACGATTTTTCACCCAACGTGGTTTTTGGACAGCATCGAATGGGCCATCAAAAAAGAAACCTTGCAGTGGGTGGGAAAACCCGTAGAATTTTACTGGACTAATTCGGCCGATTATGCCCAATGGGTCGCCAAAGCGGTAGGAAACCCAACGGCTTATTACCAGCATTACGTAGTACAAGGACGCGAAAAAATGGACTACGAAACCGTTTATCAACGGCTAAAAGCCCAAAAACCTTCCCTTAAATTGCAAGTTTTGCCCTTGTGGATGGCTAAAACAATTGGGTTTTTCTCGCCAACAATGAAGAGTTTGGCCGACTTGTTTGCCTTTTACGAAGGGACTACCGAAGATTTTTACGGTCAAGCACTTTGGAAAGAACTTGGTGAGCCGAGTACGTCATTGGAGGTATTTTTTGAAGAACCAAAAGGTGTAGATATTCCGTATCTTTGATAAAAAATGAGGAAATTTCGCATGGAACCTCCCTATATCAACGACCGCAAAGCACGTTTAATTGGCATTCCACTTTTAAGTATTTTGCTTCCAATCGTGATGCACAAAGAAGTCTTTACGGGCGGAAACACCAAAGATATTTTTTATTGGGTAAGCTCGTGTTTTATGAACACGTTGTTGATTTGGGAGGGCAACCGTGCGATTTTTATTTTGCTGCGGAAACGCTTCCCGCACTATCGCCAAACTGCTCGTCGGCTGATTTGGCAAACCATCGTGGGCTTGACATATACCTTGGTAGTGAGTGCTTTCATTGATTACTTTTTTTGTTCTAATATCTCCAATTTCGATCGCCTCAATGAGGTGCTGAGTGGGTTTAAAATCAGCCTGATTCCTACGATTATCGTGACCTTGATGTACGAAAGTGCTTTCTTTTTTCAATCGTGGAAATCGCACGTACAAAAGACCGAAGCCCTGGCCCGTGAAAATGTGCAGTCGCAATTGGATGCGCTTAAAAATCAACTGGATCCTCATTTTTTATTTAATAGCCTCAATACGCTGGCGTCGCTTATTGATGATGAAAATAGCCCCGCCCAAAACTACCTCGATAAGCTGTCTGATGTGTATCGGTACGTGTTGGTAAGTCGTGAAAAAAACACCGTGACGTTGGAGGAAGAAATGCAGTTTTTGGATGCCTACATTTACCTCAATAAAATTCGTTTTCGGGAAAATTTGCAGGTAGAAACCCAGCTTTTGACCGATATAAACCAGCTGCACGTAGCGCCGTTGAGCATTCAGATGTTGATTGAGAATGCGATTAAACACAACGTGGTTTCTAAAGAAAAACCGTTGAAAATCAGGATTGTACAGGAAGATGGGTTTTTGACGGTGGAGAACAACCTACAAGAAAAAATGACCTTTGAGAAATCGACCAAAGTGGGACTCCAAAACATCATCAATCGCTATCGTCTTCTGACCGAACAGCAAGTTGAAGTCTTGCGAAATGAGTGGTCATTTAAAGTAAAACTGCCCTTGTTAGAAGCCTAAATTCATGAAAGCGATCCTGATAGAAGATGAATATCCCGCCGCCGAACGCCTTGAGAAGCTGATTAAAAAAATTGATGAAGAAATAGAAATTGTAGCGGTTCTTGACAGTATCGAAAGCTCGAAACGTTGGTTTTCATCGCATCCTGCACCCGATTTGATATTTTCCGACATCCAGCTTTCCGATGGACTCAGTTTTGCGATCTTTGAATCAATGGCGATTCCTAGTCCCATTATTTTTACGACCTCTTACGACGAATACGCCATCAAAGCCTTCAAAGTCAAGAGTATAGACTATTTGCTGAAACCCATCAAACTGCAAGAATTGGAAGCAGCGGTTATGAAGTTTAAGGAAAGCCAACGGGTTTTTTCTGCCAATGACTATACCCTGAAAATCCAGTCGCTACTCGATTCGATACCTGCGGTAGGTCGAAAATACAAAACCCGTTTTCTGGTGCCTTACAACGACCAACTGCTGCCCATTCCTCAGGAAGAAATCGCCTATTTTTATACGACCAACGAAATGGTGTGTTTAGTCCGAAGCGATAACCGACAGTTTTTGGTCGATTATACCCTCGAAGAACTTGAGCGGCTGCTTAACCCGACGCTGTTTTTTCGTCTCAATCGACAATACATCGCCTCGCTTGTGGCTGTGCAGAAGATTCATACCTATTTCAACGGCAAGCTTAAACTAGAACTTCAGCCCGAGCCCTCGCACGACATTCTTGTAAGCCGAGAAAAAGCCCCGCATTTTAAGGCGTGGATGGAGGGGTAGGGGTTACTCCAAATTCCGTTTCTTGATTTCGCCGTCAATGGATTTTTTTTCTGATGAAATCACCACATTGCCAATGATAAAAATGAAGAGAAAAGGAAGTAGGGGCTTATAATAAAAAGTACTTTGGCCACCTGTAGCAGCGTCTTTTCCAATGTGGTAACCAAACATCATAAAGGCGAGAAGTATGGCTACAATTCCCACTGCTATGATAATATTATGGCTATTTTTGATTATTTTTTTTTGCTTGAGCAGTTGCTCGTCGGTAAGTGCGGCTAGTTTTTCTGGTTTCATTGTAGTGGTTTTAAGGGGGGAGAGTAGAGCTTATAGTTTATATGCAAAGTAAATGTCATCTATCAAATGCCATGTCAGTATCGTTTATAAAAGCCAGAAACATCTTATGGAAAAGCCAGTAAAAATTGTAGATAGATTGGTCTGGATCATTAGGTAAGTCAAGACCTAAAGAAACATATTTACTAATCTCTCTGTGAAATTTACTAGGTCTATCTTTAGGTTGTGTATCTTCAGCAAAGATACCACCGAAAAGCATAAGTAAATGATTCATGTGCACATACTGCATTGACCTTATTCCAAGTATCATATCAATGAGTTGACTTGTATTAATTATTTTTTTAGAGAAGAAACTCTTACTCAATACGATTTCAATAGGGTGTTTTAACTCAAAAAAGGTGTCACCATGACGTCGTGCTTCCTCAGTTTCTTTACCTGTTACTTTTTGGTCAAGTATGAATTTAATCATTGTTGAATAAACTTCCCCCTTTTTGTAACTTTCAAGAGCGATTTGGGCGAGCCACTGCTCGCATTTGGCAGAAATTGGATAGTTAACTGCACCAATACACCCGAAAGGAATTTTATTAGCAACTGGACAGTCTGTACAAATAGGTGCAAGGGTATCCAGGATTGAAATTTCAGCAATCAAATCAATGATTTTATGCCTAGAATTTATCGGTCCATTGGGCGTCCATTGTTGATGTGTAAATTCAAAGTTGTTTATTTCATCTTCTGTTTTACCACTTTGTGCTAACATATCTCGAATATTATAAACCCGATTTCGGTTTTTTATTCGTTCAAGAAGCTGTTCTGTAGATAGCTGTTCTTTGACTCTACAATGTTTTAGTATTAAGTAATCGACTGCCATGACATTAAAATTTAAATGTTATTAATATTGGGCCTACAAACTGATTTATATTAGTTAACCCTTTCGTCATTATTCTTTTTATTAACGAGGCGGAAAAAAAGAAACGAGGCGTTGCTGGTCGTCGAGCACGGCAAAAGTGGCGGCGTAACCTGCTTTGATTTTTCCAAAACGTTTACCGACCCCTACCACTTGTGCAGGGTAGGTAGAGGCCATTCGAAAAACTTCTTCTTTGGAAAGCCCCACCGTTTGGACACAAAAACGAACGGCATCGAGCAGTGTAATGGCCGAACCCGCCAATTTCCCATCGTCGTTGAGCAGGCGATGACCGTCGTAATTAGCCGTAAAATCTTCAAAAACAAAGCGTTGTGGTTCAATCTTTGCCAAAGTAGCATCCGAAATTAAAAAAAGACGGTCGCCCATGAGCTGTTTAGCAATGCGGATGGTGGCGGGGTCGCAGTGGTGGCCATCGGCAATGATGCTGGCGTGTACCGTTGGCGTGTCCCAAATCGCCGACACTACCCCAGGTTCGCGGCTTTCAAAAGGACGCATGGCATTGTAAAGGTGCGTTGCCATCGGAATTCCCGAGCCCAAAAAAGCCTTGGCTTGTTGGTAGGTCGCGTTGGTATGACCCATCGAGAGTTGAATGTGGCTGTTTTGGAGGCGAGCAAGAAGCTGAGGAGGCCATATTTCGGGCGCAATCGTCATCAGCGTTAGTAGTCCTTGGCTTTGTTCGATGATTTCATCTAGTTCTGTTTCGGTGGGAATACGTACTTGCGCGGCGCTGTGTGCCCCTCTTTTTTCAGGATTGATAAACGGCCCTTCAATGTGAAGACCTAGTACGCCCGTTTTTCCCGATGCGATATACGCTTTGGTTACTTCAATGGCTTTTAAAATACGCTCGCGTGAGGTTGAGTACAAAGTCGGTATAATAGCTGCTGTCCCGTCTTGCTGGTGGGTATTGACCATGTCTTCCAACGATTCTGCCGATAGATCTCGTACAAAAAAGCCCGTTTGTCCGCCGTATAATTGAATATCAATAAAGCCTGCGGTGAGGTCATGGCCGTGGAGGTCGTAAACGGGTAAGTCGGTTGGAATCAATTCGGTAGGTACGATGCGGTCGATGCGGTTGCCGTCAACAACCACGGCATGGTGAGTAAAAATGCTCTCTCCCGTGTAAATGGTGCAATTGGTCAGAACGTACATGGAATCGGGTTTAATTTGCGAACTTGCCGAAAGTTGCACATCTTTCGGCAAGATTTCTATTGAATAATGAATAAAATTTGGCTTTCCTCGCCGCACATGAGCGGTCACGAACAAAAGTATGTACAAGAAGCGTTTGAAACCAATTGGGTGGCGCCCTTGGGGCCTAATGTCGATGGGTTTGAACACGACTTGAGCCGTTATGTAGGCGTAGGGCACGCGGCGGCGTTGTCTTCAGGGACGGCGGCGCTACATTTAGCGTTGGTGATGCTTGGGGTAGGGCAGGGGGATGTTGTTATTTGTCAGTCATTTACATTTGCTGCCTCGGCCAACCCAATTGTGTACCAAGGAGCTACGCCCGTATTTGTGGATTCGGAATGGGAAACGTGGAATATTTGCCCCGAGGCGTTAGAAACAGCCATCAAAGGTGAAAGAGCTAAAGGGAAAAACGTCAAAGCAGTGATAGCAGTGCATTTGTACGGTATGCCTGCCAAAATCGAAGAAATTGTAGAAGTCTGCGCGCGATATGATGTTCCGCTCATTGAAGATGCTGCCGAAGGACTGGGGGCGAGTTGGCAGGGACGTAAATTAGGAAGTTTTGGAAAGTTGAATATTCTATCTTTTAATGGCAACAAAATCATCACGACGTCGGGCGGCGGGGCTTTGCTTTCCGATGACGAAGCGTTGATACAACAATCACGCTTTTTGGCTACCCAAGCCCGCGATAATGCTCCGCATTACCAGCATTCGCAGATTGGCTATAATTACCGAATGAGCAACATTTGCGCGGGAATTGGGCGCGGCCAGATGCAGGTCATCGACGAGCGAGTACGTCAGCGGCGGGCAAATTTTGAGTTTTATCAACAAACATTGGGGGCAACAGAAGGGATTGAATTTCAGCCCGAATTAGAGGGTAGTTATGCCAATCGTTGGTTGAGTTGCATTCGGGTAAACACCTCCCAAACCAACGGCGTGACGCGGGAGAAAATTAGATTGGAATTAGCGGCCAATGACATAGAAGCGCGCCCTTTGTGGAAGCCTATGCACCTCCAGCCTGTGTTTGAAGGAGCGCCCTACTACGGTGGACAAGTAGCAGAAACACTTTTCGACGATGGTTTATGCCTTCCATCGGGGTCAAACTTAACCGAAGACGAGCTTCAAAGAGTAGTAGGAGTAATGAAACGTACCCTAAGCTAGGCGATTATTACGTTGCAAAACTTTCGTGATTTTTTCTGCATTTTCTCCTGTAATAACACGAATGGTTTCTAAGCTAATGCCGTTATCATAGGCATTCAATACCGTTTTTTCGATACCTTTCTCAATGCCCTTTTCGATGCCCTTTTCAATGCCTTTCTCGATACCCTTTTCAATACCTTCTGCCATGATTCTGTCGTAGGTGCTCATAAAAGTCGTTTTTATATCTTCAGGTAAATTTTCATTTTCTACAAAAACTCCATGGGGTTCCAGGCAATGCGGGTATCGTCGTGCCATGTATTCATTTCTGCAAAATCTTCGGCTGATAATTCAAAGTCAAAAACCTCCATATTAGCAGCGATACGGTGCTTTGAAACTGATTTTGGAATCGTGATGGCTCCTTGCTGAAGTGTCCAACGGATAAGTACTTGAAACGTGCTTTTGTTGTATTTTTCAGCGATGTTGATGAGTCGCGGGTCTTCGGATTTTAGTCCTCGCACCAAAGGTGCATACCCTTCAATTTGAATACCTCGTTGGCGACAATAGTGTAATTCTTCGGGCAAATGACAATACGGACTTAACTCAATTTGATTAACCGCAGGAACGATGGAAGTATGCGGCCAAAGCTCCTCAAAATGAGATGTATAATAGTTAGAAACCCCAATGGCACGGGCCTTGCCATCGGCATAAATTTTTTCAAGGGCTTTCCACGTTTGGATTCGGTGTTCGCGTACGGGCCAGTGAATCAGGTACAAATCAACGTAATCGGTGTTGAGCTTACGGAGGCTTTCTTCAAATGCTTTGAGGGTTGATTCATAACCTTGGTCGTCGTTCCAAACTTTGGTTGTCAAAAAAATATCTTCGCGGGCTAAACCGCTGTCGCGCATGGCTTGTCCTACTTGAATTTCGTTGTGATAGGCTGCGGCGGTGTCGATGAGTCGATAGCCCATTTCCAACGCCCACAAAACTGCTTGCCGAATGTCGTGGCCAGGCTGAGGGTCGTACACGCCGAGTCCTAATTGGGGCATTTGAATGCCGTTATTTAAAGTAATAGATGGAATCATAGGTAAGTCAGGTTTAGATGATAATGCCGCAATTTGGGAAAAATTCTCAACTTTGTTTGCGCTTTTCGATGGCACTGCGCAAGCGGGCAGCGCTTTCGTAGTCTTCTTTGGCAATCACTTTTGACAGCAATTCTTCTAATTCTTCCAACGTATATTCGGCATAGGATTTTTTCTCACGGCCTTTTTCATCCAACAAATACCCTGCTTCTTCCAACACTTGGTCGCTAACGTAAAGGGGACAGTGCATCCTTACAGCCAACGCAATGGCATCCGACGGACGACTTTCGATTTCTAGTATCTCCTTTGGGCCTTGTAGTAGTAGTTTGGCATAAAAAATATCTTGTTGAATTTGGTAAATGCAGACCTCCTTGGCTTTGGCACCCAGCTTTTGAATAATAGTTTGGCATAAATCGTGGGTAAGGGGGCGCGAAGGTTGAAGTCCCTCTAAATGTATGGCAATGGCTTGCGCTTCATTGGTTCCCACAATAATTGGAATGCGCCGTTTAGAAATAGGTTCTTCCAAAATTAAAACATAATGACCACTTTGCGACTCACTTTCGGCCATGGCTATCACAAAAACTTCGTATTTATTCATTCGTGCTGGGTGTGAGGTTGGTTTTAATAAATTGGCAGAGCGTTCCGATGTCATCGAAGGGAGAAATGACCCATTGTTCAAACGAAAGGCGATACAAATCTCGGCCTTCTACTTCCAACGAAAATCCACCTGCAAGGTCAAAGTATTTGCCGTTACGGTTAAGTATCGGAATCTCCATTTGCTGGAGGGCGTATTGGACAAAATCAGCTTCGTTGTAATTCATAGTGATTTTAGATCGCTTGCCCCAAACTGTGATTTGGGGCAAAAATGGTACTGCGTCTCCGACGCAAAATTCAAACATTATCGCTTGCCCCGAACTATCATTTGGGGCAAAAATGGTACTGCGTCTCTGACGCAAAATTCAAACATTCTCCAAAACAATTTTTGCCCCTAAACCCATACACAAAGCGGCTGAAACCAGTGCTAACCCACGCAAGAGATGGCGGTTTTGGAACAATTTACTCGAAAAAGGCAGACTAAAAGCCCCCGCCGCAACCATCATACCTGCGACAGAACCTAGCCCAAACAGCAACAAGTACAGAAAAGCATGACTTGGTTCTTTGATTTGGGTCAATACTGAAATCAATAGCCCGCCACTTCCTGCCAAGCCGTGCATAAGTCCTACGCCATAGGCTAAGCCATGGGCAGGTTCATGGACGTGAGGGTGATGGAGTTCAGATTTTAATTTTACAATTCGGTGAATGCCTAATACGATGAGCATCAGTCCTACACCTGCTTCAAAGTACTGAAAAATGGCTTCGGAAAGTACAAATTTGCCAAGCATATACACCAATGCCACCAATAGTATCGTGGATGTATGACCAAGGCCCCAAAATGCCCCGTCTTTGAGCGCGGCTGAGGTGGAGTCTCTGCGGGTGACAATGCTACTGACCGCCACCAGGTGGTCGGCTTCAAAACAATGAGCAAACCCGACAACAACGGCGAAAAATAAAGGGGCGAGTTCCATGTAAGTGACTGGTTAAGGATTGGTAATTTGATACAAAAGCACGCGGTGATTGCCCGTATCGGCGACCACCAAACAATTCTCCACGGCACAAAGCGAAAATGGCCAGTACAATTGCTTGTCGGTGCCAAAGCGGGTATTGCTATTTTCGCTGCCTGTTCTAAAATTATCATGGCCAATGAGGTTGTCGGCCAAGGCGTTGTTTTCGGTAGGAATGCGGTCAAACCAAAGCAGGCGGCTATTTCCTGTATCGGCAACAAATAACCCATTTTGGTAAAAAAAAGCGTCGTAGGTCCAGCTCATTGAGTTTTGTTGGGGAAACAAACTGAATTGATTCATTCCATTCGCGTCAAAATCGGGCTGGCCGATGATGACGTCGGCGGGCTGGGCGAAGGCATCTTGCCAACGGTGCCAAATGAGGTTTCGGTAATATTGCGTATCGGCAATCGACAGTACTCCTTCGGCATTGACTCGGACGGAATAAGGCCAAATCGGTTCATGATTTTCGTAGTCGCGTTCTGTAAAATCAGGTTTTCCAACGACGGCGTCGGCAGCGGTGAAGTTGTGGGTGGGAAACGCCTCATAAAATAAAACACGACGATTACCCGTATCACAAATCCATAGCCGTTGGCCATCTGAAAAAACACCGTAGGGCCAATATAGCGACTGAGCCGAAGGCGTAGTTCCCACTCCTTGAAGGTTAGGTAAGTTGCTTTCAAAATCGGGCTGCCCAATAACCACATCGGCGTCTTGCCCATTTTGAGTTGGGAATTTATTCCAAATCAGTACTCGGTGATTCCACGCGTCGGCGACCACCAACCGCTGCCCATCTGACCAAATCCCCGAAGGGTATTGCAACGAGCCCGCATGGACTTTACTACCCGCGTTTCGTCCCGTGTGCGACGTTTCGAGTTGGCCTAACACAAGGTCAGGGGCTGCAAATTCGGTTTCTGGTAGTGTATTCCAACAAAATAGCCGATTTTGACCCGTATCTGCCACCAACAGACGGTTTCCAACGGCCCATACACCGCGTGGCGCTAATAAAGGATTCCCTTCATCTCCTTGAAAAATGGTTGCTTTTTCGACCATCGGTGCTTTCCCCGCCAAGGATGCAGCATAGGTAGTGCGAGCATTAGAAGTGGAAAGCGGCGGCGGCGGCGCTTCCGTGGTGTCGGTAATGGCGATGTTTAGGTTCATATAAGTAGAACCTTTCTAGGGTTTTAAACCCTTGAAGGGTTGAGGTTTGAAGGTTAACAAATACGAGGAAGCTGTTCCCCCACCAACATATTTACCACTCGTTTTCCCCCAATTCGGCTGTGAAGCACTACTTGTTTGGGGTGTTCGGTGGTTACTTCACCAATGACAGCAGCGTCCTGACCGTATGCCAACGTCCGAAGTTTTTGCACAATTTCTTCGGCTTTTTCAGCAGGAACAAAAGCCATAAAAACCCCTTCGTTAGCCACGTAAAGTGGGTCAAGGCCAAGCAATTCGCAAGCGCCGCGTACTTCTTCGAGGACGGGTATCGGCTGTTGAAAAAGATTGACGCCTAAGCGGGAGTCGCGGGCTACTTCGTTGAGGACAGATGCTACGCCACCACGCGTCGGGTCTTTAAGTAAGTGAATATCGGTCCCAAATTCGTCCAATAATGCTTTCACAGTATGGTTCAACGGGGCAGAATCGCTGGTAAGGGTTGTTTCAAATTCCAATCCTTCCCGCACAGACATGATGGCGATGCCGTGCGTGGCAATCGACCCACTTACAATAATTTTGTCACCTGCCCGTACATTTTTAGTAGAAATGTGGGCTTGCGGGTGGATGTTGCCCAAGCCAGAGGTGTTGATAAAAATTTTATCTCCTTTGCCCCTTTCTACCACTTTGGTGTCGCCCGTCACGATGCTTACGCCCGCCTTTTCGGCAGCTCGACGAATGGAGACCAGTATTTCCCAAAACTCTTTCATTGCAAGCCCTTCTTCCAAGATAAAGCTCAGCGAAAGGTATTTAGGCACTGCGCCGCACATGGCCAAATCGTTGACTGTTCCGTTAACGGCCAGTTCGCCGATGTTTCCTCCTGGGAAGAAAATGGGTGAAATAACGTAACTATCGGTAGAAAATGCCGTTCTCCCCGACCACTCAAACATGGCACCGTCGTGGTGTTCGTCGAGTAATGGGTTTTTAAGTAAATCGAATACTCCCGATTCGAGGAGTTGGTTGGTTAAAATTCCACCACTTCCATGACCAAGCGTGATAACGTCAAAGTCAAGTTTGGGCATTGGGCAATCGAGTGAAATCATAGTTTCTAAAATTATGCTACATCTGCTTCGGCAAAATGGTAATAGGCAGCGCAGGCTCCTTCCGACGAAACCATGGGGGCGCCCAGCGGTGTGATGGGCGTGCAGCCTTTGCCAAATTGCGAGCATTCAAACGGTTTTTTGATGCCTTTTAGGACCTGTCCCGCAATGCAATCGGCGCATTCGGAAGCTTTGGCGATTGAAATAGAAAACTTTCGATTGGCATCAAAGTCCGCCAACGATGCTTTGACTTCCCAACCACTGAGTGGGATGTTTCCGATGCCGCGCCACTCGCGGTCAGAGACCTCAAACACTTGTTCAATGACTTTTCTTGCTTCGGGGTTGCCGTTGGCTTTCACTACGCGACTGTATTGATTTTCGAGTTTAGCCTCGCCGTTTTCAAGTTGTTTGACCGTCATCAAAATTCCTTGCAACAAATCCACAGGTTCAAACCCCGTGACTACCATTGGGATATGGTATTTTTGAACAATGGGTTCGTATTCCTCCAATCCCATAATGGTACAAACGTGCCCTGCCGCCAAAAAGCCCTGAATTTGCGCCTCACCGTCGTTGATAACGGCCTCCATAGCAGGAGGAACAAGTACATGAGAGGCTAAAATGGAATAATTGGTCAGCCCTAACCGACCCGCATGAAGCACCGAAAGCGCATTGGCAGGAGCGGTGGTTTCAAACCCTACGGCAAAGAAAACGACCTGACGCTCGGGGTGCTCTTGGGCAATTTTAACCGCTTCTAATGGCGAATACAAAATGCGGACATCGGCGCCGTTGGCTTTGGCCTCCAACAAACTACGGCTCGACCCTGGCACGCGAATCATGTCACCAAAAGAACATAAAATGACTCCTTTTTCTTCGGCCAAGTAAACGGCCTTGTCGATGAGGTTTAGCGGAGTTACGCACACGGGGCAGCCTGGGCCGTGTACCATGGTGATTTGTTTGGGCAGTAGGTTTAAAAGGCCATTTTTGACCAAACTGTGCGTTTGACCGCCGCAAATTTCCATAATTGTCCACGGGCGGGTGGCTACTTTGTGCAGTTCTTCGAGGTAGTGCTCGACTACTTCGGGGTCGCGAAATTCTGATAAGTATTTCATTGGAACTAGAGGGGGTTAGGGCGGTCTAATTGGGAGGATGCTACCAGCTCATCAATTTCTCCGATTTCCTCCAAATACTCGAAGGTTTTTCGGGCTTCTTCTTCATCGACGATGCTGATGGCCACTCCCACGTGAACCAACACATAATCGCCTTCTTTGGCATCAGGCACCATTTCCAAACTGGCCTCTTTGGTGATGCCGCCAAAGAGCACTTTGGCCATGCGTACTGTTCCGTCGTACTGGAATTCTATGGATTTTATTTTACCAGGAATTGCTAAACACATAGGAGTAAGGTTGAGAGGGGTTGATGATTAAGGGGTTAAGACAGCCTGTCCAAACGAAATACATTCGTCGTTTGGTGAAAATTGTTGATGGAAAAACAGCTCGTGAGTATCTCCCAAGACCGCAATGCAAAGGTCCACCAACAACGCATTTTGGAAAACCCCACCGCTAAAAGCTAATTTTTGAACCCCTGTTTGTTGGGTGAATTTTTCTATGATTTTGACTAATGTTACATGAAATTTCGCCGCGATTTCATCTACTGGAACGCCCGTGAGGACGTCTTCGGCTACCGCTTCTAGCAGTTCTTTGGAAGGAATAGACCGATAATTGAGGTTTTTCAATGGATAGTATTGCGTGACTAAAAGTCCATGCTTTAAAAAATAGCTTTCGGCCAATTCCTCCAATTGGAGGGCGGCTTCTCCTTCATAGCTGGTTTTGTCAATGCCGATTAAAACACTGGCGACGGCGTCAAATAGCCTTCCAACGGAGGAGGTTTTTAGGGTATTTTTGGCTAAAAGCTTGGCGTAAAAGCTACTTTCTTTGCCTGAGAACTTGTTTTTGAGCAGTTCTTCTTTTTCAGGAAAAAGCAATGAAAAAGCTGATAGTCGAGGTTCTAATGCCATTTTATCCCCCGCCAATGAGTCGAAATACTCAAAATGCGCTATTCGCTCAATGTTTTCTCCCAATGGACGAGAAGGATTAAGAAAATACAAAAAAAACTCGCCACCCCAGCTGTACCCGTCGGTTCCGTAGCCTGTGCCGTCCCAAACAATTCCTGCGATGGGTTCAGGAGAAGAAGTGAGTCGGTGCTCTGCCAATACTGCGGCAAAATGCGCAACGTGATGTTGAATTTTTTGAAGGGTTGACTTCGTCGCTTCTGCCCATTCGTGCGCTAGTTGGGTGGAAAAATAGCCTTCGTGGGCATCGGCTAAAAAACAGCTAGGTTGAACATCAAATACGTTTACAAGGTGCTGGAGCGTATGTTTAAAATGCGTTTGGGTTTCCCAATCTTCTAAATCACCAAGGTACTGGCTTGTATGTAGGTTATCGGCCGCAAGCAGTGTAAATGTACTTTTTTGAGAAGCACCAAAGGAAAGTTGGACAGACGTAGTTGAGGTCAGACCGTTGGCGTTTACGCTTTCCGTTAGCCCTCGACTGCGACGGAGTATAATTTGTTTGGCACAAAAAGTCGAACATCGTAAGACGGAGTCGTCTTGGGGAAGTACAATTTCTCGGTTGTGCGTCAGAATAAAATCGGCGACTTGACTAAGTTCGGTCAAGGCGTCAGTGTCTTTAAAAATAATAGGATTTCCACTTCGGTTGCCGCTCGTCGCGACCAATGGTTTTCCAAAATCGTGCGCCAGTAATTCCAGCAAGGGAGCATACGGCAGCATGACCCCCAAATGCGTGAGGCCAGGATTGACAGACGGAGCAATGGAAGCAGTTTTACGTGGACGTACCAACACAATCGGCGCAACTGAACTCAACAAAGCATCGGATTCTTGAACACTGACGGTTGCTTCTCGTTGTAAAATTTCTAACGTTGGATAAAGGACAGCAAAGGGTTTGGTGGGTCGGTGTTTTCGTTCGCGAAGGGTTGCCACGGCGCTTTCGTTGGTGGCATCACAAAGCAAAAGATACCCCCCAATTCCTTTCACCGCCACAATTTTCCCCGCTTTTAAGGCCCGATGGGCGCGGTCTAAAATCCAATGGGTATCGTGTAAAAAAGAGGAAGAATAAGCAGTAGATTGTCGGCAAGTGTACCAGCTCAATTGAATGCCGCAGCTGGAACAAGAATTGGTTTGGGAATAAAAACGACGGTGAGTGGGGTCGTTGTATTCGTCCAAACAGGCGGGGCACATTTCAAAAGCTTGCATCGTCGTTTGGGCGCGGTCGTAAGGAACTGCCCGCTGAATTGAAAAGCGCGGCCCGCATTGGGTACAGGTAATGAATGGATACCGAAAACGACGGTTTTGTGGGTCATGTAGTTCCGTTTGGCACGATGCACACATCGCAAAATCGGGGGTAAGTTTGAGGCCATTGGTGAGTTTACCAACTTGACTTTCAACAATTGTAAACGTTTGAAAGGAGCAAAAAGGGAGTGGCTCTAACTCATACTTTTCTACTGAGGCTTGGGACGGCGTATTGGCTAGAAGGGTTTCTAAAAAACGTTTTGCCGTAGCTTGGTCGGTATTCAAAACCACTTTTACGCCTTCGGGGCCGTTGCTCACTGTCCCTGTCAACCCCCATTTATGGGCTAGTTGATAAACAAATGGCCGAAATCCAACGCCCTGCACGATACCCGTTAGCCGAATACCATAGGTTTGTTCTTCAAAAGGCACTGACTTTTGATGAACAACTTGTTGGATTGTATTTTCGGCAGTTTCCACCCACATAACTGTTTTACATTACTTTTTCGGAGGTTTTTTCTTTTTTCGCATAAACACGTTCAGTCAACCAATCGCACCATGCTTCCATACCGTCGCCTTTCAAACTCGAAATGCTAAGTACTTCGATGTCAGGGTTTACGTCGCGAGCATCTTTGGTGACAGCTTCCACTGAAAACGGAACGTAAGGCAACAAGTCAGACTTGGAAACGATGAGCAGTTCGCTCGTCAAAAACATCCGAGGATATTTTTTGGGCTTGTCGTCGCCTTCGGTGCAGGCCAAGACCGTTACGCGGTAGTCTTCGCCCAAATCAAAAGCCGCAGGACAAACCAAATTGCCGACGTTTTCAATAAATAGCACATCGGTACCTGTGAGGTCGATGTGGTCGAGGGCTTGAAAAATCATCTGCGCCTCAATGTGGCACATGCCGCCCGTTACAATTTGCAGGGCGTTGATGCCCACATCGCGCATACGGATGGCGTCGCGCTCGGTTTCGGGGTCACCCACCAAAACGGCCATGTTTAACTTGCCTTTTAGCCGCTTGCCCGTTTCTTGCATGAGGGTAGTTTTACCGCTTCCAGGCGACGAACAAACGTTGATGACCAAGATGTTCGGCAGTCGGTCGCGGATGGCTTTGGCTACAAAATCGTTTACTTTTAGTAAGTTAAGTGTCGTGTTTTCGCACTGTACCGACCCAACGGAGGCTTGGTTTGATTTAGGTTTTTGCATAGCTTTTATTCAAATTCTACTTTACTGATGAGTAATTCTTCTCCTTGTATCACGTTTCGACTTGGCCGCCCACAATGACTACACACGAAGCGATATTGTTCAACTTCTGAGGTTTGCCCACAGAGGTCGCATTGAATTAAAATGGATAAAACCTCGACGTGTAAACTGGTTTTGTTGTACTTGGGCTGGTCTTCCAAAACGGCCTGAAACGCGTTCTCCATCAAAATAGGCTGGACATTAGACAAAAGCCCCGCTTTTAAATAAATCCCGCGTACGCGCTGCATATCGTTGGGAAACTCTTCTTCCAACGTTCTGAAAATATTCCGTACTAATGATATTTCGTGCATTTATCAAGAGGTTTTGTATGAGGATGTCTCAAAGCCTAGTATCACCAAATTATCTTCGGTCTTTGTTCAACCTCACGGCAGCGGCCGACCGTCCCCTAAATCCCCCTCACGGTACGCCGTCGCGGCCTTTCTGGAGATAGGGACTTTAAAAGCCCTTCTCCTGGAAGGAGAAGGGTTGGGATGAGGTTGAAACCAAAGAATATTTTGTAACATGTTACTTTTGAGACAACCTCTTTTTTAGACTTCAAAAGGCAAGACTAAAGCATTGCTAGTGTGGGGTTAAGAGATTTACCATTGCTTTTAATTTCTCCAATTTTTCTTGGTGTTGCACAGCTTCTGCGCGTAAAGACGGGTCGTTGGTCAATTGGGCTAATTCGGCAATGTAGCTTTCCATTTCTTCCAACAGCACTTTTTCGCTTGCTTCATTTTCGTGGTTGACAAACCAGCCTATTTCTAAAAAATTGAGCAAGGTCAATGCCCGTTCGTGCGGGTAGTCTGCCGCCGTTCGTACGTCCAACGCCTCCCGATAAAACGACAGCGCTTTGGCGTGGTTGTCGCTTTGGGCAGCTTCGGGGTATTTGGTGAGTGCATTGGCGTAACTGTTGCAGATGCGCGCGTATTCGTACGGATTAGTTTCGCGGGTAAAATAGCGGAGTGCTTCTTTGAAAGAACTTACCGACACGGCGGCCCAAATCCCTTTTTTCTTGACTTCGTCAGGAATTTCGGAATAAATCACGCCTAAATGGTGATGAATTTCGGCAAACACCTCGGGCGCATTGTCACGGGTAAATAGTTTGAGTGCTTCTTGGTAGGCTTCCATGGCGGGTTTCAAAAACTGCGGATTGCCATTTTGCGCCCATGTGTATAACAGTGTCCCTTTTCGATAGTGTGCATTGGCCACCAATTCGGGAATGTCCTCTTGGCGCAATAACGCAATCGCCCGATTGATGTAGCCCAAAGATTCGGAAAAACTATCCGTCAGGTTGGCAATTTGGGAAGCATCAATGAGCAAAAGTGCTGCTTGTGGCCCGTTTTGCCGTTGTTCGTAATACGTTATGAGGGTAGCCAACGAATCTTTGATGGTAGCCAGCAATGCCTCGTCGTACGGTATTTGTAGCTGTTTCAACCAAACGGCACATTGCACATTTTGTAATTCCATGCGTGCATCGTCCGAAATCGCCATATCGCGGCATTGGTGGAGCAACTGTGCTGCTTCGACCAATTCGTCGGCATCAAGCAGTAAAGAGGCATAATGTTTGCCCGTAAACGCCCGCCATTCATCATCGGGGGCGGCTTCGAGGGCTTTTTGGTAGTATTTTTTTATGGTAACGTAATGAACAAAATGGGTCAATTCGCCATAGTGAGCCATGACGGCGGTGTTGTGCCAATACCGATACATTTCAAAGGACGGCAGTTTTGTGAAAGGCTCCTCGGTGATTCTCACCTGCACCCCGTGTTGGAGGCAGTTGAGGGTGTCGATGTCCCGTAGAAGAAACGGGTTGATTTCGGCCAATTCGTACGCTTTTTCATAATTTCCGAGTTTGGTATAAACCACTGCCAACAAATTTTGCGCGCTCAACTCCAAAGGATAAGGGAGAATGTAGGGCGGGGCTTCGTTGGCCCAATCAATTGGAATAAAAATTTCATGGTCACGTACCACCAAAAATCGGTTTGTGATTTCTTCTCCAATCGAAGGCATTTCTTTGACACTGACGACTTCATTGAGGCGAAATTCGCTGTCAATAATGGCCTGTAAAGCAGGGAGTTGGTCAGTTGAGGCAAATATCGAAAACATGTAAAGCGTTAGATTTAAGGGTTCCTCGGGCGTCGCGCTGCATTCCGCGTCGAAACAATTGAGCGTATAATTTAGCTTTCTCTTCGGTATCGTAATGGTCGAGTCTTCGGCATAAAAACTGGAATGGGTTCTGAACATAAACATAGACCATGGTCAAATGCCAACGTCCTTTTCGGGTTTCGATTTGGTAACGTACCTCGGTCGAATGAAGCCAAAGGTCGTTGATAAGTACCTCTAAATCTCGGTATAAACCTCGGACGTTGAGGGTAAAGCCAGCGCGAGAATCAGGAAATGGGTTCACAGTCGTACGTTGATAATGCCCACTTGGGTGACGTCATAAGCCAGTTCACGGTCGTGCTCGTCGAGCTCAAAATCAAGCAATAATCCACGGAGGTAAAAAGCTTTGTCCCCAATTGCGTTTTTGTCTTTGAGCGTTTGCCAATTCGTTTTATGGAGTTTTTCAAAAAACTGCTTGGATTTTCCTGCCAACAATAAGGTTTGTCGCTCGGGATAATACACCCAATTAACCTGCGCTTCGTTTTCCAACACCGACTGCACCAACGCTACAGGTAGAATCAAATGACCATTTTTAAGCTGTAGTGTCATACGCGGCTAATTCCAATTCTTTCAAAATCAACTCAACAACGCGGTCGCCTGCTTCACGAACGGGCTGGCTCAAACCAATGTCAAGCCGAAGGTTGTCAACTGCAATCAAATACACCTGAATGTCGTTGGGGTATGCTTCCTGCAAGATTTTTTTGGCGTACGAAAGCGCTTGGTCCCATTTTAAGCTGTGCAAAAATACCATCGGGTCATCTTGAATGTGTGCGTTGATTTCGGAGGCAGGCAGTCGATACAACGTTCCTGGGGTTTCTCCCGAATTGACAACGGCGTCCACCACAATGATTCGTTCGTGACCTTGTAAGTGAAAGAGCACCTCAAAAGCTGAAGTGCCCATGTCAAATAAGCTTACCTGTTCATTCCCAGCGAATTGGTTTTTGAGTTGTTCAATCACAAAGCAGCCGACTCCGTCGTCGCTTCGACACGGGTTCCCAAACCCCATTATCGCTGTTTTTTTCATGTCGTGTATGATCTATATAAAATTGGCCAGCTGAAAAAGTAATTTTCTTTTAACTCCAGCCTTTAGGCTGGGGACACAAATAATTAACACATTATTGGGGCTTTAGCCATGACCTTTAGCATTGTAACGTTAAAAATCAGGGCTAAAGCCTCATCTACTTAATAGTCAGCTCCCCAAATCCCCAGCCTTTAGGCTGGAGTTACTGGACTGTTTTTAGAAATTTACAATTTAAACTTCGCTAATTCTTGACCGCTCTTACCGTCGTGGGCGTGAACCGTACAGACCAAGCAAGAGTCAAACGAACGAGCCACTAAACCTACTTCCACGGGGTCATGTGGGTCTTCGATTTCGGTGCCTTCCAAGGCGGCCTCTATGGGGCCTGGGTTGCCAGTTTCGTCGTTAGGGCCTACGTTCCAAGTGGTTGGGGCCATCACTTGATAATTTTTGATAACGCCGTTTTCGATTTCAATCCAGTGTGCCAATGCCCCACGCGCTGCTTCGGTGGCTCCCCAGCCTTTGCCGTCGCGTTCGGTAGGTTTGATGTAAAAATCACCATTCAGGTCCACTTGGCGAAGCCACTCATCAATCATCAAATACAAGCGCGGCGCTTCGTGCAAACGTGCCAACGTGCGGGTAAACACACTTGGCCCCATTTTTTCCATAATATCCATAAAGAGTGGATCTTGGAATTGGTGTGCTTTATTGGCAGGGTTCGCATTCATAATCACCCTCGACAGCGGCCCAGCTTCTGCCGCAAAGTTCATGTAACGCGGCGCTTTTGACCAGCTGTATTTATCGTTAAAATTGGTTTCGGCCAAGTTTTGTGACGGTAGCGGCGTTGGCAGTGGCTCGTCCCAAGGGTGGGCGGCGGGTACATCGGCGTACCATGCGTGCTTGACGTGCTCTTGTACCTGCAAATGGTCAAGTTCGTAGTACTTTTTACCATCCCAAAAACCGCCAGGACTAATCACGGCGTTGTTGCGGGTTTCGATTTTGGGTTGGTTCCACAAATCTTTGTGAATATAGGTGCCAAACGCCACAAATTTACCTACCCCTTGTCCAAATTTATGCAGTCCAAACTCAATCCCTGCCCGAATGTACAAGCCCAAGTCGGAGTTGCGTTGCGATTCGTTTTCTTCGACCCATTCCATCAAATCATCCCATGTTTTGATTTGCATGTAACGTTCAATCGAACAGCCCAAAAAGATACTTTCTAGCCAATCTTTGCGGAACTGATTCATGATGGCATGGGCACGCGTGATGTCTTTGAGGGTAGGAGCACTCATAACGCCCCCAGGTACCATGTAGCTAGAGTGCGGCCACTGACCCCCAAAAAGCGCATATACTTGTACGGGCAACGCACTTGAGGTTACGCCTTTTTGGAAAGACGTCCCTACGTATGCTGCCCAGCGCTTTACCACTTCGGCATAAAGGGGTTTATTGGCAAATTTTTTATTGGCTAAATCGGTGGCAAAAATGGCGTAAAACCAACGCGGAATACTTTGAATGGTTTCGGTGGCTTGGCCCAAGGCGCGAAGCAAGAGGGCATTCGGCGGCAAGGTGGTTCCCCAAGCAGTATCTAAGGCGGATGAAGCGCAGTACAAGTGCGAGCCACCGCAAATACCGCAAATACGTGGCGTTACGATAAGTCCTGATTGGGGGTCTTTGCCCGCCATGATTTGTTCAAAACCACGGAACATGGCCGCCTGGGTGTGGGCGCGCGTCACTACGCCGTCTTCCATATATACTTTTACATCAAGGTCTCCTTCTACCCGACCTACGGGGGATATATTTAGTTCTTTGGTGATTGCCATTGGAGTGTGTTCAAATTGAGTGAATGGAAATGTTGAATGGTCGGTGAAGACTATTTAGAACCTTGGCTGTGGGCTTTTTCAATACCAACGCCTACTTCTAAGGCGTGCATGGTTTTTTCAAAACCAGCGCGCATGTAGTAGCCAAGTTTGGAGTTGCCCGCAGGTACGTCTTGGGGTAAAAAGCCCAAATACTTGAGGGTTTTGAATACACTTCCTTTGGCCAAATCGTGGTGAGGGAAGCCTGGCTCAGTACAACCCAAACAGGGGTGATTGGCGCGGGTTTTGCTGGACTGGCGGTTCCACAAGATTCGGTTACAACTAGCGCGCGTCATTGGCCCACGGCATCCTACTTCGTAGAACAAGCAGCCGTTGCCTCGTTTTCCAAAACCTCCATCGACTTTGTTGGCAAAATTGACTACGTTGGTACAACCCGTCTGCACAAAATCGGTGAAGAATGTTTTTGGACGATGGTATTCATCAAGTAACACATCTCCAATTCGTCCCGTAGCGATGGCGACCAAAATTTGCGTAATCCAGTCGGGGTGAGCAGGACAGCCTGGAATGTTGATGACGGGCAAACCACCTTTTGATTTGTAATTAGCTCCCAAAAAACCGCCTTTTTCTTTGCGCAAAAACTGTACGCCCGTCGATTCGCTGGGGTTGGGTTCCACGGCGGGAATGCCGCCCCAAGTGGCGCAGTCGCCAATGGCTACCACAAAACCCGCTACTTCCGATAACTCCCGTACCCAGTCCTTCATGGGACGGTCGCAGAAGTAGTTCATCGTGCCTGTATTTTTAGGGCCTTTGATGATACTTCCTTCATATACCAGAATGTCGCATTGCACTTTCCCCTTGATGATGTCATCGAGTAGCTCGCTTACTTGGTGACCAATTTCAAGCCCAATGGAAGGGTGCCAGAGAATATTGACGCCGAAATCGGTGACGAGGTCAACCACCGTAGGTTCTTCGGCATTTAGGAATGACATGGTATTGCCACTGCACGCGCCTCCTTGCAGCCATAGTACATTTGCCATAAGAAAAAATAGCTTAAGGGTTTTGGTTTGCTAAAATTGTACTAAAAAGTGAACAAATATAACCACTTCTGAATTTTTAGAAAATATTTTCTAATCAAATTTAGAAATTTTTTTCTAATTTAGAATAAACCTAAATATCAGTAGGTACATGTGCTTCACAAAGTAGCGGATGTACTACTGCAAAGACATGACATTGGTCAGGTTTTGAAGATTAATTTTGAGAAAGGACGGGGGAGATGAGTTCGAAGGTATCTAAGCCTTTTTGAGTAAAGTAGGGTTTTAAATGGTTCCACACGGCCGTCCGATAGCGCCCTTCCGTGACGGGTTTGCGGCGCATGGTTTGTTGAGGAATCCAAAAAACCAGTGTCATCCAAATCGACTCCGAAATGAGGTAGTACGTTCCTTGCGACGATTCGGGAAGGAGCTCACCTCGACTGACGTGGAAGTCGATACGGTTTTTGATTTGCAAAATCATTTTGTTCATAAACATCTCCCATTCGGATTGAATGTCGGGCAGGGGATGCTCGGCAGAAAACAAATCTGTAATGTAAAAACGGTAGGTTTTGAAAAATTCAAAATAACCAGCCATTTGCCCGTCGAAATCGGCAAAAGAGGGCGTCAAAAGGTACGTACTGAGAAGTTGCCGAAATTCATCAAACAGTTTTTCATAGACCGACGAGACAATGGCCTCTTTGTTGCGAAAATGGTAGGCCAAATTACCGACGCTAATACCCGTTTCGTCGGCTATTTGTTGAAGCCTGACACTTGCCACCCCATGCTCATTAAAGAGCTTGATAGAAGCCAGTACGATTTTTTCTTTGGTATTGTGCATGATAACCCTTGCGATGATGCTCAGTTCTGTGCTACAAATATATCATTTATACTGATTGCCTGCGTACCGCGCTGGTCTTTTGCTGCCAATCGGCGCATCAAAGACGCAAACAACGATGCTTTACGCGGACAAGAATACGAAGTGATTTGTCGGCGGATGAACCGCATCGGGTTGTTGGTATGGGCAAAAACCAAATTAACTTGCCACTCGCCTTTGTGTCGCGTGAGTTGCTCGATAACGGCCGTGTCGGCGAGCCATTCGTCTTTATGAAAAAAAGTAAAATCAGGGAGCGTACCGCGCTTATCGGTCACGTGCAGGTCGTTGAGCCTGCCCAATAAATGGGAGTACGTAACTTCGTCGATGCGAAAATGGGATTTCATCTTTGGCGCGTTGGTGTGTCAAAGATAGAAAAATCTTAGGAAGAGATACAAAACTGATGCCATCCGTCGCCGACGGTGTAGTTGACTTGTAAGCCGTAATTGGTGCAAATTTCCTTGATAATAGCCAAGCCAAGCCCCACCGAGTCGGGGCCTGTGCCTTCTTTTTTAAAGCGTTCAAACAAGCGTTCGGGAGGGTTTACAAGTGCGTGTCCCGTATTGCTGAGGCAGATTTGTTCGGGCGTCGAATGTAACCGAATCTGTCCTTGGGCGCGGTTGTGTTTGATGGCATTATTGACCAAATTATTAACCAAAGTTTCGGCCAAAGCGGGCGGTAACTCCACCACAAAAGGGGTGTTGTTTAGGAGATGGACTTCCAATTGTTTGTAGTGGATCATCTCTTCCATGTCGTCCAACTTGTTGACCAGCAATTCGGTCAAATTGATGGCGTGGTTCGTCGTAAACTGGTGATTTTCAATTTTTGCCAAAAGCAACAGACCTTGATTGAGACGAGCCATGCGCCGCGAAGCTTGGTAAATATCTTCAATCAAGTGGGTTTGGGTTTCGGAAAGCTTGGCATGTTGAATCAACTGTTCGACTTTGGCATTGATGAGCGCCAACGGCGTTTGGATTTCGTGCGAGGCATTTTCGGTAAACTCCTTGAGGCTTCGGTAGTCGTGTTGCATTTTTTCGCCCATTTTTCGGAATACCTCGTTCAATTCCTCAAATTCGTCAATTTCGGGCTTGTCCAACTGCAAAGGTTTTTCGTGGGTGAGGTCAAAATTTTTCATCCGCGAAAGGGTTTCGTAAAACGGATGCCAGATTCGCCCCGAAGATTTTCCCTGAAACCAAAAAGTCCCTATCAACAACAACACAAGGCAAACCACCATGGTTGCGGTGATGATTTCAATCAGTCGAAAGGTTTGAATGAGGGATTTACGAATGGTAACTTCATGCACCACACCGCCGATGGTGGCATAAAACGTCAGTTGTCGAAAAGGCGTAAGTTCGTCTTCGTAACGGCTACGCATCAGGGTATCCGTAAAAAATTCCGCAGCTTTGATGGGGCCAGTGACGGGCGAGACTTCGATTTTGTTTTCGACAAAGTAGCCACTCGACCAGTTGTTATGGAGTTTGAGGTATTCTTCAAAATCGCGTTTTTCGACCTTCAAACGATTTTCTACTTCATCATAGATAAGAATTTTAATGACTTGGTAGAAGGCCAGTCCCGCAAACAAATAAATGGCGGTTGAGAATGTCAGATAAATGCGGTTGGTTTTGGTTAATAGTTTCACGAAAGCCCAAATTTATAGCCAATTCCATAGACCGAACGCACGTAGTCGGTACAGCCTTTTTCGAGCAATTTTCGCCGAAGGTTTTTGATGTGTGAGTAAACGATGTCCAATGAGTCAACGGAGTCGATGTTGTCCCCCCACAAATGTTCGGCAATAGATGCTTTGGTGAGCACTACGTCCACGTTCGACAAGAAATATAGCAATAAATCGTATTCTTTGCGCGAAAGTATGGTCAATTGCCCTTTTACATAGACTTTTCGGGAAGCAGGTTGGACCAAAATTTCGCGAAACTCAATTTCGGTATGTCCACTAAAGTTGCGGCGCCGAATCAGCGATTTGACGCGGGCGTTGAGTTCAGACAAATGAAAAGGCTTGGTCAGGTAGTCGTCCGACCCAATTTCTAGCCCCTTGATTTTATCTTCTAGGGCATTGCGGGCCGAAATAATAATAACGCCCGTGGTTGTTAGCATTTTTTTGAGCGATTGAATCAATTGAAAACCATTGCCGTCGGGCAAGTTTAAGTCCACGATGACACAATCGTAGTCGTATAGGTAAATCCGCTGGTCGGCCTCCAAAAAGGTGCCTGCGGTTTCACACACAAATCCTTCTTTGATCATGTATTCGCTGATACTTTCAGCCAATCCTTTTTCGTCTTCAACAACCAGTACTTTCATCGACGTGTTTGATTCAAAAAAAACAAAGGTAGAAGGCAATTCTGGAAACATTTAGACAAAGTACTTTTTTGCCCTAGATTCCCATTTTTCCTAAATGTTTCCAGAATTGGGCTATTGTTTTGTGAGCTATTACTGATAACCGCACTTCCACTACGTTGGTTTCTATGAAAAAAGGTATTAGCTACATTCGGCCGTTGAGCCAGTTTTTTGGGTTGGTATTGATGGTGAGCCAAGGGTTTTCTGGGCAAGCACAAACACTTTCGCTGTCGCAAGCCATTGAGCAAGGTGTTCAAAATTATCCTTTTTTGAAAGCAAAGCAGGCCGAAGCCAAAAGCATCGAACGACGAGTGCAATTGGCAAAAACGGAGTACTTGCCCTCCATCGTGGTGCAAGACCAATATACCTTTTCGACCAACAACAGTATTCACGGTTCGTTTTTTCCAAACGAGGGTACGACCGTCTCTACTTCTGGGGGGATTCGTCCCGAGCCTGTCTATCAACCTACTACGGGGAGTTTTGTGAGCGCCGTCATTGACTGGCGAGTTGTTAATTTTGGCAGGGTCAAAGCCAACGTGGAAGCTGCTCAGGCAGATTGGAAGCGGGCGCAAGCGGATTACGAAAATGAGCTTTTTCAACACCAAATTCGGGTGATTGATGCGTATTTGTTACTTCTCATTCAGCAAAAACTGGTGGAAGTACAGCGCACTAACCTCGACCGCGCTTTGACCTTCAAACGGGTGATAGACGCAGGTGTGCAGTCGGGGATGCGTGCGGCGGTCGATAGTTCCTTGGCCACGGCTGAGGCAGTTCGGGCGCGGTTATCGTTGCTTGAAAGCCAACAACGCGCACAAGTTCAGCGATTGCGCCTTTCGGAACTGGTGGGTGAAGTTCAAAAAAACCTTCAGGTGGATAGCCTTGGTTTTTACCGTACGCTTCCCCAAACTACCTTTCTTTCGGATTCACTTTCGCCCAAAAATCCTGTTTTAAAACTTTTCCAAACCCAACTTAGCCTTTCGGTGGCGCGCAGCAATGCCATCAAGCATTCGGGATTACCGTTCATATCGCTGGTAGGGGCGGGTTGGGCGCGGGGGTCGGGGGTGTCAAACGCCGCCGATGTGAGCGATGTCGCCGATTTTAGTTTTAGCCGTGGGTTGGGCTATCAAGTCTCCAACTATTTGGTGGGCATTGCCGCACGGTGGAGCATCACAAACATGCTGAGGGTGAGGCAAGAATATAAAAGTGAACAGTTGCAGATAGACCGTTTTAGGTATTTGTACAACGAGCAATCGCTGCGCATCAATCGCCAAAACCAGGAGGCCGATACGCAACTGACGATGGGCTTGGAATTGGCCAAACAAGCACCTATTCAGCTCAAAGCCGCTCAGCAAGCCTATAACCAGGCCAAAGCCCGTTACCAAAGTGGACTAACGGATTTGCCGACGTTGTTTCAAAGCTTTGTGACGCTCAACCGCGCCGAAATCGACGGCTACGTGGCCACAAGCAATGCGTGGCGCTTTTTGCTGCTGAAAGCCGCCGCCGAAGGCGATTTGTCCCTGTTTATGAACCAAGTTAAGTAATTCAAACGCACCATAGAAGTATGTATCAACTCATTCGTTCTGCCTTGCGGAAACCCATTTCAGTGGTAGTGGGCGTGTTTGGCATCCTGTTTTTTTCGGTGATGTCATTGTTCACTATTCCTGTTGATATTTTTCCCAATTTGGATTTGCCGACCATTTATGTGGTGCAACAATACGGCGGTATGGCTCCAGACCAAATGGATGGTTTTATGGCGACGCGGTACCAAGACCACTTTTTGTACGTATCGGGGATTCGGGATGTGGAAGTAAAAACCATTCAAGGGCTATCGTTGATTCGTCTTCAATTTTATCCTGGTACGGACATGGCCCAAGCCGCCGCCGAGGTGGCCAATAACGTGTCGCGGGCCAAAGCGTATATGCCAGAGGGGACAGTACCGCCGCAAGTGGTTCGTTTTGATGCCAGTTCGGTGCCCGTGGGTCAGTTGGTTTTTGAAAGTAAAAGCCGTTCACTCAACGAAATCCAAGATTTTGCCTCGTCGCGGGTACGACCCATGTTTTCGCGGATTCCTGGGGTGTCGAGCCCGCCGCCTTTGGGAGGAAACCAGCGCACAATTATCATCAAAGTAAACCCACAATTGGTGCGAAGTTATCAATTGACGCCCGACGAAATCATCAAGGCGATTGTGACCAACAACCAGATTTCGCCCGCAGGGAATATCCGAATGGGGGAAAAAACGCTGATGACGCCCGTTAATTCTTTGGTGAAAAAGCCCGAAGATTTTTTGGACATCCCGATTCGCGTAGGAGCGGGGCCAACGGTTTTTGTGCGTGACGTTGGTACGGTGGAAGACGGCGCGGACGTGACCGTTAGTTATGCCCTTGTCAATGGCCGCCGCGCGGTGTATATTCCTGTGGTAAAAAAATCGGATGCTTCAACGCTTGACGTGGTGAACAACATCAAAAAAGCGCTTCCTGAACTTCAAAATTCTATCCCCGAAGACGTGAAGATTTCGTACGAGTTTGACCAGTCGGTGTATGTAACAAACGCCCTAAAAAGCCTCGTAACGGAAGGGATTTTGGGTGCAGTGCTGACGGGATTGATGGTGTTGCTGTTTCTGCGAGATTGGCGAAGTGTAATTATCGTCGTAGTGACCATTCCAATTTCGGTGTTATCGGCCGTAATTTTATTGAATTTGGCAGGACAAACCATCAACATCATGACGTTGTCGGGCTTGGCGTTGGCCGTTGGGATTTTGGTGGACCAAGCCACGGTGTCGATTGAAAATATTCACCAGCACCTCGAAATGGGCAAACCCAAAGCAGTAGCTATTTGGGAAGCCTGTAAAGAAATTATTTTTCCCGAATTTCTCATTTTGATGGCGATATTGGCCGTGTTTGCACCCGCTTTTGTCATGAGCGGCGTACCTCGGTCGATGTTCCTGCCGTTGTCGTTGTCGGTGGGGTTTGCCATGATAGCGTCCTTTATTTTGTCGCAGACATTTGTGCCTGTATTGGCCAATTGGCTGCTCAAAAGCCATCCGCCGCACGAGCCTGCTACCTTGGCCTTGGATGCACAAGAAACCCAAACCGTGATTTATGAAGGAACGCACCCCGACCCGAAAGCCACAGGATTTGAGAAGTTTAAACAGCGTTATTCTGCCTTGCTCAATCGCGCCTTAGGAGGCCGTAAGTGGGTCGTAGGGGGCTATTTGGTGGGAAGTGTGGGCGTAATTGTGTTGTGCTTTTTGGGCATTGGAACCGATATTTTACCCCATGCCAACAGCCATCAGTTTCAGTTGCGTTTGAGCGTGCAAGATGGAACGCGGGTCGAGCGCACGGAGTTGGCTACGCTCAAAGTGTTGGACATTATAAAATCAACGGTTGGGGAAGAAAACGTTGCTATTTCGTCGGCCTACGTCGGTACGGTTCCATCTAGCTACGGAACGTCCAATATTTTTGTGTTCAACAGCGGGCCGCACGAAGCCGTCATGCAAGTATCGCTCAATGAGGCACACCACGTCAATATGGACGAACTGAAAGAAGAATTGCGCGACAAAATTCGTAAAGAATTACCTGCCGCTAAGGTGTCGTTTGAGCCCATTGAGTTGGTTGATAAAATCATGAGTCAAGGTTCGGCTACGCCTATTGAAGTGACGGTAGCGGCCAAAGACTTAAAAGAAGCGGGGCGTTTTGCGGGAAAAATTCAGGACGAAATGAAGCGGATTACTTTTTTGCGCGACGTGAAAATTGCGCAACCGCTAGCCTATCCTATTTTGAAAGTTACCCTCGATCGTGAGCGTGCGGGGCAGCTGGGCGTAACTTCTACCCAAATTGCCCGTTCGATGGTGGCAGCTACTTCGTCCAGCCGTTTTACCGATAAAAACCTCTGGCTTGATGACTCGAAAGGGTTGGCATATCAGGTGCAGGTGCAAATTCCCGAATATAAAATGACCACTCCCGAAGACATCGGTAACATTCCGTTGCGTAGCGGAGCCATGCACCCTTTATTATCGGACGTGGCTTCTTTTTCGGAGGAGACGGCACCAGGTCAATACGACCGCGCGGGCCCTAACCGCTTGGTGACAATTACGGCCAATTTGCACAACAAAGACCTCGGCTCGGCCCAAAAAGCCGTTCTGAAAGCCATCAAAGATGCGGGCGACCCGCCGCGCGGCGTGCAGGTGGACATGCGTGGCCAAACCAAATTGCTGGGAGATACCCTCACCAGTCTCCAAACGGGCTTATTGGTGGCGATTATCATTATTTTCTTGCTCTTGGCGGCCAATTATCAGTCGTTCAAATTATCTCTCGTGATTTTGTCGGCTATTCCTGCCGTAATAGCAGGTTCGCTGCTGATGTTGTTGGCTTGCGGCGCAACGCTCAATCTCCAGTCGTACATGGGCTTAATTATGTCGGTAGGGGTATCAGTAGCCAATGCCATCTTGATGGTGACCAATGCCGAAAACCTTCGCTTAACCCTTGGTGATAGCCGTAAAGCGGTGATGTTGGCCGCCAACAGCCGTATTCGTCCCATTTTGATGACGAGTATTGCGATGATTGCAGGGATGCTTCCGATGGCGTCGGGCTTTGGAGAAGGGGGCGACCAAATTGCTCCTTTGGGACAAGCCGTTATTGGCGGATTGATTGCCTCCACGCTCGCGGCTTTGCTCATTTTGCCTTGCGTATTTACGCAATTCCAGCACACCGCCACTACCCAGTCGGTATCGCTTGACCCCGAAGATCCTGAAAGCAACTATTACAAATCCTCGTTGACCCCAACTATATGAAATCGTATCGAACCCTCTTAGCGCCATTGGTGGCGGGGGCAGCTATTACTGCCTGTTCTACCGAAGCCAGTGAAGAAAAAAAGAAAAGTGCCGCGCCTGAAACCCCTCAAGTAGAAGTGGTGGAGGTACAGGAAATGCGCCCTGAGAAAAACATTGTGCTACCAGGTGAACTGAAACCTTGGAATCGAGTGAGCTTGTATGCCAAAGTGAAAGGTTTTGTGCGGGCAGTACAAGTAGATCGCGGGTCGTGGGTACGCAAAGGACAAGTTTTGGCGCAGTTGGATGCGCCCGAAGTTCTGTCGGAAGTGAGCCAAGCGCAAGCACACGTACAGGCCCAAGAGGCAGTTTTGATTGAACAAGCGGCACGTTTTCGGGCGAGCAAACAAACCTACCAGCGGCTTTTGCAAACCAACAAAGTAGAAGGCGCCGTCTCGCCGCATGAACTCGAACAAGCCCAAGCAAAAATGCTGGCCGACAGCGCGATGGTAAGCGTGGCCAAGGGAAATGTCCAAGCGAGTCGTTCGATGTACCAAACCAAGACCGAATTGCGTCACTACCTGACCATTACGGCACCATTTGACGGGGTCATTACGGAGCGGAACATCAGCGCGGGGGCGTTGGTAGGCGCAGGCGACAGCAACGGAAAACCGCTGTTTGTGCTAGAAGATAGCCGAACGTTGCGTCTGACGGTAGCCATTCCCGAAAGCTACGCCAATCAGCTTCCTGACAAGAGTTCGGTTTCGTTTACGGTCAATGCCATTCCTGAACAAACTTTCAACGCGCGTTTGGCGCGAAGTGCGCAAAGTTTGGTGGAGGCCAATCGCTCAATGATGGCCGAGTTTGATTTTAACAACCAACGCAATTTGTTGAAATCAGGCATGTATGCCGAAGTAAAATTGCCCGTAGAGCGAACGATGTCCACACTATTTGTTCCTAAAACATCGGTGGTAAGTTCGACCGAAAAAACCTTTGTGATTCGGGTAAATGACAACAAAGCCGAGTGGGTGCCCGTGGAAAAAGGCAATGTGCTCGATAGTTTGGTTGAGGTCTTTGGAGGAATCCATTCCAAAGAAACCATTGTGCGCAAAGCATCCGAAGAAATCCGTGATGGACAATCTATTAAAATAAGCAAAAAATAATGCGTTATCCCGCCCTTCTGTTCACACTTTTGTTAGTAGTTTTCCAAAGTTGCGCGCCAACGCACTACCGCCTGATTTATCGAGAAGAGAACGATAACCAAGTTCATCCCGAGCTTCGGGCGGTGCAGCTGCGTTGGCAATCGCAACAAGTAGTTGTGAAAACTTTGTCGGGCAAAAAGCAGCAAATAAATGCCAATAAAGTATGGGGGTACGAGGAAAAAAATGGGAAACGATACCGATTATACCTTGATCAGTTTTATGAAGTAGTTCAGTCTCAGGGTATGACGATTTATTGTCGGCATAATTTTGGCGAAGGAAGTACGGATGAGTATTTCTTCAGCATTACCCCCAACGAAGAACTGCTGTATCTGAGCGCACGTAACTTAAAAAAGGCGTTTGCGACCGACGAATGTATGCTGGATTTACTCCAACAACTGCCCGCCAAAAGGTGGTTAAAAACCAATAGCAAAGGGTCATTACAGCTTTTAGATGCCTATAATTATTGCCAAACGCCCCATTCGACGGTTACTTATAAGGTACGTTAGGCCAAGGTAAACTTTTTGCCTGGCAGGCTTCGGAGGTATCCTTGCAGTTCTAAATTTAGCAAAAGTGGGGATAGCTTTCCCAAATGAATTTGGCTTTCCCAAGCGAGTTCGTCAATCTGCATTTCTCCCTTTTGGCGCAGAAGCGACACAATGGCGCTTTCGGCTTGGGTAAAATGCTCAGGAAGAGGGGGAGGGGTGGTAGATGCTGCACCATCGGGAAGCCAACTGAGTGCATCTAATAAATCGTCCACGCCTGTAAATATCTGCGCCTTGTGCGTGCGAATGAGCTGATTGCAACCCGTAGAATACGAATTGGTGAGGTTTCCTGGAACGGCAAACACGTCGCGGTTATAATTGTTGGCGTAGTCGGCCGTGATGAGCGCGCCTCCTTTTTCGGCCGCTTCTACGACAATAATGGCGTCGGATAAGCCTGCAATAATGCGATTTCGGGCAGGAAAACGCATAAAATCGGGTTTGGTACCTAGCGGATATTCCGTCAAAATTCCTCCGTTGGCTTGCATCTCTTGGGCGGTTTTGGCGTGAGTCGAAGGGTAAATAAGGTCAATCCCCGTAGCCATGGCTCCAAGGGTGGGTACGCGGAGTCTGACACAAGCGCGGTGCGTAGCGATGTCGATGCCATAGGCCAATCCACTCACAATCGTCACTCCTTTGCTGGCCAATCCTTCCACAATTTGCTCACACGTATTTTTGCCGTAATCCGTTGCTTTTCTGGTTCCGACCACCCCCACAAACCGACCTTCATTGAGATTGAAATTGCCTTTTCCGTACAGTAACACAGGGGCGTCATAGAGCGATTTGAAACGGGTTGGAAATTCGGGGTCAGTATAAAAAAGTAATTTCCCATCGACATAGGCTAGTTTTTTGAGCTCATTTTCTGCCTCTCGAATGCCTTCTTTTTGGAGTATTATTCGCGCCGTCGCTTCCCCAATTCCATTGACCCTCGTTAGGCTTTTAAGGTTGGCTTGGAATATTTTTTGTGCACTTCCGAAGTGGGCAATCAACTGCCTAATGAGGACACTGCCAAGGCCGTTGGTCAAATGAAGCGCAAGTTGGTAGATTTTTTCGTCTGACATGAAAGAAGGTAGGTTTACCTGTTTTTCATTGGACGAGGGGGGCTTTGTTGGGATAGTTTTTGTGCGGGGATATTTAATGAAATGGCTGAAATGTTTTATGAAATGGCTTATTTTCTTTTTGAAGTGGCTTATTTGTTGAATAAAAAAAGCGGATTAAATACACTGTAAGCTAAGTTTCTTTAACTATTACCCGCAGACTGACGCAGATTGAAAGTCGCAGATGACGCAGATTAATGACAATATAAAGCCCTTTTTCAGCGACAATCAGCGTTTAGAATTCTGCGGCTTTCTGCGGGTAAAAAATAAAGCTATTTACTTAACACTGTATTAAAAGCAACCCGCTTCACTATTTAATTCCCCCCACCCAAATGCGCACAATTGACCAACTTATTGATGCCATCATAAGCTACGGGCACTTTTTCGTATTCGTACGCGATTCGGAGCGGGCGAGTGTGGTTGTTGTCGCCCATTGCTACGTCCACATCGTCCATGGTAAACTGAGAAGGGTGTTCATAACCGCAAGCAATCGAAATCTCTAGCACTTCTTTGGTAAGTGTTTTTGCATAATTGTAAAAACGCTCGCTTTTCAACGTAGGGTCAACCCCTGCCTGCAACCATTTGTTTTGGGTAGCAATACCCGTCGGGCAGCGGTTGTTGTGGCAGACTTGGGCTTGGATACAACCGATTGAAATCATGGCTTCGCGGGCAATATTGATAACATCGACGCCCATCGAAAAGGCCATAATGGCTTGCGCAGGTAAGCCAAGCTTGCCTGAGCCAATGAACGTAACGCGGTGGGTAAGGTTGTACTTTTTGAAAATTTTATACACACTCGAAAACGCATACACCCACGGCAACGATACGTGGTCGGCAAACGACGGTGGCGCGGCACCTGTTCCCCCTTCGCCACCATCAATGGTGATGAAGTCGGGGCCTTTGCCCGTTTTTACCATTAATTCGGCCAGTTCTTCCCACATTTCTAGTTTCCCCACGGCGGCTTTGATGCCCACAGGAAGCCCCGTCGCATCGGCCATGCTTTCAATGAAGTCAATCATTTCGGGGATGTTGGAAAATGCACTGTGAGCCGCGGGCGAAATCACGTCCTTACCCAGCGGAATATGGCGGATGTCGGCGATTTCTTGGGTGATTTTTGACGCAGGCAATACGCCCCCTTTCCCAGGTTTTGCCCCTTGCGAAAGTTTTAGCTCCAGCATCCGAATGGACGGATTGTTTTTGGTCAAATCAACCAGTTTTTGCATCACAAAATTTCCGTCATCGTCACGGATGCCAAAGTAAGCTGTTCCTATATTTAGCACCACATCGCCGCCTTTGTTGTGGTAGGGCGAAAAACCGCCTTCGCCTGTGTTGTGGTAACAGCCAAACTTGGCTGCTCCCTTGTTCAACGACTCAATCGCACGCGCCGACAACGATCCAAAACTCATGCCCGAAATATTAATCACTTGCTTAGGGCGATAGGGCTTTCGTCGATTGTGTGGTAAGCCAATCACTTTTGCAGAAGGCAAAACGTACGGGTTTTCGCGGTAAGGGTGGTCTTTGGGCAGGCGTTTGGTAAGCAAAGCGGGCTTGATAAAAATGTAGCCTGCTCCATTCACGTCTTGGTCAGTTCCAAAACCTTGAAAATTGTTTTCGCGTTTGGACGAAGCATAAATCCACGACCGCTGCCGACGGTTGAAGGGAAGTTCTTCGCGGTTATTGGCCACGATGTACTGCCGAAATTCAGGCCCAATGGTTTCAATCCAATACCGTAGGTGGCCAACCACGGGGAAGTTGTGTTTGATGGTATGTTTTTTCTGGGTAATGTCCCGAATGGCAATAACTAAAAGAAAGGCAATGGGCCAACACCACAAAGGAATTTGTCCCAAAAAATCAACAATTGTATTCATGAATATGGAGTTATTAGGGTTGATGATTTGATTCTACTTTAATGCTTCGTAGCTTATTTTACCGATTTCTGCGATAATTGTTTCAGCTCTGTTGAGGTCAGTACCACGTACAAATACGGATATTACAAAGGGTTTTTTGGTGAAAATAATCCCAGCATCGCCCCGAATATAGGTGAGCGTTCCTGTTTTATGGGCAATGCCTACTTGCCGAGGAATGAGCGAGGGCAAGGTACTAGTGTCGTGATTGTCAATCAAAAACGCCACCATCAAATCACAAAGCGCAGGCGTAGCAACCTTACGCTGGTAAATAAGGCTAAGCAAGCGGTTGATTTCGACCGCATTCACGTAATTTTCGATGCCCTTGGCCACGGCGGCGGTGTCCATCATCACGCGATTGAGTTGGAGATTGGCAAAGCCAAGCGTTTTCATTCGTTCGTTGACGGCTTCGCGCCCTACTTTCCGAATCAAGATGTTGGTTGCCGTATTGTCGCTTGCTACCATCATTTGGTGGGCAAGTTGCTCGTAAGTAAAAGCTTTGCCTTCACGTTCCTGAAAAATAGTGCCTGCTCCGCCTACTTTGTCGGCGTTTTGAAGGGTATAATAGTCGGTAAGTTCAAAGCGTTGGGCTTTGACTTGCTCCATGACTTCGACCAAAATGGGGATTTTGATGATACTAGCAGATGGCACCTGTTCGTTGTCTCCAAGGCTTGCATAACGTTTTCCTTCAAGTGATTCGATGCGGTAATTGACCTTTACCGAAGAGGGTAACTTCGCAAGGTAGTCGGCGAGGCGTTGCTCAAGGGCGGGGTGTTGAGCATGAACTGAAGTGAGGTTGGCCAAAAGCACCAAAAAAATAAGTTGTCGCATTAGAATATCTGATTCTGGCGACAACTTACACAGTCCTCCTATAAAAATCAAGCCTTAGGCTGTTTCTTGTAACGAAGACACTTCCTTGGGCGAAAAGTGATTTTCTAGGTCTTTGCTAATAAACAACCGGAATTCGGTTTTGAATTTGCGGTAATTGTCATGATAAAAGTCCATCTTTTCTCTCAGATACACCTGCGTCGCCCAAATGTCGTCGTTGTATTGAACCGTTTCGTTTTTCAGGGCGATGGCCATGACATTTTCTTGGGCGTGAATTTCGCTTTTGAGGGTATTGTTGATGCGTTTAAAATGTTCAATTTCCCGCGAAATACGCTGGAGCGTTTCGGCAAAACTTGTAGCTAAGTCAGTGGGTAAAATGACCTTCATTTCGTCGAGCAAATGCGCAAAAATGGTCACTTCTTCGTTGACAAAATCAATTTCTTTTCCCCAAAGCCGATGTTCAAAATGAAATCGTTGGAGGTCGAATTTAGGATTCTTGGCCATGGTAGTTTTTGTCTTTTAATTTTCTCAAAATCAGCTATTTTTATTGATATTTTCCATGAGAAAAGTCATACATCTGATTGAGAAAAGTCACCGAGAGGCTTTTATGGAAAATAAACCGACGCTTTGGCCACCTAGCAGACAAAAAATCGTTGTAGTTTTACGTTAACTCACAATCGATAACCTCTTCTTTATAACCATGTTTCGACCCTTTCTTTTCTTTTTCTGCGCAAGTTGGCTGTCATTTAATGCGGTAGCCCAAAACACAACCAATGGCATGAGCAACGTGGCTCGGGATATGATGAATACCGAAGGACTGAAGGTGCCACTCAACGCCAACGTAGGGCTTTTTGGCATCAAAGGGCCGCGCGGGGAAGTGGTCGGCAATCCGTACCTTGATTCTACTTGGAAAGAAGGAAGTATTAAGTTATTTCAAAAAATTGGGCCTCCTGGCCGCGAAGGCGATAGCATTGCCAACGTGCCGATTCGTCTCGATTTGTACGCCAACGAAGTGGAAATCAAAACGCCTGCCAACGAAATTCGGGCGGTGAGTGGGAGCATGGTGCGCTTTTTTACGATTGAAGGTGCCGAACGCCGCGTGTTTATGAATGCCAGACAATTTCGGGCGGAAGAACCCGTGCAAGGATTTATGGAGCTGATTGCCGCAGGGCGAATTTCGTTGGTGGAATATACCAAACTAAACATCATTAAGCCCTCCTTCAACGAAGCACTTGGCACGGGAAGTCGGGATACCAAAATTTCAAAAAGCCCGCAATATTTCGCCGTTCGAGGCAACACGTTGTTTCAGATTGGGACATCTAAAAAGAAACTATTGGAAGCCTTGGGCGACCGCGCCGACGACGTTGAAAAGTTCATCAAAACCAACGACCTAAGCATGAAATCGCGGGCAGATATGGCCAAAATTTTTGCCTATTACAACAACCTGTAACGCCCAATGACGGGGTAGTGGTCGGAATAAGGAATGTCTCTTCGGGTCTGGAAGTCGATGACTTCCAGCTTTTTTTTGTCAAAAAATTGGTTGTCGATTCGGATAAAGCGCGGTGTATTGCGGTATGAAAACCCAAATCCGTGCCCAGCTTCTTCAAAGGCATTGGAAAGGAGGTGGCGTACTTCTCCATATACATAGCCGTAAGGAATTTCATTGAAATCGCCACACACCAGCACAGGATAGGGACTTTTTTGGATCCATTCTAGTAACACATCAGCCTCTTCGGAGTGGTGGATAAACCCCATTTTGAGGCGTTGGGTTACTTTTTTAGCCTCTTTTTTGCCCTGTTTGTAGTCTTTTTCGAGGTACGCTTCTTTCAATCCACCAAAGCGAACAATCATCGAACGCAAGTGCAGGTTAATGACCCGAATGGTGTCTTTACGAATCACAATGTCGGCAAAAAGCAAGCCATTTTGGTCGTGAAATTCAACTTCCCCACGCTCGATAATGGGGTATTTTGAAACAATCGCCAGGCCCATGCAGTGTTGCTCGCGGGGAGCTATGTCGGGGTGCAATACGGTATAATAAGGGTAGCCTGCTTTTTTGAGTTGTTTTAGCGTATTCAGGTGGGGGCGGGTGTCGGAGTTGTAAAACTCCTGATAACATTGAATGTCGGTATCCAGTCCTTTGACCCACTCAAGCATGGCTTGGTTGTTTTCGGGGTGGATGTTTTGAATAAAATTGTAGGCGTCAAACGACATAACGTTGTACGACAAAACACTCAATTCCTGTTTTTCAGGTGCAGGAGGTGCGCCCCAAGAAAATTGAAAAGTACGACTCCAAAAGGGAAAACTCAGCAACAAAGCGATTCCAGAAAGGGCTATTTTTGAAGATTTACGTAGTAAAAAGTAGCAAAAGATGAGGAAGTGAAGCAGAACCACCACGGGCAAACTCATCATTAAAAAGCCCGCGACCCAATGCCCCGTGAACGTAAAAAAAGCAAGCCCATATACCAATAGCGTATAAATAAAGAATACCTGGTGAAGTCGCCAAAAGAAAGAAGTTGTGGATTTCATTGCGTAGTTTTAGGGCTGTTTTTCG
Organism: Runella sp. R0.1_18; assembly: GCF_057652155.1. Taxonomy (NCBI): domain Bacteria; kingdom Pseudomonadati; phylum Bacteroidota; class Cytophagia; order Cytophagales; family Spirosomataceae; genus Runella; species Runella sp. R0.1_18. The sequence goes on from NZ_JBYFCK010000010.1 coordinate 43,827, forward strand.
CTTTTGAGTACAAAGTAAACACTTCCTATGAGAAAAATTATTGCATTTGGGGCACTAATGCTGTTAATAAACGCCTGTAATTTCAATTCAAAGTCAGAAGAGGAACGACTTGCGCAGAGTTATTGTGGTGGTTGTCACGTGATGCCTTCTCCTAGTTTGTTGGACAAAAAAACGTGGGAAAAGGGTGTTTTACCCCAAATGGCGCTTCGGTTGGGGGTAGAACCTGCCCCAACAATGAGCGTATATGGAGAGTTGTCAACCGACGAAATTATTGCATTTACGCAAGCGAATATTTATCCAGAAACCCCCATTCTTTCCAAAGAAGAGTGGGAGAAAATCGTGAAATATTACCTTACCAATGCGCCCGATAAACTTCCCGATTCGTCGAAAAATTACCCCATTTCAAGTGATTTAACCTTGTTTGCTCCCAAAGCAGATGTTCCTGACGTCGAAAAACTACCGATGGTGTCGATGCTAAAGTTTGATGATAAAACCCAAAAGTTATACGTCGGTACGCGTACGGGAAAGATTCATATTTTGGATGCGCAATTTAAGCAAACCGACTCCATAAGTGTGGGTTCGGCGCCATCGGATGTGCATTTTAACGGCGATGGAAGCCTCAATGCGTTGGCGATGGGTATCATGGATCCTAACGACAAGATGACGGGAACAATGGTTCAGTATAAAAAGGCGGCTGATGGGAAAAAATGGGACTCAAAAACCTTAATTTCTAAACTTCGTCGCCCAGTGAGCCAGTACGTTACGGACGTGGATGGGGATGGCCTCAAAGATATGATGGTGTGTGAGTTTGGGTTTCATTTGGGGCAATTTTCGTGGTACAAACAGCAGCCTAATCAAACCTATCAAGCCTTTCAATTGGATGCACTGGCAGGAGCGAGGGTGGTTCAACCTTACGATTTTAACCGCGACGGTAAGCTCGATTATTTTGTGTTGTTGGCGCAAGGTGATGAACAAATGGCGGTCTATTACAACCGTGGCGGTGGACGTTTTGAAAAACAAATACTGCATCGTTTCCCGCCCGTGTATGGCTCTAGTTACGCCGAATTGGCCGATTTTAACGGAGACGGAAACATTGATATTCTTTATGCCAACGGCGACAATGCCGATTATTCCATGATTTTGAAACCCTACCACGGGATTCGTATTTTCTTAAACGACGGGCATTTACACTTCAAAGAAGCCTACTTTTTTGGCTTAAACGGTGCCGCAAAGGCCCTTGCTGATGATTTCGACAAAGACGGGGACGTGGACATCGCCGCGATTTCGTATTTCCCCGCCAAACCCCAAGAAGGATTTGTGTTTTTGGAAAATCAAGGTAACCTGAAATTTAAAGCCAAAACTTTTGCCCAACCCCGCCAAGACAAGTGGATGCTGATGGAGAAAGCCGATTACGACCGCGACGGCGACACCGACCTCTTGCTCGGCTACCTCGAACGCCCCCCTTATCATAACCCTATCAATCAGTCGTTAAGGGGGCTTTGGGTGTTAGAGAATAAAAAACAATAATGACATTTATCAGTACTTATTTAGCATAAAAGTGGTGAAAATGTGACGGTTATCCTGTGCTTTGTTAGGGATTGGTTTGTACATTTGGGAGGCTTAATTATTCCTCTTTTTTGACCAAAATGTCATCAACCATTCACTTTCTTTTATGAGCACTTCATTCAACCTTCTCCAGTACGGTATCAAAAACAAAGAGACGATTCGAAATGCGTCGCCCGCTCAGTTGTACCAAATGGCCATTTTGTACGAAAAAGTGGCAGCTATTTCGGATAAAGGCGCTTTGATGCTCGATTCGGGCGAAAAAACAGGTCGAAGCCCTAAAGACAAACGCATCATCGAACGTCCCGAAAGTGTCAATGATATTTGGTGGGGAAATGTGAACATCAAAATGGATGAGCATACTTTCAACATCAATATTCAGCGGGCCATCGACTATTTTAATACCCGCACGCGGATGTACGTCGTGGACGGGTTTGCGGGTTGGGATCCTACCTACCGCATCAAAGTACGGGTGATTTGTACGCGCCCTTATCATGCCTTGTTTATGAATAACATGCTGATTCGGCCAACGCAAGAGGAACTAGCGACGTTTGGCGAACCTGACTACGTGATTTACAACGCGGGAGAGTTTCCAGCCAATCCCTATACTACCCACATGAATTCGCGGACGAGCATCGATTTGTGTTTTGAACGCAAGCAGTTTGTGATTTTGGGAACAGAGTACGCGGGCGAGATGAAGAAAGGTGTGTTCACGATTATGAACTATATCATGCCCAAAATCGGCGTGCTATCAATGCACTGCTCGGCCAACGAAGGCGCTGACGGTGATGTTTCTTTGTTTTTTGGCCTGAGTGGAACGGGAAAAACAACCCTTTCTGCTGACCCACACCGTCAATTGATTGGCGACGATGAGCACTGCTGGTCGGCCGATGGGGTGTTCAACATCGAGGGGGGATGCTACGCCAAAGCTGTCAATTTAAGTGCTGAAAAAGAACCCGAAATTTTCCAAGCGATCAAGTTTGGTACCGTGTTAGAAAACGTCGTTTATGACCCTATAACGCACGAAGTTGACTACGACGACACTTCTATTACGGAAAACACCCGCGCTTCGTACCCCATTGAGTTTATTCCAAACGCCAAAATACCGTGCGTGGGTGGCCATCCCAAAAACATCATTTTCTTGACCTGCGATGCTTACGGAGTGCTTCCGCCTGTTTCTAAACTGACCCCTGCGCAGGCCATGTACCATTTTATTAGTGGCTATACGGCCAAAGTAGCGGGCACTGAAATGGGCGTAACCGAACCGACGGCGACGTTTTCGGCTTGTTTTGGGGCAGCGTTTATGGTGTGGCACCCAAGCAAATACGCGGAATTATTGGCCCAAAAAATCCAAGAAAATAATACCCACGTTTGGTTAGTAAACACAGGCTGGACGGGTGGTGCCTACGGTGTGGGTTCACGGATAAAATTGCGCTATACCCGTGCCATTTTGGATGCGATTCACAACGGTGAATTGGCCAATGCAGCTACTGTCGTCGATGCTATTTTTGGCCTTGAAATTCCAACGTCGTGCGCTGCTGTTCCGAGTGAATTATTGATTCCCCAAAATACGTGGACAAGCCAAGAGGACTATGTTGCAACGGCGAAAAAATTGGCATCACTTTTTAACAAAAACTTTGAAACCTATAAAGACGGTTGTTCAGAAGAAATCATCCACGCAGGGCCATTGGGGAATGTCGAGGGGAGAATGCAGAGTGTCGAATAGAATTAAGTGCGTGCTGTGGGGAGGGATGCTCACATCCCGACGAGTTTACTATGGGTAGCCCGCGTCACAAACCCCTGAATTAGAGACTTACAGTCGGGAACGTTTGCGTAAATTTTATGGGATTTTAGGTAGGATTTTTGTGTATTTAGAAAGTAAATAGGAAAAAAGGTTGTCTTCTTTAATGACATACTAAAACAAAGTTTCCGCTCATGCAACGCAGAGAATTTATACAAAAGTCAATTCTAGCCAGTGCCGCAACGGCCATGTCGGCAAGTAGTTATGCCAAAATCATTGGTGCCAATGACCGCGTACGAGTTGGGGTAGTTGGTTTTTCAGACCGTCACCGTTCGTCACACGTCGGGCCATTCAAAGAGCTTTCAAAGCAAATGAACTTTGAAATGACGGCTATTTCCGACATCTGGAATCGCCGCCGCGACGAAGGAAAAGCCTATTTGGACAAACAATTGGGGGGCAACGTCAAGGCGTTTCGTAACAACGAAGAAATGTATGACGCCAAAATGGTGGATGCCGTTTTTATGAGTACGGCCGATTTCCAACACGCCATTCATACCATTGAGGCCGTGCAAGCAGGCTGCGACGTGTATGCCGAAAAACCGCTTTCGGAAACCATGGAAGACAACCGTGCCGTGTTGAAAGCCGTAAAAGCATCGGGCAAAATTGTACAGATTGGTTCGCAGCGTCGTAGTGGAGAAAACTACTGGGCAGCGGCTGATTTTATCAAGTCAGGTAAGTTTGGCCCCATTGTGATGGTAGAGTTGATGTGGAACGTCAATCAGCCTGGTCGCTGGCGCCGTCCTGAATTGACCAAAGATTTGAAAGAGTCGGATGTGGACTGGATGCGTTATCAGCTCAATCGTCCTAAAACCGCTTTTGACCCACGTAAATACTTGGAATACCGTTTGTTCTGGCCGTATTCATCGGGGATTCCAGGCCAGTGGATGAGCCACCAAATTGATACTGTACACTGGTTCAGCGGCTTGCCACACCCACGTTCGGCCGTAGCCAACGGCGGGATTTATCAGTGGAAAGACGGCCGTACCAACCCAGATACGTTGACGGTGGTGTTTGATTACGGCCCATTGGATGATCCTAAAACGGGCTTCCAAGTCCAGTTCACCAGCCGTTTCTCTAATGCTGCGGGCGAAACGAAGGAATTGTACTACTCAAACGGTGGTATGATTAACCTTGACACCAACGAAATCAGTCCAACGGGTGGTTTGCGTGAGCGCGAAGCGAAAGCGATGGGTTTACAAGCCAACTTGTTGCCAACCATGAAGTTGGAAGGAGCAAAAGTAGAAACCAGTGCCAATACAGGCAATGACCCGCTTACGTTTAACCACATCAAAAACTGGATGGAATGTGTGCGTAGCCGTAAACAGCCAAATGCACCAATTGAGGCAGGATATCAGCACTCAATCGCGACCATTATGGCCAATGCAGCCTACCGCACAGGTCAGCGAGTGACGTTTGATGCGAAGTCGCAAGAAGTATTGGCTGGTGGAAAGCCGTTCAAATACTAATTATTTTTTACACTCTCCTTGGGTATAATTGAGAATGCCATACGCTTGGGCAAAGCAAGCATTGCTGTAAGTCTTACCATTGCAACCACAAACGGGCGCATAGCTAAGATAGCAATTAAAGGAGTCAACGGGTTTTTCCACGCATTCGGGTGGTAGTTCTTTTTCGCAACCAGTCATTACCAGTAAAAAAGTGAATGTAAATAGTAAACGCATAGTCGTATGGTTTTCTGTCAAGACTCCTTTTGGGGAAAAATGGTTGGAATAAGTATTTCTATCACGAATGAAATTGAATAGTAATTTAATCAAAAAAGTCGCTGATTATCAGCGACTTTTTTGATTGTAATGGGTTTCTGATTTTTATTCTGCAACAATAAGACGAATGCCGTCGAGTTCTTGAATGACGACCGATTTGCCTTTGTGAATGCGCTCGTGCGATTTCGAGAGGGCAATCCATTCGGTACCTCGGTAAAAAACCTTCCCTTCGCCGTCGGCAGGGATGTCGATGACTACGGTTGCTTTATCGCCTACGTACTCAGAGTACTCAAGTGACTTGTCCGACGATTTTTTGGTGAGCGCTTGAAGCGGTTTTCTAAACGCAAACAGTGACAAAACGGACACGACCGAAAAACAGAACAATTGCGCATTAATCATGGGCAACACGCCTATCCACGTTAACAAAGCAGTTACGAATGCCCCCATACCAATGAACGCAAATACGAACGATACAGAAAGTAGTTCTGCTATGAGCATCACTACTCCGACGATAATCCAGATTTGGGTGGATGAGATTTCCATTTCGGGTAAAAATTAATGGTTAATTAAACTGTTCATCTGATATTGGAATAACAAGCAAAGGTTATTTTTTTTCCTGTTGCTTAACGACACTCATCGCCGTGGCAATCATTGAAGACATATCTCCAAAGTTGGCGGGGAGAATCATCGTATTGGTACTTTTGGCTAAGTTTCCAAACTGTTGTACCATTTGTTCGGCGACTTTCAATTGCACGGCGTCCATTCCGCCTTTTTCTTGAATGGCTGCGGCAATCACCTTGATACTATCGGCTGTTGCATCAGCTACCGACTTAATGGCAGCGGCTTGCCCTTCTGACTCGTTGATTTGGCGCAGTTTCAAGGCTTCTGATTCTAATACCACTTTTTGTTTTTGACCTTCGGCTTGGTTGATAGCAGCCATTTTTTCTCCATCCGATTGTAAAATCAACGCACGGCGCTCGCGCTCGGCTTGCATTTGTTTTTCCATTGCGTGAAGAACGCTCTGGGGAGGGGTAATATTTTTGATTTCGTAACGGAGCATTTTTACACCCCAACCAATCGCGGCCTCGTCAATGGCTTGTACCACGGCGTGATTAACAGTCGTACGTTCTTCAAAGGTTTTGTCCAAATCAATTTTACCAATCTCCGAACGCATGGTCGTTTGGGCCAATTGGGTAACGGCAAATATATAATCGCTAATTCCGTAGGAAGCACGTTGGGCATCTACTACCTGTAAAAACAAAACGCCATCCACGCGAACCTGTACGTTGTCGCGGGTGATACAAATTTGTTCTGGTATATCAATCGCTTTTTCTTTTAGGCTATGTTTATAAGCAATACGGTCAAAAAAGGGTACGACCCAGTTAATACCAGGCTGAAGCACCCCGTAAAACTTGCCCAAGCGCTCAACCACAAAAGCGGTTTGCTGTGGAACCACCTTAACGGTCATCCAAACGAGTAACAAAGCGAGTACAGCAATTATTCCAAACGTAATCATAGTAGTAGTTAAGGTTAAATTGTTGAAACGAAAATAAGCGACATTGGGGGAGGATTCAAGTCTTTCGGGATGAAGGACGAAAAATCAGACAGGAACGGCAAAATAAAAGGTGCTTAGAAATTTCTAAGCACCTTTTATTTTGCCTCTTGCAATTTGCTCCTTGCCTTTTATTTTCAATTACTTTTCCAAATTTCCGTTCACCGTTCGCCAAATTCCTAATGGGTTACCATCTTTGAGCTCAGCGGGGAGAAGGTGTTGTGGAAAATTCTGGTACGCCAATGGACGGACAAAGCGTTTGATAGCGTGCGCACCTACGGAGCCAAAACGGCCGTCGGTGCTGGCGGGGAATGGCCCACCGTGCTGCATTGCCGCACACACTTCAACACCCGTCGGAACGCCATTGAGAAGAACACGGCCGCACAAAAGGCTCACGGCCGCAATCAAGTCGGCGGCGTTGGCAAGGTCGGCATCAGTTCCAATGACGGTGCAAGTAAGCTGCCCTTCCAAATGCTCGATAATGTCGTTCATTTCGGCCGTGTCTTTGCACTTGATAATCAATGAAAATGGCCCAAATACCTCTTGGTGTAGGCTAGTATTTTGTAAAAAGTCGGCTCCATTCACCGAAGCCACTGATGGAATACCGTCTAACTCTTGGTATGTTCCTTCGGTTTCGGCGTCTATTGTCACGGCTTCGTGGCCAATGACTTCACTGCGTTTGCTGCGGAATGCCTTGGCGATTCCCGCGTGTAACATAGGTACAGGAGCGATTTGGCGAATTTCGTTGGCCAGAGTAGTGCTAAACGTATCGAGCCCTTCGCCTTCTACCCCAATAATCAAACCTGGTTTGGTACAAAACTGTCCCATGCCTCCCGTGATAGAACCTGCGTACATTTTAGCGTACTTGGTCGCTTCTTTCTCAAGCGCATCGGGCAAAAGGAACACAGGGTTAGTACTGCCCATTTCGGCAAAAACAGGAATGGGCACAGGACGTTGGTTCGCCAAGTCGAACAGCGCTTTTCCTCCCACGTATGAGCCCGTGAAACCTACTGCTGCCGTTTTTGGGTGTAAAACAAGGGCTTTCCCAACTTCAAAACCTGCTCCTTGCAGGTGTTCAAAAAGCCCTTGGGGCATACCAGTTTTTTCAATCGCCTTACGAACCGCACCCGCAACCATCTCCGAAGTTTCGGGGTGAGCAGGGTGGGCTTTTAGAACGACGGGGCAACCTGCTCCCCAGGCCGCTGCGGGGTCAACACCCGCTGTTGAGTACGCAAAAGGGAAGTTACTCGCTCCAAACACAACTACTGGCCCGATGGGCACGAGCATATTGCGGATGTCGGGTTTGGGCAGTGGCTGGCGGTCAGGAATGGCCGTGTCGATGGTGGCGTCCACCCACGAACCCTCCGCAACCACATCGGCAATGTTCCGAAGTTGGTTACAGGTACGTCCGCGCTCGCCCGTAAGACGAACCGATGGTAGGTGCGTTTCGCGCATGGCTACTTCAATGACAGCCTCTCCGAGGGCTTCTATTTCGTCGGCAACGGCCCGAATAAACGTAGCTTTTTCTTGGCCGCTTTTGTGGCGGTACTCCAAAAAAGCCGCGTAGGCGCGCTGCATCGCTTCGTTAATCTCTGAAATTGTGGCGTCTTGGTACATGGTATTCAAAAAATAATAAATGTTATGGTGGTTTGATTTATGTTTCGATTACTTTGGTTTTTAAACCTGCCCATTGGCCGTTGGCAGTCTGTCCTAGTAAATACAGGTCAATTTCAGTTTGTCCTACTCTAAAAGCTTGGAAATTTTTTAAATGGGTTTCCAAAAGGCTTTTAAGTTGTAAAAATTGTGCTACCGTTTGGCGCTCTTCTTCTTCATACCATTCTTCTATTGTGGTGACGGGAGTCCAAAAACTTTCGGCTGTTATTTTCTCCACAAAGGTATCTAATGGGATGGAAAGATATACCAATAAGTTGTTGATTGTCAATGGAGATGCTTGCTCCTGTGCAATATCAATCCATTCTAAAGGTTCATCCGATTCGCTAGGATACAACAAATTAGGCAATAAATTAGTGACTTCTGTCTGCCATTGCGTCTCAACATCGGAAACAACAGGAGGGATATTCTCAAGATTCTCTTTTTGGATGTTTTCCATTTTAAAATTATCTCTAAATTTGAGCCAAACTTAAAACTTTTTCAAGACAATGTTAGAGCAATTAATGAGTCTTATTCAAGACAATTCTCAGGACGCCATCGTTAATAACCCTGCTATCCCTAATCAGAACAACAATGCTGCCATGCAAACAGTGTTCCAATCGGTCGTGGGAGGCTTGCAAAACGAAGCTCAAGGCGGAAATTTGAGCGGCTTGATGGGCCTTTTGTCAGGTCAAGGCGGACAAGGTGGAAGCCTAATGAACAATCCAATTGTGGCTGGAATTGCTCAAAACGCGATTGGTAGCTTGATGGAGAAATTTGGCTTATCGAACAGCGCAGCAGGAAATATCATCGCACAAGTTCTTCCAGGAGTGCTTAGCTCAATGATTTCAAAAACAAGCAACCCTAACGATAGCAGCATGGACTTTGGTGGTATCATGGGTGCTCTATTGGGTGGACAAGCTCCTCAGCAACAGCAGCAAGGTGGTTTTGATTTTAACCAAATTGGCTATGCCCTTGCCGATGGCAAACTTGATATGAACGACGTGATGCGTATTGGTGGTAGCCTTTTGGGCGGAAACTCAGGCAACGCTGGTGGTGCAGGTGGCCTTGGCGGCTTGTTAGGTGGTCTTTTTGGAAAATAAACCACGAAAGATTCAATGCCACGTTATTGCCTTGCCCTTGATTTAAAGGATGACCCCGCACTAATCGCTGAATACGAAAAGTACCACGAAAAAATTCGCCCAGCCATTCACGAGAGCATTGTTTCCTCGGGGATTACGGACATGGAGATTTATCGGGTCGGGAATCGTCTTTTTATGATAATGGAAACCACCGATGACTTTTCATTTGAAGCAAAAGGTGCTGCCGACGCGGCAAATCCAGCAGTGCAAGAGTGGGAAACATTGATGTGGAACTATCAGCAAGCGTTGCCCATGGCCAAAGAAGGCGAAAAATGGGTGCTGATGAAACATATATTTAAGTTGTAATCAAGACTACTTAAAAAGCCCTCGTTCATCACGAGGGCTTTTTTGTTGGTTTAAAATTGTTTCAAATATTTCTGGGCGTCTTCCATACTTTTGAGCATGTCGTCGCTCACTTGTTCAATTTTGATTTTTTCTTGCGTCAATGCCTTGATGGCTTCTTCGGGAGCGAGTTTTTTGAGCGAATCGCCCTTGTAGCGGTGCATCCAATCCATCATCCCGTCGTCTGCTTTTTTAAGCTGATTGCTAAGTAGAAGCGCATTTTTGAGTAAGGAATGAGAAAGCGAATCTGTAGGAGTGCTTTGGGTAATGCTATCCAACTGCGCAATGCGCTTGCTAATGGCTGATTCGAGCGAAATGAGTTCTCCCATTTTGGGCATCACTGCATCGTGAATCATCATGACTTCTTTCTCAAGTTTTTCGGCTTGGTCTTTTTGTGGATTGCTGCAAGCAGACGTAATGCACCATCCGCACAAAAGTATGTGCTTGATTTTCATTTGGTTTGACTAATGCTACTAGTGTAAAGCTAATTTCCGTTGCTCCTTGGAGGGAGCAAAAAGTACACTTAATACGTACCCGAAACCACTAGGCAATAGGAGGAAGAATCAGCTTGTTTAGAAAGCCTTGTTGAGGAGAGCACTGGTACAAAAACAGCTGCTCTTTGTGAATGAAAGCAAAGGAAAGGGTTGGAATCGTCAAAGGAGTGTCATCAAAAACTTCTTGAAGGAGTTTTTTGACGGTATCGCTCTGTTTTTGCGTTTCTTGGCGGGCGTTATCTTCGGCTACTTTCTGGAGTTGTTTGGCCAAATAGCATTTTCCGTCGCAGTGCAATTGGGGTTTAAAGCGGTTTTCGCAAAGATGATGAATGATGTATTCTTTGCGTAACTCAAAATCAAGATATACAAACGGCACCACCAGCGTTTTGAAGCTGACGAGCAGGAGCAAAAAGAATGCTATGTGCCGTTTGGGATTCATTTGATTGTCAAAAATTTTTGCAAAGGTACGGGATTTATCTAAACAGAAGCATCTTAAAATCAGTAAGAGCATTGACTGAATGCTCGGCATGGGCTTTGAACGAAAGTCCATCGCCAGGTGAAAGAAAGTGGGCGACTCCCTCCAAATTAAAATTAGCATTTCCTTCCAACACATAAATGAAAGTATCGGTGGGTGAGGTATGCTCGTCGAGGCGTTGGCCTTGTTGGAGGCTAATGAGCACCACCCGAAAGTGCTCATTAGCCTCAATTTTCTTGGTTTTAATGCCGTTATAAGGCAATAATTCAGGGATATTGTGGGTAGTCATGGCAAATTCTATTTAGGAACGACAACACCGTCAATTACATGAACATAGCCGTTAGAGGCGCGTATCGAAGCCAAGATTTTTGCTTCACCGATATAGACATCATTGCCTTTGACGTGGAAAGTGGCATTGGTGCCGTCCACCATACCCATGCTTTGTCCTTCTTGGAAAAAGTCGGTGGCCAGTGCTGAAGTCATGACGTGATGCTCCAAAATGGCTTTGAGTTTGTCTTTGTTTTCAGGTTTTAATAAATCTTCTACCGTTCCTGTTGGGAGCTGGTCAAAGGCTGCATTTGTTGGCGCAAATACCGTAAATGGCCCCGCGTTTGAAAGCGCATCTACAAGCCCTGCCGCTTGTACGGCCTTCACGAGTGTCGTGTGGTCGGGGGAGCCTACGGCTACTTTTACAACGTCTTTTTGTGAGTCGTTGTCTTCTACGCCCGACTGCCCAGCGGCGAGCGCGCTTTCGGTGGTAGTGGCAGTTGATTGCTCCTGTGAGTCCTGAGACGATTGGCAAGCTGCAAAAATGGCTAGAAATGTAAGAGATACCAATTGACGTTTCATTGTTGTAAGAGGTTTGTTAAAAAAGATTGATTTGTATGGTCTGACGACAGTCAGACCAGCGTTAAAATCTTCGGTCTGACGACAGACAGATTAGCGTTAAAATCTTCGGTCTGACGACAGACAGATTAGCGTCAGAATTTTCGGTCTGACTATCGTCTGACCTGTTAGAGGTCTTTTTTTTGAAAAATGCGGGTAGCGATGGCAACAGGGAGCAAAACCCAAGCCATTAGTACTAACATGGCTACCAGTAACCCGTAATTGGTGCTAAAAAAATCTTGAAAAACAGCACCCGTAAAGCCCATCAAGGCCGAAATGTCCATTTTCATCAGGACCATAATCCGAGCTAAATCGGTGGGGTTGAGGGCAGTCAATACAAGCATGGCTTTTTCGAGTGGGTAATCGCTGAAGGAGAATAAAATGCCTAAAACCAAGCCATCATATACCAATGAAAAATAAAACCATATCACGAGTGCAAGGCCAATGCCTTTGGCTTTGTCGCGGGTAATGACGGAGGCCAAAAACGCCAAAGAAACAAACGAAAGCGTAAGAAGAAGTCCGCTGATGATTAGAACGATACTGCTTTCACCACCGCCAACAGCAAGGGTAGGAAGACCCACACCGACCAAGAAAGCCAAACTCAGAGAAGTAGCAACGCCAACGTATTCACTTAAAAAAATGGCTTTACGACTCAATGGTTGTGCCGACATTAGCTCAATAAATTCGTATGAATTATAAAAATGAATGGTCGAAAAAATGATACTAACCAACGGCACGACCATCAAAATGATGTTTAGTAAACTCAAAAGCCCTTTGTTGGGGTCGGACTCGAAGCTAAAAAAGCTCATGCTTATGGCCAATAGCAGTAAGGTATAACCCAGCACGAAACGGTTTCTGATGATGTCGTATAGGACGTATTTGGTGATTTTATTCATGAGGTTTGTGGTTGGGTTTATGTCTGATTATTAATGTGGTAACCGTTATTAGATAACCTAAAAAGGCAATGCCGTTGAGCAATCCTCCCCATTGGCGTAGCGATAAACTTTGGGATAAATCGCCCATGATGCGAGCCAGAAGACTAAGCTGGAGCAATACTACCCAGACGTATAACAAAGGATGATAAGGTTTGACGTTGAGTCCAAGTAAACTTGGAAAAATTATGGGGGCATGTGCCATAATCATCGAAAGGACAAAACCCACAAAAAATGCGTGCAAAACGGCATCGTATATCCAAGGAGAGCCGTTGTTGATAAGAGCAACGACGCCTGTAAGCATTAACCAAGCATAGCCCGACAAGAGGGTAATTCCTAAAAATTGATACGAACCTTTTTTATTCAGATTTCGGCGGGCAATGTCGTTTCTGACGAGCCATTGACTAATGCCTATTAGTGTGATGGTGAGTACAATGCCGTAGCCTTTGTGGTATAAAAAAATGCTGACCAAAAATCCGCCCAACCACCCAAATAGTTCCCAGCGGTCGCGTTGGGAAACGGGTAAAAAACGTGTGAGATTGAGGCGCTCACCCACAATGGTAAAGACAAAAAAGGCCATCCATGCCGCAAATGCCATGGCAAAGGAGGCGGTAAGATAAAGAGCTAAATGTCCTAAAAACTGAAAAATAGCACCTGCCATTAATAGGGCATCGCCCGTAAAACGATATTGCTGGTAGGTCTGAACTGAAAGTATGAAATAACCGATACTTCCTATAACTAATGCACCATATCCTGCTGAAGGAGATATGTGCAATAATAAAGCTAAACTGCTCACAAAAATGGCTGGAACAATCCACCAAATTTTATTTTTTAACATCGCGACACGTTCGGTGGCAATCAAAGTTCCCAGAAAACTACCCACCATCAGTGCGCCGTGTTGAGCGGTGGCTACAGGTTCAAAAACGGCAAAATTCCATCCTAACCGCAGCCACCCTGCATACACACCCAGCAAAAGTGAGAACATGGCAAAAGGAAGAATGAAATAGATAGGCTTGACTTTCATAAGTAAGGCTTTGTTGTGTTGGCGAGTCTGACCGTAGGTCAGAATTATTTATACTCTTGAAAACTCTAATGTCTTAAAATCTTGCTTGCTTTTACGAGGCTGTGACATCAACTGCGCAATCACGCGGCCGAGTTTGCTTTCCCCCGTTTCAAGTTTGAGTTCGGTGATAGTTTTATAAAATTGTACGCTGCCGTCTTGCAGGTACAGCACATCGGTAGCGAGTTCGTCTAAGTCAGACATCACGTGGGACGTAATCAAAATAAGTTTTCTTTTTTGGTGTTCTTTCTGAATTTTTTCTTTTAGAATTTCACTCGATAGCGGGTCTAAACCAGCCGTAGGTTCGTCCAAAATCAATACAGATGGATTAAACAAAAACGCCAACGCTGCACTCACTTTTTGTTTGGTGCCACCCGATAATGTTCCTAATGGCTTTTCAAAAAATCCTTTTAACTGAAATGTTTCTACCAAATCTTCGTCCAGTTGCGTAGTGGCATTTTTGCGGACATCAATCATCATTTCAAACAACTGCCTGATTTTCAAATTGGCGGGGTAATGCCCAATTTGGGGCATATAACCAATCTGAGAACGATAGGCGTGTTGTTTTTCAATGGGTTGATTATCAAATAATACCGTTCCGCTGTCGGGCACGACCATCCCGAGCAGGGTTTTGATAAAGGTCGTTTTTCCCGAACCATTTGGCCCGATGACCGCTACTACCCGTCCTGTATCGAGCCGCACACTGACCTCGCGGAGTACGTTAAGTTTACCAAAAGATTTTGAAATAGCTTCTGCGCGAATCATGGGTTTGTAGTTTTAATGGTTTCAGCAATGGTTTTTCATCTTTCATTCCCTCGGGAGTGAGGGTAGGAATAATCTTTTCGATGCGGTCGAGGAGTGAAACGGTAAAACTCCTGAGCAACATCATGGCTTGAGGAATGCGCTCAATGACGGTGGCGTACAGGCTTACTGGGCGAAAAGGCACATCGCCAATGCCGTCGCGGTTGAGGTCGTAGCCCTCGTATTTATCCCAATAGTTGTGCGAAACGTGGTTCAAAATAACGTCTCCGTTGGTGGCTACGTCAAAAGTGTTTCCTAGAAAGTTGCTGTATGTGAGCGAATTGTCGTCGCAGTTGGCCTGAACGCGGAGGGCATAACCGTTTTCGGTAAATTGATTTTTAGTAAATACCGATCTACTACACCCTTCCATATATACGCCGACGGTGTTAGTTTTGAAAATATTTTGTTCGATGTGGCTGTCTGAAATGTCTTTGAGCAAAAGCCCGTAGGCTGCTCCCCCCCAATTTTCCTCAAAAACGTTGTGTTTCATGGTCACAAACTTGGTGTACATCACGGCTACTCCTGCGCCGTTTTTGTGAAAATGATTGTAGAAATAGCCGTTGTTGTGCGAAAACATAAAATGAAGCCCATAACGGATATTGCCTTGACTATCATTGTGTTGGATGATAGAGTTGGTCACGAACTCAAAGTAAATGCCATCGCGGTGGCCTTGGGTATGGTTGCGTTGAATAAGTATGCTATCGCATTTCCACGCGTGGATGCCGTTGCCTGTATTTTGTTCTTCTTTGGGGTTACCTTGGATGTCGTTGCCTTGCACCAAACAATGGTCAGAGGCTGATAAATAAATCCCGAAATAACAGTTACGAATACGGTTATTTACAATCTGAACGTTGCTTGATTCCAGCACTTTGATGGCCGCCCAGTCAATCATACTGGTCATACCCACATTTCTAAATTCAATTCCTTGGATGGTAACATCGCTTGATTTGACGGTGAAAATCTCATTTTTAAATTGAATATCCAAAATAGGATAATGCTGCCCAATCAGGGTTAAGGGTTTGTCAATGATGATGTTCCTGACTCGGTATAATCCTTTCTGAATCAGAAGCGTATCGTAGGAATTGGCTTGAATAATGACTTGTTTGAGCGAGTTGTTTGGGCTGATTTCCCACGTTTTAGCCTGCATAGGCAAAGAAAAGACGAAAAAAATGGCCCACAGATGTAACGGATTGAACAGATTAAAAGGGATTAAATCCGTGATTATCTGTTTCATCCGTCCAATCCGTGTTCTATAATTAGCGAAATTGTTCATCTTAAAAGTTGTCAAAAACCTCTTTCCACGTAAGTAATTTTGCTTCTGAAAATGTAGCTTTTACGGCCTCAGCAGATGCTTTGCCTGAGAAAGCCGCTACGTCGCCCCGCATCGGACTGCGCAACTCACGACTGCTGACAAAAATAGCCGTGCGGGCATCAATCAACTCTCCTGGATTATTGAAATCATTGACAACGATAAACGACAAGGATGATTCAGGTAATTTGTTGATTTTTAGGTATTTTACGAGACAACTTAGGTCGTCGAACTTAAATGCTTTGCCTTTGTCTGTCACAATTTCAGCCGCAAATTTTTTGTCCATAATGGTCATTTTACAGAACACACAGGCGTCTTGTCCGTAACGGATGGGCTCGGGCTGTTGGGCGCAGCTTTGGAGGCTTACAATTGTACCCAACAAAAACACCACCAAGGCGGGCGAAACGTTGCTTTTAGGCGTTAAACTGGATTTTGGCTGGCAAAAATAGGTCTCGCAGGCCACCAAAATAATAACGGTAATGCCTACGGCCACAAATACCCAGCCTCCCACATCAGGAATGGAGTACGCCCCAAAATTGAGCAATTCTTTGTAACCCAATAGCGGCGGCTGGTACGACATACCTGGTACTTTAATAGCGGCATCTGGACTCAGATTATGGCCGTATTCGTAGCCCCAGCTCCAAAAATCATATAAGGCAGCGACGCCAGCTAAAATGAGCAGTACCAAGTAACTGATGAGCATTTTGCGGCTTTTAAGAAAGGCGGTTAACAGTCCAAAAACAATATAAAAAGCTACGATGTAAGAAAGAAACTTAAATTCAGGAAACATTTCTTCCTTGATGTGCGCCATGCCAATGTAGTGGTTGAGGCCGTTGATGATTTCGACTTGACCCGAAAGTTTGTCGAGCCAGATTTGCATCGAAAGTCCTTCGGGGTATTGTGGTGCCCACAGGTCAATGCGCCAAAGTGGGAGAAAATAGGTAGCAATGAGCGACAATGACGCCACATACAAACTACCAATGGTAAACGGACGGAGGGGTTTCATAAAAATAGTTTTTGAAAACCGACAGAGGGGAGCAAACGAGGTGCTTGCCCCCTTGTCAGTAGTGGAAACCTTATTTCATTGCCACTTTAGGTGTATTCAATTTGGGTTTTGCACTTGCTGTTTTCTTTTCAGCTTCAGCGGTTGGGGTTTTGCCCGTATGCCAAGTAAGTGGTACGTTACTACCCGCTGGAGATACCCGTACATAGCCTTGCATTTCTTGGTGAAGTGCCGAACAGAAATCGGTGCAATACATTGGAGTCACGCCGACTTTGGTGGGCTTCCAACGAAGGGTAGAAGTTTCGCCTGGCATGATGAGAATTTCGGCATTTTGTGCGCCACGTACCGCAAATCCGTGCGGAACGTCCCAGTCTTGTTCGAGGTTGGTGACGTGGAAGAATACTTCATCACCCATTTTCACTCCTTCAATGTTGTCAGGGGTAAAGTGTGAACGAATCGACGTCATATAGACGTGTACTTCGTTGCCCTTTCGTACTATTTTGGTCTCTTTTTCGCCTTTGGCTACGTAAGGGTGGAAGTTTTCTTCCAATTTGAATATTTTTTTGGTATTTTTTGCAACCAATGACGCTGGAATAGCTTCGGCGTAGTGGGGTTCTCCAATGGTTGGGAAGTCGAGTAAGAGCTTCATTTTATCGCCCGATATGTCGTACAACTGCGCTGATTGAGTCAATTCTGGTCCTGTTGGCAAGTAGCGGTCTTTGGTAATTTTATTGTAAGCAATCACGTATTTGCCATGGGGCTTGGCAGTAGGGCCGCCTGGGATACACAAGTGACCTACCGAATAGTAGGTAGGAACGCGGTCAAGAACTTCCAATTTTTCGATGTTCCATTTGACCAATTCTGAGGATACAAAAAACGAAGTAATGGCATTTCCTTGTCCGTCAAATTCGGTGTGGAGAGGGCCTAAACCTGGTTTTTTTACTTCTCCGTGCAATACTGCGTCGTATTTCAAGACAGGAATGCCGTCAAAATCGCCATCAAAGGCTTTGGCAGCAATCGCTTTTTGCATTTTGTCAAACGAAAATACAGGAATAACCGCCGCCAATTTGCCCGAACCCACAATGTAACTTCCTGTGGGGTCAACGTCGCAGCCGTGGGGTGATTTGGGACAAGGCATAAAGTACAACATATCGGGGCACTCTTTGGGGTCGAGGGTCATCACTTCAGTCAAGATGGTTGAGGTGGCCGAATGTGTTTTTTCGTCATAAATGTTATGAGCATATTTGGCCGCTTCTTTTTTGCCTTTGCCTTGGGCTAAGTACTCCTCAGCTTTTTTCCAATTGACGGCCAAAATAAAGTCTTTGTCCTTTTGAGACGCATTTACTTCCAACAAAGAAGCCGCTTGTTCGGTGTTGTAGCATGAGAAAAAGAACCAACCGTCCGACTTGCCCTTACCAGCCCGTGCCAAGTCAAAACTTACTCCAGGGGTTTTCAATTGAAACTTAACGCCCATGTGGCCTGTGGTTTTGTCGATGCTTACAAAACTGATATACCCTTTGAAGTTTTGTTTAAAACTACTAATGGGTACATCGGCGTTGGCATCGGGTGGTACCGAAAAACGGGTTCCTGCCACGGCATACTCGGTGTTGGCTGTGATAAACGGCGAAGAGTGATTTCCGCCTGAGTTGGGCAATTCTATAATTTCATCGGTGCGGAACGTCGAAAGGCTGACGCGGGCAATACGAGGCGTGTTGTTGCCGTTGATGAACGCCCAACGACCGTCGTGTTCGCCGTTGGTGGTCGAGAGTGCTACGTGGTGAGAGTCATCCCAAGGCACAAAACCGTGCGAGGTGTTGAGCATCGGCTTGGTTTCTTCGCTGTAACCCCAGCCGTTTTCGGCGAATTGTGAAAAGACAGGAATAATCCGAAACACCCTTCCAGAAGGCAAGCCCACGACCGAAAGTTGGCCATTGAACCCTCCCGAAACAATGTTGTAAAATTCGTCATGTTTCCCTGGGGCAACATATACTTTTTGGGCAGCATCTCCTGCGATTTCCGAACCGCCGTTTTTGCCAGCGTTGTCGGGTTTGCAGGCAAAAAAGCCCCCAGCAAGCACCGCGACCACGATGCCGATAATATTGGTTTTCATTGAAATATGGTTTAATGTGATTTGTGTTTATTCATCCCCCTAGGTCTGACTATCGTCTGACCTAGTCGTTATTTCTCACCGTCGTTTTTACGCATAAATTCTAATACGCTGCGGGCTTCTTCGGCGGTGATGTTTTGATTGGGCATTCGGACGAGGCATTGTTCCAGCAGTTTTTGAGCTTCGGCATCTTCGGCGAGCATCATGTCCACGTTGGTAATCATGTTGATAATCCAAGTAGGTTTACGATTTTTGGTCACATCTTTCCAACCTGGCCCAACGAGTTTTTCGTCGGTGAGTTTATGGCACGACATACATTTTAAGTCATAAATGTCACTTCCTTGTTTGACCATTGCTGGGTCGAGTGGGGTTGAGAGTGCCACTTCTTTTACTTCGGTACCGTGGGTTTCGGGCTGTTCCAAAATTTCTTTTGGATCTGTTTCTGGAGCCTCAGCACGTTGTTCTGCTCCTTTGCCAGAACATCCATACCAAAGGAGAGGGGTGAGGATTAATAAATAGAGAAATAAACGTTTCATTAGGAAATTGGTTTTGGTTAACAACAGCACAAACGTACAGCCGCGAATGGCCAAAAACTTATGGTTTGAATCATAAGACTTCCCTAATCTTTGGCAGGATTTGGGAATAGGCAGGGTACAAAAAAAGCCCCTGTTTGGGGCTTTAAATGGCAACAAATATACCTACCATGGTCGCAAAATTTTATGATTATTGAGACTCAAATCGCCTGCATTTGCCAGCTGAATTACTTTTTTAATAACCGTTTCTACGCGTAGTCCCGTCATATCAGCAATGGTTTGACGAGTCAATGGCACTTCAAAACAATCTCCTGTGCGGGGCGATTTTTGTTTGAAAAAATCAATAATGGTCAAAATTCGCTGTTCTGGATTTTGGGTGTTCATGGCGTTGAGTAGCTTGGTTTTATAACAGAGTCGCTTGGCCAATATTTTGGTGAGTTCAAAGTGAATATCTGGGTTTTCACGTAGCAAACGCAGGTATTCGAATTTTTTTAAGACCCAAACCTTTGCATTAGAAACTGCTCGGGTATCGGCAGGATAGGGAAAGTCTCCAATTAATGGCGGCTCTCCGAAACTTTCTCCTTGTGAAAAAATACCTTGGATATAATCATTATTTTCACCTCCATTCAGCATCTTGATAGTTCCCTCTTCTACTTGGAAATAAAAATGCGCTGGCCAGCCTTCGTGAAATATGTATTCACCTTTAACGAAGCGATTGAGCGATGCTCCATATTTTTGTAATAATGCTGACGGAATTCCTGCCATTTGTTTATCGTTTTTGAAAACAATAAACAAATTGAGTATTATTTCTGAGTAATTTTATGACGGATGTCAGGTTTACTCCAACGTTGTCATCACAATTTGTCCGCATTTTTTATCATTTTTTCCAAAGAAAGGATTCCCTTTTTCATCTTGGGTTTCTGAAAACCAGAATCCGCCGATACCGTTGGCAGCTTTGGGACATGAATAATAATACAATGGTTTGTCGTTGGTTTTGAAGGACTTGATAAGTCGAAATAGGTTTTTGCTGAGGTCACCAAAGTGGTCGCGCTGGTGCGCTACCGACTCAGTTTCGGCCACGTGTTCGGTGTCAAACCCAAGGTCTTGATATACTTTTAGGTAAAATGCTTTTTGGATAGGAGCTGCGCTGGAAAGGTCGATGTTTTGGAGCAAATTAAGTAACAACTTGGCCGAGCGCGACGATTCTTTACCATTATCCATCAAAAGTCCTTGTTTGATTCCCCAATAGTAGCTGAGGGCTTTAGCGAGGGTTGTTTTGATGACAGGATTGTCAGTCCGTAAGTCAACTTTTTCCCAATCGGTATTGGCAAATTCGGCGAGTTCGGGGGCTGGCGCTGCATCTGACTCGGAAAATCGGGGGTCTTTTACGAACGATTCGTCGTTGAGGGTTTGGAGAAAAGCAATGATTTTTTGTTTTTCTTCCGACGTCAACGCAATTCCTTTTTGCCCATTTTTTACTAAAACAGGATCCACGGTAGCATTCTTTTCGATGCCTGACGTATAATGTTCAAGCACTTGTTCGAGAGTAGCCAGCCGACCGTCGTGCATGTAGGGTGCCGTAAAAGCTAAATTCCGCAAACTCGGTACTTTAAACTTAAAACGGTCTTCATCGTGCAACGTAATGTCGTAGCGACCTTCGTCGGTATTGACGGCCGTAGGAAGACCATTGTTTCGATACTTGAAATCAGAAAATAAGACACCCGAATGACAAGGTGTGCACTTTTGTTCGACCAGCGCAAGCCCTTCTTGCTCGGTTTCGGTTAATGCGCCGCCTTCGTTCCGCATCCATTTATCGTAGCGCGAATTGGCTGATACCATCGTCAACATAAATTGTGACAAGGCTTTGAGGAAACGTTCGGTGTTGATTTCGTCGGTGCCAAAAGCTTTTTCAAACAGGGCGGGGTAGGTTTTTGAATACCTGAGTTTTTCCAACACATTGGGCAACGACTCGTCCATTTCGGCGGGGTTTTGCAAGGGCGAAATGGCAAACAAATCCAAATGATGTACGCCGCCGTCCCAGCCAAAGTCGGTTGACCACGCCAAATTGAACAACGGCATCGAATTACGTTTGGTCAGTAAATCGTTGATACCGTGGCTCAATGAATGCCCATGTTGGGTAAAACCTGCCGATTGTTGGTGGCAACTGCCACAACTGACGGTGTTGTCTTTGGAGAGCAATGCGTCGTAAAAAAGCGTTTTTCCCAACGCAACTCCCGCAGGCGTCAGCGGGTTTTCCTGAAACTTATAGACGGGCTCAGGAAAGTGACTTGGTTTGGTAAAAAGCTCCTCTTGGCGGTTGCCGCAAAAAGACAACAGCAAAAAGCCAAAAGCTGAGACAACAAGGGTAATTCGGGTGTTCATCTTATTTTTGAATGCCTTCGTATGAAAACATGGAAGCGTAATTGTCCGCAATTTTGGCCGAATAAGGGCCTGCCATCACCGTCGGATTGGCGGCAAAACTTACGTTTGTAGTGCCCGTAAATAGTTTAGAAACATCGGTAGTGATGCCAAGCGCCACGTTTTTGTCGGCTTTGATTTTTACTTTTTCTTTGCCAAAATTCAACGACGCGACTTTGATATTGTTCAACGTTTTCTTGTCGCCCATCCCGCCAAAAAGACCAATGTGGTACAAGAAAATGGGTTCTTTGCGGTTGCCTGTGAGCGGAATTTGGGCGGATGTTCCTTCCATTTTAACAAAAATATAGCCCGAATTCCACGCCCAGTACATGTCTTTGCCATCGCCGCCCACGTCTAAGCAACCTTTGCGTTTGCTTACTTCAGAAGCACTGCGAAGGCTGTCAACGCCAATCACAAAGCTCAGCCCAACGTAGTCACCTTTTGGGACGTTGTTGAGGGTGATTTTCTGTGATTCTGGGTGCTGTTGGCGAATCAAAAAGTAACTTTCGTCTTGGGGAACAACATACGCGCTGCCGTCTTTGCGAAGCAAGCGAAGGTTGCTGACATAGTATTGCAAAAAGGTGATGTTAAACGACTCGCCCAAGGCATTGGTATATTTTTTGTCATTAAGTACGACCTCCTCCGTACCCACTTTATTGTGAAACTGGAGGGTAAGCGAACCTGTTTTTTGGGCAAAAAGTGGAGAACAAATGAAAAGCCCTACCACGAAAAGAATATTTTTCATTGTGCAAAAGTAGTTTGATTGGTCTGTTTATGAACGTTAGTTTTTTTACGATTACGACGCCACCACAGCAGAAAGCCCGTTACTGACAAAACGCCAGGGGTAAGCCCGAGGATGACGTACAAGATTTTGACAAAAATGCCTCCGAAATTACCAACGTGGAGGGGGTGAAAGGTGGCTTCAATTTTTTCCCAAGTCGATAAATCGGCATAACGGGTTATTCCTACAAATTGCCCTGTGTAGGCATCAAAAACAATGGCATTTCGGCTCGAGAAAAGCCTGTTTTCATCGTTGTAATACCCTCTCACGTTGAACTTACGATGAGGTTGGGTGGGCAAATAAACGTAGTTGGGTGTAAAATTTGGCGCTTTTTGGAGCGCTTGTTGGTACAAGTTTTGGAGCGAAACCTTGACCAACGTATTGGCGGGAGTCGGTACGACTTCGTTGTCCCACGTTTTCTTTTCAAAGGCAAAAAGATTCATCCAAAAGCCCGTGAAAAAGACAATAACATTGAGCGCGAGCGACCAAACCCCCACGATACGGTGTACATCGGACGAAAGGGTACGCCAGTTTTTACGGTTTATTTTTACCTTGAAAGTCAGCACTTTCCAAATAAACTTACGATACACGACCAACCCCGTAAGAATAGAAACCAGCATGGTCAAACCAAAAATAGCAGTAAGCGCTGCTCCTGGCATCCCGAGGTGGAATGAAAAATGGAATTGAAAAATCCACTCAATCCAGCCTACTTCGAGGTCGTCGCTGCGGCCTTTGCGAAGAATCTGACCCGTATATTGGTTGATGTTGATGGCACCTAAATCGTAGGAAATCAGGCGGGTATCGTTCATGTACAGCCTAAAATGATACGACTGCTCAGGGGGTGCTTCGGGGTTTAGCCAGGCGATTCCGTCGAGGTTGGGGTATTCGGCCGTGATGATTCGGTACAAACTATCGATCGGCAAAGGCGTACCCGTGGGCTTGACGCTCAGAGAGTGGCGATAAATAATGGGGTCAAGTTCTTCCATGAATACCAAAATAGACCCACTTAACCCGAGCAAGAGTAAAAATACCCCCGTAACAAGGCCAAACCAACTGTGGAGGCGAAAAAGAACGCGACTCAGGTTTCTTGTCATTGCAATTCAAACGTTAGATTGCCCCAGTAACTTTGGTAATTGGCGTCGGGATTATTTTTGACTTCTTCCATGTGGACGGTACTAATCATCCAATAGCCTGCTTTGTCAAGGGGAATTTTCAGCGAACCATCGGCGTCGGTTGAAAGCTTACGGTGCGTTGTTTTTTGGGTGGCCGTTTTGTGCCAAGCTACCACCATTTTATTGCCAAGTGGTTGATTTTTAAATAAAACCTTGACAGTTATTGCTTCCCCAGCCTTCATTTGATAAGGATTGTTGAGGGGAATAATTTCCAGTGGCATCTGCGTGTTTTTCTTGAAGGTATCACTGTATTTGTTCCCCACTTGAATCAATGTTTTGGCACAACGGCGGTACAGTTCTTTGGAAGACTGAGTAAGCTGCCCCTGTTTTTTGCGCAATTCATAGATATTGTCGATGCCATCTTCCTTCAAATAATCGTTGAATTTGTCGGCTTCGAGGGCGATAAATGAATTTTTAGATTCCATCGTGAGCAAATGTGTTCCTTCGCTCTCAAACTTCAATGGAATGGGTAACGAATCGCTTTTGAGGGCAATAGAAGTTAAATCCTTTTTGTCTGTGTCAGAATAATGACTCAACTTCAAAAGTCTTTTCTTGCGATTTGCCCAAATGTCTCCCATAAAATCCTCACCAACAAAGAGTTGTAAGTCGAACAATTCTCCCATTTTAAGCTTGAATTTGCTTGGCATCAACCAAAACTCATGGGCAAACAAACTGGAAGTAATATAAAGCAAGAGCAACGAAAACAGTTTTTTCATTTTGGTATAGTTTGTTAGTGATGGCACTTTTCCATGACCTCGTGGAAACGGTCGTGCAAGGCAAATATCGCCTTTTTAAGCTCATCTTCCGATTTCTTTTTCTTAACCATTTTTGCCAACGCAACCGATTCTTTTTCAAGTGCTTCTACACTTTCTTTGACGCCAGGCTTTTGGTATTTGGCAGGAACGACCGATTTTTTCAAGATGCTCGCTTTGGTGGCCAATTCTTCGGCGTTGGCGTAAAGTGGTTTCAAATTACCTTCTTCGGCAGGGTGGAAGGTTTTGGCCATGACGGCATGATAGTCGTCGAGCTCTGGCCAGCGCCCTTCATCCACTTGCTTTTTACGTGCAGCTTCAGCCCTTTTTGCTTTCTCCTCGGTAAAATAGTCTTTCATGCCCATGTCGTACATTTCGAGCATCATATCGGCCACTATTTCGTCGGTTTTACTAACAGAACCAGCATCATACGGTGGTTTTGGGTCGTATTCCAAATCCAACATAACGCCTTTGGTGTATTTTTCACCCATCAGTTCGTTCATCATTCCCAAAGCCATGTCCATCCCAGCAGTTACGCCTGCGGATGTCCAGTATTTGCCATCGCGTACGTAGCGTTCGGGTTGGTAAGTGGCGCCGTACATTTTCATGATTTCTTCGGCTCTGTACCAGTTACACGACACATTTTTGCCTTCCAACAATCCTGTAGCGCCCAATATCCATCCACCAGTACACACACTGGTAGTATAAACCGACGTTTTGTCAATTTTCTTAATCCAGTCCAACACTTCTTGGTCTTGGGTTTGGAGAAAAGTTTCTTTAGCTCCACCAGGAATGACCAGAATATCAAGCTGTTGTACTTCATCAATGGATTTGGTAACGTTGAATTCTAGCCCACGTTGGTTTTTAATCAACCCTTTCTTCTTGGCCACAAAGAATATATCCACTTTCATCAATTGGGACAGTACTTGATAAGGCCCCACGGCGTCGAGGGTATTGAAACCGTCATACACATACACCCCAATGGTTTTGATGTTTTCTTTGGGTTTGGTCATCAAAATTTTCATCATTTCCATGTGCCGTTTGAGCTTTGAAGGCTCTTTGCTGGTAGTGTCTTGGGCTAAAATAAATCGCCCTGACCCCAAGCATAAAAGAACGATTAGGAGAAATTTGTTTTTTTTCATTTGGTGATTTGGTTATGTGAATGAGAAAGCTTTAGCTAGGCCTTTTTGACGTTAAAATGAACGACAAAAGTATTTTTGGCAGTTTCTTGCAGCTCTAAAACCGACTTCCATTGGATATTGTCGTTGGTCAATTTCCATTGAAGCGGTACTTCGGTAGGTTTCCAGTCCATTGCTTCTTTTAATTGAAATTCAACCAGTGATTGCAACTCCTGTTTTGATAACTGACTGTTGACTTTGAGAGAAACCTGCCATTTTTGTTCGTCACCTTTGTAAGTGGTTAGCTCATAATCAAATGGCGTAAAGACATTTAGCACATCACGGGCGTATTTATCGGCCAACTTACCTCTCACAAAATGTTGCTCATCACTCCAAGCATATTCTAGTTCTACCGCCATTTTTTTGGTTTGGGCTTTGCCTACATAAAGCGATACCAAGTGCAGCGCCGCGTCTATTCCCGATGATAAGCCTGCCGAAGTAATGATGCGCCCATTGTCAACAAAACGGACGCTGTCCAACACAGTCGCACTTGGTACCAATTGGCGCAATTGTTCAACCGCTGGATAATTGGTGGTTGCTTTTTGGTGGTCGAGTAGCCCCGCTGCTGCCAAATAAAACGCCCCCGTACACACCGACATGGTGTATTGAGACTGCTTGCTGGTTTTTAAAATCCAATCTACGGTCGTCAAGTCCGAAATATCAACATTGCCACCTGGCACTAAAACTATGTCGGGAGCAGGGGCGTTTTTGAAGGTAAAATCAGGTTTTATTTTCATCCCCATGCTTGTCTGAACAGGCTGGTCGTTGGCCGCTACAGAATAAACTTCCATCCCAGCGGCTCCGAAAACCTCCCATGGACCCGTAAAATCAATGATTTCAACCCCTGGAAAAATCAAAACGGCCACTTTTTTATTGATGTATTCAGCGTGTTTGCCTTGGGTGTTTTCGTACCCACGATAAGCCGCATACAAGCGCATACCGCAAGTAGAGCAAGCCCCTGCGGCCGCAAAATGAACGGTATCGCAGGGAAGATTACAGGGAGGGCACTGAAAATAAAGCTTTTTCAAGTTTAAAATCGTGCGATCCTGCGCTTGTACAGCGTTGACACTAACAACCAAGCCGAGGAGGATGAAAATAAATACCTTTTTCATAGTCTAGAATTTACCAGTTAAGGTTATTCCCCACATTCTTGGGGTGCCCATCATGTAAGAGCCGTACCCGAACGCCATGTAGCGTACATCATTGAGGTTTCGTGCCCAAATAGCCACATCAAAATGGTTACTGGTCACTCCTGCTCTGGCGTTAATCATGCTGTAAGCATCCTGGTGATAGGCATTCACAAAGTCCAACTGATACTCCCCAATGTAGCGCAACTCTCCGCG
Source organism: Runella sp. R0.1_18 (assembly GCF_057652155.1). Lineage (NCBI taxonomy): Bacteria > Pseudomonadati > Bacteroidota > Cytophagia > Cytophagales > Spirosomataceae > Runella > Runella sp. R0.1_18. The sequence continues at coordinate 70,838 of NZ_JBYFCK010000010.1, forward strand.
GATGAAGGCTTTGAGGTTTTGGGCCGATTTTGATAAGGGCAAGCCATATTGAACTGCCAACATTGATTGCACGGCAGGGTTATTAATCGCTTTGTTGCCTTTGTAGTTGATAACAGCATTTGACCCTGCATCAAAAAGTTCTAGTTTTTTATACTCACTATGCGACGTGCTGGCCGTCCAATCAATCTGTAAGTTTTTGATAGGAAGTGCCGATGCCTCAAGCTCTAACCCGAGATTGTCCATATCTCCAACGTTGAGTGTAGCATAGTTGATACCGTCTTTAGAAGTAGATACCTGTTGGTCTTTCTGCTGAAAGTAAAAGGCCGTAAGGTTGATTTTAAGTCGGTTATTCAGGAATGTATTTTTAACACCCACCTCATAATTATCTGACTTTTCTGGATTGTACGTAGGGTTTGTTGCGCTTCCAAAATTGAAACCTCCCACTCTGAATCCTTTGGCATAAGAACCATAAATCATCGAATTTTCTGTCAACTTCTGGCTCAAAATCACCTTTGGCGTAAAGGCATTGAACGTTCTCTTTGCCGTACTGTCTAAGGTTAAAGGCATGACAACCCCGTCTTTTTCAAACGCCGAATTTTGGGTAAGTTCACGGTGCTCTATGTCGTATCTTGCTCCGACTGTGACATCAAATTTGGGTGTAACTGCATAAGTAGCCTGTCCAAAAAAAGCTACCCCAAAGGCATTTCTTTTTCCGTTACCAATAGAAGAATAGGGGGCGCTAGGGTCAAGCAAGGCGTAGTCTTTGTCGAAGTATGTCGTACTGCTATTCTTGGTTTTTTCGCCAAACAAGAACGAGCCCACCGTCCATTTCAATTTTTCTGCATTGGCTGGAGAAGAAAAACGCAGCTCTTGTGTCCATTGATTTTGCTTTGACCAAGTGGTAAAGCTAATTAACTCAGCAGGACTAAAATCAAAATCAAATCGTCCTGGAAGCCAAATGTGATAATCAACAAAGGACGTAATCGAGGTAAAATTGAATTTATTCCCAAAGTATTTTACGGCAGCCGATGTATTAAAATTGGTTCTTCGTTCGGTATTGTCCCAATTCCCAAAGACTGTGTAAGGAGTAGCTCTTGCGAGACTGTCTGTGACCGCCCAAGGATAAGCCCCTTTGTCTTTATTACTTTCGTATCTTGTATTTAGGTCGATAGTCCATTTGTCAGATACAAGGTATTTTAAGTTCAGGTTGCCGATGTAGGCGTTGTGCTTGTCAAAATCCTTGGTGTTCAAAGTAGGGTTATCATAAATCGCCCCACGACCATTTGACTGGAAGCCACCATTGACAAACAGTTTATCCTTTATCAAAGGTGTATTGAAACCTACACTATACCGCTGTTGGCCGTAATTACCCAAATCTATTTCGGCAAACCCAGTTGTTTTATTATTGGGGCGTTTAGTAATCACATTGAGTACTCCCCCAAAGGCATTTCTGCCGTAGAGCGTGCCTTGAGGCCCTCTCAAAATTTCGACACGTTCGATATTGCTAAAATTGAGTGGGGCTGAGAAATAGTCAAATTGATAAACGCCGTCCACGTAAGTAGCCACGGCTTGGTCATTTGAAAAGCCCATCGAACCTCTGATATTCAGAAAGCTAGACCCTGTACTATTGCCGTGTTCTACGGTGAAGGTACTTGGTGCCAGTGCCGTCAGGTCGTTGATCGTCCAGACCCTGTATTCCTCTAGTTGTTTGGCATTTAAGGAGGTAACGGCCAAAGGCGTTTTTTGCAAATTTGCCTCTATCTTATCTGCGGTTACGACCACTTCGCCCAATGTTTGCGTATTGTCCGATAAAGTTACGTTGACAGTAATGGTATTATTGATTATCGCCACTTGCTGAATTTTAGTAGCATACCCAACCGCACTAAATTGTACTTGGTACTTCCCTGCTTTAAGGTCAAGGGAAAAATGGCCATCTTTATCGGCGATGGTTCCCTGACTACTGTTTAATACGATGACACTAGCCCCTGCAAGCCCTTCATTTGCTTGGTTTTTGATGGTTCCTACCAGGTTTTGAGCATAAAGACTACTCGCAATGAGCAGATTAAGAAGCAATAATTTGAATTTCGTCATTTTAAAAAAATTGTTAGACACTTTGTGTTTGTTTATTAAACAATGCCTCGCCTCAATGAAGCAAGGTTGTTGGGATTAGTTCATCCTTGTCTTGTGCCAGCGGGTGTATTTTTGTTTCGTTGTTCACAATCAGTAAGTTAGAACGTATAGGAGGACGATGGACGGAATGAAAATGATTCCGAGTGCCACGTAAAATCGATTTTGGGGGGCGATGTCACCTAGTGACTGATTGGCGCGGGATACGCCCGTCCCGCGTAGCAATTCGCTAAGTTGGTCGTCGGTCAACATAGTTAATGTGTCAAGAAAAAAATGAAACAATAGGCAACTTTGACCGCTCAAAAAGAGCGACTAACAACGAGTATCCGCAAAAGGAAGAAACTACCCAATAGGGGGCTTAATGGGCACGGGTGTGTGCTTTGGAAGGAGAAAGTGCGAAGGGGCACCTTGGGTAATATTGATACCAATAAAATGAGAAGGTAACTCAACCATAAAGGTGAGTTCTTCAAAGGTATCTTCTACGATTTTTTTGAGAAAAGAAGCGTGCTTTTTAGCTTCTTTGGAGGCGTTATCTTCGGCTACTTTGTGGAGTTGTTTGGCCAAATAACATTTCCCGTCGCAGTGCAACTCAGGCTTGAAGCGGTTTTCGCAAAGTTGCTGAACGATGTAGTCTTTGTGTAGCTCAAAATCCAAATAAACAAACGGGACTAGCAGGGTTTTGATGCTGACCAAAACCAATAAAAATAGCGCTATGTACCGTTTAAAAATCATAGACTCAATGAAATGACGGCGTAAAAGTAATGAAAAAAAGCACACGTCATATTGATAGTCTATGGGTCATTCAAGTGCTCCCTCCAAAAATGTAAGCGATACCATGAAGACAATGCCCAACAGAATGACAAGTCCCTGCCCAATTTGATGGTTGAGGCGGTCGCTTTTGTGCAACTCAGGAATCAAATCAGAAGCGGCAATGTAAATAAAGCCTCCTGCTGCAATGGGCATGAGGTACACCACAGGAAGTGCTAACCAAGAGCCGAGTAGCAGCGTAAGAATGGCCCCCAAGGTACAGGGAAGCGAAAAAAGAAAATTGTACCAAACGGCTTTTCGGGGAGGATAGCCTCCATAAATCAAAGAGCCAGTGTCGCCAATCTCTTGTGGTATTTCGTGGATGATAATAGCGATGGTGGTGGTTAAGCCAACCACGGGGCTTACTAAAAAACTACCTGCAATGAGTGTGCCGTCAATAAAATTATGAATGGCGTCGCCAATAAGGTTCATTTGGGCAATGGGCTTAACGTCGTGAGTGTGTCCAAGGCCACCATAGTTGCGGATGAGTTTTTCGAGTATAAAAAATACTATAATGGTTCCTAATACTATTTTTAGGACAAGGTCGATGTTGCCCGTTTCTTCTACTGCCTCAGGGATGAGGTGAATGAAGGCATCGCCCAAAAATACCCCCACCGAAAGACTAATAAAAAATTGTAGTGACTTCCTGAGTTTTTGTTCATTGATAATGAGGGCAAAATAACCGACGAGGGCTATGATACTTATACTTAAAGAGGCCAGTAGCGTCCAAATCCAGAGCGTAATTGTTTGATTCATCTGTTCTTTTTTTTGGCAAAAGTAAGTTATATTTGCAACATTGTTGCAAATAGGATAAAAAACTTATGATAATTACTGCAAAGTCGTTGGTAGCCATTGGCTTAGTTAGCCTAATGACGTGGCGTGATGCCAATCCCATTTTAATTACGTGGGATACACTCAAAGACGTGAAGTATCGCAAAAAATTTTACATGGAAATAGGGCAATTCTTCTTGTATCCAACCTTTGGAAAGTCGCTGAAAGAACTGAACGGGAAGATTGTGAGTATCAGTGGGTATGTTATTCCTGTCGATACGGAGGGAGATTATTATGTCGTATCAAAGTTTCCAATGGCGCAGTGTTTTTTTTGCGGAGGAGCGGGCCCCGAAACCATCGTAATGCTTAATTTTAAGGCCAAACCACGTCGTATGCGTACCGATGACAAACGGTGTTTTACGGGACGCATACGACTTAATGCAGATCGAATTGATGAGCTCAACTTTATTTTGGACGAAGCGAAACTCTGTGAATAAAGACTTGACTAAACTTTTACATCGGTGGCTTCAAGCATAAAATTGTGCAAGTCAGTGTTTTTTACAAACGGGTTGAGCAACTCGCTGCCTGGCCCAAACATCGACAATTCTACAAACTCCGCCGTGTGATCCATGCCTGCCCATCCTACCGAAGAAAATGGCGTTTGGATTTGGGCTAATTTTTGGAAAGGCAGCTTGCGGGCGTTGTAGATGCCGCCTTCGCCCAACAAATAGTAATTACTCAAAATAGTCAACGCTTCTTCGGGTTTAATGACGATGCCCTGGGCAGCTTCGATGCGCTCAATGATTTGGGACGGTGTGAAATCTTTGTTGATGCCGTTCAAAATCCACTCGTTGCTTTGTTTGTAGGTCGCTATTTTATCAAAATTGGCGTTGGCCTTTGAACCCGACAACAGGGCAGGAGCTGCGTTGCCGTGGTCGGTTGTAAAAATGACCAACGTATTTTTATCTTTTTCGGCAAAATCAATGGCCACCTTCAACGCGTCATCAAACTGAATTTGCTCGCCGATGAGCGCACTGATGTCGTTGGCGTGGGCTGCCCAGTCCACTTTCCCCGATTCAACCTGCAAGACAAACCCGTTCGGGTTTTTTTGCATGATGTCAATTGCCTTCTGGGTCATTTCGGCCAAAGTGGGTACGGATGCTTTGAGCTCTTCACTCTGCGCGCGGTCAACGGCGTAGGGGAGGCCATCGTCGTAAAATACCCCTAAAATGGGTTTCTCAGCCGTAAGCGCCGTCATTTCGTTGCGATTCAGCGCCACTTGGTATCCTGCCGTTCTAAATTCTTGCAACAAATCGCGTTTGTCGCTTCGTCCTTCTTTGGAGAATGTATTGATACCACCGCCCATGAGCACGTCAAACTTGAGGTCTAAGTACTGTACAGCAATGGGCTCCATGCTTCGGCTGTCGGAGTTGACGCAAAAACCTGCGGGCGTGGCGTGGGTGATAGGAACCGTAGTGACGCACCCAACGGCTTTGCGGGCGTCTTTGAATTTGTGCAAAATGGGTTTGTATTTTTCGCCGTTGGCTCCGATGTTGAGAACACCATTTTTGACGCGGACACCACCACCCCAGGACGAACTAGCTGCGGCAGAGTCGGTTATGAGCGAACTTGCCGAAGCGGTATCCATAAACGACCGTTTAATGCGGTTGTCGTGCATCAGCTGAATCCAAAGGCTATGGCGGCCTTGTTGGCGTTGCAGCATGAGGTCGGCCATGTTGAGGGTGCCCGTACTCATGCCATCGCTCACCATAAAGATGATATTTTTAACTTTCCCCCGCTTTTTTTTGAGGGTATCCGCAGGGGTGAAAGGGTTGAAAAGCTGAGTGCCGATAGCTGCCAATGAGCCATTCCTGAAAAAATCTCTTCTTCGCATGGTTAAGATTATTAATGTAAATTATACCAAAGGTAATACGATTAGAATGCTGATTTGAACTATGCTAGGTTAAGAAATTACAAATTTATGACATACAAAGAAAAGAGAGGGGTTAGATAAAATCTCCACAGTTGGGACAAGTTCCTTTGATGCTCAAAATAAAAGTATTTTCTACAAAACCTTGAGGAAGGGGGAAACTAGGTACGAAGGCTTCTATGCCCGATACATTCCCACATTCTTGGCATGTGAAATGAGCGTTGATATGGGTCTGTTTTAGAATAAATCGCTGACCTTTTTCGATAGTAATTCGCTGAATAATACCCACTTCTAAAAAACAAAGGAGCGTACGGTATATAGTTACACGGTCGAATTCGCCCGATAGCTTTCGTTCAAGTTCTTGAAAAGAGAACGCACAAGGAGCTTCTAAAAAATATTCCAATACTCGTTTCCGAGTGGGAGTGATTCGTAAACCTTGTTTTTTTAGTAGGCTATTTACAGTGCTCATTTGGTATGATTCTCTGGAAGGAGCGGGTTATCGGAGTATGTTAAATTAGAGTTTGCAACAATGTTGCAATAGTAATGTTTTTTCGCTTATTTTGCAACAATGTTGCAATTGTGATTCTTGTTTTTAACAAACTTACCTACCTATGATTCGAATTTTTACGCTGCTTTTCATCATAACTGCCAGCTTTGTACAAGCACAAACTATTAAAGGAAATGTCACAGACGCCCAAACCAATGAAAAAATTGTAGGAGCGACCATTAAAATGTTAAACTCTGGAAGGGGTACTACGACTGATGCTGATGGAAATTTTTCTTTGGAAGGAACAGGAGCGATTCAAGTTTCATTTGTAGGATATGAAACTCTTGAAATAAAGGTCGTAGAAGGATTTTTGACCTTGAAATTACAACCTTCAGTGGCTCAGTTACAGACGGTAGAAGTGGTAGGGCGTGCCCAAAAAGACTACACGTCGGACTACAGTTTTTCGGCAACCAAAATTGCTATCAAAAACAAGGAACTGCCGCAGGCGATGAGTACAGTGACCAAAGAACTCATTGCCGACCGTGGCGCGTTTCAGCTAGCCGACGCCGTAAAAATTGCCAGTGGAGTTTCGCCTTCGAGTTTTTATAACCAATACAATATCAGAGGGATTAGTCAAAACGAAGAAGGACAAATTCTGAATGGGATGCGTACGCGTCAGTACTATTTTTTGCAACCACTGACCACCAACATCGAACGGGTGGAAGTGCTCAAAGGCCCTGCGTCCGTTACCTTTAGCAGTGTTGACCCTGGGGGAAGTATCAACATGGTCACCAAAAAGCCATTGGCTGAGAAGCGCCACGAAGTGAGTCTTGCGGCGGGAAGTTTTAGTACTTTACGGGGCGCTTTGGATTTTACAGGGCCCTTGAACGAATCGAAGACCTTGTTGTATCGCCTCAATGGAGCCTACCAAGAAGCCCGTTCGTACCGCGATTTGGTGGGGAATAAATCCATTCTAATTTCTCCGTCATTTACGTATTTGCCAAGTAGCAAAACGGCCATCAATACCGAATTGATTTTCTCAACAATGACGGGCAATCTTGACCGCGGACAGCCAATTTTTGGGGCGGTGGCAGGACAAACCAACCTGAACAGCACACCCATTAGCTTAAATCTTGGGGCACCTAATGATTTTTTTAAGTCGAAAGAATTGCTATTGATGGCCAACCTTTCGCACAAGTTTACTGATAAAATCACGTTTAATGCCTCTTATATGAAGCAAACGTGGACGGAAGATTTACAAGAACATCGTACGACCAATGCGTTCGCAGTTGATATTACAGGAACGCCAGTCACGAGCCTCGTTCAGATGCAGTTGGTGCAGCGTAAGCAATTTTGGAATACCGACAACCTCAATGCTTACTTCAATTTTAACTTCGATTTGGGAAAAACTTCCCACAAACTGCTGGTGGGGTACGACTTGCAAGATTGGCAAAAGTTTAAAGGAGGTGGACAAAACGCTGCTCGCGGTTTTTTGCTGAAAGATGGCTCGGTAGCAAGCAGTTTTACCTTGGCTAATGCTGCAAACTACCAAACAGTAACCATTGGTGGGAAAGTTTTGCCTCGCCCCAATGTCAATTATTTTGACCTGAACTCGCCTTCTTATACCGTCAGAAACCTAAACGATTATGTCATGAATAGCCGCACAGCTATTCCGTCGGCGTTGACAACCACCAACGCGGTTTATGTTCAGGAACAAATCAAAATCGGGAAATTCTCCGCTTTGTTGAGCTTGCGGAATGAATGGTTTGAAGATATAACCAATTACAATGCCCCTAATGAAGGCTCGTTCAAAAATTCGGCATTGATTCCACGCATTGGGCTTACCTACGAACTCAATAAAAACATCAACCTATACGGTACTTACCTCGAAGGCTATCAGCCGCAGTCCAATACCGTTACATTGATGCCGAGTACGGGAGGGTTTTTCTGGACGGCCACTTCTGCGGCTCAATTTAAGCCATTGATTAGCGATTTGAAAGAATTGGGTATGAAGGCTGATTTGGCGGGAAAACGATTTTCTCTCAACCTTGCTTTTTACGAAATCAACCAAAAAAATATCCTGATGAATGCCAACAATCCCGCACAACCTGACTTGTTGGTACAACGCGGAGCAGACCGCAGTCGTGGCTTCGAGACCGATTTGGCTGGTTACATTTTGCCAAACTGGCAAATCAATGCTTCGTACAGTTTTATTGATGCCAAAATAATGGCCGATGCCAATGAGGCTTTGGTAGGACAGCGTAAAGAAAATACGCCAAAGCACAGTGGGAATATCTGGACGCGTTACAACTTTGAACCTGCCTCGCACTTCAAAGATTTGGGCGTTGGATTGGGTATGAATGCTCAGGGGAGTCGTATTCCTTGGTTTAGCCGTGCTTTTGAGGTGCCTGCCTATGCTACGTTCGATGCAGCGATTTACTACAAGCCTAGTAAAAGTAGCGTACAAATGGCGCTGAATATCAATAATATTTTTGATAAAACGTATTGGGTTGGTGCTCAAAACTACACCCGTCTGTTTCCAGGAGCACCAAGAAATTTCATGCTGACGGCTACGTATAAATTTTAAATTAGAAAATGCGGATTACCATTCTGAAGTTACTTTCAAGACAGGTTTGGAACAGTAAGACCAAGAACACCAGTACCAAATGGCTGATTGGGGTGTTTAATGTGATGTTACTTTTTGCGTTGATTGCGGGGTACCAAAACATGAGGCTCCAGCAAGAAACCGCAGAACACTACAGCCATGAGGTTCGGGAGCGATGGGAAAGCCGCCCCGACAAACACCCGCACCGCATGGCCCATTATGGCTACGTGGCTTTCCGACAGCATTTTCCGCTGAGCTTTTTTGATTTTGGCATGGACAGCTACCTCGGCAATGCTGTTTTTCTGGAAGCCCACCGACAAAATACTGTCAATTTTTCTGAAGCAAGTTTATCAAATGGTTTGTTGCGTTTTGGTGAGATTTCGGCAGGGATGATTCTGCAATTGCTCTTACCTCTGCTGATTTTCTTTTGGGGGTTTGATTTGGTAGCTCGTGAACGCGAACATGGAACCCTGCGTATTTTGCTGACGCAAGGGGTAAGCTGGCCAGAACTCCTCTTAGGCAAGTCGCTCGGGTTGTTTTATTTGGCACTCAGTATTTTTATTCCATCGGTGATTGTAGGATTTATTTTGCTGGTGATAAATACTTTAGCCTTAGAAAATACCCAGGTTTTTGTGCGATTTTTTCTGCTGGTAAGTAGCTATTTGGGGTATTTTTTCATTGTATCTATCATTGCTATTTGGGTATCAGCCAGTACAAAATCACCCAAATCCGCCCTTATTCAGCTCATTGGTTGTTGGCTTTTTTTTACGCTGATGCTGCCCAAGTTGTCGCAAGTGGTAGGTCAGACGATGTTTCCGTCGCCCTCAAAAATTGAATTTGATACTACGGTAGAACACGAACTCATTCAACAAGGAGATAGCCATAACCCCAACGATCCGCATTTTAAAGCGTTAAAAGACTCATTATTAACTGCTTATAAAGTGGATTCTACCCATAAACTTCCCTTCAACTACAGTGGATATGTAATGCGTGAAGGAGAAAAACTCAGTGCCAAAACGTACCAAAAACACCAAGCTCACTTGGTAGAAACCTACCAAAAACAGCAGAATGTCGTACGTTTTACCGCTTTTTTTAACCCCTATATGGCCATCAAAAACTTGTCGATGGCACTGGCAGGTACCGACTATTCTGCTTATCAAAATTTTCAGTCTCAGACAGAGGATTTTCGCTATTTATTAGCCCAGGCGTTGAACGAATTGCAGATGAAGTACATCAGCAACAAAGTAAAAAGCTCTGCCGACAAAAATGCGGTTGTCAATAAAAAGTTTTGGTCGCAATTGCCTGACTTTCAATATCATTTTTTGAAGTTAAACACGGTGGTACAGCGTGAGGCTGTCTCGATTTTTTCCTTGGTTTTGTGGGGAATAGGCTTATTTTTTTTGATTCGATATAGGACTCACCGCTTGAAAGCCTTTTGATATGAAATTACTATTAGTAAAAAACTTCCTTCGTTCTAAGGGCTTAATGATAGGTCTTTTGTTGTTGCTGATTGCGGGGCTAGTTAGCTTGCATATTGGTCAACATTTTCTTGAAAAAAATCGGGAAATTATTAAACGAACGGCACATTATCAGCAGGAAAGTATCGCTCGAAATGTAAAGTTTCATCCCGCAGAAATAGGATTGCTGCTATACTACGTACGTTTTGGGTTGGTCAATGAGCTGCCTGCTTTGGCTGGGTTGTCGATTGGTCAACGAGACATTCACCCGTCGCTTCAAAGTGTGACCATTCGCAATTTAGAAGAACAAAAATACGCCACCGATTTGAGGAACCCCATGTATCAGATGCTTGGTAACATGGATTTCAGCTTTGTGCTGATTTACTTTTTTCCGCTCATCATCATTGCGTTTGGTTTCAACCTGATTTCGGAAGAAAAAGAAGAAGGAACGTGGAGTTTGGTGCTGAGTCAGTCGGGTAATCCATTGAAAATGTTGCGATTAAAAATGCTGGTTCGTTACATGAGTGTTTTGGCCGTACTGCTTCTTCTATTGCTGGCTGCTAAGTTTTACTTGATGATTCCTTTCGACGCAGCATTTATGGCTTTCATCCTAACGAGTATTCTTTACGTCAGTTTTTGGTTCTCATTGGCGTGGTTGGTGGTGAGTTTTCAGAAAAATTCGAGCCAAAACGCCTTGATTTTGTTGCTTTCGTGGGTGAAGCTCACCATCGTGTTGCCTGCTGGAATCAATGCGCTTACCGTTAATTTATATCCTGTTCCAGAAGCATTCAGCACTGTTTTGGAAAGTCGGGATGGGTACCACAACAAATGGGACGAACCCAAAGAACCGACCGTAGCAAAGTTTCATCAGCATTACCCACAATTCAGCCAATACAAGCATCCCGAAGGCAAAGATTATAGCTGGCTATGGTACTATGCTATGCAGCAAATGGGCGATGATGAAGCCGCCGCCGCTGCTCAATCATTCAAGGAAAAACTCAAAAAACGCAATGCGTTCAGCAGTGCAGTGGGGTTGTTTTTTCCGACCATACATACCCAATTAAGCTTCAATGCTTTGAGTCTTTCGGACATGGATAATTACCTGCATTTTCTCGAAAAACTCGAAGATTTTCACGAGCAAAAACGACTGCATTTTTACCCAAAAATTTTTACGAACGCGGCCGTTTCAAGCGAAGATTGGAACGCGTTTGGATTGGCCTATTTTAAAGAAAAAGCGAGCGTTCATTGGCTAAGAATACTTTTGCCATTATTGATAATCAGTGGATTGTGTGTGGTTTTGGCAAAGATAAATTTTAAGAGGAATCAAATGGCAGGTTGACTCATCGGATGTTAATCGGTGCCAACTGGTGTCATTGGCGTACTATAAACTGATAAATGCAAAAAGATATGTTACAGGCAACAAACCTTTCCAAAACCTACGGAGAGCAAACCGCTCTCAACAACCTGAATTTGACCATCAATGAAGGCGAAATATTTGCCTTGTTGGGACAAAACGGTGCGGGCAAAACCACGACTATCAACTGCTTTTTGGGTTTTATTGAGCCTTCGAGCGGTAGCGCTAGCATCAATGGCGTATCAGTAGCCGACCATGCCCTCGAAACCAAAAAATACTTGGCCTACATCCCCGAAACGGTCATGCTTTACGCCAACCTGACGGGGATTGAAAACCTGGAATTTTTCTCTTCATTAGCAGGCTTTTCTTACGGAAAAGAACAACTGAGTGGCTTTCTGAGTAAAGCAGGTTTACAAACGGCCGCTCATAACCAACGCGTAGGCGGCTACTCTAAAGGTATGCGTCAGAAAGTGGGCATCGCCATTGCCATTGCCAAAAAAGCAAAAGCTCTTCTGCTCGATGAACCAACGAGCGGCCTTGATCCCAAAGCCAGCAATGAGTTCTCGGAGATTCTAAAAGAGCTTTCGACCAATGGAACGGCTATCTTGATGGCCACGCACGATATTTTCAGGGCGAAAGAAGTAGCTAACCGCATTGGCATTATGAAAGAAGGCAACTTGGTTTCGGTGATAGACGCCAAAGATATTTCGGCCAACGAATTGGAAAAATTGTACTTACAAACGGTATGAAATCATGAAAAAACTCATCGCCAACAAAGAATTTACCCAAACCCTGCGCGACAGGCGGTTTTGGGTAGCGGGCATTTTTCTGTTCTGATTAGCTTGGGTAAAATTAAGGTAAGTGATTCACCGCGCTAATTGTAACCCAACAATTTTTAAAACTTAAATCCTGCTGAAACGTAGAACGTACGGCCATCGGCAGGCATCAGACCTGGGCCTGGGTATCCACCCGCACGGCGTGTGAAATAGCGTTCATCGGTTAGGTTATTTACCCCTGCTTTTACATTGTAGTGTTTCAAGAATTTGAAACTTGCCGAAAGGTCTTGCACAGTATAGGCAGGAATCACGCCCGTTGTGGCGGCGGCATTAGCCGTTTCGGTATTTGAGGCATCGGCATAAGCTTTGCCAATATCGCTCAATTGCCATGTTGCTGAAAACCCTTTTTTGTTGTACGTAACCCCAAAACGGTTGATTTTACGTGGCGCATTTTCAACTCTTTTGCCCGAAAGATTACCTTCTACAACTTGCCCGTTTACTACCGAAGTAGTCTTAAAATCACGGTATGTGGCATCAATGTATGCTATCGAAGCAAATACACTCAAATACCCAATTTTAGATTTTTTGAAGAAAGCTGTCACGGGGTCAAATTCTACATATCCCTCGAAACCTTGACTTACCGAACGTCCTAAATTGGTACGAAACTGATAACGTTGATTGGCGGCATCGGTCTGTGTGATTGTACCGATTCGGTTGTTATAATTTACGTAAAAATAATCAACATCGAAGTTTAAATAATTTCCTACTTTTCCACGGTATCCAAAATCAAAATTGTATCCACGGGCATCTTGCAGGTTTTCGTCAATCACGTCAGTCGTAGCGGGCGGCGTAAGGTCAGAAATCAAAACGGGGCGGTATGCCTGCGAAATATTGCTGTAAAACTCAGATTGTGGCGTAATATGATATTCCATTCCTCCTCCAAAAATCATAAAACTACGGTTTCGAGTGATGTTATTCAACACAACAGGGTTTCCGTTGGTAATGCCAAACTGCCCTGCCATGACCGAGCTAATATTTTCAATTCTTGCACCAGCCGTTACCAAAAACTTTTTGTTGAATCTAAAAATATTCTCAACAAACGCCGCTTGGTTGGTATTGGTAAAGTCTAAATCTCTTGGATATACGCCATCCGAAAGGTCGAAGTCCATTTCTGTTCCGCTTGTGCCACGTCCTTGTTGCTTGCGGTCAATGTGGCCACGGAAATAGCGTAGGCCTGCTGCCAAGGTATTTTCCTTTCCAAGTAACTTATAATCAGTTAAAAATCTAAGTTCTGTGCCGAAAGTTGTGTAAAAATCTCTGTCCACCTGACGTACCGAGGTCAAATTATCGGCCTCGGTTATGGGTCTTACATTTCCTACGCTATTACGCTCCGCAATCGTAGAAAATGCCTTAAAGTTCAATTTAGTTTTTGGACTAAAAATATATTCAGCGTTTACACTCCGTATCAACCACGGCGTACTGAACCAGTTTCTCGAACGCAAACTTTGGCGAGCATCTTGGGCAAATTGAGCATCGGTCAAACCGCCCGCTTGCTGAATTTCGGTCATCATGTAGGTTGTCTCAAAACCTATTTTTAATTTATTGGATACTGCGTAGCTTAATTCTATGTGAGCGTGGTCGGTATTAAAACGGCTATTGTCGCGCCAGCCATTACCTAAGCGTTTTTGATAATATGCCGTATAACTCAAACGTCCCTCTGTACCACCAATGTAGTTGAACGTACTGAAAAGGCCATTACTTCCCGTGGTGTTTTGCGATTCGGCCGTAAAACGGGTAGAAATATCGGGTTTGCGAAGCACGAAATTCATCAAACCCCCAAATTGCGAACCATATTGTAGCGAAGAAGCACCACGTACAATTTCGATGCGGTCAACTACTTCCATCGGTGGCGTATAATAAGCTTCGGGGTAGCCCATTGGGTCGGGCGTAATGTCGTAGCCGTTCATGCGGGTATTAAACTCCCACGAGCGATTGGGACTCAACCCCCGCGATGCCACGCCGAGTTGCACACCCGAACCATCGTTTTCCCAAACCGAAATACCTGGCGTACGCCCAAAAATCTGACGGCTGTTGTTCATCGCCAAATTGGCATTGAGATTCCCGATAACAATCAATTCGTTTTTCTTGGTAGCATTGATCGAATACCCATCTACCTCGGCCAAATGCTCGTTTCCTCTTACGCCACGGCTTGCTACTACCTGTATGTTTTTGAGGGTATAGGTTTCTTCTTCTAATTCAAAATTGATGGTTTTTGATTCATTTTCTTGGAGTGAAGCCGCGATTTCCTGATTTTTCAAGCCTACATTTGAGACCACTACTACGTAATTGCCCGCTTTTAATCCTTTGATAACATACTCGCCATTGGGGTTTGTTTGCACTCCTCTGACCGTTCCTTTCAACGTAACGTTGGCGCCCACAATCGCTTGTTGGGAATTGTCTGTTACCTTTCCAATGATCATCGCTTTTTGCCCAAAAGCAGTAATACCAACCAGAAGGGCAAGCAAAATGGTATTAATCAAAGACTTCATTTTTTTATTTTTATTTGCGCTTAGACTTATTCTAAATTGATGCGTAAAAGTAAGTGCCAAATTTTATCCTACAAAGTTTATTTAGAACAATTTTAAACATAAAGTGATTGTTGAAGAGCACAAAAAAACCTTGTTTTGTAACTAAAACCAATGGTACTTTTTTGGCCATTTGTTGGGTACTTTGCCGCTTTGTGGTTAAAATTGCCCAATAAACGCCGCCCGCACACACGACGCATGAACAAACACGACCTCATACAAAAAGTAAAAGCCCTCGAAGGCATCAGCCAAGACGAACGCGCCTACCTCATTGACCTTATCAATACCAAGAAAAAATACGGCCTCGTCTGGGAAGACAAACCCGAAGACGTAGAAGAAACCCTCCGCACCCACCTGCCCGTGCGGGCAGAAAGTATAAGAAAATGATGGTGAGGCATTTGATATAAATAAAATCAATTTTGAATGACACAGCGGCGCAGAAGTACTTTGTGGCAAACTTGGTAGGGGCAGCAATGAATCAAATTGTTGCTATTTCCCCTCCTCCAACAACGTCTTCATATCCCGTATCATCAGCTGTACCTCTTTTTCGTTGGTACCATCGTACATGCCGCGAATGTGTTTTTGCTTGTCGATTAGCACAAAGGCGCCGCTGTGGATATAGCCTCCAGGTTCTTTGTCGTCGGCGTGGGCGGTTACTAAGTAATGCTTTTCGCCAATGTCGTAGATTTTTTCTCGGTTTCCCGTCACAAAAAGCCACGTTCGGCCTTTGATACCCAAATCATCGGCGTAGGTTTTCAAAACTTCTACGCTGTCGTGGGCAGGGTCAATGGTATGCGAGAGAATCCCGACGTTGGGGTTATCCTGATAGGCTTCATAGACCTTTTTCATATTTTTCTTCATCACGGGGCAAATCGTGGGGCAAGTCACGAAGAAAAAGTCGGCGACGTAGATTTTGTCTTTGAAGTTGTTGGCCGTGATGGTATCGCCGTATTGACTCCTAAACGCAAAATCGGGAATGGTCGGATAGATTTTTTCTTCAATGGTTTTTCCATTTACCACTTTCGTGATGATTTCGGCCTCGCCTAAGATGGGGAGGGGCTTGGAGTTGAGGTTACAACTGAGGCAGCCCAACAACAACAGCGCCGTTATTGGGGCAGTGAGTGATTTCTTTTTCATTTCTTGGCTTTTTTCATCTCTTTTTGAAACAACGGATACAGCCCCATGTCGTACATTTGGGTCATCATGTCCACTACTATCTCATCGGTATTGGTCACTGAGCCCGCAGGGTAGGGGGGCTTAGGGTCATATTCCAAATCCAGCATGACACCTTTGGTGTATTTTTCGCCCATCAGCTCGTTGATGATGCCCAAAGCCATGTCCATCCCTGCCGTAACCCCCGCCGAAGTCCAGTATTTGCCGTCGCGTACGTAGCGTTCTTGTTTAAAATTGGCCCCGTACATCCCCATGATTTCTTTGGCGCGGTACCAGTTGCAGCTTACGTTTTTGCCTTTCAGGAGACCTGAAGCGCCCAAAATCCATGCGCCGGTACAGACACTTGCGGTATAAGTGGTGGTTTGGTCAACCTTCCGAATCCAGTTGAGTACTGTGGTGTCTTGGGTTTGTTGGAAGGTTTCCTGCGCCCCGCCTGGAATGATGAGGATGTCTAATTTTTGTACGTCGGCAAAAGATTTGTCCACCTGCACTTTCAGGCCGCGTTGGTTTTTGACCAAGCCGCGTTCTTTGGCTACGAAAAAAATATCCACGCCCATTAGTTCAGACAGCACCTGATAAGGCCCGATGGCATCGAGGGTATTGTAGCCGTCATAGACATACACCCCGATGGTTTTGATGGGCACTTTGGGTTTGGTCATGATGATTTGCATCAACTCATCGTGACGTTTGGCGATAGAATCGGCCTGGGAGGTTTGGGCCGTTGCACTTGTGAAAGCAACGTACATCAATGAGAGAATAATCAGTAAGTGTTTCATCTGGAGAAAGTTGGTATAAATGTGAAGAAATTATTCCCAATAGACTTTCCAAGTTTTTACAAGCGGTCTATAAAAACTTGGGAAATCTCTATTGATAAGTAAGCGTAAATCATTATTTGATAGTATGTTTTTAAACACGGAGTATCACAAAGTTTATAAATCCACCGAGTTTCACTGAGTTTTAGATGATACTTTGTGTTACTCTGTGCTTAACTCGGTGACACTCCGTGTTAAAATATTATCAATTAAATAGTTCTTATTACTTACTTTAAAAACCATAATTAAGCGTAACGCCCAACGTGCGCGGAGAAGCCATCCGAACGCTGCGCCCAAAGCTGGTATCGCCCGAACCATAAATCAAATAGCGCGTGTTGCCCAAGTTCTGAACCCAGAAAGCTACGTTGAATGTGGCCACCTGGAGGTTTACTCGGGTGTTGATGAGGCTATATGTAGGTTGTTTCAGCGTATTTTGCAAGTCGGTGTAAAACTGCCCCACCGAACGGTATTCCCCGCGCAGGCTTAATTTGGCCATTGAAGCCAGCGGAATGCCGTATTGAGCGGCCAAGTAGAAAGTGTGACTTGGAGCATTGGCCAGTTTTTTGCCCGTTACGTCTATTTTGGTTTCGGCCATCGTAGCAAAATTAACCCGTGTGAGTTTAAAATCTTCGTATTTGCCATTGTTGAGGCCAAGGCTTGCGTCCAACTCAAGGTTTTTGACTGGTATCATGGTGGCATCAAACTCAAGACCTCTGGTTTGGACATCCCCCAAGTTTTCGCGGGCATAAGTGAATGGTGCAACCAAATTATAGGTTTGGAGGTCTTTCCACTTGATCAAGAACGCCGTAAGTCCCACCCGTAGTTTATTTTCCATGCCTGTGGCTTTCAAACCCACTTCAAAATTGTCCGAAAATTCGGGTTTAAAGGTCTGCGAAATGCCCTTGGGTAAACGTTGTGAATTAACACCACCTGCTCTGAAACCTCGCGTGTAGCTCACATAAATACTTGATTTTGAATTGATAGTGTAGTTAAGAGCTACCTTAGGTGAAACAGCATTGTATTTGCCCGTAACGGTTGTGTCGGGTTTGACAAAGGTTAAAGTCCCCATGGTAAAAATGGCATCGCCGAAACCGTTGAAGATGGCTTTACGGTTTTCGTTGTCGTAACGCAACCCAGCAGTAAGTTCGAGTTCTTTGGTGAGTTTGTAACCGATTTGGCCAAACACCGCCAAACCGTTGTTGACTGATTTATTACGGAAGGCTGCATACATATCAGGGCCTAATTCAAAGGCCAGATTGGTGGTGGGTTCATAGCCCGTTTGATTGAAGTAGAAAACCCCTGCTGAATAATTGAGCTTTGAGTCAACCGCGTTTGAGTTGATTCTAAATTCTTGGGTAAATACCTTTTGCGGAGGTAGCATTTCTCCGATTTCCTTTTCTCTGAATGAGTGATAAAAGCCTGGGAAATCAACGTCTTTGTAAGCCATGCCAATGGATTGGGTGGCCGAAACCGAAGTGAGCGTATAGCCTGAACCGTAGTATTTTAGATTCAGCGACGTGTTGATGATGTTGCGCTGGTGAGTACCGATACGCTTGAGGTAAATCTTGTCGGGATTGGCAAAAGCTAACTTTTCATCGGCTACACTCAGCATAAAACCCGTGGCGTCAGACTTATCAGTTTGGGCTTTTAGGTTGAACGTTGCGCTGAATTTACTGCTCGGAAACCACCGCACATAGGCGTTGCCGTAGAGGTTTTCTTCATCACCCACCCGTGCACCCTGAATATTCTTCTCAGTTTTGCCGAGTCCAGTGGTGTCGTTTTTTAGGAAACCATTGCGTTTGTTATACACCCCGTTGATACCAAAAAACAATTTGTCTTTGATAAGCGGTGTTTTGAAACCAACATTGTAGCGTTGAAGCCCTAAGTTTCCTACGCTCACTTCGGCAAATCCGTTGGTACGGTTGGTTGGTTTTTTGGTGATGATATTGACCACACCACCCATGGCATTCCTGCCAAAAAGCGTTCCCTGTGGCCCACGAAGTACTTCAACGCGCTCGATGTCAGCCATTTGAAAGCCGCCACCGATGATGTCTAAGGCGTTTACATCGTCAATGTACGTAGCCACGGCAGGGTTTTCGCTGAATACCTGCACGCCTCTGATGGACTGAATTTGCTGAAACGCTACGCCCAATTCTGAGTAGAGGTAATTGGGCACAATGGCGGTCAGGTTGGCCAACTCCCACACACGGGCATCTTCTACTTTTTTGGCCGATAGCGATGTAACCGCCACTGGAATGTTCAGTAGATTTTGCTCGGTCTTTTGGGCCGTCACAACCACCTCGCCTAAGTCCTGCGTACTTGGGTTGAGGCTGAAATTTAGTACCGTATTTTTATCGGCCATGGTTACTTGCTGAATTTGGGTTGCGTAGCCGACGGCACTGACCGAAACTTCATATTTGCCACGCGGCAGAGTGAGTTGGTAACTGCCCGATTTATCGGCTACGGTTCCTTTAGGACTGTTGAGCAGTGTGATGTTGGCAAAAGAAATGTTTTCGCCTGTGCTGCTTTTTATGCTTCCTGTTAGCGTCTGTGCACTTGCATAAAGACTGAAAATGCAAAAAAGTAGGACTTGTAAGGTTGATTTCATAGGGAAAATGTGTTGAATTTTGGTTGAAATAATAGATACCAATGCGTATCTATTTGGTTGTTAAGTGTTTGAAAGTAAAGTGTTTATTTTGCTATTGCATTGAAATAGCTACTACGGTAAAAAAGAAAATAAAAACGAACACGATCCAAATCAGTCCAAATTTGAATAGACGGAGAACCCAGTCGTCATCTTGCTCTGATTGAGAGCGATATGGCTCTTGATTGGGTTCAATAGAGGCGATGTTTGGTGATTTTTTCATTGAATTTTTAAACAATGCCTCGCCTCAAAGAAGCGAGGCTGTTGGTATTAGTTCATCTTGATTAATAACCTCCCTTTAGGTGTGCAAAACAAGCCCTATCAGGAGGACTACTGCCGTTAAAATAACTCCTACTAATGCGGCAATAATGCTGTAAGCGACCAACCGAATTATCCGTTTGTGATTGGCTTGTGGAATAGTGGAAAATTTTATGTTGTTCATAATCAAAAAGTTAAGAAGTTTAAAGGCCGACACCCATTTGCTAAGTTGCTTGTTGGGCAACCTAGAAAAAGGGGCTTAGAATGAAAAAAGGGACAATAAATAATTGTTCTGCTCAGAGGGTTGAGAGAACCAAATCAAAAACACAAAAGAGTGACTTAACCGATGGGCGGTTTGATAGGTACTTGGGCGTGTTTTGGAAGAAGAAAGTAGGCTGGAACACTACAAATGATAGAAACAAACGTAGTATAGCAAGGGAGGCTAAAGTCAAAAATTAGTTCTTCAAATAAGTCTTCTACGATTTTTTTGAGCTGAGCTGCGTGTTTTTGGGTTTCTTTGGTAGCGTTGTCTTCGGCTAATTTATGAAGGCGTTTAGCCAAATAACACTTGCCATCGCAGTGAAGCTCAGGTTTGAAGCGGTTTTGGCAAAGCTGTTGAACGATGTAGTCTTTGCGTAGTTCAAAGTCCAAATAAACAACAGGTACAAGTAAGGTTTTTATGCTTACCAATACCATTAATAGGAGTGCTATGTGTTGTTTTTTGAACATAGGAATGAAAACCGACTCTCAAAGGTAAATAATCGAACTGAATGATGACAAAATTATGAATGAATACTTGAAAACTAGCCCTTTATGCTTGTGTCACAGGTTAAACTTATTAAAAAAATAGCCTCAGATGTAGCTCTTATGGAGTAATCAATAGCCGCTCTATATTGTAATGCGTTTAACCTGCTTGCGTCAATACAAGTATCATACTAAGTAGCAATAAAAGTAGAAGCACCAACGCACTCCATTGTTTCCATTGGAGGGCGTTGGTGGTACTTAGTTTGGATTTAGTTTGCTTTTTAGCCATAAAAACATCTTTTTTTCTTTTTCCCAAAAAAATGAAAACTGCCCCAATAGACTTCCGTACAGCAGTAATAAAGTTTGATACGTTGGAAAAATAAAGAGCAGATATGTAATGGTTTTGAGCCAAAAGGGCGTATTGGCATCGTAGCCAAGGAGCCAAAAAAGACCTTTGCGAAGCCATACGACCGAGGAGCCTGCCAAGGTAAACGTCAGTAAGACGGCGATAACTTGCAAGGTGTTTTCAAGCCCCCATTTGTGCTGAAGGCGCGTCGTCCAAGGTGTTTTTGAGGTTGTTTGCATGGGTTGTATTAGTAAAGAGGCTGTCCAAAAAGTCTGGTATCACCAAATTATCTTCGGTTTCTGTTCAACCTCACGGCAGCGGCCGACCGTCCCCTAAATCCCCCTCACGGTACGCCGTCGCGGCCTTTCAGTAGAGGGGGACTTTTAGAGCCCTTCTCCAGAAAGGACAGGGCCGCCTGAGCGGAAGGGTTGGGATGAGGTTGAATCCAAAGAATATTTTGTGACCTGTTACTTTTTAGACAACCTCGCGTTCATGTTACTTCTTTTTGTTTAAAGAGACAATCCAAGTAGCTATTTTCAGTGCTTCACTACGAGGTACGTTAGGAAGAGCTGCCATTGGAGGATACCCAGGCCAGTTGGAGGGTTTTGGTTTGTAAATCAACTCTACAATTTGCTCCTTTGAATAGTTGCGTTTGGCAACATCCTTGTAGGCTGGCCCTACTACTTTTTTGTCTGCATTGTGGCACGCCAAGCAGGTGTTTTTCTGTAACAATTTTTCCACATCCGCAGGAATTTTTGTCTGAGCGTTTGCTACTCCGTAGCCCAACAATCCAAAGATGATTACGAACTTTTTCATTGATTGACTTGATTAAAGTGAATAATTATAAACTACTGCCTACTTATTCAGTGTCAGAATCCACTCGGCTACTTGTTTGATTTTGTCATCGCCCAAATGCGCTTGGGTAGGCATGGCGGGGCCTTCTCGCTTTTTGCCAGGCTGTTTAATCCAGCCTATCAATCCCGCAATGTTGCCTTTGTAAATTCCTGCGGCTTCTACCATACTTGGCCCAACAAGCTTATCGTTGACCTGATGGCACGCCACGCAGTTCATTTGGAAAATGGCCTCACCTGGGTGAGTGGCGGCGGCGGTTTCGGTCGTTTTGGGCTTGAGCGCCTCCACTTGGGCTTCTTTGACCAGTTTTTCGTACTCGGCCGTTTTTTGGGCTACCAATTTACGGTGCGGGTCAATGACATTGGAGCGGTACAACTGCCTTCCTGAGCCCATAAAGAGTACCACAACCCCCATCGTGAGGGCAATTTTGGTAAAATGACGGCCAAATTGCGCCGCTGGCCCCGTGATTTCTTTCCAAAGCCATACCATAGCCACGATGGCAATCGAAGCCCCCGTAAAGATGACAAGCAGGACGTTCCAACTCAACCCTTGAGACGGAAGCGTAATAAGGACAATCGGTCCTACCAAAAACTGCACCACTGAGCCGTAAAACGTGACAGTATAGAGATTTTTGCGCACGTCGTACCGACTCAACGTGGGGAATTTACCCTCAAAATCGAAGTCCTTGCGGCCAAAATACCAAACCAACAACAAACCCGAAGCGGCCATACAGGCGTTCATAAAATGGAGGTAACGCGGAAATACGTTGGGCAATACCAACGCTGATAAGAAGCCTTCCACGACCGACCATTTGTCGGGAAACATCATGAGGTTGACGTTGGTCAAAAAAATCAGGGGAACGAACAAAAAGATAGCAACCGAGGTAGCTAACATACTGATGTGCAAAAACTTATTGTTGTCGAGCTTATGCCACAAAAACTTGTGGGCGTAGAGCAACAAAAAGGCAATCGTGACCAACGGAATAATCAAAATCCACATCAAACCCGTGAGGGCATTGGCCGTGTAGAAGTACGTGGTATAGAGCGTATTGATGGCCAACAAGGGCGCAATCCCCATCACAACTGCCATGGATTTATTGACCGTAATGGTCTGGGCTACTTCGTAGGCAAGTTTGTCGTAGTCAGGCTTACGAAGACCAAGTAATTGATACATCAACGTCAAAATGGAACCACCAACCATGAAGTTGATAAATAAAATATGAACCAAAAACATGGATACCAATACCACAACCAGCACCCACTCGGGCACGGGTAAGGGGAGGGGAATATCTTTTTGGACGATGGTTTGGGTTTGCAAAAGAATGTTTAAAAACATGATAAAAGTCGTTAGAATGGAAGGTTTATTAACGGATTGCTACGGGACGGCTGGCTTTAGGTTTGTTGAACCCTAGTCCATCTTGTGCCCCCGAAACAGGCTGTGGATTGACCTGCAATTCTTTGATGTAAGCACAGAGTGCATCCAACTCGCGGTCGTTGCCAGGGAAAGGAGGCATAAAATACCGCGCCGAGTGCATGTTTTTGATGTAGCCTTTGAGCTGGGCTGTTTCCCACGGTTTCGTGCCAAACATGTCCGTAAATTTCCCTTTGAGCGGGTTTACAGCTCCGTTGGTGGTGTGACAACGACTGCAAGTAAGAATGAACACATCGCGCCCCGCTTCAAGCATATTGTCGTCGGTGACTTCTTTGGTCGCTACGAAGTTGGCGTGTTTTAGCACCCCATCACGTTGCAAAAGAGGATAGTCTTCCACGCGGAGGCCGTTGGAGTACATGTATTCACCAATGACGTAGGGTTTACGGATAAACTCCCGCAAACGCTCAAAGTGACCCATCAAGCCCACAATGAGCAAAATACTCACCCCTGCCAACCAAGCAGGCGCTGACTGTGGACGGAAATAGGACCAGTTGGCCATGGCGATTACTAACCCAATGGCCACGGCTACAATGACTACAATTTGACTGTACCAGTTTTGAAACTCAAGCGTTCCCATCGCCACGGGTAGGTTGCCCACCAAACTTGTGGGAATAACGTAGTAGTACAACATCGCTCCTGCGGCTGCCAATGGCCCCCAAATCAAGACCCACTTACTGATAGAACGCAGGGCAACTTTCCGAAAATCGAGGTCTTTGCGGGTGTAAATGAGGGTTAAAAACATAGCAATCATCCCGCCCATGGTCATGGCAAGTGGCGTGCGGAAGAACAGTTGAGGCAAATACACAGGGTTGATAAAACCGTAGAGAAACGTACGGTCGTTGTTCCAGTTGCCCGTATCCATCATAAATGACAAAATGGACACGATAATCGCCATCGTAATCCACGAAAAGAAACTCAAAAACAGCCCGTATTTAACGTGTTTGAATTTTTGTACGATGTTGAGTTTCAGTTTTTTCCAAGTGAGGAAATAGAACAAGATGAGGACAACTTCGGTCACAAATACGAGCCATTCGACAAACCACGCACCAAAAAACACGCGAATCAAACTGGCAATGGAGGCAGGGTTGACCAGTGAGGCCGAAAACCAAATACCAACGCCCGTCATAGCACCAATGGTGGTTGTAATCAGAAAGGCCACAAACAGAATCCGATAGGCGAGCGCGTCCCATTTTTCGGCGAGCTCAGGATTGGTTTTTAGGAGTCTAAAACCTTTGATTTCGAGCATGGCCACTACGGGCATAAGTCCTACCGCCAAGGCATGATTGATGACGGCATGAAGGACGGCAATCATGGCAATCAAGGCTCGATTGCCAATAAAATCGAGGTGAAAAATTGGAAAATCCACGAGAATAAAGTGTTTAATGAAACCATAGGGATACAGCGCTTCTTCCCTGCTGAAATACGGCAGAGAGAAACGTTGAAGCGCTACACCGAACGACGGAGCAGCGGATCAAATGGACATTAAACGGTACGCGGAGGGTGCGGGATTTTTTGGTGAAACAATAGCCCTTTTCCCGCCAAATAGGCAAAATCAGCGTTGGAAGTAACGTCTGTTGGCAAGCAGGGGGGCACCTCAATACCAACTTCTTCTACAAAAAGATTAAAAACGTAGAGGTTCAACGACGCTTGTTTTTTCTTGGTGGGTTCTTGCCCAAAATCCAACAGCGACAAGAGCTGTTGCTTGGCGCGTTTGTGGGATTGGCTTACTGTTTGCTCTGATTTGCTGTAGGATTCTTGAAACGTAAGCGGATTGTCAATCGAAAAAACGAGTAGTGCCGTCAGGACACTTTGCATAAACATGACCCCCACTATGGCTACAATCAGCCATCCGCGCAGACGACGAATCTGACGTTGTGTTAGTTGGGCAATATCTATTCGCAAGCCGAACAGCATAAAAGCGTGTGAGAATTTCGTTACAAAAATACAACAATTGAACGGGAATAAAATGTAACAAACGTTACATTTTAGTACATCGAAGTGCTATTATTTTGGTACTGGTCCTGAATGTCATTGTATTCGGCATCTTTTTGTTCTATGAAGAACCAGCCTAATTTTAGGCAGCCAGCAACACCTATTCCTAAAAAAACAAATAAGAAAAGGTAGGTTCGTAATTCGAGTGACGTGGGAGGGATAGTGCGGTGGTAATAAAGTCCTCCAAAAACGATATATAATTGAACCAAAAAGAAAGAGATTGCTAGGAAACTTACAATAGGTGGGAGTTCGCGAAACAGTAGAGTAAACTGCTTAATTTTTTTCTCGGAAGCTGTTTCGTATAAAAAAAGTTGACCGTTTTCGTCGATGTATGAGCTTGATAGCGCCTTCTTCTCGCGGGAAGGCGTGAGTTTTGAAGATTGATACATGAAAATGACTATGTTTTGATGAAAAAAAACAGAGATGTCTTCGCGGCCCTCGCTGGGGCGCAAACACAGAGCCTAGAAATCAAAACATAGCCGATCGGGGTGGCTGAAATATACCAGCTAAATAATGAGAAAAGAAAGGAGGAACGCTATAAATGCTTTTGGTGAAAGAAAGAAGCTTCCAAAAAGGGGCTTCGAGTTGGAGAGATTCAACGGGCGTTGAAATGAACCAAAAAAATATTTTTTCAGTAGTGTTACTCGATGAAGAACGCTTGTCGGTTTCTTTTTCGAGGCTTTTGAGCTGCTTTTCAATGTAACAATTCCCATAGCACATCGGGATATTGTCGCTGGTACAATATTTGGCGGCTATTTCGTCTTGGTTCATTTTTAAAGATACATACACCATCGTACCTCTCATGCTTTGCACAAGAATGAGTAGAGAAAAAACGACGGTGAAGACTCTTTTTAGCATTCTCAAATATAACGTTTCAAAGAAACCGACTTTATGACATTCATCAAAGTATTAAACAAAAAAAAATGATTTTTGTTAGCTTACCAGCCCACATACCCTTCGGGAACGATGTTTTTTAAGCGCAAATATACAATGACTTGACCACGGTGGTGAATAATGTGGTTTTCGACGGCATAGATGAGGCGCCACATCGGAATTTCGCCGTTGGTGAAGCCTGTTTTTTCGTACAGTTTGGCTTCGGGTAGTTCGTTGACGGTTTTTCTGATAAAAGCATACATGGCTTTTACTTCGCTCATTACCTGCTCTTTGTTCATTACTTTGGGTAATTTACGCTCTTTGAGAGGGTTTACCACGCCCGTGCGCCCTGCAATTTGATTGATTGAAAAAATAACGCAATGGCGCCACTGCTCAGCAAAGGTCATCACTGAATCTGTAGCCCTAAATTGGTAAAATTCGGCAGGCATTTGGTCGCAGATTTTTAGGCTGTATTTTTCCGACATGTCAAAGGCATCAATGAGTTCTTTACGAAGTTCGGCCGTACGATTTTGGGCATTGGCCAGCACCGAAGTGCACAGAAAAAATAGTAATAGATAACGTTTCATTGGAAAAAGATATTTAAAACATAAACGTAAAATGGGTACTAACGGTGTTTTTTAACTTCAAATCACCGTCCGAAAGGTGTTGATACAGTGGGGTTTGGTACGTAAACCCCGTCGAAATGCGTTTGTAATAAAGCTCCATACCCACATTGGCCGTGCTCAGTGTGCCGCCCGTAAACGTATTTTTAGCGCCGTTTTTGGTGTCGTATCCAAAGTGCTCCATGTACGCCCCTACGTTGGGCATGACCGTAAGCGACGAGAGGCTGAGGGTACGAAATACCGAAACCGAACCACTGAGGCGGTTGGCAAAACGATATTGATTAGGGTTGGTCGTATTGATTTTGTACGAAATATCCATGTTGGCACCCCATTTTTGGTACCGAACGTTGTAGATGGCATTGGCTACAAAATCGAGACTACCCGTTCCGAGTTGGAAGTTTGCATTGGCAACTTCAGTCCCGTCGTCCACGTACTTAAAGCGGCCCGTGGGTGCCTTTATGCCCCCACCTATCAACAGCGTTTGGTCGATGGTGTGGGTCGTAGAGTCCCAAAACGTATTGACAATGTTGTAATGAAACAAGGCAGATACGTCGCCCAAGCCGCTGATTTTCTGGGGTGTTTCGGTGCGGTAAAGCGTTTGGGTATTCCAGTTGTAGGGAACAAAAACCATTAACTGTGTCCGTTTGAATGGGTAAAAACGAGCCCAGAGTTCGGTCGTTTGAAAGTTTTCTCTGGCGCGAAAAAAGGTACTATTCAGGTGTGATTCGTAATTTTTAACGCGGTAGCGTATCCCCGCAAAACGCAGGTGAGATTGGGGTAAAATGCCAAAAAAAGAGCCGCCGTTTCCACAACCGCAAATATCGCAGGCGTAGCTGGGTAATACATACCCTAAAATAACAAGAAATAGAACAATGCTTTTGGTTTTCATGGCGCAGCAAAACGGGGGTTCTTGAGAAACTCTTGGTCGGTGAGTGTTTTCAGAAAAGCAATGATTTTTTGCTGCTCTTCTTTGGTCATGGCGATGCCGAGGCGACCGTTTTGTTTGAGCAGTGGGTCAAGACTGCCCGTTTCTTTTACGCCATCGGCGTAGTGCTGAAGCACCCCCTCTAAGTTCAGAAAACGTCCGTCGTGCATGTACGGATAGGTTACTTCGATGTTGCGAAGTGTGGGCACTTTGAATTTATTTTTATCCGCAGGGTTTTCGGTAATGCGGTAGCGGCCCAAATCGCCTGTGTATTCGGGGAGCAGGCCGTTGCTGCGGAAACTATGGTCAGTAAAAAGCACACCGCTGTGGCAAGTAGCGCATCCTTTGTCTTTAAAGAGCTGCAAGCCAGCGGTTTCATCGGCGGTAAGTTGGGCTTTTCCTGCCAAAAATTGGTCGTATTTTGAATTGGCCGAAACCAGCGTCAGCATGAACTGAGAGAGGGCTTTTAGAAAACGCTCGGTCGTAATTTCTTCCGAACCGTAGGCTTTTTTGAAGAGCTTGGGGTATTCGTTGGACTTACGGAGTTTTTGTAAAACATTCCCAATTTTTTCATCCATTTCGAGTGGATTTTCAATGGGAGCAATCGAAAATAAGTCCAAATCGAATACACCGCCATCCCAAAAGAAAGAATCTTGCCAGGCCAAATTGACCAGTGGTTGTGCATTTCGAGTTCCTTCTTGGTTGTCGATGCCGTGGCTAAAACCGTGCCCATGGTGGGTAAAAGCATGACTTTGGTTGTGGCATTCGCCGCAAGAAATACTGCCGTCGCGCGAGAGGATGCCGTCGTAAAACAATTGTTTTCCAAGGGCAACGCCATCGCTCGTAATTGGATTTTTGGAAAGATTGTAAGTAGGTTGCGGAAAGCCCGTTGGAACCGAAAAAAGCGTTTCTGGACTTGCATCCCGCCCCAAAATGGAGCAGGACACAAGCCAAACCATGAAACTCAGAAACAAAGCGGCAGTCCGCCAATGTGTCATTTTCATGGGTTACATTTTGTCGTTATGAATATGTTCGACCTTAAACATTTTTGTATAGCCATCAACAATAGGCTTTGAAATGGCAGGGTTCATTACAACGCTGCTTTTGGCAATACTTACGCCTTGGCTGAATGTTTGGAGAACGTCAGTTACCACATGAACGGTTGGAGAAATATCCTTACGAACCTGTGCTACATCACTGCCAAAAGAAGCTGTCACCGTACGAAGATTATTAGCTGTTACTGAAGTGCGTCCGCCAAAACCGCCAATGTGGAATTGGAATTTTTTAGTAGGCGTGGTTGCCACAGAAGAATTTCCTTCCAATTTGAAGAAAATGTAACCTGAGTTCCACGACCAGTACATATTGTCAGTTCCGTACGAAGCGGGGTCAAGCACACCTGTACGCTGAGCTACGTCGGAGATGCTTTTGAGGCTATCAACCCCAATCATATAGCTCATCGAAACATAATCTGCAGCAGGTACGTCAGGTAAGCTGATGGTCAGTGTCTTTGTATCAGCTTGACGAATCAGAAAGTACTTATCAGGAAATTTGACTTCGGTACCATCGGCTTTTTTGAGCGCAATATTGCTCACAAAATAGTTAAGCGTCGTAATCGTAAAATCTTCATTGGCAGCGTTTTTATAGGATTTTGTTTCTAAAACCAATTTTTCGTTACCCACGTAGTTGTCAAATTCGATGCTAAGTGCGTTTTTATCGTTTGGTCCGATTTCTTCTTCTTTGGTACAAGAAACAATCGTAAAAGAAAATGCCAACGCCGTAAGCGCTGAAAATAGGAATGACTTTTTCATTGGAAATTAATGATTTGTTTTGGGAAATGTTGAATGAAAATGAAACGGGAGCATAGATAGCCCCGAATGACACTAGGTCAATAATTCAGCAATTAAGACAAAACAAATGCAGGTGGGCGCAGCAGCAAGGTGACGAATTCGGAGGAAGTAGGGGGGAGGTAGTGCGTAAAAAATAAGCGTTCAGCAAACGTAATCTGAACGGTAAAAAATGTTAAATGAAGTTCATCAAATACCTCTTGGGTGATTTTTTTGAAGGCATCCTGCTGCTTTTGGGCTTCTTCGCGGGCGTGGCCTTCGGCTACTTTGTGGAGCTGTTTGGCTAGGTAGCACTTCCCATCGCAATGCAGCTCAGGTTTGAAGCGGTTTTCGCAAAGGTTTTTGATAATGAACTCTTTACGTAGCTCAAAGTCAAGATATACCAACGGCACTATCAGCATTTTGATGCTAATAAGAGCGAATAAAAAGTAGGTTATTATCCTCTTGCCGTTCATGAATTGATGTTGAAAACGGCACAAAGGTAAAGACAAGATTATTTAAGTTGTATGATAAATGTCACATTAAAAATAAAACACTCGAAAGCTGGGCTGATAAAAAATAATGCAAAAATGGGTTTTGAAGGTGGGGAATGTTAATGTGATTTGAAGTTTTTATTTTTGGTAAACGACTCATCATCAAGGGTTTTTAGAAACATCAACAAATCACCTTTTTCCTGATTACTCAATGTCAAATTACGAAGAGATTTATCAAGAGAAGGAGATACCTTAATGCCCGAAGCGTAGTGATTCAAAACCTCTTCAAGCGTCTTAAAACGTCCGTCGTGCATGTAAGGAGCCGTAAACGCAAGATTACGTAAGGTTGGTGTTTTGTATTTTCCTAAGTCTTCGTCTTTAAATGTAATTCGATACCGCCCTTGCGCTGCCCGTTCGTGTGAGATGTCAGTAAACTCACTATCGAGGCCATTGTTGTGAAAAACATTATCCGTAAACAGATGCTGCGTCCGCTGATGACAAGTGGCACATTTTGCATCAAATACCGCCATTCCACGCTGTTCTGCCTCAGTTAGCTGGGCTGTTTTTTGAATAAATTGGTCGTATTTAGCATTCCCTGAATTGAGCGTTCGCATGTATTGGGCCAATGCTTTTAACACTTTTGGGGTAGTAATGCCTGTCGCTTTTTCGTCGGGGAAAGCAGCGTCAAAAAGTTGGGCATAATTCTCCTTGGCGGCAAGTTCAGTAGGCAATTCCAGCACATTTTGCGCCATTTCATCCAAATGAGTGATAGGACCAATAGACAGTGATTCTAAATTGGTAGCCCCGCCGTCCCAAAACAGACCATTGGTAGCCCAAGCTAAGTTGGTAAGTCCAGGGGTATTACGAAACAAAAGTGCTCCAGATTGGCCTTTGGCGGTGAGCGCTACTCCGTCAGTGAATGCTTTTTCTTGCAAATGGCAGGTGGCACAACTGATCTGATTGTTTCCTGATA
Source organism: Runella sp. R0.1_18 (assembly GCF_057652155.1). Lineage (NCBI taxonomy): Bacteria > Pseudomonadati > Bacteroidota > Cytophagia > Cytophagales > Spirosomataceae > Runella > Runella sp. R0.1_18. The sequence goes on from NZ_JBYFCK010000010.1 coordinate 101,700, forward strand.
AGCTCGTTTCAAAAAATAATTTTCTGCCCAAACGAATTCCATCTACGGTTTGCCGATTGTAAGAGACATCGGGTAGCACGGGGAAGTGAGCAGGAACTTTCATCAATTCTGTTACCCCGTCGTTGATAGTGGGATCAATATCTTCCGTTGGTTGACAAGCTCCCATAACTAATGCCAAGCCCAGTAAAAGTGAGGGGGCGATGTTGAGATAATTGTTGCGAAAGGTGTTGATTACGAAAGACATTTTGACGAAAATTAGGAATAATGAGAAAAAAGCTGGTGGCTTTTTTAGGCCACCAGCGTAAGGAGATTGCTTAGTTAGCTGCTGCCTTCACGAACGAAGTTTTCGCGTTGTCAGCCAACTTCACCATGTCGTCTAATGAACCAGCGTTCAAAAACTTATCGTATTTTGTCAAGTTTGGATCTGCTGCCCAGCCCGCAGGTTTTGTTCCTTTGAACGCAGCAACGTTTAAGCCAGTAAACAAGTTGGCAAGCTCAGAAGACAATGCCAAGTTTGAGACTTGCCCCGCCTTTGAAATAACTGGAGTAGAGAGGGTAAACTCAACGGTGCGGTAGCTGTCGTTTCCGCCAGTTTCTGCCACAAAACGTACGCTTCCTGAGAGTGCATCAGCCCCTTTTGCCAAGAAAATCCCTTTGGTACGAAGGAAAATATAGCTGGTTTGCCACGCCCATGAAGCTACTTGTGCCATTTGGTTAACATCCAATTCGCCCGCGCTCAATGCAAAGTTGTTGTTGTAAGTAGGGTCAACACCAATCGCAAAGCGAACTTTGGTATATTCACCAGCTGGTACATTTCCAACCAAAACTTCCGTACGTTTTTTAGGCGCGGAGAAGTTACGTGTCGAATTGGCTGCCGTTGTTCCGTAGTAGAATAAAGTATCACGGTCTTCAACCAAGTAATAACTATTGGGGATTTTAGTTGCTTCGCCGTTGGCTTTTACAAACTCAACGTTGCTCAACCAATAACGAACTTCGTCGAAACGGAACGTATTTCCAGCTACATCCGTAAAGTTTTTACGGATTTCAAAAGGCTGACCGTTGAAAGTGTGGTTAATGTTCAGCTTTACTACCCCTTTGGTAGCGTCAAAGTCTTGGTTTACAAAGACAGTTTTTTCTACGATTTTCTCAACTTCTTTGGTACAACTTGCCAAAGTGAATGCCAATGCCGCAGAGGCAGCAACTACGAGTGATGAAACTTTTTTCATGGTAATTCTTAAAAATTAAAATAGGTTTTTGTGAAATGATTTTTTTGGCTTTGTGCCTGATTGGATCAAACAAATTGCGCTTCGGGTGGGTCTAAAAAATCATACACATCTTGGAAACTGTAGTTGAAGAAAAGGGCTTGGGGAGGAATAAGTATCAGCCAGCACCAAATAGGCTTAGGAAGCCATTCGTGTTGATTTTCTTGGACGTAAAGAATCGCCTCAGCTAGTTTCAGCAGCAGCGGGATTTGTTTTTCACGCTCGTCGGCTTGATGAAGACGCTTGCATAAATAGCAATGGCCTTGGCAATCGTTTTCGGGGGTGTCTCGTTGTTCGCACAGGGTAGCAGCAATGAAATCTCGATTGATTTCAAACGCCACGACAATCCACAACCGATAGAATGGTTGTAGCAAAATTGCCAAAATGAGCCCTATGGAAATAATTTTTTTCAAACGATGGGGATAGGTTTATGGATTTTTGATATTATCCAATGAAATAGCTTGCTCGATATTGGCCATGATTTCGACGGAATAGGGGTCAAACATCACAACTGAATTTTTAGCAATGCGTAGCTGATTTTTCCCGTTGAATACTTTCAACAAGTCTGTTTTAAAGCCAATCTCAGGAGTGCTCGTTGCCGAAACCACAGCCTTGGTAGAGAGCGAATAGGTCTTTTTTCGGATGTTATTAATGGCACCACTGTATCCGCCAATGTGATACATAAAGTCTTCGCCGTCTTGGTGGTTGCCTTTGAGTAACGATGAAGTCCCCTCAAACATGAAGAAAATATAACCCGTATTCCAGCTCCAGTACATTCCCTGATTTACGCCCGAGAGAAGACCTTTGGGAGGGTTTGTTAAGCCTGCGGCACTACGGGTGCTGTCTATCCCAATGGTAAAAGTGATTTCAGAATACGAACCAAAAGGTACATTGGGGATTTTGATATTTTGGGATTCTTCCGAACCTTCACTGACCAAAAAATAGCTTTCATCTTGCGGAACTGCGTATTCTTTGCCTTCCGTGGTTTTAAGTTTTACATTGCTGATAAAGTAGTTGCACAAATACACTTGGAAATCTTCGTTTGTGACGGGATTGATGTAAGTGAAATTGCGTTTGAGGTCTTGATTCCCAACGATATTGTCAAACTTTAGGAGTAGAGTGCCTGTGGTTGTCGTTGGGCTTGGTGTTGGGTTGGTGGGAGTTGGGGTTTCACCCGACTCTTCGCATGACATAAACACCACGGTGATAAACAGGGTGATTGCAACAATGATGGTTTTTTTCATGGTCTAAAACATAAAAGTGATATGAGTAGTAAGACGGGCACTGGCACGGATTTCGCCGATGGCCAAATGCTGGGCAATGGGGTGTTGATACAAAGCACCTATTGAAAAACGCTTCAGAAAAACATCGACTCCCGCATTAGCCGTAGTAATATGCCCACCCGTTCGTTCCAGTTTTTCTTTTCGATTGTAATCTTTTTCTGCTACTTCAGTATAGAGTCCCAGGCTGGGCATGAGGGTTAGCTTTTCTAACTCTTTGCTATAAAACAAAAGGGTGTTGGCGGTGATACGATTACCAAAACGATAACGGCTGGCATTGATGCCATTGTACCGATAGGTAACGTCGCTATTCCAGCCCCATTCGCCTATGCGCATCGAATAAAGCGCACTGAGCATCCAATCTGTACTGCCTGTACCAGGCTGAAAGTTAGGATTGGCGACGTCGGTAAGCCCTGCAATATCGTATTCATAACGCCCCGTGCGGAGCTTTACGCCTCCACCCAAAAGAAGGCTATGTTGAGTAGTACCGTGGTAAGTGCTGTCCCAAAAGGTGTTGAAAAGGGTGTAGTTGGCCATGAGAGACGCGTCTCCTAAAGCATTGCGACGACGATTTACTCCCGTTTTAACTTCCACTTGATGATTGAAAAAATAAGGCACTGAAGCCAGCACTTGGACTCGCTTGAAAGGATAAAAACGTCCCCATATCTCAGTACTTTGAAATTCCTCCCGCGTTTGGAGCATTGGATTACTCAAATGGGAGTCAAACGAGGCCGTTCGGTAGCGTATCCCAACAAATGAGCGACCTACTTGCGGCATGATACCAAAATACGAACCCGCATTGGCACAGCCACACACCTCGCAGGCGGTAGCCGAGAGGGTGGTGAAAAGCAAAAAACTGCTAACGAAAAGACGAATACTGGAAACGCTCATTGTTCCGAAAATTTAGGGTCCAACAATAGATTACGGTCAGTGAGGGTATGCAAAAAGGCGATGATTTTCATCTTTTCGTCGTGAGAGAGTTTCAAACCCGCCTTACCATCCGTTTTCAAAACATCATCGACAATCCCATTGTCAGTCATCCGTTCTGCGTAGTGGTCGAGTACATCTTCCAGAATCCAAAAACGGCCATCGTGCATATAGGGGCGAGTCACTCCTACATTGCGCAAACTTGGCACTTTGAATTTGAATCGGTCTTTGTCTTGTTTGGTGACTCGGTAGCGACCTTCATCGTAGAAGCGTTTTGTTTCAATTTTTCCATTCACCACGACTTCACGGGTGACATCAATTGCTAATCCATTGTTGCGGTAACTTTGATCGGTAAACAATTCTCCCGCATGGCAACTTTGACATTTTTGTTTAAATAATTCAAAACCAGCGGCTTCATCGGCGGTGAAGGTGGCTCCTTCGTTGCGCATCACTTTGTCATACTTAGAGTTGCTTGAAGTGAGGGTCAGTACAAACTGAGACAACGCGTTCAGAAAACGCTCTTGGGTAATTTCTTTACTGCCGTAAGCTTTCTCAAAGAGAGGCGGATATTTATCTATTTTACGCAGTTTTTCGAGGACGTTACCCATCTTTTCACCCATTTCAATGGGGCTTTCGATGGCAGTAATTGGTACTAAGTCAAGGCTTTGAACGCTGCCATCCCAGAAAAACTCCTTCCGCCACGCCATGTTTTGAACAGACGGCGCATTTCGTTCGCCCAACTGATTATCAATCCCGTGGCTTACGTCGTGCTGGTGGTGGGTAAAGGCGTATTCCTGGCGGTGGCATTCGCCGCAGGAAATAGTGCCATCGCGCGAGAGCCTGCCATCATAAAACAACGAGCGTCCCAAAAGAAAGCCTGCTTCGGTCACAGGTGACTTATCGGCCTCATAAACAGGGGCAGGAAAGTTACTCGGTACGTTAAACAGCTTTTTGTCAGTTGGATTGGTGGGCGCTGGCTCTTCTTCGGTTGAATTGGAAGTACAAGCGGCACAAAACAACAACAGGGAATAAATTACTTTTTTCATCCTCCTCAATCGTAAACAGTTACTCAAAATTTAGTGGCCATTATGGACGTGATCAACAGTGAACATATTCACTGAATTATCGGCCGCCGCGACGCCAGCGCCTGGGCTATGGACAGAATTGGTAGTGACAAAACTGATTTGGGATTTGCCCTCAAAAAGTTTGAGTACATCGGCAAACAAATGGATGGTGGCAGTATTGCTTTTTCGTACTTGCGCTGTGGTAGGGAGCGAAAGCGTTATTGTTCTCAAATTATTAACTGTACGGCCTGTGTAGCCACCATAACCTCCGATGTGAACTTCCACCTTTCTCTCACCGCTGGTTCGTAGGGGAGCAACTGGGGAAAGCCCTTCAAATTTGAGAAAAATATAGCCCGAATTCCACGACCAGTACATGGCGTCGTCGCCATAGGAAGCGACATCCAAAACACCTTTTCGCTGGGCAATATCAGCCGTAGAGCGTAGGCTATCAATTCCGATGGTAAAACTCAACGCAGTATAATCGGCCGCAGGAACGTCTTTGAGCGAAACCAACAACGTTTTGGCGTCTTCTTCACGCGTTAGGAAATACTGTTCTGGGAATTTGACCTCTGTTCCGTCGGCTTTTTTGAGTTTGAGGTTACTTACAAAGTAGTTCAGCTTTGTGACCGTAAATTCCTCGCCGAGTGCGTTTTTATAGGTCTTGTTTTTTAATTCTAAGTCTTGATTCCCTACTCGGTTATCAAACTCTAGGATTAGGTCATTGGTGTCATTGGGGCCGATTTCATCATGATTATGACAAGAAAGTAATGCACTTGTCAAACCCAGTGATACCAGACATGCGAAAACGTACGTCTTTTTCATTGGACAAATGGTTGGAAAATAAGAAAATAAGAAGGGGTTTTGCCGATACGAGAGAGCACCAAATCCTAAACAGTGGCATTTGGGTCAGTGAGGTATCGCAAAGAAAGGACTACACCGTAAAGGTGGGAGGCTGAAACAGCACTGAGCTGAAATCAGAAAGGTAAAAATTGGGACTAAAAACGCTCGTAAAAGAAGTGAGGCGTTTTGGAAAAGCGGGACTAATTAGTTCAGAAGTGGAGTCATCAAAAACTTCTTCGAGTACTTTTTTAATATTTTCTCCTTGTTTTTGAGCTTCGTTGGCGGCGTTATCTTCGGCTACTTTGTGAAGTTGTTTGGCTAAGTAGCATTTGCCATCGCAATGAAGCTGTGGCTTGAAGCGATTTTCGCAAAGGTTTTTGATAATGAACTCTTTACGTAGCTCAAAGTCAAGATATACCAACGGCCCGACCAGCATTTTAAAGCTGATAAGTGTCAACAAAAAGTACGCTATGACTCTTTTACCGTTCATGGTTGGAATAACTAATCAGCCGCAAAGATAGGACGAAATCAATTGCACTCGTAAAATAAATTAAATTTTGTGTGATAAAAGTCACGTAGAAATTGAAAAAAAGTAGCCTATATCCCAATCAAAGCAGTAATTTGGTAGTCGATTTAATCCCACTATTCTATGAAATATAAAAAACGCGCAGCGGTAGGTTTGCTGCTGCTGTTGAGCATGATGAGCTTGGTGGTCTGTGCCCACGGGGTGGACGATAAAACCAAGTCGTTTTTGCTGGCCAACGAAGGCGTTGCTTTTGGCCCTTTTCTTTACATTGGTGCCAAACACATGCTCACAGGCTATGATCACCTGCTTTTTCTGCTGGGCGTGATTTTTTTTCTTTACCGCACCAAAGACATTTTGGTATATGTTAGCTTTTTTACACTCGGCCATAGCTTTACGTTGTTGTTAGGGGTGCTGACCAACATGTCAATCAATGCGCATTTGGTGGATGCCGTCATTGGGTTTTCTGTGGTTTACAAAGGCTTTGACAATTTGGGCGGTTTTCAAACTTTATTTGGCGTTCAGCCCGATACCAAAATAGCGGTATTGGTTTTCGGTTTATTTCATGGTTTTGGGTTGGCAGCCAAGCTTCAAGAGTTTAACATGGGGAAAGATGGGCTTTTGACCAACCTGATTGGTTTCAATTTAGGGGTGGAAATTGGCCAATTTTTAGCCCTTATTTTTGTCCTTCTCCTCTTGCGTATCTGGAGAAATTACGAAAGCTTTCAGCGTTTTGCTACGGTGACAAACACACTCCTCATGGCCGCAGGGTTTGTCTTGATTGCTTATCAGCTTACTGGGTATTTTTTACAATAAACAACCTTAAAAAACATCATTGACATGACTCCCTCTCGTTTGGATACAAAACAACTTGGTACCGCTACCCTCATAGCAGTGCTTATTGGCGCAGTCGTTTTTACGGGGGCGGTATTGCCCGCCGAATACGGTAAAGACCCGCTTGGTACAGGGAAATTGCTCGGACTTACTGGCCTTTATCAATCAGAAGGCCATTCTCATCACCATGTTCATACCGTAGAAACTCAGCCTGCCTATCCAATTTTAACAATGGCCGATGCGGGTTCTGACCCCTCTATTCCGATGCCGAAGGAGGCCAATAATCCAGCGCCTGCAAAACAATACGACGAACGTGAAGATAGCGTGACGGTTCGGGTTCCTGCAGGAAAAGGGATTGAATTTAAGATGAATGTATTGAAATACGGCAAGGTAAAGTACGAGTGGGTTACTGACCACGGCGTGTTGTTTACCGATTTTCACGGGGAAGTCAAAGAAGAACATCCTGACCCGAATAAGGACGAATTTTTTGAAAGCTATACGGAGGCTTATTCCAATAACATCATTGGTACGTTTTGGGCACCTTATGAAGGGCGGCACGGCTGGTATTTTAAAAATAAAAGTGCCAAAGATATTGTGGTTAGCATCCGACTAAAAGGGCAATATACCCTCTAACCCTACCCGTCGGCGCCCGTATAAGGCTACAAATTCAGCTTGAGGGCTTTCGATTACTTTGTTGAGGATAGTTTGTTCGATTTCTCTGCCAATAATTTTATTCATAGTAAGTATAATGAGCTAAAACTAGGTAAAAATAATAAGATTTAGCCAATTATAGTATTATACTGAGCTAAATCTTATCTAAAACACCTAGATATAGCCCAGTATAGCCGAAAAGCCTTCCCAAATTAAATTTGTCCCCCTACACCTTTAAACTTCTCAATAAAGGCAGTGATCTTTTGAAAAATACGCTGTTTTTTGGTCAAATACTGTGGGTTCAGCGGGCTCATCTTGGGCAAAAGAGCGTTCAGTTCAGTCCCGTTTTCAGTAGCATATTCACGTTTCAACGAAGTGGTAATATATCGTTTTGCTTCTTCTACATTCAAGTTTTCTTCTGTAATAAGTTCCGAAGCTTCCACTTTCTGTTTGCCTTGGGCGTAGGCAAAAAAAGCATCGATAATGTTTGCTTTGTCTTGAATGGTGTCGAGCTCTGTTTCATTGATAAAATCAATCACCAAGCTTTCTTTTGCTCTATTACCTATACTAGCGCGGATGACCCTACGAATTTCTTCGACGAGCTCAACTTTATTTTTGGTCTTTTTGTTGTGTTCAAAAATTAACTCAAGAATATAGTCTAAATTGATTTCTTGTGATTTAAGTAGGTCAACTTCAAACACTACATCATCCCAATCTATTTTTGACGCTTCGGATACAGCCCCACTTTTCTCTCGTCTGAGCCAGTCACGAATGTCGTTATAAGTGGAGCGATAATCTTGAACCGTTCTTTCTGCCAATAAGTCCACCGTTTGCATAGCAGCGATGTCATCATCTGTTACAAAATGAGCTTCTTTGAATGCTTCTATCGCTTGAGCATCATTGAGGTCTATACCTTGAAGCGCTTTTAGATGGGTAAATTCATCGTAATTCTGTAGGATGTTTTCTACACGCAAATACTCTCCAAATAGCTTTGAGAACTCTTTTTTATCTTTCTCAGTAACAATTTTATCAGGCTCTGGAAACCGTTCATTCAGTTCGTTGACCACTTCCCTAAAACCTCGGCGGGCTTCTCCTGTGGCAACGTCTGTGAAGCCTTCCAAATACTCTTTGTAACTCTTCTCCAGAACAACGTTTTTGGTGCTGCTATCTCCAAAAAGGGTAATAGCATCAATGGTCGCTTTTTCTAAGTCTCTGAAAGTGATGATATTACCAAAGGTCTTGGTGGCATCATAAATACGGTTCGTTCTCGAAAAAGCTTGCATTAAACCATGATAACGTAGGTTTTTATCAACAAACAGGGTATTAAGGGTGGGGGCATCAAAACCCGTAAGGAACATCCCAACGACAATGATAAGGTCTATATCTTTACTCTTTACCCGTTTGGCAAGGTCGCGATAATAATCTTGAAACCCTTTACTATCAATGCCATAGTTCATTTTAAACATGGTGTTATAGTCATGGATGGCTTTGGTCAAAAACTCTTTGGCGCTGCTATCCATTGCCGAAGGTTCAAAACTTTCATCCACTATTTCGCCTACGGCACTTTGTTCTTCATTGGCGGCAAAAGAAAAAATGGTGGCTATCTTTAAAGGCTTGCTGCTATCTTTTTGTAAGTTGTTTAATTCCTCATAATAACATTTGGCGGCATCAACACTACTTACCGCAAACATGGCATTAAAACCTTTATTACTTCCTTGGTTTCTGTGGGTTTTTATCCTAAAATTCTGTAAAATATAGTTTGATATTTCTTTAATACGCGCAGGATGTAATAAGGCTGTTTTGTTTTCGGCGGCACTTAATTTTTTCTCGTCAATCTCTGTTTCAATCCCTTTGAACATGGGCCGAACATCGTTGTAGTCAACTTTGAATTTCAGTACTTTTTCATCTCGAATGGCATCCGTAATGACATACGCGTGCAATTCTCGCCCAAATACACTGGCGGTAGTTTCTGCTCCAAGGGCATTTTCTGGAAAAATAGGCGTACCTGTAAAGCCAAATTGATAGAATTTCTTGAATTTTTTGTGTAGATTCTTTTGGGCTTCGCCAAATTGTGAACGATGGGCTTCATCAAAAATGAACACGACTTGCTTTTGATAAATAGCTAAATCGCTCTCCGTTTTCATGAGGTTATTGAGCTTCTGAATGGTGGTGACGATGATTTTATTATCGTCTTTCTCAATATTTCTCTTTAAACCTGCGGTGTTCTCCGAGCCATTGACACTATCGGGCGAAAAGCGCTGGTATTCTTTCATCGTTTGAAAGTCCAAATCTTTACGGTCAACGACAAAGAATACTTTATCAATAAAATCAAGTTGTGTAGCTAATCGTGCCGCTTTAAAACTGGTAAGGGTTTTGCCTGAGCCTGTTGTGTGCCAAATGTACCCGCCACTTTCGGCCTTAGACCATTTTTTGGCTTGATACGAACTGGCTATTTTCCACAGGATTCGTTCGGTGGCTGCAATCTGATACGGCCGCATGATGAGTAGCGTATCGCTCGTATCAAAAACCGAATAGGTGAGCAAGACATTTAACAGCGTTTGTTTCTGAAAAAAAGTGGCTGTAAAGTCTTTCAGGTCTTTTATTAACGTATTGTCTGCTTTTGCCCAGTTCATCGTAAAGTCAAAACTGTTTTTGTTTCGCTCTACGGTGTTGGCAAAATAACGGCTGTCTGTGCCGTTGGAAATAACAAAAATTTGTAAGTATTTGAAAAGAGAATTTTTACTGTTGAAGCTCTCTTTTGTATAGCGATGCACTTGATTAAAAGCTTCACGGATAGCGACCCCACGTTTTTTTAGTTCTACTTGTACCAAGGGCAAACCGTTGATTAATATCGTAACATCATACCGATTGGCGTGCGTACCTTTCTGTTCAAATTGGGAGATAATTTGTACTTTATTACGGGCAATATTCTTTTTATCGACTAAATAAATATTTTGGATATGTCCGTCGTCAAACACAAAATCGTAGATATAATTGTCGTGTATTTTTCGTGTTTTTTCGATGAGGTTATCGCTTGGCTTGTCTAAGTATTCCTCTGTAAAACGCCTCCATTCACTATCCAAAAAGCTCATGTTGTTGAGCGTTTGAAGTTGCACCCGCACATTGGCAAACATAGCTTCCATTGTGTTGAGATCCGAGCGGTACTCGTAGCCTTGATTGACTAAATCTTGGATAAACTCTTTCTCCAGCGCCGCCTCAGTTTGATAGGCCACAGGCGCCTCATTTACTTCTGAGTACTTGGTGTAGGTATCAAGGACAATGAAATTGTTTGTTTCTGCGATGGTGTTATAGGTGGTCATAATTGTTAATTAAGTAGCATTAATTCTCTTCATAATAGTAGGAATAATCTATGCCTTTCATGTACATAGCCCTACTGCTAATGTCATCGGTTAAGGCTTCTTTGAGTAGTTTTTTTATTTCGTCACTATTAACAACGCTTTTTACCATCGCAGCATGATAAGCATTTTTAGCTATTTTACTCCAATCGACACATAGATTTAATTTCATTTTTAGCATTAAATCCAGCCAAATTCGGGTACTTCTACCATTACCTTCCATAAAAGGATGTGCAACGTTCATTTCGACATACACATCAGCGATTTCATCAAAGGTATTTTTTGGCATCTTCTCTATTTGTTTTAGAGTTTCGGGTAAAAACTGAGCCATTGCAAATTGAAAACCTCCTTTTGAAATATTTTTATTCCGTATTTGCCCAGCAAAATCATACAACCCTCCAAACAAATAGGCATGAATTTGTTGTAAGCCTTTTATAGTGCCTATTTCTATGCTTTCTAAAAATGAACTTTCAAACAGGGCATAGGCTTTGGTTTTACTTTTTCCATCAATCGTTTCATCGCTGTAGGTAAACCATTCTATAAACCGATTGGCTTTTGTACTGGGAAAAGTTTTACCTAATGCAATAATGCCTTCATAGTCTAACACATCCGTTTTATATTGTTTCCCATCAGCAGCCATTAATTTCAGTTGGGTAGTGGCACTAACCAACTGATGATTTTCCTTTTTGAGTTTGGCTTTTAAATACTTCCAATAGTTGCGGGTTTTATTATAATCGTCTTGGTTGGTAAGCACTGCTACAATATCTAACACCGAAAACCACCATTTGCTGTTGTTTTCATCCCAAATAGCACGTACTTCTCTATCATCAAAAAAACGGATGGAAACTTTGTTCATACTTATTAACCATTAAACGTTAACAACAAATCCCGATAATACTCATACTGCTGCTTCCGTAAGGCAATCTCCTTTGGCAATCCTTCACTGATTGAGTTGGTTAGCGTATCGAATTTGTCGAGAATGGAAACGATAAGTTCTTTTTCTTCACGAGATGGATTTGGTATTTTAATGCTATTTAAATTTTTCTGGTTTAATTTTGGTTGTGCTGCACCTGAGATATATGGCGTTAAGTCAATACTGTTTAAATAATACTCAACAAATCTTCTTTCTGCATAGGTATTAAATTTCAACACATGAGCATGATTATTTACCCAACTTTTTCCACTGATACTGAATGCTATTGGTGTATTTCTCGCTATTAAATTTGCCCCATCTTCTGAAATCAATAAGAAATCACCATCGAAAATATAATCTTTAACGTAATCTACAATACCAGAAGCTCCATAATAAGGAATATTACCTGCCTCTCTTAGCCCACTTGTTACGGGTTTTCGCATTGAGTCCAAATTTTCAGCTAAACTTTCCAACATCTTCCACTCCACGTCTCCCTCTTCAAAGCTTAACAATTGCTCACGATAATACTCATACTGCTTTTTACGAGCTGTTAGCTCCGCCGTAAGCTCTGCTGTAAGCTCCGTAAAGCTGTCGAGAATACGAACGATTTCGGCCTGGGCAGAAAGGGGCGGGAGGGGGATGAGAATCTTTGCCATGTCATTTGCAGAAACATCAATAACCTTTGTCCCTTTTGCATATTTCCTTTTCTGGCTTGCAAACATTTCTGTTTGGGTAAAATATGCGAAATACTTACCTATAATATGTTTTGATGGTTTAAAGATAGTAGCATGCCCACCTGTTACGGCTTGCTCTTTTCCTAGATAAACAACAGCTTTTCCAACATCTTCTAAATTCTCACTGGTATTTGTTATTACAACATCGCCATGATTTACTTTACGCAACTTACTTGCTGTTTCTTTGGATACAAAAGAAATAGTGTTTTCCGTGAAAGTCCCATAATATGTATAAATCTGGCCGTAGTGAATAGCTGGTACACCTGTTTCCGTAAAATCTGTTTTAGGCAACCCATTACCCCTAACTAATTCTCCAACCTCCCCCAAAGTCTTCCACTTTACCTCAACTCCTTCTAATAATGTATCTAAATAGCTCATGCTTTTATTATTGTAATAATTAGTTGTTATAGGCTTTTATTTCATTTACCAACAAGTCTTGCAATTGGTCTTTTGGTAATAAAAGCTGATATTCTGCCACTCCAATGGGTTTATTGATGTCTTGGAGGGCAATTTCTACATCTACATGGTCTTTGTCGGCACAAAGAATAATTCCGATAGAATTATTTTCGGTTTCACCCTTCTCCAATTTATCAAGCAATGACAGGTATAAATTCATTTTGCCTACATACTCGGCTTTAAAACTGCCAATTTTTAATTCAACAGCCACCAAACTTCGCAAACCACGATGAAAAAAAAGCATATCCACAAAATACTCTTTGTTATTGTATTCTAAACGGTATTGGTTGCCAATAAATGTAAAGCCTTTGCCTAATTCCAAAACAAAGTTTTTGATTTTTTCTACCAATCGTTTTTCCAGATCCGTTTCTTTTGCTTTTTCGGTAATGCCCAAAAAGCCAAGATTATAACGGTCTTTAAACACTTCATTGGCATAATCTGCATCAATGGCGGAAAGTGTTTCGTTAAAATTGTGCGATTTAATTTGTGTTTGATGATGGCTGAAACTATCCATTTTGATGGCATTGAGCAACCAATCTCTGCTCCAGCCTTTGGTTATGGCTTCGTTGGCGTAAAAAAGTACCGCTTCGAGCGACTGAACCTTATTGATTAACAACAAATTATGTCCCCACGGCAAAACTGCTACAGCCTGTAGCAGTTTTGGGTCTGCTTGATAGTAACGCTCATAAAACAGTTTCATGTTCCACAAATTGCGGGGCGATAAGCCCATATCGGGAAATTCTTTTTTGAGGTCAACCGATAGTTGATTGACCACGGCACTACCGTAGCCTTCGGCCAATTGTTTTTCAAAAATCAACCTACCAAGATTCCAATAAATAGAGTGTGCGGCACTGTTTACTTGTTTGGCAACAATTATTCTGGTTGTACGAATTTGCTCAACCGCTTGTTTCAAAATACTTTCGTATTCTTCTTTTTGTAGGCTTATTTCTTTACTCATTGTCTAACCTTCTATTTCTTCTATGATGGCATCAATACTACTACGTAGGCTATTTATTTTCTCTACGGTGATAGCAATCTCAGCATTTAGTTGTGCAATATCTACCTTCTCACGGGTATCTCTAGCCTTTACATAAGAACTTACCGAAAGGTTATAATCATTTGCTTCAATGATGGTATTGTCGATAGATTTAGCTATGTGTTCAACATCTTCTTTGCTATCAAACATTTCCATAATTCTTTCGATATGTTCATCCATCAGTACATTGTTGTTAGTAGCTTTCTTGAAGAACTCATCTCCACTTACATCAATAAACTGCGTCTTGGTATCAGACTTATGTTTTGACAGTACCAAAATAGTAACAGCGATAGAAGTACCAAAGAAAAGGTTGGGTGCTAAAGAGATAACCGTTTCTACAAAGTTGTTATCAACCAGATACTTTCTAATCTTCTGTTCTGCCCCACCACGGTAAAAGATACCAGGGAAACAAACCAAAGCAGCTCTACCTCTACCAGAAAGGTAACTAAGGGCATGAAGCACAAAAGCAAAATCGGCTTTGGATTTAGGAGCAAGCACGCCAGCAGGAGCAAAACGGTCGTCGTTGATGAGCGTCGGGTCATCGGCACCAATCCACGGAATAGAATAAGGCGGATTAGAAACAATGGCATCAAAAGGTTTATCATCGTCAAAATGTGGATCAGTAAGCGTATTACCCAAAGCGATATTAAACTTGTCATAATTGACATTGTGCAAAAACATATTCATACGAGCCAAGTTATAGGTCGTATGGTTGATTTCTTGCCCAAAGAAACCTTCTTCAATAATGTGGTTATCAAAATGTTTTTTGGCTTGCAACAACAAAGAACCCGAACCAGCCGCAGGGTCGTATATTTTATTGACGGTAGTCTGCTTGTGCATAGCCAATTGAGCAATCAGCTTAGATACACTTTGAGGTGTAAAAAATTCCCCGCCCGATTTACCTGCATTAGCGGCGTAATTAGAAATCAGAAACTCATAGGCATCACCAAAAAGGTCGATTTCACTATCTTCAAAATTTCCAAAATTCAGTTCAGCAACTCCCTTAATAACCGCAGCCAAACGGCTGTTTTTGTTTTCAACAGTATTGCCAAGACGTGTGCTGGTTGTATCAAAATCGGCAAATAATCCTTTAATATCTTCTTCTGAGGGATACCCATTGGCGGAACTTTCGATGGCATCAAAAATGGCCTTTAAGTCAGTATTCAGATTGGTATTAGTATTGGCATTTTTGGCGATATTAACAAAAAGTTGGCTTGGATAGATAAAATATCCTTTGGTTTTGATGGCATCATCTTTTATTTCAGGCGAAATTACATCATCGGATAAGCTGGCGTAGTTGATACTTTCATCGCCCCCTTCAATATAATTGGTAAAATTTTCGCTGATAAAGCGATAGAACAGTGTGCCGAGTACAAACTGTTTAAAATCCCATCCATCGACTGAGCCACGTACATCGTTGGCAATTTTCCATATTTTAGCTTGTAATTCAGCTCTTTGCGTAGTGCTTGTCATTTTTTGTTTTTTGATTTTACTCCGAGTCCCATAGCCATACCATGCTGCCTATTTTGGGCATAGCGGTCTAAATTAGCGGCGCTAAGTTAGTTTAAACTTTACTACCATTAAAACGCCTTCCCAAAGCCAGGGTCGGCAAAGCGGTAGTCTTTTACAAATTGTTCGTCGGAGAGAGTTTTGAGGAAAGCAATGATTTTGACCTTTTCGTCGTCGGTCATCGAAATGCCGAGTTGGCCGTTGGTTTGCAGCCCGGGGTCTAGGGTAGCAGTTTTCTGGATGTTGGTGGCGTAGTGGTTTAGCACTTGTTCGAGGGTGCTAAAACGGCCGTCGTGCATGTAAGGAGAGGTGTAGCCGATGTTGCGCAGGCTAGGAACTTTAAATTTGTAGAGATCTTCGGGGTTTTGAGTGATGCGAAAACGCCCTTGGTCGCTGCTACGGCTGTTGTCGAGGCCATTGTTCCGAAACGATTGGTCGGTAAATAACTCACCCGCGTGGCAGGTGGCACATTTTTGTTTAAACAGCGCAAGTCCTTCTTTTTCAGTGGCGTTGAGCGCGTTGGTGGTACCGCGTAGGTAAATGTCGTAGCGGGAGTTGTTGGAAACCAAAAACACCATAAACTGCGACAAAGCTTTGGTGAACCGCTCGGTGGTGATGTCGGTTGTGCCAAAGGCTTTTTTAAATAACTCTGGGTAATTGGGGTTTTTACTATCGCGAAGCTTCTGGAGGACGTTGGGTAATTTTTCGTCCATTTCGACGGGGTTTTCAATGGGCGCAATCGGAAGCAGGTCAAGCTGATGCACGCCTCCGTCCCAAAAAAACTCCTTCGACCACGCCATGTTTTGAATGGGAGGGGCATTGCGCATCCCAATTTTATCGTCAATCCCGTGGCTTAAATCGTGTCCGTGGTGGGTAAAAGCAACGGCCTGTTGGTGGCAGGTTCCGCAAGCTATCGTCCCGTTTCTTGACAAAATCCCGTCGTAAAACAACGAGCGACCGAGTTGAAATCCGTCGTACGTCAGCGGGTTGGATTTGAGGTCATACACCACCGAAGGGAAATAACTCGGCTGGGGCATTTCTAGCGTTTCGGTCGTGGGCAGGGTAGGGTCAGGCGGCGGGGTAGATTTGCTACACGCAGCCCATCCAAACAAAGCCATAGAACCGATAACAAGAAACGACTTATTCATACCTCACTTAATCTTTGACTCCTCCAATGCTAAACATCGCGGCGTAGTTGTTGGCAACTGTACTCGAATAATCGGCAAACATCACCGTCGGGTATTGCGCAAGGCTTACTTTTTGAGTCCCGTTAAAAATCTTTGATATGTCGCTTACGACCTCAATCACAGGCTGTTGGTCGGGGCCAACGGTGGCGGCAGTGCCTCCCAAAGGTAACTTAACCGTGCGAAGATTGTTGAAGGTTTTGGCATTATACCCCCCAAACCCTCCGATGTGGTAGCGGAACTTACGGTTGCCAGCGGCATCGGCGGCTACTTGCGGCGAAGTACCTTCTATCTTTAAGAAAATATAGCCCGAGTTCCACGACCAGTACATGCCGTCGCCGTCGTGGGTGGCATCACCTGGGTCAAGCACGCCCGTACGGCGACTGATGTCCATGGTATTGCGGAGGCTATCAACCCCAATCATAAAACTGAGTTCTGTATAATTACCCGCTGGAATCCCGCGCAAGGTGACTTTTTTGGAAGCAAGATTGGTTTCTTTAATCAAAAAATAGCTTGAATCTTGCGGAACGGTGTAAATTGTTCCGTCCGATTTTTTAAGCGAAATATTACTGATGAAATAATTGTAGGTAGTGACTCCGTAGGTTTCGCCCACAGCATTTTGGTACGATTCTTTCCCCAAAACTACCTCTTGGGTGCCTACCTTATTGGAAAAAGAGAGCGTAAGCGTATTTTTTTCGTTGGGGTCTGGGTCAGTTTTGCAGGATTGGAGTGCCGCTGCGATAAACAAAAGCCCGAAGAATAGCTTTTTCATTGTGCCAAGAGTTTCGTTTGCGTAAAGATAATTTTCTTTTAGTAGTAACGCGCTAACTTAGCAAAATGATGCGAGAAAAATAAAATTGTTGTTTGGGGAGGAAAGATTTCTACGCATTCGTTTTTAAACACATAGGGCACAATAGAATAAACACATAGAAAACAGAAGTAAACTATGTGTTTATCTTTTGGGTGAAAGCCTTGTTATCGGCTTTTGCGTTTGGCTAAATATTGTTCTAACTCCGCCAATGATAACGCATTGAAGGTCATATCTTTGGTTAGTCCGCCTTTGCGTCCCACGGCTACGCCGTAGTGCATGTCGTAGTAGCCATTTTTTTCGTGGGCATCGGGATTGATGGAAAGCATAACACCTTTTTCCATGCAGTACCGAATCCAGCGCCAGTCCAAATCCAAGCGCCAAGGACTCGCGTTTATTTCGATGACTACGCCGTTTTGGGCGCAAGCGTCGATGATGGTTTTGTGGTCGATAGGGTAGCCCGAACGCGCCAACAAAAGCCTTCCCGTAGGGTGCCCCAAAATCGTCGTATAGGGGTTTTCGATGGCGCGAAGAAGACGCGAGGTGGCTTTTTCTAGGTTCATGTTGAGGTTGCTGTGAACTGAGGCCACAATAAAATCAAACGACTTGAGAATGCTTTCGGGGTAGTCGAGCGAGCCATCGCCCAAAATATCGGATTCGATGCCTTTCAGGATTTTAAAAGGACTTGTAAACTCTTGGGCAAACACCTGATTCAGGCGGTCGATTTCGGCGTGTTGTTGTTCCACGC
Organism: Runella sp. R0.1_18; assembly: GCF_057652155.1. NCBI lineage: Bacteria > Pseudomonadati > Bacteroidota > Cytophagia > Cytophagales > Spirosomataceae > Runella > Runella sp. R0.1_18. The sequence goes on from NZ_JBYFCK010000010.1 coordinate 119,825, forward strand.
GTTCTTCATTGAGCCCTTGAGCATAGGAAGCGGTTTGGGAGTGGTCGGCGATGCCAAGGTATTCAAAACCAAGCTCTTGGCAAAAACGAGCCATTTGTTCGAGGCTGTGTTTTCCGTCTGAATAAGTGCTGTGGTTGTGCAATATACCGCGCAGGTTTTTCCATTCGATGAGGTCTTCGTTGGCATGGGTGGTTTTCCAGTCAAATTCCCCCAAGCCTTCGCGCATTTCGGGAACGATGTACGAAAGCCCTGCACTTTGATAAATTTCTTCGGCTGATACAAACGATTGGGCGGTGTTGGCCAACGACAGCAAGGTATGTCCAGAAGGGGTTTTGGCAAACAGGTGAGCGTAGGCGCTGTCCGAAATAAAACGTTCGTTTTCAAAACGTTCGGGTTGAACGAAGAGAATTTCGACATTTACTTCCAGCGTTTTTTTGACTTCAATTTCTTCTCCTTGGGGCGGGAGGTCGGTCGCTTGGCTGCGGTCCTGAATTTTTCCTCGCCAAATAAACGGCGAAGATTCTTTAGGGTTTTGTACCAACCAGCCAACGTTGGCGATGCTTCGGGCCGCCGCTACGGGCGACTCCGTCCCAACGATGAGTTGGATGGTTTCTACAATCTCGCACTTGCGCGCTACCTCACCCGTAATGGCTATTTGAGAAAAATAAGGTTGCAATTCTTCCAGAATGATGGTGGCAAGTGCTTCTCCTTTGTCCATGCGAAGTTTGCCCACTTGGCTGCGGAGAAAAGCCATCGAATCCAAAATTTTCTGCTGCGTGCCTTCACCAAAACCTTTCAATTTGGCAATTTGGCCACTTTCGCAGGCTGCCTGCAAAGCTTCGAGGGTTTCGATGCCTAAGTCGCGCCAAATTGTGCCAATTTTCTTAGGGCCAATGCCTTTGATTTTGAACATTTCCAGAACGCCAACGGGGGTTTGGGACAACAACTCGTCGAGTTCGGCTAAGTGACCCGTGGCAATAAGCTGCACGAGTTTCCCCGCCATGTTTTTACTAACTCCCTGAATTTTTGTGAGTTCATCGGCCGAAAGACTGGCAAGTTCGGCATCTTTGAAGCGGTCGAGGTTAAAGGCGGCAGAACCAAATGCCCGCGTTTTGAACGCATCGGCATTGTGAAGTTCCATTAGCTTGACGGTAAGTTCAAGTACTTCAACAATTTCTTCGTTTGACATGGCAGGGGTTTGTTCGGTTTTTTTATCTTTTTGAGTTAGGATTGTTTATTAAAGTCAGCGACTTTAGGCCATATCCGCCCCGACTTTTAAGTCTGGGCGAGCAAGTTTGTTTATTAAAGTCAGAGACTTTAGGCCGTGTCCGCCCCGACTTTTAAGTCTGGGCGAGCAAGTTTGTTTATTAAAGTCAGAGACTTTAAACCATATCCGCCCCGACTTCAAGTCGGGGCGAGCGGGCTTCGTTAATATACGACAAAATACCTTCAAAATCGGCTGCGTGGAACCACCGAAAATTGCCTTGGTGCTTGAACCACGTTACTTGGCGTTTGGCATAGCGGCGGGTATTTCGTTTTAGTAATCGTACCATTTCAGGGTGGTCGTAAGCTCCGTCAAAATAATCGTAAATTTCTTTATAACCAACAGTTTGGAGGGCATTATGCTCGCGAAAAGCAATGACTGAGCGCGCTTCTTCGACCAGCCCAGCAGCCAGCATTTGGTCCATGCGGGTGTCGATGCGGTGATACAATTCGTCGCGGTCTCGTTCCAGCGCAATTTGGATAATTTGAAAAGGGCGTTGGGCTACCTGCTTTTCCCGAAACGATGAATAAGGCTTGCCCGTGAGCAAACACACTTCCAGTGCTCTAACGACCCGTTGGGTGTTTTGGAGGTCGTTGGTAGCGCAGTAAACGGGGTCAAGTTGTTGGAGTTCCGCTTGCAACATGGCCAATCCCTCCGTTTCAAGGCGATTCATAAGCGACGTTCGTAATTCGGGAGGTGTTTCGGGTAAATTGTCCAACCCTTCACAAACGGCTTTGATGTACAAGCCCGAGCCCCCTGTCATCAGAACAACATCTTTGGTTTGAAACAATTGCTCCAAGAGTGCTAAAGCATCGCGTTCAAACGAGCCTGCACTGTACAAGGTTTCAATGGAATGAGAATCAATAAAGTGATGCGGAACACCCTTCAATTCTTCCAGTGAAGGTTTGGCCGTGCCGATGGAAAGTTCACGGTAAAACTGCCGTGAGTCGGCCGAAATGACTTCTGTTTCGAGCGTTTGGGCAAGTCGAACGCATAAGTCAGTCTTTCCCACTGCCGTGGGGCCAGCAATGACGATAAGAAGTTTTTGCAAGAATTAATTAGGCTTAAAGGTCATTTCTAAGGTTTCTCCAAACACGTTGGTGTACGACAATTGAAGGGTATTTTCGGTGAGTTTGACGAGGGTATATTTCGTCTCGTTGTTCAAGATAACTTCGGTTTCGGCGGTGTTGAAAGCCCACGTTCCTTTTTCGTAAACTTGGTCGTCTTGCGTACGGCATTTAGTTGCACCTTCGTTCCACTCGTAGTTTTTATCGGTACGAAACACCATGTTGTTGTCACGCACACAGGCAACTGTCTGATTGAAAACGTCATTTCCGTTGATTTTAGAAACTGTCAACACCCAAGCTTTTGAGGATTTGCCTGCCAAAAGCTCCGTTTTAGTAATGTTAGGGTCGGGAGTTGGATCACCGCCGCCAGTGTTAGTAACGTTGCACTGACTGAGTCCTAACACGGTCATCACTAAAAATATCCACAAACGAACAAGTTTCATAGCCAAAAAAGTTAAGAATGGTCAAAGTTAATGCTTTTATTTTTGGGAATAATAAGACGTAGGTCGGTTTATAGATTTTGTCGTGCAAAAATATTGCCGAAGTTTGTCAGGAATTGTGTGAAAGCGCAGTAGTATAAAAGGTGATTGAAATGATTTTAAGAAAAATGAGTACGAAAAAGCGAATTGTGTCTTTTTGACATAAACCCAAAAATAAACCTATCATTTATCAAGAACCCGTTCTTACAATCTGACTTTTTATGACGCTAGGACTAGAAACCCTTGACTACGTAATTTTCCTCATTTATTTCGTCATTGTATCCAGCTACGGCTATTGGGTATATAAACACAAAGGCAAGCAAACCGCTGATTCCAAGGACTTTTTCTTGGCGGAAGGTTCACTTACATGGTGGGCGATTGGGGCTTCTATCATTGCTTCCAACATTTCGGCGGAGCAGTTTATCGGAATGAGCGGACAGGCTTTTCAGCTTGGGATTGCGATTTCTGTCTATGAGTTGTTGGGGGGAGTGGCGCTCATTATTGTGGCGGTGTATTTCTTGCCCATGTATCTCAACAACAAAATTTATACCATGCCGCAGTTTTTGTCGAAACGCTATAATGAGCGCTTGGCTACGATTATGGCGGTATTCTGGTTGTTCCTCTACATTTTTGTGAACCTCACGTCCATTATTTATTTGGGGGCATTGAGCTTAGAAAAAATGACAGGCTTTTCATTCATGCCTTGCGCCATTTTCTTGACCACTTTTGCGGTGATTATCACTTTGGGAGGGATGAAAGTGATTGGCTACACGGACGTGATTCAGGTTGTTTGTTTGATTTTTGGTGGATTGGCCACCACCTACTTGGCCTTAGATTTGCTTTCGGTCAAGGTGGGAACGGGTGCGGGTATTATGGAAGGGCTTGGCCTCATTCGTGAGAAAGCAGATAGCCACTTGCACATGATTTTTACCCCAGGTCAATACCAAGTTCACGACGGGCGTGGTGGGTTTATTGATGCGTACAATCAGCTTCCAGGTATTATGATGTTTATCATTGGTGGTCAGTGGGTAAACAACCTTAATTATTTTGGCTGTAACCAATACATGACGCAGCGCGCCCTCGGGGCCGACCTGAACACGGCACGTAGCGGCGTGTTGTTTGCAGCTTTCTTAAAAATGATGATGCCTTTTATTGTGGTATTGCCAGGACTTGCAGCTTATGTATTATTCCAAGAAAATGCCGATACATCGATTGTAAACGGAATTACCCAAAACGGTATCGTCAAACCCGATAATGCGTACCCAGTGTTGCTAAATTTATTGCCAGTAGGCTTGAAAGGACTTGCTTTTGCAGCCCTGACGGCGGCGATTGTGGCAAGTTTGGCAGGGAAAGCCAACAGTATTTCAACCATTTATGTGTTAGACATCCACCAGAAGTTTTTCAATAAAAACTTAACTGAAAAACAAACCGTGTGGACGGGGCGAGTGGCAATTGTGATTGCCTTTATCATTGCCTTGATAGTCAGTCCATTGTTGGCTAATTTTGGTCAAGCTTTTGAATACATTCAGGTTTATACGGGCTATATTTCACCAGGTATTTTGAGTATTTTCTTGCTCGGATTTTTCTGGAAAAAAGCCACTGCCAATGGTGCTTTGGCAGCAGCGGTGTTGAGTATTGCATTGTCGGCCGTGATCGAAAATCTTTATCCTGCCTTCCCATTCCTTAATCGTATGGGCGTGGTATTCTGGATTTGTTCGGCGGTTCACGTAGCGATTAGCCTTGCCCAATCAAAAGGCCAAAACCAAGAAAATGCGTTTGAAGTACGCACCGAATGGTTCCGCGTAACACCATCGTTCCGCATGGGAGCCATTGCGGTTATTGTGACTTTTAGTTTGATTTACTGGATTTTCTGGTAAGCCCTTTTGGTTAGCTGTAATGGCCAACGCCGTTGAGGTGAGTGGCCATTACAGCACCATTTTGCTGTTCCCATAAGCGACGATAAGTGCCTACTGGACTCTGCAATAGCGCTTGGTGGGTGCCTTCTTCTACCAACTTCCCTTCGTGTAATACCACAATTTTATCGGCATTTTTGATGGTGCTCATGCGGTGGGCAATCAAAATAACCGTAATTCCTTCTTGACGCAACAGCTGAATAGTACGCTGCACATACTGTTCTGAAACCGAATCTAGGGCAGAGGTTGCTTCGTCCAAAATCAGGATATGTGGATTTCGGTATAGCGCACGGGCAATGGCCAACCGTTGCCGCTGTCCACCCGATAAGTTAGCTCCGCGTTCGCCTAATGTCGTCTGAAAACCATTGGGAAGTCGTTCAATAAAATCGGTGATTCCTAAGAGATTACAGTAAAAAATGAGCTTTTTCATGTCTGGCTCAAATTCGCCTACGGCAATATTTTCGACAACTGTACCTGCAAACAAATCAATCTGTTGGGGAACGACGCTTACCATTTGTCGTAAACTGCTGTTGTCGAGGTGCTTGATGTCATAATTTCCAATGTAAATATTTCCAGCTTGCAGTGGGTACAAGTTTTGTAAAAGCGACAACAGCGTCGATTTGCCACTGCCACTTTCACCCACTACGGCCGTAATTTTTCCTTTGGGAATAAGCAGGTTTAATTTTTCAAAAATCGTTGTTCTCGAACCATACCGAAAAGTCACTTCTTTAAAACGAATGTCGCCGAGCATGTCAATCGTCAACGGAACTTTATTTTCTGTGGTTTCTCGCTCTAAATCCATGATTTCAAACAACCGGTCGGCGGCGATGAGGGCTTCTTGGAGCGTTTTGTTCATCCCAATAAGTCCTGCGGCAGGGCCCGTAAAATAACCAACAAGTGCATAAAATGAGAGTAGTTCGCCAGGCGTAAGTTGGCGGTCGAGCACGAGTCCTGACCCGACCCACAGGAGCAAAATGGTGAAAATGTTGGTAATCAACGCCGCTGCATTGCCAAGGTAGAGTGTACGAGTAGAAGTATGATATACCGATCGGAGTAAAGTCACAAATCGGTTTTCGGTTTTTAGATTGGCGTATTCTTCCAACCCAAAACGTTTGATGGTGGCCACGTTGTTGAGCGATTCGACAAGCTGCGCTTCCAAATCGGCGCTGTTTTCCATGAGTTTTCGCTGGGTAGTTCGGTTGATTCGGTTGGCAATCCAGTACGTAAGGGCGTACAATGGAATGATACCCGCCATCATCAACGCCAATTTGGCATCGTAAGTAAACATTAACCCAAAGGAAAAAAAGACGATGAAAATATCGACAATCAGATTGAGTGCAACATCATTGATAAAGGCTCGGATTTTGACGGCATCGTTGACGCGTGAAATGATTTCGCCCACCCGCATTGTATCAAAAAACGTTTGAGGAAGTTTTAGTAGGTGTTTGTAATAGCCCAAAATCAACTGGGCGTCAATCTGTTGGCCTGTTTTTAGGGCAAAAATTGTTTTGGTTGAACCAATAAAAAGTTGGAGTACCATGAGTAAAAGCATACCGATGCTCATCAAGTTGAGTAAGTTACGATTGCCTTCCACGAGCACGTTATCCACAATTTTTTGGACGTAAATCGACGTACCTAACCCTAAAATGGTGTAAATAATGGCGCCAAAAAGCGCTTCAATCATCACGGTTCGGTGCGGACGAATCAGTTGCCAAAAGCGGGTCGTGATGGTCACCGATTCGTTGCCTTGTTGAAACTGTTCGTTGGGCAACAAAAGCACCAATACGCCCGTCCACATCGACACAAATTCGTTCAGCGATTTTTTGACCATTTTCCCCACCGCAGGGTCCATGTAAGTGACTTTTTTGTCGGTTACTTCATAAATGACCACGTAGTGCAATCCCCTTACTTCTTCACGGCCAGCGTCGCTGTCAGAAACCAACGGAACGCTTACGTGAGCAATCGACGGTTTGGGGATTTTGGAGAGACTTTCGGGCGAGCCTTTTACCCCTTTGGCCTGAAAACCAAGGCGGTTGGCGGCTTCAATCATCCCCACCACATTGGTGCCACGGGTGTCGGTATGGGCAAACTGACGAATGCGCGCAATCGGCATTCGTAATTTATAATACGCTGCCGCTGAGGCAAGGCAAGCCGCGCCGCAGTCGGTGGTATCGTGCTGTTTTATTTCAATCCCTTTTCGCATTCGGATTTAGCCAATCTTCCATTTTATCAAATACCAATTGGGCGAGTGTACGCTGTACAATCACAAAGCGGGCTTGGAGCGTCATTCCTTTTTGAAGACGCGCTTCATAACCATTTTGTAATTTTAAGGAGGGTGTATCGAGACGGCATTTTACTTTGAAAACGGGTTGGTTATTGATCAAAGTAAAATCGCGTGCAATGTCAATGACACTACCACGGGCAAGCCCCCATTCGCGGTAGTTGAGGGCGTCCAACTGAAGAAGTACGGTTTGTTTGAGTTTTAAAAGTCCCATGTCAGATGCTTTGACGTAACATTCGACAAGCAAGCTTGAGTCGGGAGAGATAATGCCCAACGTTTCGCCCGACTGCACAACGCTGCCTTCGTATTTGCCTGCCCACTGTTGTACTGTGCCAGCCACAGCTGCTTTGATGGTATATAATTGGCGCTCTTTGGCCAGCTGACCTTCTTCGGATTTAAGTTGCGCCGATAGTAGTTTGGCCGTGTTTAGTTCGGCTTCCCATTGGCTTACTTGGCGTTCAATTAAGAGGCGGTATTCTTCGTAAAGTTGGTCATATTCAGCCTGTTTTGCATCTAAATCGCGGGTGGCCAGAACTTTTTCGCTGTGCAAATATTTATCAGCTTTGAGCTCTTTTTCTACTTTGTTGCGTCGGACTTCGTTTTCTTTTAACTGGGCTTGGAGCTGATTGTACTGCTGGGCATACAGCGATGTTTTAAACGTTCTATTGCCTAGGGCTTCTGTTAGGTCGTACTTCGGACTGGTGAGGAAGATTAAGTCATTGATAAGTTGTTGTTGCTCAGATTGTTGAAAGTGGCTGAGTCGCAATTTTTCTTCAAGGGCGTCGGGTGCAAGGGTCAGTAGAACATCACCGACTTTTACCAATTGATTTTCACGAACGTGGGCTGTTAGTACGCGACCACTGACGAGTGAGCGCACTTCCGTCTTTTCGGCTACCGACCGAATGGTGCCGCTGGATGTGAACGAAACGTCGATTTTAATAAAAAACGCGGCAACACCAAGTACTATAACTGCGCCAAGAACAAGGGCATACAGCACCATCGACCTTGCTTTTACTTTGGGTAAATACAAGTGCGTTGTGTTGTCAATAAAGCTATCGGGTAGGAGTTGAGCCATGGGTATAAAAGAGGAATTCCTCTTTAGCAAACCAAGGGTAAGTCAAAGAGGAATTCGCTCAAAAGTTAAATATTAGCAGCCGCAACCACCAAGGAGATTACCAACCTTGCCAAGAAGAGAGCCTTTTACACCACCAACGATGCCAGTGACTTTGGCTGTAACGCCTACTGCCACGCCAAGAGCGACACCAACTGTTGCGCCAGGATTTACGCATGTAGGTACAGGAAGGCAAGTTTCTCCGTCGGTGTTTACCATTTCGAAATTGTTCATTTCAGATACGCCGTACGAGTTTAAGTCTAACGTTTTCATTTTGAATTGAATTTATGGGTTGTTATTTGATTTATTTACCAATGCTTTTACGAATTCGGCCGATATTCGGAGGAAGAATTGGTAGGACAAATATGGGAGGGCTTGTGTATCAATTCAAATTTCAGGAGTTTTACTTTAGTCGTTTGACGACTATTTTACGATTCATTTAGGGTATAATCGTTTTTCTTTTGGCTGCCTTATAGTACTAATTGTTTGACTTACAGTGACTTTAGATTGATTGATATACAGGTGTTATAAAAAAATGGGAAATGCCAAATAAGGGCCACTATCAGGACAGAATGTGCTTTTTTTTGTATTTTATTGTTTTTTTTTGATAGGAAAATCTAATCTTATTCTCTATTCGTATATCCCTATGGTATATTATCCTAATCCAAAAATGACATCGTTAAATAATCATCCAAACGTACCACACATGAAATGGGTAGGTACGAAAATTCGTAAAATTCGCGAACTACGCGATTTTACCCAAGAATTTATGGCCTCTCAACTTGGGCGTTCGCAGACGTCATACAGCAAGATTGAGCGTGGGGAGGTCGATATCTCGTTTTCAAACCTGAATAAAATTGCCGAAGTGCTCAACGTGGAAGTTATGCAGCTTTTGGCTTTTGATGGGAATGCCTTTGCACCAGTCAAACCAGCAATTGTTTCTACCACAACCAAAGAAGGCAGTAATGTGCTGTTTCAAGTGGGACTTTCGGAACGAGAAAGAGAATTGTATGAGCGCAAAATTCAGGCTATGCAAGAAGAAATATTGTTTTTGAGAAGCCTTGTTCGCGATAAAAGTTGTTGAAATAATATGCCTCTTATCGTTTTTTACTAAATACTTGGTGGAGTTCCCATATTTGCGGGAGCAGAAGCTGACTTTCATCGTTTTTGACAACATAGTCGGCTAATTTAAGTCGCTCATCGTCAGAGATTTGTCGAGCAATAATATCTCTTATTTCGGCTTCAGAACGCTGAGAGTCGCGCTGTAAAACCCGAGCGACGCGAAGCTCAACAGGGGCTTCAACAACGATAATTTTGTCGAGTGAATTGTTTTGGCCTGCGCGGGCCATGATGGCTGCTTCTTTGACCAGATAGGGCGCTTTTTTATGCTTTTTTACCCAAGCTTCGGTATCTTCTCCCACCCTTGGATGCACGACGGCATTGAGTTGCTGAAGCAGGGCAGGTTTTGAAAAAACTTCTTGCGCTACCCACCTGCGGTTGTAACTCCCGTCCGCTAGGTAGGCGTCTTTACCCAACAGTGCTTCTACCGTTTTTTTGAGCTTATCGTCGTGATTGAGAAGCCATTTGGCGCGTTCATCGGCCGAATAAAATGGAACCCCGAGTGCCTCAAATATGCGGCAAACCACACTTTTTCCTGAGCCGATGCCTCCTGTAATTCCGATTTGTAAAGCCATGATAAATGCCGAAGTACGAATGACAACAATTTTTCAATTATTTCTTTTTCTTTCCTTTGCTAGCTTTGGCCTTTTTGACGGGTTCTGGCGCTTTGGGCTGAGGAGCAGGGGGAGGTGTGCCCAAAAATTCGGCTACTTCAAAACTGACAAATACCCGCTCAGCACTGGTTTTTAGCAAGGGCGACTGTGGATAGCGAATGGGAAGCTCTTCGTCGTAATTTCCTCTGATTTTTTGGGCAGGCACTTTCACAATTAACGTATCTGCAATATCGTTCACCAACGAAGCGGGGCCGTCAAATGTCACTGTCGCGGGGCGAAGATTAATAAAGCTTGACACCACAAACTTGGGAAAGAGGTTGAGCCCCAAGCTATCCACTTTGAGAATAGATGTTTTGACGACGCGTTCTTCAAAATCAACCCGATTTTTGTCGAGTTCTACGTGTGTAATGTCCACATCCTTTACTTGCTCATTCATGGCAGCTGCTAATGCACTGGTATTGATTGAGTTGGTAGCCAACGGGTTTTCAATGACGTACGTAACTGGCGGAACAGTGAAGGCGATGGATTTACGCAGGAGTGTCCAGCCACTACCTTTAATGATGGCGTTGGCACTTTGGGGAAGTGGGTGAATGGGAATGTACAACGAGTCGTTGTAAGAAATTTTGACAGGATACGGAACCCGCAGCGTATAGCCGTCTTTGTTGAGTTCGTTGAAAAGCCAAATAATCGTAGCCGCAACCAGACTAAGGATCAGGGTGCGGCTACGAGCAGGCTTTGAAGAGACAGGTAATTGTGCCACGATTAAGCAGTTGTTCCAGCTTTGCGCGAAATAGAAGATTTCTCGAATTTCATTTTAGTGCCTTTGCCGTCCACGTCAAGGGTAACGGTTGTTTCATATACTGAAATGACCGTTGCGTGCAAACCGCCAATGGTAACTACTTCGTCGCCTTTTTTAAGTTCTTCCAAAAATTTCTTTTGATCTTTTTGCTTTTTTTGTTGCGGACGAATCATGAAGAAATAAAATACTCCAATGATACCTGCCCACATCACAAGCTGATAAATCATGCTAGTTTGGCCAGATGCGGCTTGTAAAAAAATACTATTCATTCTCGTAGGTGATATGTTAGAAGTTAAGTCTAAGAAGTTTTTCGTCTTACTTTGTGGCCGTTGAGTCCGCCGTTGGAGCGGGAGTTACGTCTGCTTTAAACTGAATATCGTTGGTAGCAGGATTGGTATTGGCAAAAATAGTCACAGTTTTAAACTGAGGGCCTTGCTTACCTTTGCTATTAAAACGTACCAAGATTGTCCCTTCTTCGTCGGGGCCGATGGGGTCGCGGGGCCATTCGGGAATGGTACAACCACAAGAAGCACTCACGTTATTGATAATCAAAGGAAAGTCACCTGTGTTTTTAAACTTGAATTTACGCTCTACTTGCTGGCCTTCGGCAATGGTACCAAAATCAACGTTTTTAATATCGTCGGCAAATTCAATTTTCGGAAGTTTATCGTCGAGGCTACTTGAGGCCGATTGGTCTTGGGTACTGCCGCAGCTCCATAAACCCCAAAGCGTCAAAACAATAAAAAGTGAACGTCTCATGGATTTGTGAATAATGAGATAAATTTAAGACGCTTGTCCTTTGATTTGCGCCATCAAACGATCGACATCTTCGAGTAAGCGTTCTGCTTTTTCGCGGGTGTCGGCCACTACTTTTTGACCTTCTGCTTTGGCCAAACTTTCAGGTAAGTCTTTGCCTTCGAGCAAGTCAGTGATAAGTCCTTGAAGTTGCTCACGGTATTTTGAAAGACGGAACGAAAGTTTGTCACGGGTTACTTGCCCTTCGGCAGGTGCGTACAAGATTCCGATGGTTGCTCCAGTAGCTACTCCCGCTAAGAAGGCAATTAATGTTTTTGTTGAATTATTCATGGTAGTTGTACTTACTTGTTGTCTAAAAGTCCTCTTCCGCTCTTACGGATTTTACCTTCTTTGATCAGGTTTTTTGAGAGGGTATCTAAAATTCCATTGACAAATTTACCACTTTTTGGCGTACTATAATCTTTTGCAATTTCAATGGCCTCGTTGATGGATACTTTCACTGGAATGCCAGGGAAGGTAATCATTTCTGACACGCTCATTTTCAGAATCAAGTAATCCATGGCCGAAAGACGTTCTAAGTCCCAATTTTTGAGTGGCTCGGCGATAATCGCTTCAAACTCATCATTACGGTTAACGGTTTCGTCAAACAATTCTTGCATGAAAGAGCGGTCTTCTTCCCAGTCGTCGGTGAGAGGGACAATCTGCACGCCACCTTCTGTTGCCGACTTGAGGGTTTTATTGGTCATTTTACGGGCCAAATCACCGTTTTCTCCCCAATAAAGGTCTCTCAATTCAAAGAAATTGATAACGTCTTCGTTTTTGAGAATCACCTCTTTCAACGCATACAGCACCAGTTGTTGGTCTTCTTCGGGGGTATGGGTTTTTTGGGCGCAATAGGCGCGGTAGGTTTCGTCTTGACGAAAAACTTCACGGAACATCTTCCGAATCAAGCCCGTTACTTCTTCTCCCCAAGAAATACCATGACGAATAAATTCGCTTTCGAGCTTTTTACTTTCCGACAAAGCAATCACGACTTGATTGGTATCAAACCCTGACAATTTTGCAATCGGATTGCTATCTGGGTCATCGTATTGGCGCTCACGCTCGCTTTGTGAAAGAAAACCTAACTCAACAAATAGCTGTAAAAGAAGTAAATAGGCCGAATAAATGGCCTCAACTTCGGGCGTAAGTTGACGAGAAAGGCGTTGTTTGTCTTTTTTGTACAAATCCTCGTAATACTTGAGGGCATTCCGCGCCGTCACAACAGCCGTTGCAGGCGTATCGTCGTCGTCAGGGATGGTGCCTTTGCGGTAATTTTCTTCGAGTAAGAGCGTGGTTATTTTTCGCATTCCCTCTAGTTTGACGGGGTCTTGAGGGGTCATGGAGTTGAGATCAGGCTTAAACGACTCCGTGATGAAATCTATGGCCAATTGGTAGTCTGCCTCGCGAGCAGCCTGAAGAGCATAGAGGCTTTGCAAAACCTTTATGCGTAGATGTCTTCGACTTAACATTCAGTCCTGAGAGTTTGTGCAAATAAGCAGCAAGGAAAAGAACTTGCTTGTGTTTCCAGCCGCAAAGGTACTTAAAAATCTGTTGCTTTCTGCCAAACTTGGCGAAGAAAATAGAAAGTAAGTAGTACAATTCCTAGTTGGAGGGTATAGTCGAGTATATAGATAGGCTGTGCGAAAACCTCCGAAATAGTGTGATAATAAGGGCTTTTTAGCCGCCACCACAGCGAAGGGTGAATCACACACAGGCAGTTAAAAAGTAGGAATAAACCTACTTCCTTTCGGTCAGAGAAGTTGAGCCATTGAAAAACGTAGGGTAAAAGGAACAGAAAGATATAATTGCTGTAGGCACTCTGTTGCGCAATCATCATGGTGCCGTAAGTAACAATATATACTGCCGAGAAAGCACGGGGAAAAGGCTGCTGTCTGAGTCGGTAGGCCAAGATTGTGCCAAGCCCTGTGGTCAGCAAAAGTCCTACCCAATTCCAGCGTTTGGCCCCTGCTCCCAGTACATCAAACGTGAGCGGATTGGCCACCGACAGCCAGTTGGGGGCACGCAAGGTTGCGGCTTCGTTCATGGGTTGTTCGAGCCAGAGCCACTCGGTGGTATGGTATAAAACGGCCAGGGAAATAACACCTGCAACTGCCGCTGCTGAAATCCAACGAATGGGCTTAGGAACAAGAAATAACAACGCTGGCCCTACCAAAATAAAAACGGCTTTGGTAAATAAAAATCCAACGACTAGCCCAACGCCCAACCATTCGACGCGCTGGGTGCGTTGCCAAACAAGGTACGCGCCGATAAACATGAGCCACATCCAGACGTCTTCTTGTCCTCCCAAAACGCATAAAACCAATGACCCTGGCAATAAAAGGTACAAAAGGCTTCGGAAAAGCCGTTCGGGAGGTGAAATGGTATCGGCGAAAAAACGATTGGTCGTCCAAAGGGCGCCGCCTTCCATGAGAATCATCACCAAAATAATGGCTTTTTTGTCTAGCCAAAACCACAAACCAAGGGCATTGACGTAGGGAAAAAAGGGCGAATACATGCAATAAAAATCGCGGTAAACGAGCTTTAGCTGAACGGCTTCGCGGGCTTGCCCAAAAAAACCATCGAGGTCAGAAAAGGGTGTTTGATTAAACACCAAAAAAATAAGGACAAAAGGAACCAGACGTGTCAGCACCCAAGCGAGGAGCAGTACAAGTCGATCGTCGTAGTTTTGGAGGTGTTTTTCTATTTTTGCACGAAACGCAATAAGCCCACCCGCAAGTCCTGCGCATAACAATGAAATGATGGTTTTTCCGACAATGATAAACATGTTAGGCGAGTTGGGGAGACGATAGGTTTTTACGATACACTTGCCACAAATACCAAACAAAACAAGCAACATTGAGTACTTGAAGGGTGTATTCGAGGACAAAAAGTGGTTGAGAAAATACCGTTAGGTCGTCGTAAGTTGGACTATTGATGTGGGTAAAAATAAAGGGTTGTACCACAAGCAACAAGTTTAAAAATAGCAAAACGACAACATCGCGTTGTTTTTTCCAGTCCACTAGCTCCATCATCAACGGAAGTAAGTACGCAAAAGCGTAGTAACCCACCGATGTAGGCTGAAAAATACTCATGGCCAAATAAGTCGCCAAATAGGCCAAGGGAAGGGTATATTCGAGCGCTAAATTTCGGAAACGATACATTACCAATACTGATACAGACAAGGTAATAACCATACCTGCCCAGCTAAAAACGGTGAGGGTAGGGAGGCTTCCAAATAAATACGTCAGCCACGGCCGAGAGATAGTAAATAGGTTGGGAGTGAGTAAGTTGGTGGTGCCCATTTGTACGGGCATCAAAAAATCAAGCTGCATAACGGCATAAAGCACCGCCAACGATGGGACTCCTACGGCAATCATGCCGAGTAGAAAACCCCAACGTTTTTTGAGCAAAAACCACAACGGAAAAAACCAAAAAACAAAGGTAGCTTTGATGACAATCAGCCCCGTCGAAAACCGCACACCTAGCCCGAAACCGTCGTTGCGACTCCGCAAATAAGACAACATCATCCACGCCGCAACTCCCCACATCCAAATATCCTCTTGTCCGCCCAGCAGTACCATAATCATGGGCCCCGAAAGCAAAATATAAAGCAAGGTGGACTTCAAGGCATCGGGTTGCGAGCGGCGTTGGTAGGCGAGGTAAGTCAGCCAAATGATGAGCGCTTCGATAAGTACCATTAACAGCACGATGGCCTTGGAACTATACCAAAGGAAAAGAGGAAAAGTAATGATGTAGGCAAAAACAGGCGCGTGAAATGAAATAAAATCGCGGTAAACCAGCTTCCACTGATAAGCTTGGGTGGCTTTTCCCCAAAAAAAAGGCACATCGCCACGGGGAGATTGGTCAAGAAATACGTAAATGATGACAAACGGAAGAAGACGAAAAGCCAAAAGACCAATCAGTATAGCCCGATTATCTTGGCGTTTTTGTTGGATTTTTTGCCAAAAAGTGTCGTTTTTAGCTCCTAACCAAATAACTATTGAGGATACTACGACGAGTACTAATTTGACATAAAATACCGTGAGAGTTGACATCATATATACTGCTGAATCGTGTCAAGGAGTTGTCGAATGTGGGTGTTATCGCCATGAAGGATAAAATCGGCCTGTGAATAAAAACCAAGGCGTGATTCGTATTTTTCACGTAGGTTGTTGAGCAACTGACCATCATTTTTCTGATACAATGGACGGTCATCGGTCGAGTGGCGTAAAATTCGTTCGACGATTTGTTCGGGGCTTACGTCCAAAAATACACTTAGGCCGTTGGCTTTGATGTAGTCCATGTTATCATGAAAACAGGGCATTCCACCGCCTGTTGCAATTACTAATTTGGAGTCTGGCCGAATCGCGCGCAAAATGCGGGCCTCGGCTTCTCGAAAATACAGTTCGCCTTTTTGGGCAAAAATATCGGGAATAGGCATTCCTTCTTCCTTGACAATGAGTACATCCGTATCAACAAAACGATAACGCACGTGGCGAGCTAGTTGCTTGCCGAGCGTCGTTTTTCCCGAAGAAGGCAGACCTATCAAAAAAATATTTTTCATCTATCGAAGTTCAGTAACCTCTCGAAAGTTTCAAACCTCCCGAAAGTTCAAAACTTTCGGGAGGTTATGGAAGCTGTTATAATTTACCCAACACTTCTTCTTTATCAGGCGTGGTGTTGTAGTGCCATTTGCCTTTGACAGTACCGTCTTTCATAAGCCAAATGCCTGGATTGGAGCGCGAAATAGTTTTTAAAACGGTGCCATCGGCCGAGTAATAAGGGATATCAAGGGCATAGGCTTTCCGAATCTCTTGAATTTCGGCATCGCTATTTGAAGTTAAAATCAAGGATTCAACCCCCGTACCTTTCAACGAATTAATCAACGAACGGATTTCGGCCAAACTTGCGACGTTCAAGTCGGGGCCGTTTTTGATGATGATGATGAGTTTTTTACCCGTGAACGTTTCTTGCGTAAAATCACCTTCGTTGTTCCAAACCTTGTAGTCGGTAATTTTTGGTTTGGCGCTTTCGTTGATAAGTACCATTTCTTTGTACTTATAAGTGGTGTCAGTCGGGAATTTCTCAAACTCTTCGGTTTTACCATCTTTTTCCATGATGTATTTATAGCGGAGAGGTTCCGAAGGTTGCATTAATTGAGGAATGTTGTTGCCAATTTTGTATGGCAAAAAGTCAACAGGAGGGAGGTAGCGAATGGCGTAAATGGCCAAAGCAATGGAAAAAATAGCCGAAAAGGCCACCAATGAACCCGTAGGAAGGCTGCGGAATACCTTGCTTTGCCAGATAAGGAATATGATTAAAACCAATAAGACAATGTCTTTGGTAAAGGAAGTCCAAGGCTTGAGCTTTAAGAAATCACCGAAGCAACCGCAGTCGGTTACTTTGTTGAAATAAGCCGAATAGAACGTTAAGAAAGTAAAGAAGACAATGAGGGCAAGCAGGATCCAATTGACTTGCTTCAAACGCCAAGAGGCAATGAGGGCTACGCCTAAAATCACTTCGGCAGCACACATCAATACCGAAAAATAGAGTGCAAGCGGAACCAAGGCCATCCAAAAATCGTGCATGAATGGCATATCAGTAGCAAATACCTCGAAGTATTCTTCCAGCTTGATTTGAGTACCGACTGGGTCGTTGAGCTTAACTAAACCCGAAAAAATAAAGATTCCTCCAACTAAAAAGCGGACAATGTGAGCTAAAATTTTCATTCGTTATCGTTAGATTCGTTTGGGTTGCATTGTACTAAAAAATGGAACACAGAATAAACGGATTAAAGAGGACTGAATCAGTGTAAATCAGTTCAATCCGTGTCATCTGTGTGCTATAAATTGACTACAAATTTCAAAAATTAAGCCAAAAGTAACTGTTAATGAAAGGTTAATGTGCTTGTCCAAGTTTAATAAGACAAAACACCGAATAGTTGATAATGTCTTGATAACCAGATTTTACTCCTTCCGAAATAATCGTTTTTCCTTCGTTATCTTCAATTTGTTTGATGCGAAATAGCTTCATCAAAATAATATCCGTCATGCTACTAACCCGCATATCGCGCCATGCTTCGCCGTAGTCATGGTTCTTGTTGAACAACAATTCATATACTTCGTTCATTTGGGTGTCGTACAGTTCGGTGAGCTGGGTGGCCGTAAAATCCATTCCTTTGTTGTCACCTAATTGTATCTGAATCAGGGCCATTACACAGTAGTTGATGATACCAATAAACTCAGGCACTTCGCCTTCATCCACTTTAGAAAAACCGTTTTCTTGGAGCGTGCGGATGCGTTGGGCTTTGATAAAAATTTGATCCGTAATGGAAGGAAGACGCAGAATTCGCCACGAGGGGCCGTAATCTTGGTTCTTTTTGGTAAAAATGTCTTTGCAGCGAGTGATAACACTCCGATATTCGCGCTCAGTTTGTTGCATAAAACAATTAACAGTTAACATGGCACAGTGTGCGCCGCGAAATTATGAAAAAAACGCTGAATATCGCTGGAAAGTTGCTCGACTTGTCAACTCCGCAGGTAATGGGGATTCTCAACGTTACCCCAGATTCCTTTTTCTCAGGGAGTCGGGTGTTGCAAATTGAAGATGCCTATAAAAAAGCCGATAAAATGCTTTCGGAAGGGGCTTCGATGCTCGATATTGGTGGGCACTCGACCCGCCCAGGTGCCGATGCCGTCAGTGAAGAAGAAGAGCTTAACCGCGTGCTGCCCGTGGTCGAGATGCTGCGCAAGCGTTTCCCTGAGGCCATTATATCAATAGATAGCTTTCGGGCGTCGGTGGCGCGCAAATCCATTGAAGCAGGCGCACATATTATCAACGACATTGCGGGAGGAAACCTTGACCCGTTGATGTTTGAAACCGTGGTGGAGCTGAACGTACCGTACATTCTTATGCACAGCCGTGGCACTCCCCAAACGATGAAAGAACTCAACCAATACGATGATTTGGTGACGGACGTACTGCGGGAATTGCAAGCTAAAATTTACCAACTTCGTCAGTTGGGGGTGAAAGACATTGTGGCGGATATGGGCTTTGGTTTTGCTAAAAATGCGGACCAAAATTACGTCCTTTTGCGTGAATTACAGGCATTTGAAGCATTGGGCGTGCCGCTGTTGGTGGGCGTTTCGCGGAAATCAATGATTTGGCGAAAACTAGATATTACTCCTGACCAATCGCTCAATGGCACCACCGCCCTCAATACGGTGGCCATTCTCAATGGCGCCAATATCCTTCGCGTCCATGACGTGAAAGAGGCAATCGAAGTAGTTAAGTTGGTTCGATTGCTTCAAGGATAGAGCGCTGACAAAAGATTTTTGATGAAAACAACTATGGAAGAGGACAGCTTAATCAGTTATTTCAACACATTTATTCCGCTTACGGAAGATGAAATAACCAGTATTAAAAGCCGAGTAACCCAACGAACCATCAAACGCCGACAGATGATATTACAGGAAGGATTTCTTTGTAAACATTATTCGTTTGTGGTGGAGGGCTGTTTTAAAATGTACGGAGTGGATGATAGAGGCAACGAACACAACATTCAATTTGCGGCCGAAAACGACTGGATTATGGACATTGGAAGTTTTCACTCCAAAAAACCAAGCCAATTGTTTATAGAAGCCATTGAGCCGTCGGTAGTGTTGCAAATCGAACAGCACGATTTGTATTTTTTGTATATCAATATTCCTAAGCTCGACCGTATCTTTAAAGTAATTGTTGAAAACAAATTTGTAGAACTGCAAAATCGGGTTTTGCAAACCTTCAGTTCTACTGCCGAAACAAGGTATCTGAGTTTTTTAGAGCAATATCCTAAGCTAGCTTCAAGACTTCCAAACACCCAAATTGCGTCCTATCTGGGCATTACGCCTGAGTTTTTGAGTAAAATTCGAAAAGATGTAAGCCGAAAACTTTGACAAAGTTCTATGACCTTGTCAAAGTGGCTTAATCTAGGTTAAGGGTATTTCCTACGATAGATTAAGGGCGTGGAACTTCCCACTGCCCTACTTTTGCATTGTATATCAAGCAAAATTTTTATCGATCCCTTCTATGTCAAAAATTATCAACTTGGTTCTCCACTTTTGGGTGGTGGTTGCCTCCTTCGGTCAAACAGTAAAATTTGGGAAACAGACATTTGAATTGCACAATGTGACGGGTTCGGTTATCGATTTTCAGGGGAAAAAGGCACTGAAATTAGAACGCGATTTAAAAGCTTTTCCTTTTGTTGAAAAAAAATTAGAAGCAACTGTGGACGACCGTCATTACGCTCGACTTCTTGATTTGAATGATTTTGAGAATGGTACTATTGAAGTTAAAATGTACAGTCAGTTACAAAATCCAGCGCCTTATTCAGGTATTGCAGGGTTTATTGGTGTCTATTTTAGAATAAAGGAAGATGATTCTGAGTGGGAGTCCATCTATCTACGTCCCAAAGTAGGGAGGTCTGATAATCAATTACATAGAAATCACACTGTTCAATATTTTTCTTATCCTAATTTTAAATTTGACACCTTGAGAAAAATTGCTCCTTTCAGATACGAAGGTGCTGCTCCCGTGGCATTGAATGAGTGGATTACGATGAGGGTCGAAGTCAATGGAGAATCGGCAGATATGTTTGTTAACAATCTCAAATACTCTTCTTTTGTAGTGGACAAAATGTTAGGTAAAACCAAGAAAGGCTTTGTTGGCCTGTACGTTGATATTGGTACAATTGGCTATTTCAAGGATTTGAAAGTTACCAAAATGGCTTTGAAGCCAAGGACAAGAAGTGAAAAAGTAAACGATATTTAACCTAATTTTCGGATGAAAAAGCTGCGATTATTAATTCTTCTATTGGTCGTTTTTGAAAGCGTTTTGGCGCAAACTATTCCGTTGGAAACCAAGGGTATATTGCCAAATAAAGTTTATGTGTCTTTGGAAAAGCTGGAAGGAAAGGCGGTTTTGAAAGTAAACAAAGACTCTACTGTAAAAGAGGTAGATGAACCTACCTTTGTCCGTCTCAAAGACGTTGATTTCAAAGATGGAATAATCGAGGTAATGGTGTTGAGTCGATTAGAAAAAAATGCATCGTCAACAGCTCGTGGTTTTATTGGAGTAGCGTATCGAATCAAAAAAGACAATTCGCAATTTGAGTGTATGTACATCCGTCCAACCAATGGCCGAGCCGACGACCAAGTTCGTAGAAATCACTCTATCCAATATTTCGCTTATCCCGATTTTAAATTTGACCGCCTACGAAAGGAGTCGCCTGAAAAGTATGAATCTTACGCAGATATGGGCCTGAATGAATGGATAAAAATCAAAATTGAGGTAAAAGAGAAACAGGCAAAACTGTTTTTGAATGATAACAAGTACCCGTCTTTGATTGTGAATGATTTAAAGCTTGGGGAAAACAATGCAGGTGGTATCGGCTTGTTTGTGGATGTAGGTACTGAGGGGTATTTTAGGGATTTAAAGGTCGTTAATAATTAAAATAACGTTGAAATACTTGGTCGGGCTATGCGTAGCCCGACCAAATACTTTATTTTTTCTGAAAAAACGCTGTATCCAACGAATACTTACCAGCACCTGTCAGTAACAACGCTAACGAAGGGACTAAGTACAAAAGAGCGTGCTCTTTGTCGCCCAATGGATCACTGCCGTGAATGACAAAAGCAATGACCAAGAAAAGCCCGATCTCTACCACGGCTGCTATTCGCGTAAATAACCCGAAAATGAGCAGCAACGGAATGAATACTTCGCCCAAAATGGTCATAAAATGCGAAAGCCGAACTCCCACGTGCAACGGGTCTGGGAAGTCGTTGGCGCCGTCGAGGAAGCTAAGTAGTTTGTCGTAACCGTGAGGAATGAGT
Source organism: Runella sp. R0.1_18 (assembly GCF_057652155.1). Lineage (NCBI taxonomy): Bacteria > Pseudomonadati > Bacteroidota > Cytophagia > Cytophagales > Spirosomataceae > Runella > Runella sp. R0.1_18. The sequence continues at coordinate 141,139 of NZ_JBYFCK010000010.1, forward strand.
AAAACAAAAACGAAAATACGGAGTACCAAAAGCCCTAAATCAGTGTAAGTTTGTTGAGACGATGGTTTAAAAAATGCTAACATGGTTGAAATTTGGTTGACTAAAAACGATACTTAAATTTTGCTAACTTTCGCAAAATTCAACTTTTTATGGGACTTTCTACACTTTTGTTTTTTGTAATTACCCTACTTTTAGGCGGGGCGGTGGGATATGGCCTGTTTTACGTCGCCAATCGAAAAAATGCCCAATTGGGCCAAGCCACCCAATCGTCCACCATTTTGCTGGAGCGGATTGAAAAGGTGTTTAAAGTCGTAATGGCCGAAGGATATTTTACGGAAATATTTGATTATAAGGACGATAAAAAGTTTTTGTATTTGTTCAAAAACTCCAAAAAAGCCTTGGTGATTGCCAAAGCAAAGGTGTTGGTTGGGTTCGATTTTGCCAAAATGCGTTTTCGTCTTGATGAAACCACCAACCAAATGGTCATTGAGTATTTTCCTGAGCCTGAGGTACTTTCTATTGATACCGATTATAAGTTTTATGACATCGAAAATGGCATCTGGAATCGCTTTAGCCACGAAGATTATACCAACTTGCTGGTGGATGCCAAACAAGCCATGAACGAAAAAGCATTGGAGGGTGATTTGCCCCGCATTGCCAATAATCAAGTTCAGTTTATGATGTACCAATTGGCCGCTTCGATGAACTGGAAGATAAATATGCAGCTCCCCGAAGCCAATCAAAAACGGTTGGAAGACTTTAGCAACTATGAAGAAATAAATGCCGAACCCAAGCTTTTGCCTAAAGACGAAGCGTGATGGGCAACGGGCTGTGCAGCGTGTTTCTTATTTGTGCAGCGGGTTTCTCATTTGTGCGGCGGGTTTCTCAAAACCCGCCGCTATTCAATGGGTTGTAAGCAACCCTTTTCGCGGTTGTGAGCAACCGCGACACACCATCGCGAGTAACCACCACACCGCGAACACGCTACACATCAATTTAATGCAAAATAGTAAACACAAGCTCTTGCATAATGGCTTGTTCGTCTTTAGAACCTGACTCAATCCCTTTAGAAGCATTATCGGCTTGGCGCAAGGCCCTGATGGCTTTGGCCACGTGCCCCAACGAATACTGCCGCGCCGCTGATAGGTAATCTTTGACAAAAAAAGGACTAACGCCTAATACCGAAGCAAGGTGTCCTTCCGATTTGTCTTGCGTCCCGTGAACGACGAGCACCTTACTAAAAAAGTTATACAAAATAATAAGCACCTGTGGTAATGGGTTTTCTTTTGTGTTGGCTGCGAGGTAATTAGCTATTTTGTTAGACTTAATCACGTCGCGTTGAATCAACGCTTTTTGCAATTCAAACACATTATATTCTTTGCTAATTCCCACGTATTTTTCCACCACGGCCGCCGTTATTTCTTCACTAGCGGTGAGATTGAGCAAGATTTTGTCGATTTCGCTGGTGATGCGTTTGAGGTCATTCCCAATGTTTTCGACCAACATCTGAATCGCTTTGATGCTGATTTTGGCGCCTAAGCTACGTACGTGTTCGCCCACCCAATCAGGAAGTTTGTTGTCGTACATTTTTTTGCACTGTACCAGTACACCGTGTTTTTCAAAAGTTTTGGGCAAGGCTTTCCGCATGTCAAAATTCCCCTGAAAACACAAAGCCAATACCGTGGATGACAACGGACGAGTGGCGTAGTCGTCCAAAAGGGCCGATTTGTCTTTGTTATCAAGGCCGTTGGATTGTTGGGCCTCTTTGACCAACACCAGTTGCCGTTCCGACATAAACGGAAAGCGACGTGCGTAGTTGAGAATCGTACCTACATCGGCATCTTTTCCAAAAAGTACAAACTGATTAAACCCTTTTTCTGATTCAGGAACTACTGCTTTTTCAAGAGCATCGGCCAATAAATCAATGTAATAAGGTTCGTCGCCGTGAATAAAATACAGCGGTTGAATTTTCTTTTGGCGTATTTCTTTGAGCGCCTGTTCGGGGGAGAGAACCATTTTTTTGAATGTCAAAATGGAGTGTCGAATGCAGAGTGCAGAGTGTCGAATTTGAGTAACAATATTCGACATTCTGCACTCGACATTCGATACTCTCTAATATCCTTTTGATAAATTTATTTGATTGTATGGAGGTCGTCCTTCAATAAAGCGTCGGAAATTATCGGCAAAAATAGTAACTTTTCCTTCCTGTTCGTTGGCCTGTCCGCCGCCCGTGTGCTGGGTTAAAATCACGTTTGACATGCTCCAAAACGGGTGAGTACTTGGCAAAGGTTCTTCTTCTGTCACGTCGAGTACCGCTCCCGCAAGACGCTGTTCTTGTAAGGCTTTTATCAACGCTGGTTCATCGACGGTAGAACCACGGCCAATGTTGGCAAATACAGCACTCGGAGGCATTTCATTAATCATATCTTCCGTAAAAAATCCTCTGGCTGCTCCTGGCAAGCAGTTGATTACTAGGTCGGTTTGGGGAAGAATGGCAAGGAGCGCTTCGGGGGTGTGAATGGTGGCATCGGGGTGTGACCGTGCGACCATTTGAATGTTACAATCAAAGCCCGAGAGCATTTTTTTGACGGTTTGGCCAATACTGCCTGCGCCCAAAATCACTACTCGCTTGCCCGTGAGTAATCCCAAACGGTAGCGAATTGGCGAGCCCACCCAGCGTTTTTCGGTTTTTAACAAGGTAAGTTCTTCTAACCCCCGATAAAAAGCGAGAATACCTGCGATAATGGTTTCGGCACAGGGTACGGAGAAATAATCGGCAAGGTTACAAATAGTCACGTTGGGAAGGTATAAGTGCTTGTATCCATCAAATCCCGCCGATTCGAGTTGCCAAAATTTCAATTGAGCAGGGGCTTCCGTAAACCACGCCGCAGGTGGGTTGCCCAAAATGGCATCGGCCCGACGAAAAGCGTCATGATGTTCATCCTGAGGAATTTCTATTTTAAATACCAACTGATGTCCCGCAGGAAACGCTTCGCGCAAGGTGTGGCGGAGGGCTTCGTTGAAGGGCGTATTTACAAAAATTTGCATTAGATTTGTGAGCTAAGTATCCTCTTTCTCGACAACCTGCTGGTTGCTCGCCCCAAAATTAACTCATTAATGCTATGCTAAATAAATGGTTGGATAAATTAAATCGCCACGACTATCCTTTTATCGATTTGTTTTACTACCTCATCGTGATCGTGGTGTTCTTTCTGTTGGTCATTATTTCAAATCTATTTTTTGATTAACAGAGGGGGGCTGTGCTGAGGGTTTCCTGTTTGTGTTGAGGGTTTCCTGTTTGTGCTGAGGGTTTCTCAAAACCCGTCGAGTTCGGGTTTTGAGAAACCCTCAGCACGAGAATTGGGTTTTGAGAAACCCTCAACATCCTAGTACGTAAGCGCTTAATTCTCTCCGCCTTTTTTGTCGTCGTTGCTGATGCTTTTTTTACTGCGCTGAGGTTGGCTGCTCATTTTCCCAAATTCATAAGAAAAACTCACGCGCCAGCCACGGTTGAAGTATTTGCTGCTCCCTTCTTGCGTAAAGGTGGGAGAGGCAAACGTAATTTTCTGTTCTAAGAACGGAGCAAAAATATTGTCAACTCCCAGCCCAATTGTTCCTTTCTTCTTCAAAACTTCCTTTTGTAAGGCTAGGTTATAATAGGCATAGCCACTGACTTTGCCTTGTAACATGACGCGAGGGGAGTTGAAGAAGCCAAAAAACTGCGCTTTCAAACCTTTACCAAAATCGTAGGTACCGTTTAAGTTGATACGATACATCCAGTTTTCGTTTTTGGCTTGTAATACTGGACTGTTCAGGATGTTATAATAAAGGTTGAGGGATGTATTGGCCGAAAATTTCTTGATTTTTGTACTTCCGCTCAAGGTCAGTCCGTATGAAATATTTTGAGAGATGTTCTGGAATGTCAAGTGGGTTGAACCGTCTTCGTTGACCGTCCGAATGCGCTCGATGGCATTGTTGGTTTGACGCATAAACAACACCGCATTGACCGACGATTCTTTGATGTAAACATTATAACTCGCTTCGGCGCTGTGGGTCAGCTCGGGTTTCAGGAAAGGATTGCCCGAATAAGTAGCTTTGGGTTCGCTGGCGTTGACGTAAGGGTTCAAAAACCAAAGCATTGGCCGCTGAATTCGTTGCGAATAACTCAATTTTAGCTTCTGATTTTTAGGGAGATTTCGCGACAAACTAAGGTTAGGGATGATGTTGCCATAGCTGCTTGAAAACGGAACCGTTCCTGCCAAAAACGCCGCTTGGATAAACGTGTGTTCGTAGCGAGCACCTGCGTTGATACCCCATTTGTTTTTAGAAACGCGCGAGTAGGCGACGTAGCCCGAAGCGACTTGTTGGTTATAATCAAAGATGTTGGCCAAGGCTGGAACGTCCTGAAAATCGCTAGAACCGTCTAAGGCAGTAGCGACGCGGTAATCGCTTTTAACGTTTCTCAAGATGGCTTTTGCTCCGATTTCTAGGGTGCTTACGCTATCCAACGGATTGGTAAAATCAATTTGAATCGTTCCTTCGTGATTTCGGCTTGCGTTGGGGCTTTTTTCGCGGTAATAAATGGCATTTTCAGCGTTGAGCTGGTCGAGGTTGTAGTAGCTGTCATCGACCTCTTTAGAAAGCATGGTTAAGATGTTAAACTCTTTTTTGGGCTTTTTAAATGACTTGTTGTAGTCGAAGTTCAGGGTTCCACCGTTCCAATCATAAATCCGATAAAGCTTTCTGGTAAACAACGAACGAGGCTCGCTAGGGGCTGTAAAGTCGTTGACGTAATCAAAATTCATGGCATTTTTGCCGTCATAAAAATTTAACCCTGCACTAAGCCGATTGAGCGAATCAATGTCCCATTCAGCCGAAAGGTTGCCGTACATATTTTCTCCAGTGCCTTTGAACGACGTTGTCTGGAGAAGTTGGGTTTGGTAATTTTCAAGGGTAGTGATGCGTGTCACGGAGTTTTCGCCCAAATTGCGCCATTTGTTAAACCCACCACGGGCTGCCAGCCCTACGCTTTTTTTACGGTAATTTAGGTTGCCATTGTAGCTGTCATTCCAGCGCCCAATGGAGGTATTGGCTTTGCCATTGACACCTTGAAGGGTGTTCCGTTTCGTAATAATGTTGATAATTCCTGCCGTACCTTCCGCGTCGTATTTGGCTGAGGGGGAAGTGATGACCTCAATTTGTTTGATGTCATCGGCAGGAATTAATTTGAGCACCTCCGCTACACTTTTGGCCATTAAGTTGGAGGGCTTGTTATTAATTAATACTTTGATATTTGAGCTACCTCGGAGTTCTACGTTGCCATCCAAATCCACTGCCACCGCTGGAATTTTACGAAGTACATCGCCCGCGTTTCCCCCTTTGATGGTAATGTCTTTTTCGGCATTATAAACCAAACGGTCGGGTTTGTCTTCAAACAAAGCTTTTTGCTCAACGACCTGCACTTCTTGGAGTTGCTGGGCAGCTTGTGCAAACGAAATTACCCCTAGGTCGAGGTCATTTCCTTCGGTTACTACTACGTTATTGATGATTTTGTCGCGGTAGCCCACAAAGGTGATTTTGAGTTGGTAAGTGCCACCACTCACCTTGCTAAAGTTAAATTTACCAGTGACTTCGGTGGTGGTTCCTTCCAAAATTTTGCTGTCTTTCAACAAGGCTACGGTTGCAAACTCAACGGCTTGTTTGGAAGTGGAATCAAGCAAAAAGCCTGAGATTTTTGATTTTTGGGCAAACGAAGTCCCGATACCCCCTAGCAAGAGGGCTACTAAGAATAACTGTTTCATGATGTTAACCAGAGGTGGCTGTTAAATGGGTGTTGGCTGTATTCTTTGTGTGGTAGTTAGTGAATGAATTTTAATGTGGATACTGTCCCTTTTTTAAATGGTTACAGCAAAGAGAAATGTTTTTGTAGAAAGTTGCACGAAAGGAAATTTTTTTGTGAAAGACCTTCCAAGTTTGTTTTTTGAGGTACTGGTAAAACTTGGAAGGTCTATAAGGGTAAAAAAAAGACCTTCCAAGTTTGTTTTTTGAGGTACAATGAAACTTGGAAGGTCTATAAGAGTAAAAAAAGACCTTCCAAGTTTGTTTAAATTGGGTTTTGAGAAACCCTTTTGTGTCAGATTTGAGAATCTGACACCACCTCGCGTGGAGTTGGTTTCTCATTGCATGTGGAGTTGGTTTCTCAAAACCAACTGCCGAGGTTTCTCAAAACCTCAATTATCAGAATGCCTTGGTAAAGCGTTTGGTTAAATATCTGACAAGGGATGTTTATTTTGATGCACTCAATGGCTTTTTTTCGATACGATTCAACGTGTAGCTAAATAGCTCATTGCCCACCAAAAGGCTTCGGTCATGGTTTAACATAAAAAGTAGATTGTCATCAGCCTTGAGAAGCCGTAAGGTAGCGTTATCCATTTCTAGTTCGTAAACAGTGGCTTCTGGGTCGTTCTTTATTCCTTTACTAATTTTCCAAACGCCGTTTTGGTCTTTTTTGCGAAATGCCGTTCCTATCAACTGATAAGTGGTCGGCTGATGCGTTTTGGGGTCATGGAAGAGGGTTATTTCCCACTTACTTTTAAAACATTCGCTGGAAACGGTTGCTTTTAACAAGGCAGCGATTTGCTGACAAGGACAACGCCCTGCAAAAATTCCAAGCACTTCAGGGCCAGATGGGATAGGGCGGGAGGTAGGTACGATGGGCGGCGTATTTTGAGCGATAAGGGCAGCCGAAAATAGAAGGAAAAAGGTAAAATGAAGAAGCGTTTTCATGGCAAAGTTTTGTTAAAGGTATAGCTATGGCTAGGTGTCCCAATCATCAAACTTTTATCTCCGTAAAGGAGGTGTAAAAGATTGTCGTCCATTTTTACAAACGAGAGCGTTTTGTCGGGCTGGTCGGACAGAAGGCGATAGACGAGGGTATTGGGATTGTTTTTTGTCCCTTGTGTTGTATCCCATTTTCCAGTAACCGTTACGGGAGTGCCGCCTCCTGTAAAAAGATTGGTATTGGGCTGATATACCCCGTACGTAGCCTGTAGCTGAAAAGTTGTGGGGGCCTGTGTCTGGGGGCATCTCGTTGGAAGATAATTTCCCACTTGATAAAATCACAAGCAGCGGATGGTGGCATAGCAAGCAGCGGCTGAAAGATACTTCCGCAAGGGGTACTTCCTATAAATCGTTCAGAAACAGCGGAGGTTTGGGAAAAAGCTGGAAGAACCGATGAAAGCCACACACAGATCAGTAGAGTGCTTTTGAAGATAGGTAGCATGGTCTTGGAAAAGTTAAATTGTTTGTTACTTTATCCATAGAAACAAAAAGACTTCCCACGTTGCATCTTGTGGAAAGTCTTTAGAAAAAGACCTGCCAAGTTTGTTTGGTTAATCAGGTTAATAGCCAAAACTTGGAAGGTCTATCAAGGGTAAAAAAAGACCTTCCAAGGTTGTTTATTGATGGGGCGGGGTGTGAGCACCCCGCAGCACTGCTAGCACTGCTAATGTCCTTTTGAAAATGTAGGCAATTCCCAGTCACAAGCAGGAGCTAACCAGTCGTATCCTGATTCGATAGGTTGGCCTTCTGGCGGAGTCATTGGGGTAGTGGTCGTTACATCAGAGGGGCGATTTTTAGCCGTTTCGATTTGGTGGATAGCGAATAGATTATGCGCTTTTTGTTTGGCGTCCGAAATACCACGATTTTGTAGCCAGAAGTTTAAGTCTCTCAATTTGAGCATGATAACAGCTCGTACTTGAGGAGTTACTTCTTTATTGTTCGATAATTCAATTAGTTTTTCGAGCGCCATTTTATCTACCAAACGTGCTATTTCGCCTTCGTAACCCGCCCGCGACGCGTTTGATTTCCAAGTGGCACCGATGAGTTTATCAAGGGTTTCTTCCAAACTCAACAACGACGGATGGAACGACGACTGAATCACCAAACGACTCAAACGCTCTGGGTTAAGCAACATCCGTAACGTCAAGCCCGCCGAGGCTTCGGGTGGGCCTAGTGGGTCAAAAACCAGTCCTGTACGGCGTTTGAAGGTTTCGCGGGGATTGGCGTCGTAGCCGAAGGCGCGCGGAGGTGTGAGTTTCAATACCGTTTCGGGTACTTTCAAGAAATCAGGCTGAAGTGTTTGGAGGAGGGTTTCCAAGGCTTCGCGTTGCTCAAGTCCGTTGACAGGCGTGGTGGTAAGGTCTTTGTCGCCTTTTACGGTAAACTTATAATTGACGCCGCCTATAACTTTAGCTGTAGCTTCTACCTGAAAACGGTGGAACATATACATGGGTACAAACACTTCTTCCAACGAACTCATCGGAGTACCTGTGCGTAGTTTGCGTTCGTCAAAATTACTCAATGTCACTTTCCGAACTTCAGAAATGCGCTTCAATTCGGCCGTAGCGTTTGCGCCATTGTCCCACAAGTGAGTATGAGGATGGGCACTTCCTTCGGGGCGAGCGTCTTGGTCGGTCAAGAAATACAAGCCTTTGCCGTACATTTGGTCCACGATGGTATTGAGGGCTTTTTTCTCATCTGTTCCTTTTGGAAAATCTTGGTAGCCCCAGATGATAGACCATTTGTCGTAATCGCCAATTTTTTTGTCATAGGCATTGGATAAATCCACTTTCCCGTTTTTCAATTCGACCAACATGTGCGGATAATCCATGACCGAAGCGCGGTTGTGAATGCTTGCTACGTAGTTGTGAGGAAGCCCCAGCGTATGCCCAATTTCGTGCGCCGAAAGCTGTTTTAAGCGCTCAATCGACATGCCCAACATATCTTCTACGTTGCTGGTATCGGTTTGGAAATTACCCACCAAACCCTGCGCAATCAAATAATCTTGACGTACCCGTAGCGAACCTAACGTCACTTTTCCTTTCAAAATTTCGCCCGTGCGAGGATCCACAATACTAGCCCCGTACGACCATCCGCGCGTAGAACGGTGCACCCACTGAACGAGGTTATAACGAACGTCCATCGGGTCGGCGTCGGCAGGGAGCAATTTTACCTGAAAAGCATCTTTGTAACCCGCTGCTTCAAACGCCTGATTCCACCATTTGGCACCTTCAACCAAGGCCGAACGAATGGGTTCTGGAGCACCTGGGTCGATGTAATACACAATCGGCTTCACGGGCTCACTGAGGGCCGCGCTAGGGTCTTTTTTCTTCAAACGGTGACGAACGATGTAGCGCTTTTCAATCGGCTCACTGATGGGCGTGGCATAGTCATAATAAGACGTAGAAATGTACCCAATGCGAGGGTCGAAGGCGCGCGGTTGGTAGTCATTGTCAGGAAGTTGGACAAAAGAATGGTGCTGACGCATGGTCACGATGGAGGCGGTAGGAACCACTTCTCGCAAGTAAGCACCAGGGGAATCGCCCGTGAGGGTAATAGTTACTTCAAACTCCGTGTTTTGAGGAAAGTTTTTGGTGTTGGGCAAATACATGGCCGAACGAGAAGCATCCAGTCGAAACGAACCTTGGCGTGTGCGCGAAATGCCTTGACTGGCTCCTACGGCGTCTTGCATCAAAAAAGGTGTAAGGTCCACGAGGGCTGTGCCTGCGTTTTCGGCCAAAACCTCAAATCCCCAGTGCACTGATTGCGCAAAAGATTCTTCTACCGCACGGCGTTCTAGCGGGTCCTTGCTAACGGCACGGTAGGCGTAATTGGGTTCCAGCATTAAAATCTTGTTGCCCGTACGCTGAAATTTAACCACGTGCTCTTGCCCTAAGCGACCACGGTCAAGGCCAATGTCATTGGAACCGATGCCTTGCGAAAGGGTAGGGTAGTAGAGGAGTTCGGTGTCGAACTGCTTAATTTCAAGATAGACTTTGCCTTTTTTAGCATCCCAGTAGTACGGTAAAAAACCGTCTTTCTTCTCCATGTCTTTGGTGAAGGTTTCAATGGGATTTTGGGCGTAGAGGGAGGTCGAAAACAACGCCAGTAATAGGAGTTTTTTCATAAATAATTGGGTAGATTAGGTTGTTGATTGGTTAGACTACTCCCCACGAAGGGGGTTCTACAAAGAAACCTAATTTTTAGGAAAAAGGAGGTATCCGCACCCACAGAAATCGACTTATACGGTTTTTTTTGCGGCAGCTACACCCGCGTTAGTGCGCTCTTGAACGCTTTTCCAATGGGAAGCGCTTGCCCTTGAACGATGACTTCTTCTTTGGTATAAATTTCAATTTTGTCAATGGCAACAATAAACGAGCGATGAATCCGAACAAACTGGCTGGAGGGGAGGAGTGCTTCGATTTCGTGCGTGCTCATTTTTGATTTAAACTCACCTTGCGTCGTCATTACTCGAATGTATTCACGGGCACTTTCGACATACAACACCGTGTCAAACACAATACGTACTTTCTTTCGGTCGATGCTCAAAAAGCAAGAAAGATCTTTGGTTGGAGTTTCTTTTTCAATGAGTGGCTGGGTACCAATGGCCTTGATGACCTTATTGGTTGCGGTCACAAAGCGTTCAAATGAAAACGGTTTGAGTAAATAATCAACGACGTTTAGTTCAAACCCCTCGACGGCGTATTGGTGGTAAGCCGTGGTAACGATGACGGCGGGCGGGTGCATCAAGGTTCGTAAAAACGCCAAGCCTTTTAATTTGGGCAAATGAATATCCAAAAAGATAAGGTCAACGGCCGTAGATTGGAGAAAAAGCCCCGCATTGATGGCGTCTCGGAAAGTAGCGATGAGTTCGAGTTGGGGTAAAGATTCGCAATAATCTTTCAGGATTTTGACGGCCAAAGGTTCATCTTCGACAATGATGCACTTAATTTTTTGCATAGCTGTTGAGGTCAATGGTGAGTTGGGTAAAAAACGTTTGTCCCCGATTTTCGAGTTGAAGCTGGTAGGAATGAAATAACAGCTCTAACTGCCGACGAATATTCCGAATCCCGATTCCTTCTTGGGAGGTTGTTGCTTCTTGGTTTTCTTCCTTTGAATTTTCAATTTCTAAACGTAACTCCTGCTGGCGAACTGCAAGCCGAATGTGGACAAATGCTTGCTGGAGTGTTTCTGAAACCCCGTGTTTGAAGGCGTTTTCGACCAAAGGAATCATCAACAACGGTGGAATCAACGTTTGAGACTCCTCCAGCTGCACCTTAAATTGGATATTGAGCGTCTCGTCATAGCGCATTCGCTCAAGCTCCAAGTAATCTTCGATGATTTTAATTTCTTTATCGGCACTTACGAGCCCGCCGCCCGTTTCATAGAGCATGTACCGCAGCATTTCCGATAATCGTAACACGTTGTGAGGGGCTTGGTCGGATTTTTCTCTGGCCAAAGCGTAAATGTTGTTGAGGGTATTGAAAAGAAAGTGTGGGTTGATTTGCGACTTTAAAAAGCTCAATTCAGACTGTTGTTTTTCAATGACTAAGCGTTGGTTTTTAAGCCTCAGTTCGTACGAATCTACAATCAGTTTAATCAACGTAAAATACAAGATACCAACGACTTGGAAAAAGAAGCGGGTGGATAGCCCTTTCAACGTAAAGGGCATGTCGTTGAGTGGGTCAAGCCCAAAAATGTAGGCCGCAAATTTGCACCAACCTGCAAACCCGAACGTAAGCATGAACAGCATTGCTGCCACTAGTAATGTGACCCAGCGCCATTGTTTGGATTGCTTACGAATAAACGGAATGGCTTGATGAAATAAGAACAAATTTAAAAAAGAAACAAAGCCGATTGCCAAAGAGAAAATGGCCACTGCGGTAAAAAAACAGCTCCATTCGCCGTTGCACTCGAAGGCCATCGCCACGTACCAAATGGCAAAATAAGACAACAAAATCCAACAGCTTGTCTTGAAAGGTTTACTCATCATTCCGCTGATAATCAATAGTGACCGTTTGTAAAATTAAGCAAAGAGAGCAAAGAATGCGGCGAGAGTCAACACTATTTCCACGAACGTCAACCAACGGACGATTAACGTCAACAAAAAGAGTTGGAAGGTAAAATCGGTCGTCATAAAATGGCTGGTCGTACGCCAAACAGCCACCAACTTTGTAAAAAAAACACGCCTTTTATCAACATGAAAACAAAAGAACTACCTTCATTACAACTTTCAAATAGCCCAAGAGTTGGGAAAAATTACCTCGACCTAAGCGTCAAAAGTTGGTTTGTCGCTGCCACCTTGGGCCAGTGGATTTTTGGGCTATACATTGCGCTGTTTTATGGCAAATCGACCTTGTCAGGTGAATGGGAGAAGTGGAATAAAGTGTTACCCCACGGCTATGTAAAGGACGATTTGACGGGAAACTTAATTGTAGCTGCCCACGTATTTTTTGCGCTTATAATGGTGGTAGGCGGGCCTTTGCAACTGATTCCTCGGCTAAGAAATCGCTTCAAAACCGTTCACCGTTGGCTTGGAAGAACGTATATCCTAACGGCGATTCTGATAGCTCTTGATGGACTCATTATGGTATGGACGCGTGGGGCGGTGGGAGAGCTTTTGCAGCACATTGCCATTTCGATTCAGGCCGTTTATATGGTTGTTTTTGCACTTCTTGCATTTCATTATGCCCGTCAACGCGATTTTGTGAAACACCGTCAGTGGGCTATTCGGCTCTACTTGGTGTCGAATGGCGTATGGTTTTTTCGGGTGAGCTTGATGGCTTGGTTGATGCTCAACGGTGGCCCCGCAGGGTTTGACCCAAAAACATTTGACGGGCCATTTTTGTGGTTTCTAGCCATTGCCATTTATGCCCTTCCTGTGGCTTTGATGGTATTTGAACTGTATCTCTATGCCCAGAAAAACCCATCAAAGCCCTTACTTCAACGAGCTACCGCTTCATTGCTTTTTTTGCTTACGGGATTAATGTTGGTGGGGATTGTAGCCGCTACAATGGGATTGTGGATACCTAGAATGTGAAATATGACGGTTGCTAAGTAGCTCGAAATACCCAATCAGGGGCTTGGTTAATCTCTTGACGCAGGAGTTGGTTAAGTTGTGCCGCATGGTGCTGGACGTGCCTCATGTTGTACAGCAGTATTTCTACCATCGAATAATTCATGGTTTCTGACTGATTGACCCAACGTGCTTCGGCGGTTTCAGATGTTAACTGGCTGACAAACGTTTGGCCTTTTTCCCTACAATAGCGTAGATACCCAAGTAATTCGTCGGGAGAATAAACCCTTTCGGGGAGGGTGTCTTCAAATTCGGAGAAGGTAAAAGGCGGCGGCGGCGTAAACGTTTTGGGTGAAGTGGTCAAGTAATAATCAAGAAAAAAGAGTGTATGAAAAGCTTGGTACCAAAACTTACGCTCAGTATCCCACACTTCATCGGGGCAACAACGAATGGCATTTTCGAGCATGTCAATACTCGCTCCCAATTGATTCCAAATACTTTTTTTCACCGTAACCAACATAACACAATAAACGTTGTTTTACCCTTTGCTTTACTTCTCCAATGCTGCTACTTCTTTCAACGACACGCCCAAGAACCGTTTGGCGATGGGTTCGAGTTGTGACTCTAATCCCTCAAAATGGAAGGTACGACTGCGGTGACCGAGAATTTGGCCTTTTTTGAGCTCACGAGCAGGTGACGACGATTCCAATTCATAGAACGGACCCATTTGGGTACCATCGGCCACTGGACCATCGTTGTACGAATTGGCTGCGTCGCCTTTGTAGGGCTCTTTTTGAAGTTCCCAGAGTGAATTTACGTAATCGCCACTAGGGTCAAGGTCGTAAGTAACGATGGTGAGCACGCCTTTTTCGGAATCGTAGCTGCCCATGACGGGCTCCGCAATGCTCGGAGGGAGACCGATTTTGCTACGGTGTTTGCCGTCAGCAGCAAAATACAAAACATTGTCCTTGATGATGAGTCGTTCGGCAGGTACTTTGCCAAAATAGCTATCGTTGATTAAGCTTTTGGCGTTGGGGGTATTTTTGAAAGGAACAATGACCGTGGTTTTGGGCGTGGGATTAAACATGCCCAAAATCCAAATGGAAAGTAGCCCTGTTTCTTTTTTCCAATCAGCGCCTTGGTTAATCACCTGGTTCATGGTCTCGTACGCGACCACTTTGACGTCTTTGAGGGGAAGTTGTAGGATGGTTTCGACCGAAAGTTTGCTCATTACTTCTACACTACGCAGAATCTCAATGTCAAAAGTCGTTCCTGAGTAGTTGGTAAGTTTGGCTTTTTTGCGGAACGAGGCTTTGGCTTTTTCGGATGAAACCAAATCGAACGGCTCAGAGTCTATCAAGGCGGGTACTTGCCAATTATCGAAAACAAAGTCTTTGTCTTTTTCAAAATAAACAGAGAATTGTCCGCCTTCAGGCCCTAGCCAAAAGCGTTCTTCGCCACCAAAAGCACTCATGTGGGGCGTAAATTTGCCCGATTCGAGTAGTTTATAATTAAGCCAGCCGTAGCTGTTGCCCGTAGAACCACCCGCAGTAGATGTCATCACCCGACCTTGTAGCGCTGCCACAACGGCAACCTGCGCCGAGTCATCATCGGGCGAAGAGAGAACGAGTGGCGGCTGGTGTTTCTTTAAAAAAGCTAAATCTGTACCAAAGGTATGAAAACGAGCGGACATGGTGTCTTGAGGGGAGGTTGAACAACTAAACTCTACCGTCCCTAGCCCAAAAATGACTACTGCGGTGCGCAAAAAGTAGGCGATTTTGTTTGAACTCATTGGATGAGAGTGTATTAGCGATTTGGGTAGTTGAACGTATAATTTATCCCAAAAGTGTATGATTGGCAAAACATACTCAAAACCGATGGACAAAGTGACTTGTGAGGCATACGGAGTGAAATAAATATCGCCCATGGTGGTTGAAATTCGCGAAAATTTTGTATAATTTTGCAAAATTTTTCTTCAAAACCAATCCAATCAAGCTTCACCAAAGCCTATGAGTAAACTACGGATTTTGTATGTAGCCAGTGAGATAAATCCTTTTCTCCAAATTACCGAGGTAGCAGAATACGTACGAAAACTGCCCCAAGCAATGCAGGAGCGCGGCATGGAAATTCGCATTTTAGTGCCCCGCTTTGGACTTATCAACGAACGTAAAAACCGTCTTCACGAAGTAGTTCGTCTTTCTGGTATTAATATTTCGGTCGGTGACGATGAGAAACCCCTAGTAATCAAGGTGGCATCGATACCGAGCGCTAAACTACAAGTTTATTTTATAGACAACGAAGACTATTTTCATCGTAAGTCCGTTTTCTTAGATAAAGACAACAATTTTTTTGACGACAACGATGAACGTGCTATCTTTTTCTGTAAAGGCGTACTCGAAACCGTCAAAAAGTTAGGCTGGGCGCCTGACGTTGTACACTGTAACGATTGGATGACTTCTCTCATCCCATTGTACTTAAAGACGACCTATAAAAATGATCCGATGTTTAAGGATACCAAGTGCGTTTTTACGGTGTATAACAATGCCTTCAACTATAAGTTTGAAGACGCCATTTTAGAAAAAGCCAAAGCCATGGACGTTAGCGACGAGGCACTGGCGCATCTACGTTCGGCTGATTTTGAGGGATTTGTCAAAATTGGATGTGCGTATGCAGATGCCGTAGTAAAAGCTGACGATGATTTTAGTGAAAGTTTAAACCAAATTTTTGATGAATTGCCCGAACGCAAGTTGGAACTGGTCGAAGAAGACGAAAACTTTACCGAGACGTATTACAACCTTTACAACGAATTGGCTGGCTAAACTTAGCCTAAGCACCCTCACCTTATTGGTTTTGGCCTTGATGTCGTGCGAAGCTCCTAAAGAAATTGGACTTCCGCCCGAAGTAATTGCCGATGTTAAGTTTGTCGATACCCTGACAGTACGTACAAGTACTGTGCTATTGGACTCGGTGCGCACCTCAAACGCCCAACGAATATTGGTGGGTGCTTACAATGACCCCATCTTTGGAAAGGTGAAAGCACAGTCATTTGTGGAGTTTACAAGTACACTTAATTTGAACTTGAACGCGGATGGAACGACCAATACCAACGTGTATGCCTTTGACTCGGTGTCTATTAGCTTGTCTTACAATTATTATTATGGGGATACGCTGAAGCCGTTTCAGATGGCAGTTCACCGTTTGACAGACACGCTCCTGACGGGTAAGATGTACTACAACAACAGTACAGTACCTTATTCGTCAACACCGCTGGCAAGTCATACGTTTTATCCAACCCCAAGAACGTCGTCGTTGGTGACAATGAGGCTCCCAGATGCATTTGGACAAGAAATCTTTGCTTTGAACGGTAAGCCAGAGGCTAGTACCATCGCAAAGTTTACCCAGACAATCAAAGGGTTGACGTTTGTTCCTGCTGCTACCAATGCTTCTGTGATTGGAATTTCTCCCCAATCAACTGGCATTACGCTGAACTTGTTTTATCACAACACTGCTGATACAATTGCCCTGGTGAAAACGTTTTTTATCAATAAGCGTTTTAATCACGTAGAGGCTGATCGCCAAGGTACGGCACTGAGCAAAATTCAACCTCTCAAACCTCTCGCTGCCAGCGAAACAGGTGGGTTGAACTACATTCAAGATGCCCTTGGGATTGTGACGAAACTTGAGATTCCTTACTTGCAAGAATTGTTCAAACAAAAGGGGATTGCCATTAACCGCGCCGAGCTATTGATTACCCCCACTTGGCCTGAGGGAACGAACTCCATTTATACTTTGCCAATAGGATTGGCATTGGCAGAAACGGATGCTTCTAACCGCTTGTTGAGAACCAAAGGTGATACGGAGCTTTTGGTGCCTAATGATGCCACTACTTTCCAGAGCTATATTTTGCCACAAGTGGTAGTTTACTCTACCAAAACGCGCAATTATAACTTCATCTTGACCACTTATTTGCAAGCATTGGCCGTCGGGTTTAAGAAAAATCCAGGTTTATTATTGATGCCAATAAGTGGAGCACCAGAAGTACAGTCGTACTCAACCAGTGGGCAACCCTTGAGTAGTTACTATCCGTTTATGAACAATAAACTGGATCGCTTGACGATTACGCCGAACAAAGAAAACATAAAATTGATGTTGTTTTACACAACGGCTCAGTAAGAATAAAGCAAAATACAGCATAGGCAAAACGCGCAAAGGAAATTCTCCTTTGCGCGTTTTGTTTTTGTAATATTTCTTGACTTTTAAGGTTTTTTGTTAACTTTGATAGGATAAAACCAAGTTTTTTAAAAAAGTTTTTAGCTATAAAACGTTTGATAATTTTTTTTAAAAACTTTCCCAAAGTTCAACTCACCTTAAACATCAATCTGTATGTGTGGAATCGTAGCATACGTCGGACATCAAGAAGCCTGTCCCATCATTATTAAAGGCTTAAAACGACTGGAATACCGTGGGTACGACAGTGCAGGAATCGCGCTTTTGAACAAAGACGGTTTGAATATTTATAAAAAGAAAGGCAAGGTCGTTGCGCTGGAAGAGGAGTTAAAATCAAAAGATACGACGGCTTGCATTGGCATTGGGCATACACGCTGGGCCACGCACGGCGAACCTAACGACCGAAACGCGCACCCGCATTATTCGAACCACAAAAAATTGGCGATTATCCACAACGGAATCATTGAAAACTACGCCACCATTAAACAAAAATTGCTGCAAAAAGGGCACGAGTTTCGCTCCGAAACCGATTCGGAGGTGCTGATTCATTTTATAGAAGATATTCAGTCAGAAGTAAATTGCACGCTCCTAGAGGCCGTACGCTTGGCCTTGCAAGAAGTGGTAGGAGCTTATGCCATTGTGGTGATGACGGAAGACGAGCCCACTCAACTGATTGCTGCGCGTAAAAGTAGTCCTTTGGTGATTGGGGTAGGAGAGGACGAGTTTTTCTTTGCCTCAGACGCGACGCCCATCATTGAATATACCAAAGACGTCGTGTACTTGGACGATAACCAAATTGCGTTGGTGCGCAATAATGAGCTAAAAATTGTCAATCTCGAAAACGAACGACAACTGCCTTATGTCCAGAAACTTGAGATGGAACTAGAAGCCATTGAAAAGGGCGGCTATGACCACTTTATGTTGAAAGAAATTTTTGAGCAACCGCGTTCGATTGCGGACAGTATGCGCGGACGCGTAAACAGCGAAGAAGGTAGCTTACAACTGGGCGGTTTGAGCGAGTACATGGGAAAATTGGCCGACGCCAAGCGAATCATCATCGTAGGCTGCGGTACATCGTGGCACGCGGGGCTGGTGGCCGAATATATTTTTGAAGAACTGGCCCGCATTCCCGTAGAAGTAGAATATGCGTCGGAGTTTCGGTACCGAAACCCAATTATTCGCGAGAAAGACTTTGTCATTGCGATTTCACAGTCGGGAGAAACGGCCGATACGCTGGCGGCGATTCAGTTGGCCAAATCCAAGGGAGCCACTATTTTTGGGGTGTGCAACGTCGTCGGTTCGTCGATTGCGCGCGAAACCCATGCGGGGGCTTATACCCACGCAGGGCCTGAAATTGGGGTGGCAAGTACCAAGGCATTTACGGCCCAAGTAACGGTACTTACGCAAATGGCGATTGCGGTGGCCAAAAAAAGAGGTACAATTTCGGAGGGGCTGTATCGTCAGTTGTTGATTGAACTGGAAAACATTCCGCGTAAGGTAGAGCAAGTGCTGAAGGCCGCCGACAAAATCAAGGAGATAGCTTTTATCTTTACCTACGCCCGCAATTTTATTTATTTAGGACGCGGCCTAAACTTTCCTGTGGCGCTGGAAGGAGCGTTGAAACTCAAAGAAATCTCGTACATCCATGCGGAAGGCTACCCCGCAGCCGAAATGAAACACGGCCCGATTGCGCTCATCGACGAAGACATGCCTGTGGTATTTATTGCTACCAAAGACAGCTCGTACGAAAAAGTGGTGTCGAACATTCAGGAAGTAAAAGCGCGGAAAGGTCGCGTCATTGCGATTGTGACCGAAGGAGATTCGTTGATTCATAACATGGTGGATTTTGTGATTGAAATCCCCAAAACGCACGAAATATTGATGCCACTTTTGTCCTCGATTCCGTTGCAATTACTGTCGTATTACATCGCTGTCATGCGCGGACGCAACGTGGACCAACCTCGAAACTTGGCTAAATCGGTGACGGTGGAGTAAAAAACTATTAATTGGTTAGGGCTCTCATAGGAAAGCCCTAACCTGTTATACACTCTTCAGCAATTTCATGCCAAAACCTGGCGCTTTGGGAGGGATAAATTCGCTGTTGACAATTTTATAAAGGCTAAAATCAACGTCCTCGCAGGTACACGGAACTCCCTCAATGGTGACGGTATTTCCTAACGCCCCCGTTAAGTGAGCCGTATAAAATGACTTTAGCTGTTCGCCAAACGCATGAGGTGAAGCTAAAATACCCAATTTTTGAAGCTCAGGCATGATTTTGCGCCAAGGCGTAAAGCCGTAGCCCATGATGTCGGTGATGTGAACATCAATCAGTTTTTGTTCTTCAAGTTCGCGCAGAAGTTGCTGATTTGGATTGGCTTCGCCATCGGCCAAAAGTGTTTTAACGTTGCTGGCTTTCAACCAGTCTTTTAACTTTCGGTAATCTGCCACGGTTTCGGCAAAGGGTTCTTCAAACCAAAACAGCGGAATCCCATCAATGCCTTTTAGATATGCGATGGCCATGTCGGCCGTGTAACCATCGTTGGCATCGACCAAAATATCACAATCGGGAAATGTTTTGTGAACAAGCTTCGTCACTTCGATGTCGCGTTGAAGCCCTTCTTGTTTGGGCATCCAAATATTGCCGCGCCCAATTTTTAGTTTGAACTGCCGATAGCCCAATTTATAATCTGCATTGCAATTGGCGATGATGTTGTCGAGTCCGTTGGGCAAGGTGGTGACTGGCCCCTCTTTGGGTTCTAGTTCATCAAAATAAATCATGCCGCTATAACACTTCGTCGTAATGGGCTTTTTGCGTCCCATCAATTCATACACAGGTTTGTTGAGGATGACCCCTGCCAAATCGTGCAGTGGCACATCAAAAGGTAAGGCTTGAGGGTCGGTAACGCCCAATTTTGGTTCAAAAACCTCCGAAACACGTTTCCCTTTTAAATACGCAATGGTTTCTTCGCTTCGACGACCGTGCATTCCCCAACCTTTGGCTCCTTGGTCGGTGGTAAGTACACAGACATTCACTTTGGGGCCGTATCCGTGAATATCGCGTCGGGCGTTTTTGCCTACAAAACGAGGCCATTTTAGCTGTACTTGGGTATAGGCAATGTCCGCAATTTTGTGCGAGGCTAAATCGCTGGCTTGTGAGTCGTGGTGAAACCATTCAGCGGCCTGAGCGCTCAATGTAGTACCGATAGCCACTGTGGCGCTAGTACGTAAAAAGTTTCTGCGTTCCATCGGAGTAAATGTAAAAAAGGGTGAATAGGTACTACCTAAATTCACCCTTTTGGTTAATCTACTCTAATGCTAAACTTTAGTCCCGAGCCGAGATAACACCTCCTAGATTGCTATTTCTACCGAAATTCGGACAAGAAATAGCTTTTGGTTACATCCACGCTCTGGGCTAGATTACTATTATTTTGATGTTCCCTACAAATGCTTCCCGAGATTTAGTTCCGCATCACCGTTTTGTTGAAGTCCTTTGGCAAAAAGATTTTTCATTCTGTTGGCCGCTTCTGGTTGGGCTAAGGCTTCAAAAAATCGAGTTTGGGTATCCATAATGTGTTCATTTTTAGGATTTACCGCTCTTTTATTGATAATCGATTTAATTTCTGAAATTACTTTCTTATCAAATGAGGCAATGCGTTGGGCAAGGTTTTCCACAAAATCATCTAATTCTTCGTCGGCAATCGCACGGTTTATCCAGCCATAAGCGGCGGCCGTTTCAGCGTCAAAATCACTGCCACTCAAAATAATTTCCAATGCTTTTGCTTTGCCTGTAAGCAGATGTAATCGTTCCATACCACCACCGCCAGGGAAGATACTGAATCCAATTTCGGGTTGACCAAAAATCGCTTTTTCTTTGCTCGCAAATCGCATATCCATTGCCTGCGCAAATTCGCTACCCAATCCTCTGGCACGTCCTCTGATAGAGGCAATACTGACAAATGGAGCCTGTTCAAAACGTTTGGCAACATCTGGCCAAGATTTTGAAAGCCC
This sequence comes from Runella sp. R0.1_18, assembly GCF_057652155.1. Taxonomy (NCBI): domain Bacteria; kingdom Pseudomonadati; phylum Bacteroidota; class Cytophagia; order Cytophagales; family Spirosomataceae; genus Runella; species Runella sp. R0.1_18. The sequence goes on from NZ_JBYFCK010000010.1 coordinate 162,230, forward strand.
TGTTTTTCCAACACCTTTCGGGAAGCCCGTAGCTTTCAGTACATCTAAGTGGGCAATGAAAAAGTCAGGGTTTGCACTTTCAAATACCACCACTTTTAGGTTTTCGGCTGCTTCAAATTCGTCTATCAATACTATCAATTCTTCTGACATTTCTGGGCCAAACAAGTTAATTGGCGGGTTGTCAATAATTACTTTCCAATAACTATCGCTTATTTTTTGCGTCTTTAAAATCATGATGTTACGTTTTTTATTGCAAAGCAAAATCCATTACTTTACTTTTGCAAGTAGTTACTTTATTGTGAAGTAATAACAAAAAGTAAATCAATGTTGACCGTCAGATTATTATGGCTAAAAAAAAATGTAACTTTTCTGAATGTCCCATCACAAGAACAGCCGATGTGATAGGCGGGAAGTGGACGCTACCTATTATTTTCTCGTTGATTTATGAAACCAAGCGTTTCAAAGAGCTGGAAAGAAGTATCGAAGGTATCAATACTCGTATGCTCGTGAAAGAACTTAAGCAATTAGAAGACAATGGCCTTGTCGTTAGAAAAGTCTATGCGGAAGTTCCTCCACGGGTCGAGTACTCATTGACGGATAAAGGTAGAGCTCTGAAAAATGTGCTTATCGAAATGCGAGAATGGGGAAATCAGTACCTATTGTAGATACATTTTGTACCAATTGTTCGGGTTTAGCCTAGCGGTCACGTTCATGATTGCTGGAGGAATAAATTGATATAAGCACTCACCAACGTTGGATACTGATGTTGTGGCCCATGCCCAGTTTCGTGCAAAATAAGATGCTGGATGGTTGGCGCATTTTTCAATAACGGAAACCAGTTTTCAACGGCAAAACTTATATCATTATCACCCGAAACTACAAAGACGGGTGTTTGTAAGGTTCTATAACGCTCTCTCAAATTGAGCTTATCTTCTCTAAAAGCTATCGAACCCGCAAAATATCGCTGCAGAATATCCTGAGTGGCAGGAATAAGACTGCGATCTAAACGTTGAGCAATACGTTCGTGCGAAGCCTTGGCCAATTGTTTGCTTTTTTCAGAAGATGGTTCAAAGAACAATACATATTCGTCCTCTAAATCGTTGGTAGGCTTCAAGGCTTTTTCAAAAAAGATAGGCTGAATCGGAATTTCAGTGTTTCCTGGAGGATTTGTTCCTACCAAAACCGTTTTTAACACTCGGTCGGGATACTGAAACATAAGACTTTGAGTAACCAAACCTCCATACGACCAACCCAATACATTAAACTGTTTAATGTTTAAATAATCAAGGAGTTGAATAATTTCTTTGGCTACGTCAATGGTATTTAAAGGAAGTTCACCTTCGGAAAGACCAATACCCGAATAGTCGAAAATCGTAACCGTATTTTGGGCGGCTAATCCGTCTAAAAAAAGTGGGTCCCAAGTGTCTAAAACACCTCTGAATCGATTCACTAAAACAAGGTGTTCACCAGTACCAAACTGACGGTAGGCTCTTTTTTTACCATCAATTAGGGCGAATTGCGTTTCTGCGGTTAATGCAAACGATTTTTGGCCGAGTAATTCTTGTACATTTTTCATGGTAGTATTTTTTAATTGTTAAATGATTGGGCAGGTAAAATGAATCAATGTCCGTGAGCGGCAATACTTACCTCTTTCCATGCTTCAATTTCTTCAAGGCGATTTTTATATACTTGATTCACAACATGGTATGCGATTTTTCCTAATAATAGTCTTTGTGGTGGATTTTCGCTGTTGACTACCTTCAAAATGGCTTCTACAGTAGCTTCTGGTTTTCCCCAAGTCGCTGGATTTTCACCAGAAGCTGCAAAGGCTGCACGTACTGGTGCATAATCTGCAATGCTGTCGGTGGTTTGAATAGCCGAAGCGCCTGCCCATTCTGTGGCAAAACCGTTGGGTTCAATGAGTGTAAATTTGATTCCTAAATGAGCTACTTCCGAAGCAATGGTTTCACTAAGTCCTTCTACGGCAAATTTTGAAGCATTGTACAAACCTAACATAGGCAAAGTAGTAAGTCCCAAAAAACTTGATACTTGAATAATATGCCCACTTTTTTGTTGACGCATAATGGGCAAAACTGCTTGTGTCACCCACAAAAGTCCAAAGAAATTAGTTTCCATTTGGTCTCTGGCTTGTTGCTCGGTCGTTTCTTCTACCGTTCCGAAAAGACCATAACCAGCATTGTTAATTAAAATATCAATGCTTCCAAAATGGGTAGCTACTTGATTCACAGCATTGATAACTTCTTGACGATTGTTTACATCTAATTGTACGGGTAAAATATTATCGCCATAGGTACTTACAAGGTCGCCTAAAGCAGCGATGTTACGGGCTGTTGCGGCTACTTTGTCGCCACGTTTCAAAAATGCTTCTGCCCAAAGTTTTCCAAATCCTCTTGATGCTCCTGTGATAAAAATTGTCTTGCTCATGATGTCGTTCGTGTTTTGTTTTTTTTGATGTGACAAAGGTACTTCAGCCCCTTGGCGAACGACTAACCCATTTCAGCGGAAGAATAGCACAGAAATACGAAAGAGGGAGATTTGTGGTAGAACCGTTGATTTGTGCTACAAAAAACTTGACACCTGAGCTTTTCAACAAAGTTACATTGAGCTTTCTAACAAAGAAGTCCCGTGATTTTAGAGAGAACTTTGCAGAAACAAAATTCAAGAAAAATGACAAAGGTTTGGTTTATTACAGGTAGCTCAAAAGGTTTAGGCAAAAGCCTTGCTTTAGAAGCACTAACAAACGGTGATAACGTGGTTGCCACCGCAAGAAATGTTTCACAATTAAATGATTTGGTAGTGCAATTCCCGAATCAAGTATTGGCACTTCCGCTGGATGTAAGCAGTAAGGCTCAGATTGATACTGCTGTTGCCGAAGCAGTATCGCATTTTGGTAGAATTGACGTTTTGGTCAATAATGCAGGATTTGGTATTACGGGTGCAGCCGAGGCATTTACTGATGAACAAGTTCGTAGCCAGTTAGAAGTAAACTTATACGCTCCTATCGAAATCACTCGTGTTGTTTTACCCATTATGCGTAAACAACGCTCTGGACGCATCCTTCAAATTAGTTCTATTGGTGGGCGTGTCGGAAACCCTGGATTGACCATGTATCAAGCAGCCAAATTTGGTTTAGCGGGTTTTACCGAAGCACTAAGCAAAGAGGTAGCACCTCTGGGCATTAAAGTAACGTCTATTGAACCGGGCGGATTTCGTACCGATTGGGCTGGTGCATCTATGAGCTTTGCCGAAGATATAGAGGGGTATGAAAATACTGTTGGTGGTATGAAAGCCTATATTTTCTCAGGAAAATATGTACCTGTGGGAGACCCAGCCAAAGCCGCTAAAGTAATGTTTGAACTGGCATCACACCCAGAGCCTCCTGTGCATTTGGTATTGGGAAGCGAGGCAACGGCTATTTTGAGAAGTGCTGATGAAAACCGAAAAGCAGAGTTTGAAAAATGGCTTGCTGTAAGTAACTCTACCGACCACGACGAAGCTGAAAATATCTTTGAAACAGAAGAAGGTAAAAAGTTTTTGAGCAGTAAAGGGATTATTTAAAAAGCATAATTTCCTGTATTACAATTAACGAGCGAATCAATTCGCTCGTTAATTGTAAACTCAAGGCTTATGAAAATTGTATTGATACTGGAAAATAAATTAATTTGAGCCTGATATGAAAGCTGAAAACGAAAATAAAAAACGTGCGAATATTACCTATTCTTGCTACTACAAACAAAGCAGAGAAGGTGAGCAATTTGTGGCTGACCATGTATTAAATTATCAAATTACAGGCACTTCGATTCTCAGCGACGGCAATAGTCAATATGAATCGAGGGAAGGAACTTTTCGTTTTATCAGACGTAATCAACTCCTAAAATTCAGCAAACATCCTCCTGCTAATGGCGAGTACCAATCACTAAGTATTTTGTTTACACAAGAAACTTTAAAAAGTTTTAGTTTAGCCTACGAAGTACTCTCTGAACAAAAGCCACACGAGCAGTTTATATTTACCCTACAAACCAATTCGCTACTCGAAAGCTATGTCAATTCTTTACTGACCTATCGCCAAAGTAGTATTTTGGAAAATGCCCAAATGGTTGATATAAAACTAAATGAAGGGATTTTGCTACTATTACAAACCAATCCAGCCTTAAAGGACATTTTGTTTGATTTTAATGACCCACACAAAATTGATTTGGAGTCATTCATGAATAAAAACTATCATTTCAATGTTCACTTAGAACGTTTTGCCTATCTTACAGGCAGAAGTTTGGCGACTTTTAAAAGAGATTTTGAGAAAATATTTGGTGTTTCTCCGAGACATTGGTTACAACAAAAACGCCTTAAAGAAGCCTACTATCTTATCCATGAAAAAGGCAAGATAGCCTCCGACATTTACCTCGATTTAGGCTTTGAAGACTTATCCCATTTCTCTTTTGCCTTTAAAAATGCGTTTGGTGTTGCACCAACTAAAATAGTATCCATTCAATCCAACAACCTTCACTCCCCGAACTGATAACAGTTTAGGAGTGAAGGCTATTGGATTACTATGCAATTGATTCAATCGCAGGGAAATCCACTGGAATTTTCGTATTGGCATATACGTAATTAGTAAATGTTCTTAAAGTAATCAATCCCATAAGCTCAATGAGGGCTTTTTCGTCGTAGCCTACTTCAAAAAATTGCTCCAAAGCTTCTTCGCTGGCGCTTCCTTTGTTATTGGCAATAGATGCGGCTAAAGAAATGATAGCACTTAGTTTTGAGTCACTTACTGCACCTTTTCTGATAGCAAGGGTATCTTCTTTGCTAAAGCCTTTCAACTGAGCCAACATCGTATGTGCGGCTAAACAGTAATCACAATTGTTTACTTGCGACACAATCAGATTGATGGCTTCTTTTTCTTTACCCGTAAAAGAGGAATCCTGAGAAAGTGTAGCTTCAAAATCAAGCATTCCTTTGAGAGCCTGACCCGAATACCCGATGGTTGCATATAAATTGGGTACTTTACCCATTTTTTTCTGTACCTGTGCTAAAATTGATTGAGATAAGGTACTTAATGCCTCTGTGGCAGGAACTTGAATCGTTTTCATGTTGATAAAATTTAAAAATGATGTCGTTTGTTTTTTGTTTATTTTGATGTGACAAAGGTACTTCAGCCCCTTGGCGAACGACTAACCCATTTCAGCGGAAGAATAGCACAGAAATACGAAGGTGAAAGAATGGCTTAAAAAGCCGTGCTTAACGATAATTTAGTACCTTGTGGTGTTGATTTACTGATTCCAACAGACAATGGACAAAATAGTACATTATAAAAGCATTGCAGAGTTACACCAAAAAAGTGGCTATCCGCTTCCTGCCAACCCTTTAATCAGCTTGATGACTTGTAAAGAGCTCATGAGCTATTCTCTAGGGCAATCAAGATTTACAGGAGATTTCTACATGATTGCCTTGAAAAAAATAAAATCAGGCTATGTCTTGTACGGAAAAACCAAGTACGACTACGAGAATGGCTCGATGGTTTTTATGAAACCACGGCAGATTATCGAAGTAAGTAATGTACAATTTGCCGAAAAAGGCTTTGTCATGTTTGTGCATGAGGATTACTTAACAGGCCATAACCTGCACAGCCAGATCAAAAAGTATGGCTATTTTGAATACGAAATCAATGAAGCCTTGCATATTTCGCCTACCGAAGAAAAGATCATGTGGGAGCTTTATGATAAAATCAGAATAGAATACGACCAAAATCAGGATGAGTTTAGCCAAGAAATCATTCTTTCGCACATTGATGCGATGTTGAAATACTCGGATAGATTTTATAAAAGACAGTTTATCGACCGTAGTAGTAATATATCGAGCACTACCGTAAAGAAGTTCCAACATGTATTGACTCACTATTTTGAGCAAGGCTTTCAAAAAACACAAGGTTTGCCCACTGTCCATTACTTAGCAGGTGAATTGTCGCTCTCAACCCGTTACTTGAGCGATGTGTTAAAACAAGAAACGGGCAAAGCGGCTTTAGACCACGTACATTTATACCTTGTTACAGAAGCCAAAAACCAGCTATTAGGCACAGGCGATAATGTTTCGGAAATAGCCTATCAATTAGGCTTTGAAAGTCCATCTTATTTCACCCGGTTATTTAAAAAAGTCGTCGGGGTCACCCCTGTACAGTACAAAGAAAAAAATATAACAATACATGGTTAAATGGTAAAGTACAACGAACGACGCCTTTTGCTGTTTACGAAGGCTGAAGCAGCTTTGTCCTAAAAGCCAAAAGAATGTGTAATTTTGCCCATGAATAGTTGTCCATTGCATGAAGTTTCCCCAAAAACACATAGCCATTCTTGGCTCAACGGGTTCGATTGGAACCCAAGCACTCGACGTGATAGCGGCTCATCCAGAGTCGTTTACGGTCGAAATCCTTACCGCTCAAAACAACGCTGAACTGCTGATTGAGCAAGCCGCAACGTTTCATCCCAATGTGGTTGTCATTGCCAATGAGTCGTTGTACGACAAGGTCTTTGACGCCCTCGACCCCCTCGGGATTCAGGTATATGCAGGAGCGAAGGCGATTGCCGATGTGGTTCAAATGGACTCCATCGACACGGTTTTGACCTCTATGGTGGGCTATTCGGGACTGATTCCGACGGTAAAAGCCATTGAGGCAGGTAAACAAATTGCCTTAGCCAACAAAGAAACTTTGGTAGTGGCAGGTGAGCTGGTAACGGCTCTGGCCCGCGAAAAAGGCGTTAATATTTATCCTGTCGATTCGGAGCACTCGGCCATATTTCAGTGTATTGTGGGTGAGTTTCATAATCCCATCGAAAAAATATTGCTCACCGCTTCGGGTGGGCCATTTCGAGGCAAAACCCGCGATGAGCTTTTACACGTAACCAAAGCGCAAGCCCTGAAACACCCCAACTGGAGCATGGGGGCTAAAATTACCATTGATTCGGCTTCGTTGATGAACAAAGGCTTGGAAGTCATTGAAGCAAAATGGCTTTTTGGACTAGATGCATCGCAAATCGAGGTGGTAGTGCATCCCCAAAGTATTATCCATTCAATGGTGCAATTTGAAGATGGAAGCATCAAAGCCCAAATGGGATTACCTGATATGCGCCTCCCGATTCAGTTTGCCCTCACCTACCCGCACCGCTTGAAGGCCGATTTTCCTCGCTTCAACTTTGCTCAGTATCCGTCTCTCACATTTGAGCAACCCGACTTAAAAACTTTTCGTAATTTGCAATTCGCTTTCGATGCCCTCGAACGTGGTGGAAACATGGCCTGCATTGTGAATGCAGCCAATGAAGTGGCAGTAGCGGCGTTTTTACAAGATAAAGTAGGTTTTCTGCAAATGTCAGACCTTATCGAAACTTGTATGAACACCGTAGCGTTTATTCAACAACCAACCCTCGACGATTATATCGAAACCGACACCGAAACACGCCGTGTAGCCGAAAGTTTACTGTCAAAATAGCGACCATGTCCCAAGTACTGAACATACCCACCATGGATACCATGAACGACGACGAGTTCTTCGCTTTTTGCGAGGCAAATCGTCGCAATGGAATGCACTTTGAGCGGGACAAATACGGAAGAATCATTTTTATGTCACCTACTGGAAGCGTTGGAGGCCACAACGATGGCGAAATTTTTGTTGAAATCAAACTTTGGAATAGAGGTACGAACCAAGGTTTTGTATTTCCTTCATCAACGGGTTTTACCCTGCCTGACAAATCCATCAAGTCGCCTGACGTCGCTTGGATACGCCGCGAGCGATGGGAACAAATTCCTTCGGCTTTACGAAAAAAATTTGCCCCTATTTGCCCTGATTTTGTGGTAGAAGTAATTTCAGAATCAGATACTTGGTCGGAGCATGTTGATAAAATGAAGGAGTGGGTCGCCAATGGTTGCCAATTGGGTTGGTTGATTGACCCCAACGAGAAAACATACATGATTTTTAGCCCTCAAAATAACAATCCCGAAAAACAACCGTTTGGTGTTATCGACGGGGGAAAGGTCTTAGAAGGATTAGAGATCGACCTAACAACGGTTTTTCAAGATATTGATTAATGACTAACTAAACGTGTGCAAGCACACATAAACTCAAAGAATGGAAATTTTAGTAATGGTGGGACAGTTGATTTTAGGACTGTCGATTTTAGTAGGATTACACGAATGGGGGCATCTTATCACAGCCAAGATGTTCGGAATGCGAGTAGAAAAGTATTTCATTGGGTTTCCGCCCAAAATATGGTCGATTCAACGCGGTGAGACGGAATATGGTTTTGGAGCAGTGCCACTAGGCGGTTTTGTGAAAATATCGGGAATGGTCGATGAGTCGTTGGATACCAAAAATTTGACGGCAGAACCCGAGCCTTGGGAATTTCGCGCCAAACCCGCTTGGCAGCGTTTGATTGTGATGCTGGGTGGAATCATCGTCAATGTGATTACGGGTATTATCATTTTTGTGGCCATTACTTATTCAGAAGGATATGACTACATCGCGACCAAAGATGTGAAATACGGGATTGTGGCTCACAAACTTGGCCAAGAAATTGGGTTGCGTACGGGAGACCAAATCGTGGCCATCAATGGAAAACCGTTTGACGATTTTGCCGAAGTGCGTAAAGTGTTTTTGGAGTCAAACAGCTACTATACGGTAGAGCGTAATGGCGAAAAATTGGATATTTATGTACCGAATAATTTCATCGAGAAGATTTCGGACAAGAAAAATGCGGGTGAGTTTATTGATCCCATTTATCCTTTCTCAATTAGAGAAGTGACGCCTGGGATGCCTGCGTCTAAATCAGGATTATTAGCAGGTGATAAAATTGTCAAGGTAAATAACCAGCCTATTCAGTTTTACCACGAAATCAGAGACGCATTGTCCAATCTAAAAAACAAAAAGGCAGTGTTGGAAATCGACCGTAAAGGAAAAATCGTAACCCTTAACGTGGATGTACCCGAAGACGGTAAAATAGGTTTTTATCCAGAGTTAGGTCTTACAACCACGCACATTGATTATTCTTTCGGGGAGTCAATAGCGATTGGAACTCAAAAGGCATTTAGCGTAGTGACTGACAATATTCGTGGTTTTGGCAAAATTTTCCGTGGTGAAGTATCTGCCTCTAAGGCATTGAGTGGACCGATTGGTATCGCCCAAATGTTCGGTGGAATTTGGGATTGGGGACGTTTTTGGTTCCTCACGGGCTTGTTGTCGATGGTATTGGCATTTATGAACATTCTGCCGATTCCAGCCCTTGATGGTGGCCACTCGGTTTTGTTGATTTACGAAATGGTAACAGGCCACAAGCCGTCGGATAAGTTCTTGGAAGCCGCCCAAAAAGTGGGAATGGTAATTCTCCTTGGGTTGATGGTGTTCGCCTTTGGAAACGATATTTTTAAACTCTTCCGTTAGTATGAGTTTAGTAACTAATCCACGCAAAGGTGCGAAGGCGGAAACGTTCTTTGCGCCTTTGCGTCTTTGTTTAATTCTCCTTTTGTGCCTTAGCGCTTTCGGTTTTTCAAAGCACGATTTCCATACCAGCATTACCCGAATGGACTATAACGCCAAAGAAAAATCGTTTGAGGTGAGTATTCGGGTATTTACCGACGATTTGGAGAGCGTGCTGTCCAAAGAAAATGGCGGGCAAAAGTTTTCGGTACTCAACAATGATAAAAATGACCCCTATGTCGAAAAATACATTCGGAAACATTTTGCGATTGTGACTACCACTAAACAAAAAAAACCGTATTCGTACATCGGAAAAGAACAAGAGGCGGACGCTACTTGGATTTATGTGGAAGTTCCTTGTCCTGAGGCTATTACGGGTTTTTCGTTGCAAAACAGCATCATGCTTGATTTCTTTGACGACCAAGTGAATCTCGTTAACTTCAACTACCAAGGCCAGAAGAAGTCGTATATCTTTAAAAATGAGGATAAAGTTCTGCCCCTCGGATTGTAATATTCAACAAAGGTTCGTACCTTTGCACCCCAAATTTTTTACTTTTTTTAACTACTTTAAAAGTCTGGTATCATGCCAAAAGTTAAAACCAATTCAGGTGCCAAGAAGCGTTTTAAAATGACTGGCACTGGTAAAATTAAGCGTAAGCACGCTTTCCATAGCCATATTTTGACAAAGAAATCAACAAAACGTAAGCGTGGCCTTGTAGGCTTCACTGTTGTTGATGACACAAATATGGATCGCATCCGTTTGATGCTTAAGTTCTAATTAGTGCGCAAGCACAGGTTCATTGTTTCACCCGATTGTTGGTTTACAAAGTGCTTAAAATAAGCCACCAACCGTCAAAAAACTAACAAAATTATGCCACGTTCGGTAAACCACGTTGCGTCGCGGGCTCGTCGCAAAAAAGTATTAAAATTAGCCAAAGGTTACTACGGCCGTCGTAAAAACGTATGGACAGTAGCCAAAAACGCCGTTGAGCGCGGTCTTAACTACGCTTATGTCGGTCGTAAACAAAAGAAAAGAAATTTCCGTGCCTTGTGGATTCAGCGTATCAACGCTGCGGCTCGTCAAGAAGGATTGTCTTATTCTGCATTGATGGGTAAAGTTCACGCGGCTGGTGTTGAGCTAAACCGTAAAGTACTTGCTGACCTTGCAATGAATCACCCTGAGGCGTTCAAGGCAGTAGTAGAAAAAGTAAAATAATTGGGAAAAGCGGTGCTAAGTGTACCTCTTTTTTGAGAAAGGTGGCGAATTCATTTTCGCCACCTTTTTTATTTTGAACATTCGTCCGAACTTTTTAGCCCAAAGAAATGTTTCAACCTTAATTACAGCGCTATCTGCTTATATGAAATTAATGTTCCGCCGCTTTCTTGCCTTTTTTATGGCACTTGTCGTTCTAACGGCAAGCACGGGCTTTGGCGTGGTTGAACATCATTGTATTCTGAGAGGAAAATCGCTGCATTTGGCTGCCCTTAGTAAACAAAAATGCGGCAGCTGTGCTACGACAAAAGAGTCCACAACTCCTGCTGGACAAACGATTATCAAAAAAAGAACTTGCTGCGAAGACCAACAACGCTACGAAAATGTAGAAGTCGCGTCGTCGGTGACACAATGGGTAGCTAAGTTATTAAAAGCAACGACTGACTGGGTTGTTGAGACGTTTGTAGCGGTCTTCAAAGTTGTATTTGAGTTTTTCTTACCCACTTCGACGGGTTCTTCTTCTGTTTATTCCTTTACTTCTTTTTTTCACGGACGAAGTCTGCTTTCGTTCGTCCAATCTCTCTTGATTTAGGATTTCCTTGGCATGGCTGCCGTTCATGTCAACGCATTTTTGGGAAATGTTAAATCAAAATCCAATGGTATTTTACGTCAAAAACATGGTTTGTGACCGCTGTAAATTGGTGGTTGGCCAAGTATTTTCTCACGCTCATTTTCAGGTTCAACAGATTCAACTCGGGGAAGTGGAGGTAGCAACGCCTGTTACTGCTACTCAGATAGCGGAAGTGACTGTTCGGCTTCAAGAATACGGTTTTGAATTGCTTGAGGATAAACGAGTTCGTACGGTTGAAAAAATCAAAACGCTTGTTTTAGCGTTGATTCGTTCTTCTTCATTGGAATTGAAGGTGAATTATTCTGACTATTTAGCTCAACATCTCAACCGTGACTACAATGGCTTGAGCACTCTTTTTTCTTCGCTGGAAGGCATCACAATTGAGCAATACATCATTCGCCAAAAGATTGAACGTGTGAAAGAATTGTTGACCTACGATGAACTGAGTCTTGGTCAAATAGCCGACGAACTTCATTACAGTAGCGTGGGTCATTTATCGAATCAGTTTAAGAAAATCACGGGCATGACGCCCAGTCAATTCAAAAATGCTGATTCGAAAGACCGTCAACCATTGGATGCTGTTGGAAACAACATTAAAGCAAACTAAACAGATGAAAATCAGTAATTTAAAAATATATCTAAGCCTTCTAAGCTGTTTGCTTGGGGGGGTATTACAAGCGCAGCGCGTCACGGGGGCGATTTATGAGCGCAACGAAACGGGGAAAAAGTCGGCCTTAGTAGGAGTAAACGTTTTTTGGGGTGGAACATCCTTGGGAACAATCACCGATAGCTTGGGAAAATTTGACATCGCCCGCTCTGCCAAAACCAATCGTTTAATCATCAGCTACATCGGCTACAAAACCGACACGATAAAGGTATCGGCGGAAAGTAATTTCGACATCATAATGAAGCCCGAAGGGCAGTTGGGGGAAGTAGTTGTACGAGGCACTTCCTCGCAAATTGACCGCTTAAACCCCATTCAAACCGAAATCATTACGACCAAAGCCCTTGCCAAAGCTGCTTGTTGTAATTTGTCTGAAAGTTTTGAAACCAATGCTTCGGTGTCGGTGAGTTTGAGCGACGGTGTGACGGGGGCCAAACAAATTCAGTTTTTGGGATTGGGAGGGCAATACGTGCAAACCAACGTCGAAAACATTCCGAATATCCGTGGCTTGGGCACGACCTTTGGGCTAAATTACATCCCAGGAACGTGGATTCAAAGCATCGACATTGGCAAAGGTGCAGGCTCAGTCGTCAATGGCTATGAAAGCTTGACGGGGGCGATTAATGTGGAGTTGGTGAAGCCCGATGCGCGAGAGAAACTGTATTTCAATGCGTACGTCAACAATTTTGGCCGTGGAGAGGTAAATTTCAACGTCAATAAAAAACTCAATGAGCGTTGGTCAACGGGCATCCTTTCGCACGCAAGTACGCTTCAAACGCGGGTGGATAACAACGGAGACGGGTTTCTGGACATGCCTCTTTACACGCAGCTTAATGCGGTCAATCGTTGGCAGTATAAAAGCGACAAAATGATGGCGCAGTTTGGGGTAAAAGCCCTTTACGAAAACCGTTTGGGAGGTCAAGTAGGGTTTCGTGAAAATATGCGCGGAACGTCGCAAGCGTACGGTTTTGGCAATACAACTCGGCGCGTAGAGTTTTTCTCCAAAACGGCCAAAATGTACCAAGACAAGCCGTATAAAGGATTGGGTTTTATCGTAAACGGACTGACGCACGCAAGCGACTCGTACTTTGGATTTGCGAACTACGATGCCCGCCAACAAACCTTGTATGCCAATCTGATTTATCAGTCGATTATTAATAACACCAATCATAAGTTTACGACGGGTTTGAGTTATTTGTTGGACGACTATAACGAAACCTATAAAGACCTTCACCGTACGCGGACGGAGTCGGTACCTGGGGCGTTTTTTGAATATACCTATAACTACCTTGATAAACTGACGCTTGTGGCAGGCATTCGGGCTGATGCGCATAACCTTTTTGGGGCGTTTGTTACACCGCGTTTGCACCTTCGCTGGCAGCCGTTTGAACATACGACCCTTCGGGTATCAGCGGGACGAGGGCAGCGTACGCCAAACGCGTTGGCCGAAAACTACGGCTATTTGGTGAGTCAACGGTGGGTGCGTTTTGTGGATGAGCTACGTCCCGAAGTTTCGTGGAATTATGGCGCGAGTTTGACCCAAACCTTCCATCTCTTTGAAAAACATTGGGATGTGATTCTGGACTATTATCGAACCGATTTTCAGAATCAGTTGGTGGCTGATACCGACCATGCCGACGATTTGGCAGCTCATTTGTATTTCTATAATCTCAAGGGTAAATCGTTCTCTAATAGCTTCCAAGCGGAGCTAAACGGCTTATTATCAAAGCGTACCGAAATAAAATTGGCCTATCGTTTGTTTGATGTTTGGCAAACCATGGGGCAGCCTGTCAATGATGTTCGCCTGATGGCCCGTATGATGATACCGCGTGACAGGGTGCTGTTCAATATCGGTTATACCTTACCGTATGATAAATGGAAAGCCGACTTGACGGTTCAGTGGAATGGGAAAGCCCGCATCAATGACCCGTTACAATCGTTGGAAGCAACTTTGGATAAAAAATCAATGCCGATTCTTTATTCACAACCTTATACCAACGTGAATGCCCAAGTATCTCGGGCTTTTCGGAAGTTTGAGGTCTATTTGGGGGGAGAAAATTTGCTCAATTTTAAACAACCAAACCCCATCATCAACGCCCAAGACCCGTTTGGGAAGTATTTTGATTCGGGGCAAGTATGGGGGCCAATCGTAGGCCGAATGGTATATGCAGGCATACGAATAAAAGTAAAAGATTAAAACAAGTAACCAATGAAACAATTAACATTCCTTTTGGTGCTCGTACTGGGAGTAGTATTTAGCACAGCGGCTAACAAGCCTGGCAAAGAAAAAGAAGTAAAAATCAAGACGTCAGCCGTGTGTGACATGTGTAAAGAACGTATTGAGAAAAACTTGACCTTGAGCAAAGGCGTGTCCGAGGCCGTTTTAAACCTTGATGACAAAGTGGTGACTATCAAGTACAATCCTAAAAAAACGGATGAAGCAGCGCTTCGCAAAGTGATTACGGATACAGGCTATGATGCAGATAGTCAAATGTGTAGCAAAACTGCTCACGACAAACTACCTGAGTGCTGCCAAAAAGGAAACGAAGCACACGGTCATCATTAAGTATTTGATCAAAAGTTTTTGAGGAATTCAAAGTAGCCTCGGTAGAGGCGCAACATTTGTAGTAGCAGGAGTTTTTTTTGAATTTTTGCTTCGGAGAAGCATAACTTGTTGCGTTGTTATGCTTCTCCGAAGCAATATAAACTACTAATAACCCACAATTACTTAATTTCAAAATTGAAGACGAGGAAGGGAGCATTTTTGCTCCCTTTTTTTGTTGAATCGTGTAGCGGGTTGCTCACAACCCGAAGAGTCTGTTCTGCAATAAAAAAAATGCAGAATATTTTTGCAATAAAATAATTGTATGTGAGGCGGATTGCTCACAATCTGAAGAAATAGGGTTTGAAGAAAATTTAAAATAATACACACTCATGGACATTCAATCACTCCAATTTCCGATTGGAAAATGGTCGCCCAAAGGAGACTACACCGCTGAAGAAATACAAGAACGCCTGACAACGCTGAAGATCATTCCTGCGGAGTATCGGGCGTTGACTGAACAACTTTCGCACGAAGAGTTACAAAAACAATACCGCGAAGGAAGTTGGACCATTCAGCAGTTGATTCACCACGTGGCAGACATGCACTTGCTTCATTACATCCGTTTCAAGCACGCCTTGACCGAAGATACTCCCAATGGCGTCGTGGCCAAAATTGATGCGTGGGCAACGATGCAAGAAGCCAAAACGGCACCTATTGGTTTCTCTTTGCAAATGATTGAAGGAACGCACGCCCGTTGGACGAATTTGATGGAACAAATGTCGGCGGAAGATTTTCAAAAGGGATACTACCATCCGCTTCGCCAAATAAACATCAAGTTGATTGACGCTTTGGACATGGGCGCGTGGCACGCTAAGCACCATTTGGCGCATATCAAGATTGCGTTGGGACAATAACCCAAAAAATGACCACAAACAAGTAGCGGCTAGGATGTGCTGCTTGTTTGTGGCCAAATTTTATGGTTTCGTTACGGCACTTTTACCACATCATTTGAAGAGAATTGCCATTGATTATCAAAGAAACCAGCCATTTTTACGCCTTTTGTACCTTCTTTGAGCATGGCAGAGCTGAAAATAAAATAATCAGGGAATCCGCTTCCTCCCGTAAAATACTGATTCGATTCGGTTGCCATCATCCCTGCCAAACCCGTACCTGTGACGGCTGCTACTGAGGCTAGGGGGCTGTCGGGACGAGGGTAGATAAAATATCCGCCTAAATCGTCGCCCGAAAGGGTTTCGTTGCCAACTTTCATGCTGCCTTTTTGAACCTGAATCGGACATTGGCCTAGTACTAAATTCCAAGCGCTGTTGGTAGTGGCATTGCCAAAAACAACCACACCACGGTCGGCGTAGGCCGCCAACGAAAACTCTTTGTCCGAAATCACATCTACCGCGCCATTGCCACGATAATACCAGGTTTCGGCATCATAACGTGCTTTGTTGTAAGCCCATTCGTTTTCTTCCTTGCTACCTGTTGTTCCATACACAAAGACCATCCGATGGTTGAATGCGGTTTTGAAAGTTCCGTTTCGGTGCGCTCCTTTTTGCTGAATCGACGGTTTTTCGGTGGCTTCCCATTTGTCTTTTTTACTAAAATATAAGGGTTGGTTGTTCAACTGGAAAGTGCCCGTAATTTCCTGATTATCAATTTTTAGCTTAAAAGACTGATTCGCTAAAAACGCCGAAGGATGCACGGTGAGCGTTTGTACGTTGTCGGTGGTAATAGCCAACGTCTTCTCGTTTAGCATTCGTTTTGCCTGAATGCGGCTGTATTGCAACGGCCGAATTTGTTGTTCAACCCCAATCCAATGGTAGTGAGAAGAAATAGCAGGGTTTGCCGTGGTAAAATCTAGGACGTCAGTATCTTCGGCTTTTTTTGAACGGTGCCATTTGAAATAATCAAAAAGCGGTGCCCAGTCCACACTGTGGTCGCCGTACCAGTGTGAGCCGTTGGGGTATTCGTAATACGAAAAATCATTGTGAAAAGCGCCCAGGGTGTTGCGCATTGTGCGGGCATATTCTACCGAAACGGTACGGTCGGCATCGCCGTGTAGGATGTAAATGCCGCTGGCTTTGTAGTTTTGAGCCAAGGCCATTACGTTGCTTGGATTACTGGCACGGAGTAACAATTGCTCGACTGGATTGGTGCTGTTTTCAGGAATTTTGCCATCGGCTGAGCCATAGCCCATCAAAGTTGGATAGCCCGCACAAGGGGCAATTCCTGCCCATTTTCCTGGGAAAGTCGCTCCTAAATACCACGTTCCGTGGCCGCCCATCGAGTGGCCTGTTAAGTAAATTTTTTGTGGATGAGGCTGGAATTTTTTCTCGGCAATGGCCAATACTTCCAGCGCATCTAAGCGCCCCCAGTCTTCCCAGTTGAATCCGCGTGGGCGGCGGTTGGTGGGCGCTACGAGCGTTCCCCAATCTTTGGGTTTGTAGGCGCGTGCTTGTCCAATGGCCTCTACGCCCGCTCCGTGTACAGAAAGAAACAAGGCTGAGGTGTCCGTTTTTTCTCCTTTTTGGGGCGCAACACCGTAGTATTGCACACTCCCGTCAATGTTACTGACAAATGTTTGACTATAATGCTCTTTGTTATTAACTGCCTGTAAAGTAAGGGTTTTGGTGTCAACCACTTTGCCATTTTGGAGTATAGAAACCTCACAAGTTACGTCACCGCGTTGCGTAACGCTGCTAGCATCTATTTTAAAACCAACTTTACGTGAATTGAGGGATGTAATGGTTGGAAGGTCAGTAGTTATTTCTTTTCCTTGTACCAACGCCCTGATTTTTAGTCCTATAAGTGGTTTTTCAGTGGCATTAAAAAGCACAATTCCTCCCCAAATTGGCTCGTTATTTTCTCCCAAAACCACGTGCGGAAGGGTGATGTCGGGAAGACTAAGGGAGATTAGCTTTTCGGGAAAAACCAATCGGGCGGAAATGCCTTGGAAACGCCCGCCCATACCGACGCGCACTATCAACTCGTTTAGTCCTTTTTTAATCTTTACGGGGCTATACATATATTCATAGCGGTTGGCATCGCCTCCGCGCGGAATGCCGTTGAAATACAGTCCCGCATGACCAGCCACGTTGAGTAGCGCCACGGTTTCTTTGGGCGATTGGTAGGTCAAATAAACGTAACCATTGGACATGGCCGCGTGGCGAAAACGTTTGGCAGTGTCGGCCGTTATTTTTTGCCATTTGAGCTCTTGGCCTTTCTCATTGGTGAGTAAAACGGTGCCCTCAGTGGGTTTGACAAAGGTTTTTTGAATCAACTGGTAGGCAAGCTGGTCGGTATAAATGGCTTCGCGGCCGTATTGATGGCAAGGACCAACTACCAAGCCTTCGGAAAAGGAGTGGGTGGTTTGGGCGTGAAGGTGATTAAGAAAAACAAGGCAAAAAGTAGTCACAAAAAGGTAAAGACAAGCTCTCATATATAATGGTGGTTTTATTTTTTTTTAAAGATAAACAAAATAGTTTTGGACATGGGCTGAAAAATACTTTTCAAAAGAAGAAGGAATAAATTAGGTATATCCAATGTATATTCTTACCTTTGAGAATCAATACTTTAAAGATAATACAATGCAAGAAGGAACAGTTAAATTTTTTAATGACACCAAAGGATTTGGTTTTATTACTCCATCCAATGGTGGCGCAGACATTTTTGTACACGTATCAGGCCTTGCTGATGATATTCGTGAAAACGACAATGTGTCTTTTGATGTGGAAAATGGTAAAAAAGGTCTAAATGCGGTTAACGTTAAAGTTATCTAATTTTAATCATATAAATCATTGAGTAAGAAGGCCGTCGCTATTGCAGCGACGGCCTTCTTTTTTGTATGTATGAATACAAAATGGTTTAACCAAGGGCAACGTCTAGGATCATCATGACCACAAAGCCACAGATGAAACCAAGCACAGAAATGTCGGTGTATTTGTCACGTTGGGTTTCGGGAATTACTTCTTCCACCACTACGTAAATCATGGCTCCTGCTGCAAACGCCAACGCAAAAGGAAGGACAGGCTGGAGATAAATAACGGCAACCGCGCCTAAAACGCCCGCTACGGGTTCAACAATAGCGGATAGTTGGCCATACCAAAAGCTTTTCCAGCGACTTACTCCGTGCCGACGAAGCGGCATGGCCACCGCGAAGCCCTCTGGGAAATTCTGAATGCCGATGCCGATGGCTAGTGTGATGGCTGCCGATAGCAAATGGTCGCCGCCGCTAATGGTCGCTGCGCCAAACAACACCCCCACCGCCAGTCCTTCGGGAATGTTATGAAGGGTAATGGCTAACAACAACAGCGTGGTTTTGTGCCATTGTGTTTTCATTCCTTCGCTTTCGTTTTCTCCAAAATTGATGTGTAAGTGAGGGGTAAATTTGTCTAAAAAATAAATAAACAGCGAGCCAAGTAGAAAACCCACGGCAGCGGGCATCCAAGGGACGCTGGGGAATAATTTTTCAGATTGCTCAATGCTGGGTGCTAATAGTGACCAAAAACTGGCCGCGACCATGACGCCACCCGTAAAACCTAACATGGCATCGAGTACACTACGATGAACCGTTTTGAAGAAAAAAACCAGGGAGGCGCCGAGTGCCGTAACTGACCACGTAAATGTCGTGGCAATCAAAGCAGCGTAAACGGGGCCTATTTCGCGTAAAAATTGTTCTAACTGTTGCATAAAGGTTGGAAGGCTAACGGGAGATTATTCTCCTTTGGTGGCACCTACTTTGGCAGTCCAGTCGTTGTACAATTTTTTTAATTCTTGTACTTTGGCAGGATGAGAGGTGGCAAGGTCGTAAAGCTCCGAACGGTCGTTTTCCATATCGTAAAGTTCCCATTTTTTGGTGTCTTTGGACCATACCAATTTCCATTTTCCCTGCCGAACGGCTCGACAGTCAAAGTGTTCCCACGCCAAATAAGGGTGGGGAGTACGGGTTTTCCCTTCCAAAATAGGCACTAAACTCTTCCCTTCCAAAGGCTTGATTGAATTTTGCAGGTATTGGCTTGGGTAGGTGGCTTTGGCTAATTCCAAACAAGTGGGCATAATGTCCATAATATGACCTATTTGCGGCGTCTGAAATGGTTTTTTGACGAGCGTAGGATAATGCACAATCATGGGAGTGGCAATGCCACCCTCGTGCGTAAATTGTTTGTACATTCGAAAAGGGGTGTTGCCCAAAGCTGCCCACTCTTTGCTGTACGTAGTGTAAGAACCCTTTTCGCCCGCTTTTTTTGTCAACGATTCTGCATAAGCTTTTTCGCCGAGGTCGCGCTGGGCGCGGTCGTTGAGCACTTCAGCACAAGCGCCGTTGTCGGACAGAAAAACAATGACAGTGTTGTCCCATTGCCCCGTGGCTTTGAGTTTGTCCATTATTTTTCCAATACCCGCATCCATGCGGCTGACCATGGCAGCATAAGCCGCCATTTTTAAGTCCCATTCGTCTTTATTGCTCACCGAAGACCAATCGGGGAGGTTGGCTTCTTTGGGTGAAAGGGCATATTTTTTGGGAAATACGCCCAACTGATACTGCTTCTTTAGGCGTTCAGCGCGGAGTGCATCCCAGCCTTTGAGGTAGCTACCACGGTACTGGGCGATGTCTTCTTCGGGTGCGTGAAGCGGCCAATGAGGTGCGGTGTAGGCGACGTAGAGAAAAAACGGTTGGTTGGAACCTCGATTTTGGTCAATGTAGCCAACGGCTTTGTCCGATATGGCGTCGGTCAAATAAAACTTTTCGGGAATTTTGTACGGTTCGTTGTCTTCGAGCAAAATTCGCCCAGGGAGTACTTCGTAGTAACTGGTTGCTCCGCTAATAAGTCCAAAATAGCGGTCAAAACCGCGCTGTAAAGGCCAATCAGGACGTTCTTCTCCCACGTGCCATTTGCCCGACATGTAGGTCTGATAACCTGCCGATTTTAGTACTTCGGCCATCGTTACGGTTTGTTTGCTCAGCCAACCTTGGGTTGAAGTTTCTTTGGAGCGGTCTTTGACTTTGGTCACGACCATCGTTCCCATGCCTGCTTGGTGCGGATACATGCCCGTTAGTAACGACGCACGGCTTGGACAGCAGCGGGCGGCGTTGTAAAACTGGGTGAATTTTACGCCTTTTGAAGCAAGTTTGTCGAGGTTAGGGGTATTGATTTCGGCGCCGTAACAGCCAATGTCACTAAAACCAAGGTCGTCGGCCATGATAATGACAAAGTTGGGACGCGAGGGCGTTTTTTGTCCCCAAACGATATCCATTCCCAGCATTAAGACCGACAAAATGAGCCTTTTCATGTTATTCAACTCCTTTGACTTGCATTTTGAGCGTGTAGATAGATTCCGATGCGGTGACAAACAACACATTGCGGTTTTTGCCGCCAAAACAAACATTACCTACCCAGCCCGACGGAATCGGAATATTGCCTAGTTTTTTTCCCGTGGGGTCATAGACGGTTACGCCGCGCCCAGTGATGTACAAATTCCCTAGGTTGTCGAGCGTAATTCCGTCCGAGCCTTGCGCCACAAAAAGTTGGCGATTGGTGAGCGTTCCGTCCTTGTTGATGTCGTATTTGTAGGTTTTTTGGTCACGGATGTCGGCCACAAAAAGATGTTTGCCGTCGGGCGTTCCCACAATGCCGTTGGGCTGTTTCAAGTTATCGTCCACCAAAACGGGCGTTTTTGCGCCTTTAGGCAAAAAATACACGCTTTGTTTCTCTTGTTCAGGCTTTTTATGTTCCCAATAATCACGCGGATAAAAAGGGTCGGTGAAGTAAATTCCCCCTTTGGGCGTAATCCAGAGGTCGTTGGGGCCGTTGAGTTTTTTACCCTGATAGCCCGAAAAAAGAACCGTTACTTCGCCTTTGGGAGAGATTTGCCACATTTCATTTTTTTCGTCGGCACAAGAAATGATGTTGCCCTTTTTGTCAAAAAACAGGCCATTAGAACGCCCCGTTTTTTCCATGTACACCCCCAAATTCCCTTCGGTGTCGTACTTCCAAATTTTGTCGTTGGGCTGATCGGTAAAGAAAATATTGCCTTTTTTATCAACGGCGGGGCCTTCGGTAAACTTAAACTGCTTCGAAATTTGCTGAAGGGTTGCGCCTGGTGCTATCAGTTGATTTACTTCCTCTTGCGCACGGCTTACCAACGGTAAAAAGGCAAGGGCTAAAATTGCGATGGTATTTTTCATTCGGTTAGTTGATTTGGTGTATAAGGACGTCCCAAGGCAAAATCTACTATTTTAGCTCAAAAGCGACGGTTTTGACGCGTTTACTGACGCTGCCATCGGCCTGTTTTTCTTCCAAAATCATTGCTTGCGCCGCTGGGAGTTCAAACACTTCTTGCATGTTTCTGATAGAGGCCGCAGGAACGCCCGCTTTTTCTAATTGAGATAAAAGTTCTTGTGAATTTATCCGCCCGATGGCTTGTGCTAATGCCTCGTTTAGGGCGGAGCGATTTTTTACCCGAAACGCATTTGTGGGAAAAAGCACTACCAAGTCCGTTTGTTGTATTACCCGACAAAGATTCTGAAATTGTTTTTCGGTGCCTACGGCCAATAAAACGGTTTTTCCATCTAGGCAAACGTAGGAGTCGCCGTAGGGAGCAATGTTGGGGTGTTGGGTGCCCATGCGCTGCGGAATGTGATCCGCCATGAGCCAGTTGGTCGCTTGGTTGACGAGCGAAGCCACCGCCGATTCAAACAACGACGTAGAAACGTACGACCCCTGTCCTGTTTGATAACGCCGAAGTAAGGCCAATAGAATACCTTCTTTCAACTGGTGAGCGGCCAAAACGTCAATCAAAGCCACGGGCATTTTGACGGGAGGGCCTTCTTTTTCACCGTTCATAAACATAAAACCCGCCTCGGCTTGCAGCACTACATCGAATGCTGGTCGCTCGCTGGTGTCGTCGAAGGCATTGAGTTGGGCAAAAATCAGGTTGGGTACCAACTGGGTGAGCGTTTCATAATCGACACCAAGTTTTTGGGCTACTACAGTACGGTAATTGCTAATGACAACGTCAGCACCTTTGATGAGTTCGTACGCTTGTTGGCGGTCGGTGGTATCTTCCAAATCCAGAAAATGTACCTGCTTGTTCCAATTGACGCTGGCATAGTAGGCTGAAGTAGCCAAAGTGGGGTTTTCGGAAGGGAGTTTCCACGAGCGGGTCATGTCGCCACCCGTTTTTTTATTTTCGATTTTGATAACGTTTGCGCCTAGTTCGGCGAAAAACATACCCACCGCAGGCCCCGCCAGAACACTGGCTAACTCTACGATTTTTAGCTGGTTAGTAAAAAATGATGAGGTCATACACAAATAGCTGCCTAAAAACGGCTAATTTTGCCGCGGCTAAAATTACTTATCAATGACAAACGAAGGTTACAATCCCGAAGAAATAAAATTACTACGGGAGGAATGCGAAGAAGAAGGCATGAACTTTGTTCATTGCGATGACGAAGACGAAAGCATGGCAGAAAATGACGAACTGGCTCACGTTCAGTTTGTTGGCGAATACAAAGGCCAAGAAGTCATTTATGATGCTATTATTTATACGTTACGCCTCCACCACAGTAGTTTGGTGTACGAGAAAGCCGTAGCGCAAGCTCAAAAAGTATTCCCAAAATACTTGCCGTTGGATGAACGTGGCCCAGGCTACAAAATCAAGCCCGAAGAGGAAGAAGAAGCGGAAGAGCTTATCACTGAGCTGATTGAGGCGATTGAAGAAGAAGAAGAAGTGAAAGTGAAAGAGCATTTGGAAATCGACACGGAATTTGAGTACGGGGTAGGACTAGATGCTTGTCTGAACGTAGAAGCAGTAACAGAAGAAGTAATTACTGATTTTGTGAATAACTTCAAAAAAGGCACCCTCAAGCTCGATTCAACGCTTTATTCGTTTCGTAACGATGAAGGCGACGGCGACGAAGAGTAATGCTAAGAACTTCTTTTGCAAAAAGCCCTCACACTTTTAAGTGCGAGGGCTTTTTATTTTCATCGGATGTGAGCATCCGACGGCACACTGACGTATATCCCCTCGTTTGGGTGAAAGGTTATTGAAATAGAAGTGCTAACTTGCGATTTCTTTCGTGTCCAATTCCGCTTCATCCATGAATTATACCTTTACGCTGGTACTGTGCCTGCTGTCATTCTGCTGTTTTTCGCAAGACGTTCAACTGTTTAAACCTGATTCGGTTCGCAAAGAATTTGAGGCGGTTAAGATTTCCAATAACCTCAAAGTAGATGGTCATTTGAACGACAAAGAATGGCAGTTGGCCAAGCCCAAAAGCGATTTTATTGAAGTTGACCCCCGACAAGGAGACAAACCCCGTCACCACACCGAAATTCGAGCTTTATTCAACCAAAACTACCTGTATTTGGGTGTTTTTAACCGTGATACTTTGGGTAAAAAATCTGTACGTGTCATTGATTTTAAACGCGATTTTAACACCCGAACCTCTGATTTTGTGGGAATGAGCATCGACGGTTTCAACGACCGTCGCAATGCAATGGTCTTTACCACCAATCCCCACGGTGTGCAGCGCGATTTCTTGTCTTTTGATGCTACGTATATTGATTTGGATTGGGATGGGCTTTGGCGGGTTCGGACGACGCGCTCGGACTCAGGTTGGGTTGCCGAATTTGCCATTCCTTGGAAAACACTACGTTACGCAAAATCAGATACAGAAACCCAAAGTTGGGGCTTCAATGTCAATCGTGGGCGCCGTATGACCAATGAAAACTACGCATTTTCGCCTTTCCCACGTTCGTTTAATGTCTTGCGAATGGACTACGCGGGTATTATTAAAGGTCTTCAACCGCCTCCGCCCACGGCCAACGTCCGAATACAACCTTACTTTTTGACTTCCTACGACCGTTACCGACAAATCGACGGCCGAAAACCCGAAGAGGCAGCGGTAAAAGTAGGAGGCGAGATAAAATGGGCGGTAAATTCGAGAGCAGTCTTGGATTTAACGTTCAATACTGATTTTGCGCAGGCCGACGCTGACCGACAAGTCAACAACGTTACACGTTTTTCGGTGTTGTTTCCCGAACGCCGTCAGTTTTTCTTAGAAAATGCCTCGCTGTTTGGGATTGGAATCGGGCCTGCGTCGGATATGTCGGGAGGAACGATGCGCATTCAACCGTTTTTTAGTCGTCAAATTGGGTTAGATGTAACAGGTAATCCGATCCCAATTGATGCAGGTGCGCGCTTTGTGAGTCGTTCGGCCAAAACAAATTACGGAGCCATGTACATCCGTCAGCGAGGGTCGGCCTCCTCGCCGCTAACCAATTATTTTGTCGGACGTTATTCAGAAAACTTGGGCAAACAAAGTCGTTTGGGGGCATTGGTAACGGTCAAAAATGATTCAGGAAATACCAATATTGTGGGCAACGTGGACGGTTTTGTTCGCTTTGACGAGGCGCATTCCCTCAATTGGATGCTCAACGTCAGCCATGATACGAAGGGCAACGTGACGGGGGCTGCGGGTGCGGCGCAGTATTATTATGCCACCAATCAATGGAAAATATGGTGGACGCAATCGCTCATTTCAAAATCATATAACCCCGCCGTTGGATTTACTTCGCGTTCTGACGTCATCGGGACTACGCCAGGTATATTTTGGTTTTATCGAGGCAAGCACGTCCCTTTCAAAAAAATCATCCGTTCGGTAGAACCGAGTTTGTTGGTTGAGTTTTACCACCAAGCGAGTACAGGGCGTTTGATTGAACGTTCGTACGGGTTAAGTCCCTTTTGGATAATGCTGCAATCGGGTGGTTTTATGGGGCACATCATGACGCCAACCTACCAGTATTTGACCGAGCCGTTTAGTCCGTTGGGGGTAAAAATCAACGCAGGAAACTATAATTATACGCGCCACGCTGTCTATTGGGGAAGTGATGGTTCCAAAAAAGTAAGCTTTAATTGGAACGGTGAATACGGAACATATTACAACGGTAAACTGAATACGACCAACTTTAGTATGTTAGTAGCGCCGATACCGCACGTTTCAATCACGGGAAGGTACAATCGGAATACTTTCAAGAATGTCGGGGTCAATAATACTTCTAAGAACATTGATTTGTGGTCGATAGAGGGGCGTTTTGCGGCAAACCCGCGTTTGCAATTGATTGGATTTTACCAAAGAAATACCGACACCCAAGCCAATAATTACAACATTCGCCTTTCGTGGGAGTACCAACCGTTGTCGTTTATTTACATCGTATTCAACAAACGCGAGTTTCAATCAACCACTCGCCTAGATACGCGTAGTCAGGAAGACCATCTTATCGCGAAAATTAGCTATTTAAGACAATTGTGAGTGTCGAATGCAGATTGCAGAATGTCGAGTGGGGGGATGACAAATTCCTAACAAAATAGAACATCCTAGGGTGAGCATAAAGTTGTTCTGGTCGTAACCTATGCTACCCACAGTAAGGTAAAGGCTAAAAAGTAGCCGTGTTGTTATTGCGCTAAGTAGCTGATTTCGGCGATAAATTGCTTGCCTCCTGGCGAAAGTTTTTCTTGGGCACGGGCCGACAATTTGATGATAATGCGGTTGTTGGCGCTGATATCAGGAAGTTTGCCAATCACTTTGACCCAAACACTTTGACTATTGTTCATATTTTTGACCTGAATCAACGACCCCACGGGTGCGGTGCGGTGGAGGGCTAAATATTTGCTGTTGTTGTCGGTGCCGTCCAATACCTCTGCCACTCCCGTTTCCATGATACGTTTGCCTGTGTTGGCAATTTTAGGTTCGGGCAAATTGGCATTCGTCGGGTCTTCGGGACGAACGGGTGGAGGGGGCAATTTTTCTTCGCTTGGCTTCTTGGCTTCGGTCAGTTTCACCGAATCCAATTTATTCTTCTTGAGATAATCTTGGTAAGTATTTTCTGAAACAATCAGCTCTTGCCCCGAACGAAGTTGGTCAGAGGTAAGTCCGTTCCAACGTCGGATATCGGCCATCAACACGCCGTACTTGATCGCAATTCCGTACAGCGATTGTCCGCCTTCGACTTTGTGCAAGCCTGTTTTGGGTGCTGAAATGGGGGCTGGTTTTACGTCTTCCTTTTCGGGTTCTTCCGTCGGAGTGGCGGTAGGTTTGGTATCTGCCTCTTTGCCTTTGTCTTCATCTACTTTGACAACGGGAGAGGTTTTCGATTGAATTTCGTAGTCAAGAACGAGCTTATTTCCTTCGGTTTTTTTATCCGTCTTTTCGGGTTCTTTGGCGGCGGTTTTTGCGGGTGAACCGCCCGAGCGGGCAGGGACACGCACCACTTGCCCAACGGAAAGGTTGTCCTTCATTCCTGGGTTGGCATCCTTCAATGCCTTAATGGTGGTTTGGTACTTACGCATCACTGCGTAGAGGGTTTGGCCAGGTTCTACTTTGTGAATGACGTATGTTTTCCCATTTTTATTCTCGATGCCCGTAGAGTCAAATGTAAAGGGAGAAGCCATGGCCTTTGCTCCCATCAACAGCGCTACTACTACAAGGCAACATCCAACTCGCGTAATCATGGTTTCGGCAATTTTATAACTACTAATTCTTGTAAATTTTTCAAATACACTAAATGGTGCTCATTGTAAAAAGACTCACCAAAAGCAGTACTCGTCACGTCGGTTTCAAGGGTTTCGTGGTGAAGCACCGTTTTTGATGTATTTACGACCAAGATAGAGCGGGATAGAGCAGTTGCGTTAGCGTGGTAAAGATACTGAAAAAACAAAATATGTCCACCAATTTCCCCATAATTTAGGGCTTTTTGGGGTGTTTTACCAATTATTTTTTGGACAAACTGACCGATAACCGAATAGTACGGGCTGCTTTCTGGGTGTTCGGTAGGAAAGCGCCAGGAAGCATTCGTAGCCGACTGCTCTAAGACAGAACCTGCCGAAAGGCTTCCGTCTCGTAAATGCCTGTACGTCATGTTTAGCTGCAAATCGCTTGGGGCTTGTGCAGTTTGAAGCAGCTGCCCGTCGGTAGCCACGAAGGAATACCCGTCTAGTTTCCAAAGCAATGCGCCCGTTTCGGCGTCGATGGCCAATAGCGACTTGGGAGCGGGTTGTTCGCTACCTGCATACGTATGAAACAACAAAACCCCCGAATAAAACCCAATCAGGCTGGTCCACCAATCGGCATCAGCGATTGTTTTTTTCCAACGAACAGCATCATTTTCTACGTCAATTACCGCCCATTCAACCCCCGACTTGCTCCGAAGTTCAACCGCCAATAAAGAAGTCGTCGTCTCCGCAGGAATTGTGTCAAAAATAAGTCGCCAAACGGGTAGCGAAAAGGTAAAAGTGTGGGTGGGGAGCATTTGGGAAGTCTTAGTACAACTGGGCTTTGTTGGAAAGTAATGACCAAATGAGGGCTAAAATGGCCACAATGCCGATGGCAAACGAAAGGCTGACGGCATTGGAAATGAGGCCAATGAGGGCAGGGCCAGCTAAAAATCCTGCCAAGCTAAAAGTATTCATGGTGGCTAGTCCTGCGCCTTTGGCCATGCCTGGGACGCGGGCTGCACTGCCGTATAAAATAGGTGCTCCACACGATACGCCTGCTCCAACTAACCCAAATCCTAAAATAGCTGAAAGGGTATAGGGGAGAAACACGGCAATTAGAATGCCTGATGCAGCGATGATTCCACCCGTAACAAGCACTTTTCGGCTGCCGTATTGCGGAATAAGCGCATCACCAATAAACCGCCCAGACGCCATAAAAAAAGCATAACAAGCAAATCCCCAACCAATGAAAAAGTCGTTGGCTTCTACCACTTCACGCATGTAAACTGCCGTCCAATCAGACATGGTACCTTCGGTGATGTTGGTACAAAGTGAAATGGCAATCATCCCCACCAGTACACGGTTGGGCCAAGCAAACTTAGCACCGCCTCCGCTTTTGAGTTTTTCTTCGTGAATGCCCATGATGATGGGCCGAGCCAAAACAATGATGGTTAAAATTGTGAAGGTGATGATGGAAACGTGTATCGCAGGAGGTACTTTAAAGCCCATCAGGACACTGGCCAAAGCTGAGCCTATCATTCCACCGCCGCTGAACATGCCATGTGATGTGGACATAATAAACGTCCCGTCTTGTTTTTCAATTGCCGTAACGCAGGTATTCATGGCTACGTTGGTAAAGGCAATGCCAATGCCTAAAAGTCCGAGTGAAATGGAGGTCATCCAAAGTGCAGGAACGTTGACAGGCAGTAGATAAACCAAGGCCATGCCCGTGAGTCCACCAAGGGTGGTAGTTCTCATGCCAAAACGATTGATAACCAGCGTAGAAAGAGGATTGGTGAGTGTCGAAGCCAATGGTAAGCTCAACAAGAGTAAGCCAAGCTGTGCATCGTCTAAGCCATATTTTTGTTTAACAAAAGGAATCCACGTGACCCAATTCCCAAACAGAAACCCCACCGACGCAAAGATAGCACCAATGGCTAGGCTGCGGTGGTTGGTAAAGTATGTTTTTAAGTGAGTTGTCATACCAAATTAAGAAAGCAATTGTTTTACGAAATCGAAGTTCAACGAATCGTAATTGGCAATATAAGCACTACAGGGTGGAAGCTCATTCGGACTATGCGAGGTAGTAACACCCACAACCTTCATGCCTGCGGCGAGTCCTGCTTTTACTCCCGAAACAGAGTCTTCAAAAACCACACAGCGGTTAGGAGAAATGCCCAAACGTTCGGCGCTTTTGAGATAAACTTCAGGGTTGGGTTTGTGCTGGGTAACGTCACGTTCAGAGAGCATCGACTCCATTATTTGCCCCAACAATGGAATCCGTTCCACCATCATATCTAAGTTTTCAAATGGGGCAGAAGTGGCAATACCCGTTTTGACGTTATTTTGCTTGAGGTCTTTCAAAAAAGGCAAAAGCCCCGAAATCGGCTCGGCAATGGAAGCATATAATTCGCGGAAAAGCGCCTCTTTCTCAAATTGGAGTTGAGCGAGTTCAGCTCCTTCTACGTTTTTTTTGAAAAAATAGCTCAAAATGTAGCTGTTGTGCTTGCCATACATATGGTTTTGGAGCTCTTCTTCGGTGGGAACGATGGCGTATTGGTCCAAAAATTTACGCCAAGCGATGTTGTGAGTGGGGTTGGTGTCGGCAATAACGCCGTCCATGTCAAAGATTACTGCAATTTCTGTCATTTCGTAAAAAGGGAGCTTTTCAAGAAGGAAACTCCGCTGGATTGTTTTGAAGCTACAAAAGTAATGCCTCTTTCTCAATTGACGCTACGACTTTGTTTACCTTTTCTAACACTATATTGCTTTTACGTTAACGTGGGAAGGGTTGGGTTACCGTGCTGAGGGTTGCTCATCGTGCAGAGGGTTGCTCACAACCCGAGTAATTTCCTGATATTAAAATTGCTTTTGAGGTAGCGAGTCGGGTTGTGAGCAACCCTCTGCACGCAGGATGGAAAACCAATTTTGGGAAATTGGTTAAAGACAACAGGATTTCTACTTAATTTACGTCAAAAAACCAATCCCTATCTATTTCAAACATGTTTAAATACGCAGCGATTAGCTCAGTGGCGGCAACCGTGATTTTGGCCAGCCAACTGACGCATCAACCCCAGCCCACCACCGAGTATGTGGTTACACCTGCCGCTTTTGAAACGGCTGCCAACAACTACAAAAATTTCTGCTCAGGTTGTCATGGTGAAAAAGTAGAAATGTTTGTGGATCGCCAGTGGAAACATGGCAAAACGAAGGACGATTTAATCAAAAGTATCACCAACGGCTACCCCGACAATGGAATGCCTGCGTGGGGAAAATCGCTCAAAAAAGAGGATGTCAACGCCTTGGCAGACTATATTTTGGAGGGACTCGATAAAGCAAGCAAGTACAGCTTTGCGTCAAAACCTAAATCAAATATTTTTACATCGGAAGACATGACCGTGAAACTCGACACCATTGCCAGTGGGTTGAGTAGCGCGTGGGGAATGACATTCTTGCCCGATGGTGATATGCTCATTACCGACCGTAACGGCAGTATTTATCGGGTGGATAGAGATAAACAGAAAGAAAAAGTAACGGGTGGGCCTGAGGTGCTGGCCGAAGGCCAGGGGGGACTACTTGATGTGGAACTCCACCCTAAATTTGCCCAAAACCAACTGATTTATTTTTCTTATTCGGCCTTTAAAACGGTTGATGGAACAAAACTTTCTACCACGGCCGTCATGCGTGCCCGACTCATGGGAAACATGCTAACCGACCAAAAAGTGATTTTTGAGGCATTGCCTTACTTAAAAACGCGCCACCATTATGGTTCACGTTTGGAGTTTGATCGTAATGGCTTCTTGTTTGTATCCGTGGGTGATCGTGGGCAGCACCAGCCGCTTTTTCCGCAGTCGGTTGAAAATGCCTGTGGAAAAATTCACCGAATCAATGACGATGGAAGCATTCCTGCCGATAATCCGTATGTCAAACAAGATAAAGCAATTGCGTCTATTTACTCGTTTGGGCATCGCAATCCGCAAGGTTTGGCCATGCACCCTACGACGGGCGAAATGTGGGAACATGAACACGGCCCACGCGGTGGCGATGAGTTGAACCTTATCCGCAAAAACGTCAACTACGGCTGGCCTACGATTTCGTACGGTATCAATTACGACGGAACAGTGTTGACGCCACTAACGGCCAAAGAAGGCATGGCGCAGCCTAATTTGTACTGGATTCCGTCGATTGGACCGAGCGGGATGGTGTTTGTGACGGGCGATAAATACCCTGCTTGGAAGGGCGACTTGTTGGTAGGTTCGTTGCGTTTTAAGTACCTCAACCGTTGTAAAATGGAAAACGGAAAAGTAGTAAAAGAGGAAATTTTGCTCGAAAACCTCGGGCGTTTGCGTAACGTACAAATGGGTCGCGACGGTTATATCTATGTAGGAGTGGAAGATCCAGGTTTTGTATTTCGTTTAGTACCTGTGAAAAAATAATCGTGGCTCAGGTTATGAATAACCTGAGCCAAATCTACTTTTCAAGAACGGTGTTAAGGGTTTAGCAAACTTTCCTTGTACTTTTGGGGTTAGTTAAAAAAATTGACCAGTCCTATCATAGCAAAAGTGTACCCGAACTAGGGATACCGTCATTACAATGGGTGACCTAACGATTAACAAAGAAAAAATACTTCAAGCGCTCAGTACTGTACAAGAGCCAGATCTTAAAAAAGACCTTGTAACGCTCGGTATGATTCGAGACGTAGAAACAGGGCTTGACTTGGTAAGTTTTACGGTGGTGCTAACGACTCCCGCTTGCCCGTTGAAAGAACTCATCCGCAAAGATTGTACGGATGCCATTCATAAGTTTTTTGGCGATCATATTCGGGTCAATGTGAACATGACGGCCGATATTACGACCACTCGTTCGGGCGGGCCTGTGATGCCACAAGTAAAAAATATCATTGCCATAGCATCAGGTAAAGGAGGTGTAGGAAAATCGACGGTGACGGCCAATTTGGCCATGGCGTTGTTGCGCGCGGGGGCAAAAGTAGGCATTTTGGATGCAGATATTTACGGGCCTTCGATGCCTGTGATGTTTGGCGCCGAAGATATGCAGCCTCGCATTGTGACGCGTGATGGACGCAACCTGATGATGCCGATTCAGCAATGGGGAATTAAATTAATTTCGATGGGCTTCTTAGTGCCTGCCGAAAGTGCCACTGTTTGGCGCGGCCCGATGGCGAGTACGGCATTGCGACAGTTGATTGGTGATGTTGAATGGGGCGAATTAGATTATTTGTTGATTGACCTGCCGCCTGGCACAAGTGACATTCACTTGACGTTGGTGCAAGCATTGCCCGTTACGGGAGCGGTAATTGTGACAACGCCTCAGAAGGTTGCCTTGGCCGATGCCATCAAAGGTTTGGCAATGTTCCGTCAGCCGCAAATCAATGTTCCTGTGCTTGGGGTCGTTGAAAATATGGCCTATTTTACCCCTGCCGAACTTCCAAACAATAAGTATTTCTTGTTTGGAAAAGATGGAGGAAAAGAACTTGCTTCAAAGTTTGATGTTCCAGTCCTTGGGCAAATTCCTTTGGTACAGGGGATTCGTGAAGGAGGAGATGAAGGCCGCCCAGCGTTTTTGAGTGAAGATGAAATTACAAAAGCTGCTTTCCAAGAAGCAGCCGAAAGTTTGGCGCAGCAGGTGGCCATTCGGAATGCGACTCAGGCCAAAACCAAACAGGTCGAGATTCGGGTGTAGAAAGCTCCGAACCTTGGTTGGCAATGAAAAAATGTACATATTAGCGTTTTAATCACAGGTTAATACAAACATTCATGGAAGAATTAAAATCACGCGTGGAAAATGCCCTTAACAGCATTCGTCCGTATTTGGAGGCGGATGGGGGCAACGTCAAAGTGAAAGAAATTACGGATGACATGACCGTAATGTTGGAACTCACGGGTGCTTGTAGTGCTTGCCCTATGTCTTCAATGACGTTTAAGGCAGGCTTGGAAGAGGCTATTTTGAAATCGGTTCCCGAAATCAAAAAAGTAGAAGCCCTCAACTTAACGCCTGCATTTTAAGGAAAAAGTCTTCGTTTTGATAGCATAGCGGAGTGAGCATCGTACTCATTCAAAGCAAAAAGCGCTTCTGAGTATCAAACTTAGAAGCGCTTTTTATTTGGTAATACCTCACCAAAAGTTATTTCCACCAAGCCTTGTTAGGATAATGGCGATTGATTTCTACCACTTCGCCAATCATAGGGGTTGTTACTGGAACGTTTAGCGCTTGTGCTTTTTTGGTAACACGCTCGATGGGTTCCATCCACTGATGGAGACCTAAGGTAAACTTGGCCCAGTGAACGGGTAAAAGCGTTTTTGCTTTTAGTTCAACGGCTGCTTGGGCTACTTCTTCGGGCATCATGTGAATGTATTTCCACATGTGATTGTACTGACCACATTCCAAAATCGCTAAGTCAAACGGCCCGTATTTCTCGCCTATTTCTTTAAAATGGGTGTCATAGCCCGAATCTCCCCCAAGATATAGGTTGTATTGAGGTGTTTTTAAAATAAAGGACGACCAAAACGTTTGGGCACGCTTAAATCCTCTGCCCGAAAAATGGCGGGCGGGCGCGGCGGTGATTTCTAACGAATCGGCTATGGTTGTGTTTTCCCACCAGTCTAACTCATTGATTTGTGAAGGAGAATAGCCCCAATGTTGTAAGTGTGAACCTACGCCCAGCGACGTAACTACTTGTTTTACTTTGGGTTGAAGGGCTTTTACGGTTGGGTAGTCGAGGTGGTCATAGTGGTCGTGTGAAATAATGAGGAGGTCGATGGGTGGAAAATCATCCAAGGAATAGACATTACTACCTGCGTAATTGCTCCCAAAAAAAGAAACAGGCGAAGCATTTCCACTAAAAACGGGATCTACCAAAATAGTTTTTCCACCAACCTTCAAAAAATACGACGAATGCCCAAACCAAACCACCGAAGGGGCATCGTTGGGAAGATTTTTTAAATCGGTTTTAACCGACGGGAGGGGTTGGTTTGGTTCTTTATTTTCTACTTTGACAAAATAGGCTTTGAGAATGTCCCAATAGGTAGTGCCTTCGGCAAGGTCGGGGGTAAGGTGTTGATTTTGGAAACCTTTTTCTTTGTAATGAGACGACTTTTTGATTTTCTCAAGGTGCGCTCCCTCAGGATTTCGCCCAAATTGCGGCTGTTGCATGTAAAAATAACCTCCCAAAGCGAGGGCGGCTAAAATGATAAGGGTTGTCATCATGTTTTTTTTGAATTTGCGAGACATTGGTCGGTGTTAGTTGGGGTACTTACTTTTAAGAAAAGCGAGGGTAGTTTCGATGTAATCTGGAGACGGAGAAAGGGCAAGTTGGTGACTAAAACCGTCCAAAAGCATCATCAAAACCTTTACTTCTTGTTCGGGTTGTGCGTATCCGAGCGCCCGAAAACCATCGGTAAGGGCTTGCATCACTTTTAGGTGCGCAGGACTTGGGGTGTAGGTTTGGTTCTTGTATTTTTTCTGCCACTTGAGCGAAAACTGTAGCATCCAAAACTCACGTTCTTCCTGAAAAAGCTTAACGGGGAGTTCGAGCGTCGCGTGGATTTGGTCGATGGGTTTGGATAATTCTAAAATACGCTCGGCATTGGCACTAAGTCGTTCTTCGCTCATAGCGACAATGGCGTCCATGAGTCCGTCTTTGTTGGTAAAATGGCGAAAAATCAACCCTTCCGATACGCCCGCTTCTTTGGCAATGAGGCTGGTGGGGGTGGTATCAAACCCTTTTTCGGCAAAAAGTCGAAGGGCAGTTACCAAGATAAGCTCTTGTTTTTCAGTCATTGGTTAATAAAAGTGAGTAATCACTTACTAAACTTGGCGACTTAGAAAATGGTTCAAGAACTGTGAGAATTTTTACTGTGGGGCGTCGGAGACGCTGGGCCGTTTTCGTCCCGAATCGGAGTTTGTGACGAGTATGAGGCGTAAGAGATGCTGGGCCGTTTGCGTCCCGAATTGGAGTTTGTGACGAGTATGAGGCGTAAGAGACGCTGGGCCGTTTGCGTCCCGAATCGGAGTTTGTGACGAGTATGAGGCGTCAGAGACGCTGGGCCGTTTTCGTCCCGAATTGGAGTTCGGGACGAGCATGAATGACGTCAGAGATGCTGGGCCGTTTTCGTCCCGAATCGGAATTCGGGACGAGTTACTTAGGGGCGCCAATCTTTTAAAATGCCAGCGTGGTCATTTTGAAGAAGCTGCTCAAATAATAGGGTAGTGGCGGAGGCGTCGCCCATGGCGCGGTGATGGTTGACATGGCGGATTTGTAGATCGCGGCAAATGTTGCCCAAACTGTACGATTTATAGCCAGGGAAAATTTTCCGACTTAATTTCACAGTACACAGCGTATCGCGTTTGAAATATTCATCCAAACGGTTGAACTCCCGTTGTACAAACCCATAATCGAACGAGGCATTGTGCGCTACGAAGGCAGCATTGAGGGTCATTCGGCGTACTTCGTCGGCTATTTCTTCAAAAGTTGGGGCATCTTTGACCATCTCGTTGTCAATGCCCGTCAGTTGGGTAATAAAACTGGGGATCCAACATTCAGGATTGACCAAGCTTTGGTAAGAATCAAGTACTTGGGTGCCATCGTGGCGGATAATTGCAATTTCAGTAATGCGGCTTGTGGCATAAGCGCCGCCCGTGGTTTCAATGTCAACAATAGCAAACATATATGTATAATAAACTTAGCTGCGAAAATACGGGAAAATGGCGGGATGTGAAGGGTAGTTTTCCCCTTGAATGACCCAAGGTAAATGACGCACCTTTGTACAACTATTTACTAACTCCCTGTTACTCATGAAAGTATATGAACTTGCATTTACCAAAAAAGGCGTTGCTGGCTTACGCCTTCCATGTACTGGAGGAAAAGTATTTGTGCCTTTGAGCGAAATTGTTCGCTTGGAGGGGCGTCGAAATTATACCCTTATCGTAATAAATGCCCATCCACCGATGCTTGTCGCCAAAACGTTAGGGCTTTTTGAAACAGAATTGTCTAAATCATTTGTAAGAATTCGTCGGGGGTGTATTGTGAATTTGAATCATGCTTCCGTCGGGAATGATGGGTTTGTCCGCCAAAAAGATGGCTTTACTGCACCCGTAGCCCGACGAAGGGCCAAGCAACCTGCATTGCTCATACAGGCTGCTTGAGAGGCGATTTATCGACCACAAATCTCCCTAAAATCACAAAACTGACAAGCTGTTAAATAGTCGGTTTTGCGGAAAGGCTCGTCAGGATTGAGAAGTTTATCTACGACAAAGGCGCGGAGGTAGTTTTCCGATTGTTCTACGTACGATTCGGCATCTTGGGTATCGCCAAATTTTAAAGGATTGAAAATGAAGCCACGTTTGATATTGCGCAGTGAGTAAAAGCCCGAAGTCACTTCGTAGGCATCTAAGTGAAACTCACGTCCGCGTAAACGCAGGCCTTTTTCACGTAACATTTGTTTATAAATCAGGTATTGATAAATCCATAACTGTCTGATTTTTTCATGGTTTGAGTTGTCGCCCGAGCTCATAATGTGGTCAAGTTTGTCGGGGGTAACTTTGGGGAGCTGTTCGATTTTGCCCGTTTTGTAATCAGCCACGCGAATGACGTTTTCGAGGAGTTCTACTCGGTCAATTTTACCCGCAATTTTCAAAGCGAGTGAGCCGTCTGACAAAGGTACGTCAAAGGTCGCGGTCAATTTTTGTTCGGTAGCGAGTACAGTAAGGTTTTCATCGCGTTGGCGTTGTTCTTTCAGAAAATCCAACACGGTTTGCTCGGCTACTTGATACAAAAGACGATTGATACCCGATTCTGGGTCGTAACCTCGGAACAATTTGGCAAATTCTTCGCGCAGAATGGCCTTGATTTCGGCATCGCTAATGGGCTTGCCGTCCATCAAAAATTCGATATCAATGCGTTCCAACACGGCGTGTATCCACGAACCAAAATCGGCAGCCCCCATTCTTTCTTCCACTTCTTCGTCTTCCGAAACCCCAGCCACGCGGCTAAAATAATATTGAAGTGAGCATTTTAGGTACTGGTTGAGGTGGGTTGCGTATAGACCACCGTTAGTTAAGTTTTGACGTAAAAATGCCAGCGTTTCGGGGGTTTTGGGCACAGTCCAATCGTTGTTGAGGGGTTGTTTTTGGGTTGCTGTTTTGGGTTTATCGTTCTTTGTCATACCGACGAAGGAGGTATCTAACACCCGCTCATCGACGAAGGAGGTATCTAACGCCTGCTCATCTGCTGCTTGCTGGTTTTCTTGAAACCTAACCACGTGTTCAGTAAACTTGATATTACCGTTGGCTTTGGGTACAAGTTCATGCTCAATTTGCAGAATAAAGCGACTTTTTTCGCCGCCATTGTAGGTGTTTGAATCGGTTACATAGACCAGGTGAACGTCGTTGGCGCGTTGTAAAAGCCGATAAAAATGGTACGACATTACCGCGTCTTGGTCGCTAAAAACGGGCAAACCCGCTTCTTTAGCAATGTCAAACGGGATGAGCGAATTTTGACGTTTAGTCATCGGGAAAACCCCTTCGTTCATCGACAAAATAATGATTCGTTCAAAGTCTAATGCCCTGGTTTCGAGCATCCCTATGATTTGGAGCGGACTGACGGGCTCGCCACTAAACGGTATGCGTGTTTGGCGGATAAGTTCGTACAAAAAAGCTTTAAACGTACGCAAATTGAGCTTTTCAACGTGCTCAGAACTGAGCGTCGTTTCGAGTTGTTTGAGGAGTGTATAAAACAAGTATAGGTACTCCGTTTCAATCGCATTTTGGGTGTCTTTATATACCGCACGCAAAATATCAATCAGGTCATAAAATACCTTGATGACGGTGTGTGGGTTGTCGTCCCAGCGGTTAAAAAGTGTGTTGAAAAGCGGGTGTTGTTGCCCCCATTCGAGGAGTAGGGCAGGGTCGAGATAGACCAAATTGCGCTGCTGAATCTCCCGAATGGTCACTTGAATGATGGTTTCGGCCGAAACATCACGCTGTTGTAGTGCCAAAAACTCATAACGACGAATAAAAGGGTGATTCAGGACTTTTTGTACCGTTCGGTGGTTGAATTTGGGAATTTTTATGGCTCGTCCATCTTTTGACCTAAATTCGGCAATGGTAAATTGTAACTCAAAAAGGGCGTCGATAAGCGTAAATAACAGCGAGTTACGAAGCGTAAGACCCATCGTTACGTTCAAATCAGTGATGGATTCATCAAGCCCATTGAGCATCGGAACGAGCAGGTTTTCGTCGGCCAAAACAATACCCACGGGGCGCTGTTCCGAGCCGCCTTGTCCTTCCGCGCACCATTGTTGGTAGAGTTCGCCCGCCACTTTCGCCTGCATCGAAGCATTCGGGACGGCATAGACGTGCATGTCTTTCTGGGTACCTAACAAATGGCTTTCACTCCATTTCCATTCACCTGACCAAGCCGCGTCACGGTATTTCCGCAAAAATTTTCCTCCTTCAGCGAGTGGATTATCGCGCATATAGTAGTAATCACAGTCCCAAATCGTTTCGGCTTGTTTGGCATTAACGAGGGTTTTGATGATTTTCTCTTCGGCCGCAGTCAGGGCATTGAAGCCAACAAAATAGTAACGCGGTTTGATTGAATGGTCAGCGGTGAGTAGGACATCAACTGCATTTTCAGCTAAATCGCGGTAGGCCATACCACGAAACGCCCTGTTTCTGTCTTTTAGGTCTTTTTTGAATGAAAAATATACCTTTTTTAAGTTTGAGAACAATTCAAAATACGCTTTTAGGCGATCTGATTGCGTAGAAACATTGCTATTTGGCCAATCGACCTGCCACCGTTCGAGGGCTTTGGCTTCGGTGATATAGTCAAAAAGGTAATCGGCATCAATCAAATACTGGTCAATTTGGTCAAAGTCACGGAGTAGCATACTACCCCACTGCAAGTAGCGATCGAAGGTGATGTTTTTATCAACTTGTTTGAAAATATCGTATAATTCAAAGAGTAGGCTCACATTATCGGCAATTTCGATTTTACAACGGTCAGCTACAAAATCGTCAATGGCGACTACTTCAGGTGCCAAAAATGGCTGAGCAGAACACTGGGCCAAAGCACGCTTTAAAAAATACCCCGAACGTCGGGTAGGAACAATGATGGATAACTGCTCAAGTTGCCGAGTGTCAGGATGTTTTGAAAAAATATACCGAGCTGTTTTTTCTAAAAAGGATTCAATCATGGCCAAGCGTTGTATTTAATGTTTTGGTTTAAGGTTCAAGGTTTTGTAGGTAAAATAAGTATTTTTCGTCGCTAAAATGTGGGGTTTTAGCCGATGTTACTAAGAATACTTACTGATTTTTAGAGATATTATTTTAATCATGTTTTAATTTCGCGCTTACATTAGCACGAAAGCACCTAACTTTGTGCGAAGTAAGTGAGTTAACACCATTTGTTTAACTAAAAACCAAACTAAATCGTATGCGTAATTTTTTACTGGCAAGCTTTTGCTTGTTATTGGGCTTTTGCACTCAACTCAGAGCGCAAGAGCGTACCGTTACTGGTGCAGTCACCAGTAGCGATGACAGTTCTCCATTACCTGGGGTAAGTGTAGTTGTGAAAGGTACGTTAGTAGGAACTGTTACGGATGGTAACGGGAAGTACTCAATCCGAGTTCCTAATGGCAATAGTACCTTGGTGTTTTCATTCGTAGGAATGGAAGAACTAGAAGTGTTGGTAGGCAGCCAATCAGTAATTAATCCTTCGCTTAAAACCCTAGCCAATGAGCTGAGTGAGGTCGTGGTCGTTGGATACGGTGTGCAGCAGCGCAAAGCCTTTACAGGGTCTGCTTCAAAAGTAGATGCCAAACAATTTGCAAACTTGATGACTCCTTCGATTGACAAGCAGTTGGCTGGTCGTGCGACAGGGGTACAGGTAACGAACGTGGGTGGTGGTGTTAACACGCCAGCACGTATCCGTATTCGTGGTACAAACTCAGTAAACCAAGCCAATGATCCATTGATCGTAGTTGATGGAATACCTATCATTTCGGGTAACTTGGCAAGTACAACCAACTCAAACGCTTTGGGAGATATTAACCCTGCCGACATCGAAAACATGGAAGTGTTGAAAGATGGATCGGCTACGGCGATTTATGGTTCTAGAGCGGCTGCGGGGGTTATTTTGATTACCACCAAAAAAGGCACAAAAGGAAGAGGAAAAGTTAGCTACGATGCTTCCATCGGTTTCAACAACGCCCTCAAGCGTTTTGACGTCTTGAATGCCCAGGAATTTGTGATGATTGCCAACGAAAAATTGGCCAATGCGGGTCAAGCTTTGCGTGCCAACATGGACGCAGCCCAAACCAACACCAACTGGCAAGATCAAGTGATGGTAAACAATGCAGCGGTGCACAACCACACCCTAAGTGCGCAAGGTGGTACTGAAAAGACTAGCTACTACATGTCGCTCAACTATTCGCAGCAACAAGGTATCATCATTACCAACTTTAACAAAGCATACCGTGCGCGTTTGAACGTAGAACACGAAGCAAATAAGTACCTTAAAGTGGGTAACAACATTACCATTAGCCGCCAAGACGACGGAGACCAAAACAACGGTACTAACGCCTTGAGTGGTGCGATTTCGTCAACGCTTCGTTTGTTGCCAAACGTTTCGCCTTACAACGCCAATCACCCAACAGGGTTTAACATCAACTGGCCAAACGGTAACTCAATGAACCCAGGCGCTAACACGACTTCAGTGGATGACAACTTCACGAATGCTGCTTTTACGTTACGTAACAACCAGTACCGTTCAGACAAATACCGTATCATCAACAACAGCTTTATCGAAATTTCTCCGATTCAAGGCTTGAAATTGCGTTCGGTATTCTCGGCAGATATGTTAAGTGATTACAGCTTCCAAAGCTGGACAAACCTTCACGGTGACGGTTACGGAACATCAACGGGTGGAACAAACGGTTATGTTTACAACGAAAACCAAAACCGTTTGCGTTATACATGGCAAAACTACGTGAACTACAACTTGACGTTGGGTAAAAACCACAACATTTACTTGACAGCAGGTCACGAAGTGCAACGCGATAACTACAAGTGGCACTCGACATCAGGTTCAAACATCTCGGATATGTTCTTCATCAAAGAAAACTTTATCACGGGTAGTGCAGCCATTCAGACAACGGGTGGATCAATGACGCAGTCTGGTTTTGAATCATTTTTTGGTCGTTTCAACTACGATTTCAACAACAAATATTTTGTACAAGCGTCGATTCGTCGCGATGGACAAAGCTCTTTGGCACCTGAAAAACGTTACGGGGTATTCCCAGGTTTCTCAGCAGGCTGGCGCGTATCGCAAGAAGGTTTCTGGGTAAACAGTGGCTTGAGCCAATACTTCAACGAAGTA
The DNA here is from genome assembly GCF_057652155.1 of Runella sp. R0.1_18. Classification (NCBI taxonomy): domain Bacteria; kingdom Pseudomonadati; phylum Bacteroidota; class Cytophagia; order Cytophagales; family Spirosomataceae; genus Runella; species Runella sp. R0.1_18. Next base: position 203,660 of record NZ_JBYFCK010000010.1, read on the forward strand.
AAATTGAAAGCTTCGTATGCGAGAGTTGGTAATACCTTGAGCGGTTTCCCTTATTTGAGTACGTATGGTGCTCGTCCGTACGGAAACATCAGCGGTATTGCAGTATCGGCTATCGGTAACTCTGACTTGCAGTGGGAAACCAGTAACAAATACGACGTAGGGGTTGATATTGGTATCCTTAACAACCGTTTCAACGTAACAGCGGATTACTTCATCAATGACGTTGATAATTTGGTACTTGGTGTTCCAACGCCTTTGAGCGCGGGGGTTCCTGGTAACTCAATTTCTCAGAACATCGGTTCACTTCGTAACAAAGGGTTTGAATTGTCGATTGGTGGTGACATCTTGAAAACAAAAGACTTCACTTGGAATGCCAACTTCAACTACTCAAATATCAAGAACGAAATCACTGCCCTTTACTCAATCGGTGGTACGGCGGTTCCATACATCCAAAACGGTGGCTATAACTTGATTGAAGTAGGTCAACCCATCAACGTCATTCACGGATACCAGTTCTCAGGTGTAAACTCTGCCAATGGTAACCCAGTGTACGTGAAAGCTGACGGAACACTTGCTCAATTGAACATTTCTAACGGTGCACCTTTCTCAATCGGTGGGTATTATGTAGCTTCTGGACAAAACGAAGGTACATTGGGCGCTCAAACGTCGTTGACTTTCAATGACCGTGCGCGTTTAGGAAATCCTACACCAGTGTGGTTTGGTGCATTTACCAACAACTTCAACTACAAAGGGTTGAGTTTAGAAGTAATGCTTCGTTACTCAGGTGGAAACAAAATCTTCAACATCACTCGTCAAGATGCGTTGATGAACCAAAGTTTCCAAAACAACGGTCGTGAGATTCTTCAGAGATGGCAAAAACCTGGTGATATCACCAACGTACCAAGATTGTACTATGGCCAAGGTAACAACATCAACCAATCTCAATTGGCAAACTCTCGTTTCTTAGAGAGCGGCGATTACCTCCGTTTACAAAACATCGTATTGACTTACAGTGTACCAAGCAAAGCGTTGACAAAAGCAACGAAAGGTTTTGTGCAGAGTTTGCGTTTGTTTGCGCAAGGACAAAACTTGGCTGTATGGACAAAATACAGCGGAGCTGACCCTGACAACATCAGTACGTTGGGCTTAGACAACGCAGTTAGTCCACAAATTAGAACCGTTTCTTTTGGTTTAAATGTTGGTTTTTAATTCACACTACGACAAACGATTGATTTATGAAAACATTAGTAAAAAGAATATTAATAGGAGCGATTCCACTGGCGATGATGAGCAGTTGCGAAACCGCCCTGGACAAAAGCCCTTTCAACGCCATTACCGATGCAAGTGCATTCAGTACGGCTGACCGTTGCCTCTTGTCGTTGTATGGTGTATATGATGCGGCACAAAGTAGCCCCTACACTGACGGTTCGGTACGTGGGTATCCTTTTGGAGCGGCCAACATCGAACAAGGTGATGCACGCGGCGAAGACGTTATTAACGTAGCGGCTTTCTTCCAAATTACCTACCAAGCTACTTACAACACCACCACGGCCAATAACGTAGGGCATTGGGGAGCGTTGTATGCGCTTATCAACAAAGCAAACATTTCGATTGATGGCTTTAAAAATGCGGCTCAATCAAATATCATTTCGGCAGCTCAAGCTTCTCAATATGAAGCAGAATGTCGTTTCTTGAGAGCATTGGCGCACCACGAAGCCGTGACGCTTTATGCAAGACCATATTTGGATGGAAACGGAAATAAATTAGGGGTTCCTTACCGTGATTTTGCCATTAACTCAGGTTCGGCAGTAGATCAAGTAAGAGCGATTCCTCGTCCTACGGTGGCTGAGAACTACGAAAAAATCTTAGCTGATTTAGATTTTGCTGAAACAAACTTGCCAGCGACACTTTCACCAGGTACTGTTCGTGCGACAAAAGCGGCGGCTATTGCCTTGAAACAACGCGTGAAATTGCACAAAGGTGACTGGGCAGGGGTAATTGCTGAAGGTGCTAAATTGGTACCTGCGGCAGCGCCATTTGTAAGCCCAATTGGTGCTTGGAAACTGACAGATGAGCCTAATGGGCCGTTCACTAACAACAGTTCTACAGAGAGTATCTTCTCTATTCGTAACGATGCTTTGGATAACACTGGTACCAACGGAGCCTTGCCAAGTATGTACGGTGCGGCTAACTTAGGTGCGCGTGGTTTGTTGGCGATTTCGCCAATTATTTGGAACAACGCAAAGTGGTTAGAAACAGACAAGCGCCGTACGCAATTATATGGTACTGGTGCTAATGCCAATGGAGCTTCAACGGTCAACGTTTTCACGAAGAAATACACGTCTTACACAGAAAGAGCTGACTTTGCTCCACAGATTCGCTACGCAGAGGTATTGTTGAACTCAGCAGAAGCAGAAGCACGCCAAGCAACGGGTGTGTCTGACAGAGCAATCGCTTTGTTGAACGCCGTTCGTAACCGTGCCCTTGCTGCACCTGCAACAGAAGCATACACAGCTGCCAGCTTTGCTGACAAAAAAGCGCTTATCGCGGCAATTTTGTTGGAAAGAAGAATTGAGTTCTTAGCAGAAGGAAAACGTTGGTCGGATATTCACCGCAATGCCGTTGATCCAGATTTCAACACAGGTGGTATTCCTGCCAAGTATGCGAATGCGGCACAAGGAGCGGCTTTGTATCGTGTAGGTGGAGCGATCAACCCAACGCAAGCGGCTATCCCTTACGCTGATTTCCGTTTTATATGGCCAATCCCAGATACTGAGAAAACGCAGAACCCAATCATTGAACAAAATCCAGGCTACTAACCGCTTAGGTATATTTTATTGGTATTTATTTCAAAAAGGAAAGCATTTGCTTTCCTTTTTGCGTTTAAAATAACCCCAAAAAAATCCATTTGGGATAATAAATAGTTGGCAAACTAAATAATGTGCTTGCAACTTCTTGCGTTCTTGCTTAATTTTACGGAACAATTATAAACCGTAATGGGTTTATAGCTGTGTGTTGCAAAACACATTAGAATCAACCTAAAAACCAACTAAATCGTATGCGTAAAATTTTACTCGCAAGCTTTTGCTTGTTGATGAGCTTTTGTGTGCAGCTTCGAGCACAAGAGCGGACCGTTTCAGGAACGGTAACAAGCAGTGAAGATGGAACAGCCCTGCCAGGGGTTACTGTAGTTGTCAAAGGGACAACGCGCGGTGTGAATACTGATGCCGATGGGAAGTACAAAATTGCGGTTTCTAACGGCGGCCAACTTGTATTTAGCTTCGTAGGTTTTGAAAAAACAACCGCTGAGATAGGTTCCAAAACAATCATTAACATTGTACTTACACCAGAAGCCAACAACTTGAACGAAGTGGTCGTAACTGCCTACGGTGGTTCTACGGCAAAGAAGGACATCACTGCGGCGGTGTCGCAAGTAAGTGGTAAAACAATCGAAGGTTTGCCTATGCAAACAGTTGACCGTGCCCTTCAAGGTCGTGCGGCTGGGGTACAGGTAACAGCTACGAGTGGTCAGCCTGGCGGTGGTATCAACGTTCGCGTTCGCGGGGTGGGTTCTATCAACGCTGGTAACGACCCACTTTATATCATTGATGGGGTACAAGTAGCGAGCGGCGGTTTGTCAACGACAGCGAGTTCCAACGTTCTTTCTTCATTGAACCCCAACGACATCGAATCAATCCAAGTATTGAAAGATGCAGCTGCTTCGGCCATCTACGGTGCGCAAGGTTCAAACGGGGTAGTGTTGATCACAACCAAACGTGGTAAATCAGGTAAAACGAAATTCAAGGTGTCTATCCAAGATGGTTTTACGGATGTATTGAAAAAATTAGATGTGTTGACGGCGGCCGAGTTTGCAACCCTTAAAATTGAAGGCTTTGAAAACCGTGCGAGAGCAACCAATGCTTCGGTAGAAACGGCGCGTGCCAACGCAATAACGCAATATGGCGACCCTGCAACGGTTCAAAATACAAATTGGCAAGATTATGTGTATCGCCGTGGTCGTCTTCGTATGATTGATGCTTCGGCTACGGGTGGTGACGGTAAAACAAACTTTTATTTGGCAACTTCTTATAACTACCAAGAAGGGCAAGTAATTAAGTCTGACTTTGGTCGTGGAACTGTTCGTTTGAACGTAGATCACCAAGCCAGCAAAAAATTGAAAATAGAGACTTCTATCGGTTTGGCAGCAACTACCCAAAATGGCACCGTTGCGGACGGAGCTGCTATCAACAGCCCTTTCTTTGCCGCAGCGTTGATTTTGCCAAACCAGCCTGTTTATAAGGCAGATGGTTCGTACAATGCGCCGCTTACAGGAGCATTCGGCATCAACCCAGTGCAAAGCGTAGAGTACGAAACTCGTAAGAACACGACGATTCAGACGGTAAGTAACCTCGCGGTGAACTACGAAATCATTCCTGGGTTAAAATTCCGTTCATTCTATGGTCTTGATTATGCCAACAACCGTGACGACTCATACCGTGACCCAATCGTACCGCAATTTGCTTCAACGGGTGGTAGTGCTACAGTTGCTAACCGTTACAGTTTAAACTGGAACACGGCTCAGACCTTGAATTATAACAAAACCATCGGTGACCACGAAATTGGTGCTTTGGTGGGTGGCGAATACCGTGAGCAAATTTCGGAAGTAGTATCGGCCACTGGTCAAGGATTCCCGAATGGTTTGTTCCGTACGTTGGCAGCGGCGGCCCGTCCAATCACCACTACGGGTACTTACACTACATGGCGGATTGCCAGTGTATTTGGCTCGGTAAACTATGACTACAAAGATAAGTTGATTGGTACGGCTACTTTGCGTTACGATGGTTCTTCTCGTTTTGGCTCAAACAACCGTTACGGTTTGTTCCCTGCTCTTTCGGTAGGTTATCGCCTTTCAGAAGAAAGTTTCTTGAAAAAATATTCGTGGTTGTCTGAGTTGAAAGTATTTGCTGGTTACGGCAAAGCAGGTAACAACAGCATCAGTGACTTTGCATCTCGTGCTTTGTTTGGTATAGGGGGGCAGTACACCGACCTTCCTGGTATCCGCCCTTCGCAGTTAGGAAACGCCAATTTGTCTTGGGAGGTTGCTTCAACTTTCAACGTAGGGGTGAACTACTCGCTTTTCAATGGACGTATTTTTGGGGAAGTACAAGCGTATCGTAAAGTAAACGATAAATTGTTGTTGTCTCGTCCTTTGCCTAACGATAGTGGTTTTGGTTCAATCAATGAAAACCTTGGTAAAGTTGAAAACAAAGGATTGGAAATCGAATTTAGCCACGTAAACGTCAACAAAGGTGGATTCCGTTGGGAAACTAACTGGAACGTGTCGTTCCAACGTAACAAAATCCTTCAATTGTTGCCTGGACAAAATAATATTGGTACAGATTACTGGGTAGGTCAACCTATTTTTATCAACTGGTATCCAACGTATGCAGGGGTGAACCCAGCCGATGGTCGTTCGATGTGGTTGGATTCGCTCGGAAATATCACTTATACACTTCAAGCACGCGATTCAAAAATCCAAGGAACGCCGCTTCCAAAAGGATTTGGTGGGGTAACCAACCGTTTGTCTTACAAAGGAATTTCGTTGGAGTTTTTCTTCCAAGGGCAGTGGGGGAACCAAGTGTTGAACAACAACGGCTTCTTCATGGAAAGCTCAGCATCAGCAGGTTGGAACAATATGCAAAGCCAACTTGCGCGCTGGACTAAGCCTGGGCAAATTACACGCGTACCACGCCCGTATGAAGGAGGAACAGAGCCTGGTAGTAGCTCCATTCAATCGTTCTCCTCTAAACAACTTGAAAATGCGAGTTATATACGTCTGAAACAAGTGACGATAGGCTATGATTTACCATCAAGCATTACTAAAAGACTTCATTTGAACCAAGTACGTTTCTTTGCTCAAGGTATCAATTTATTGACGTGGACGGCCTATACAGGTCTAGACCCAGAAATCTTGATTTTTGAAATAGGTCGTTATCCGCAAAGTAAGCAAGTAACGGGTGGTATTCAAATTGAGTTCTAATTCAAAACATCGTAAAAGACATGTTGACAAAACAACTTAGAAATATATCTTTGGTCGTATTGGCAATGGCGGCTACTTCATGTAGTGATTTGTTAAATACCGAACCAAAACAGTCGATAAGCACGGAAGTAGCTTTGAAAGACATTACGGGGGTGCGTGCCCTTTTGATTTCAGTATATGACCGTTTGCAACCAAACACTTACTACGGAGCACGTATGATGGTTGCTCCCGAAATCATGGCGGATAACGTTCGTTTGACTAACAGTAACTCAAACCGTTATTTCAACGAACGCGTGAATGCGCCAAACGCGCACATGCAGCAGTTTTGGGATAACTACGCGGGCATTAACGAAGCCAACTTTATTATCAAAGGAATTAGTGGTGCAAACACTACCGAGGCCGAAAAAGCTCAAATCAAAGCTGAAGCGTTGTTTTTACGTGCACTTTTGTACTTTGACATGGCGCGTGTATTTTGCTACGAGCCTACCAAAGTAGTTGGTGGGGCAAATTTGGGAATGATTTTGCGTACCGAACCTACGGATGACGTGACCAAAGCAGATTTTAAATCACGTTCGACAATTGAAGAAACGTATCAGTTGATTGAAAAAGATTTGAAAGAAGCCATCGCGTTGTTCCCTGCGACAGGTAACCGCCTACGTGCCAACAAAGCAGCGGCGAATGCCCTTTTGGCGCGGGTGTATCTTTACTGGGAAAAATATGCGGATGCAATCACTTACGCTACTGCGGCCCTTGATGCGCCCAATGGTGCGGCCCTAGCTACTGGTGCCAACTATGCTACAGCATTTACAACGGCGCCAAACCCAGAATCACTTTTTGAAATCAACTACGTTCAAGCAACCGAAAGCTTAGGATCTAACGAATCAATGCACTCGTTGACTACCAATTTGACGACTGGTAACTGGGCAGACGTAGTTCCTACCAATGAACTTTTAGGTTTGTTTGAAGCTACTGACGTTCGTCGTACGCAGGCGATGTTTGCGGGCGTAAAAGGTGGAGAATCGGTGGTGTTTAGCCGTAAATTCCCAGGTTCAAGAGGGCCATTTACAGATAATATCCCTGTGATTCGTTTTTCAGAAGTATTGCTTATTCGTGCTGAGGCTTATGCCGCAACGGGTAAAGATGATTTGGCCTTGGCTGACTTGAACCGTATTCGTACGCGTTCGGGGGCTACGCCCGTGGCTGCTACTGTAAAAGGAGCTGATTTGATTGATGCTATCATGACGGAGCGCCGTTTGGAATTGTACTTGGAAGGACACCGTTTCTTTGATTTGAAACGCCGTGGTCAAACCATTACGAAAGCGAGTCTTTCGGCTGTAGTTCCATACGATGATTTCCGCATTTTGGCACCATTGCCAGTTGCTCAGGTACAACTTAATAAAAACTTGAAGCAAAACCGTGGCTACTAATCGCTACTCAATAGCTATTATTTGTCAGGTCAGTTACTTAAACATTGAACAAAACATGAAAAATAAATTCATTCAATTTTTAGTAGTAGGAGCAATGGCGTTGTCGCTTACGTCATGCTTTGAAAACCCTACGTGGACGTACGATATGGCGCCAGTAGTTGAATTTAAAAATCCACGTACAGGTTTCGCTACGCAGCCCACCAACAACGTGTCGAACGGCGCTGCTCAGCGTACGATTCGCCAAGCAATCAAAAGAGATAGTATTTTGGTGCAATTGGTAGGCGCACAACGCCCAGATGCTACCACACTTGGCTACGTCATTGATGCGGCGAAAAGCACGGCAGTTGAAAATATCAATTACCGTATCTTAGAAAGCAAAGGTTCGGTGACGATTCCTGCCAACAGCAGTTCTGCTTACATCAAGTTTGAAATTTTGGAAGGTATCCCAACGACTGTTGCGGCTACCCAAAACTTCCCATTGGTGTTGACATTGACAGGAAACGACCAAATCAAACCAAGCGAGAATTATAAGACATTTACGTTGAATATTCGACGTTAATCTTTGTAAATAACGCTATACGCATTAAAGCGACGCTCTCAGGGCGTCGCTTTTTTGTTTCATTTAAGCGACACAAAAAACAAATTCGTCGATGCCAGCCGCGAAAGCGACCTTTTTTGCCTAATTATGGTGTTACCTTATCTGAACCTCTACTAAGCAGATATTTATTACTATTTACTAACCAATGAGCAAGCCCGTAAAAACCGTTGTCACAATTTTAGTTATTCTACTTATTACTGGTTTAGCCTTTTACCCTCGTTTAAAAGAATATGCCTCTAAAAAAGAGGAAAAAGGAGCGGGAACAGGAAAAAATGCGGGTGCGGGTGCCAAAGGTGGAGCCCCAGGTAAAGCAGGCGGGCCAGCTCCCGTTGAGATTTTGGTGGTAGGAAACCAGCGAATTGAGGAGAAAATTCTTTCGACAGGTACCATTATCGCCAACGAAGAAGTAGAAATTCGCAGCGAAATCGCGGGTCGGATTACTTCGATTAATTTTCGTGAAGGAGATTACGTACAAAAAGGTACGGTGCTGATTCGTATCAATGATGCTGATTTACAAGCCCAGCTTCAAAAATTGGAATACCAGAAAAAATTGGCCGAAGTAAACGAAGAACGTCAGAAACGATTGTTGGAAAAAGAGGCCATTAGTCAGCGTGATTATGACATCAGTTTAACCAACTTGAACAGTATGAACGCCGACATTGAGAACTTAAAAGCTCAAATTGCGAAAACAGTTATAAAAGCGCCTTTTGATGGTACGGTCGGTTTGCGCTATATCAGTTCGGGAAGTTACGTCAACAATGCCACCCGCATTGCTACCCTCACCAACGTAAATCCTGCTAAACTTGATTTCTCGGTGCCTGCCAAATACGCTACAAGTGTTCGTAAGGGAACAAGTATTACGTTCTCGACCGAAGGAGGAGACGAAAAATTCCGTGGGACAGTATATGCCGTTGAGCCAAAAATTGACCCAAGTACCCGTACACTTACCCTGCGCGCTACCAGCCCGAACCCAGGGCGTAAGTTGGTGCCTGGCGCATTTGCGCGCGTAGAAATCATCCTAAATGCTAAACCAAATGCCATCATCGTTCCTACCGAAGCCGTTATTCCTGACCTTCGTGGGCATCGAGTCTTTATCGTGAAGAATAACAAAGCCGAAACAATTGCGGTAGAAATTGGGATTCGTAACGATAAAACAATCGAAATTACCAAGGGCTTGATGCCAGGTGATACCCTCATTACTTCGGGTATCTTGCAAGTGAAAGCAGGGGGAGAAGTAGATATTAAGAAGTAAAACAAAACTATCATGGCATCATTATCAACAACCAGCATTCAACGACCCGTATTGGCAGTGGTGATGTCGCTCATCATCATTATTTTTGGGTTGATTGGCTTCTCGTACCTTGGCGTGCGGGAGTACCCGAGCGTGGATCCGCCCGTGATCAACGTAATGACCAATTATACGGGGGCCAATGCCGAGATTATTGAGTCCCAAATCACCGAACCGTTGGAGGAATCTATCAACGGAATTTCGGGGATTAAGACCCTGACCTCGGCCAGCCGCGATGGGCGAAGTAACATTACCGTGGAGTTTGATTTGGGCGTGGATTTGGAGACGGCAGCCAACGACGTGCGCGACCGCGTGTCTCGTTCGTTGGGCTTACTACCTCGCGATATTGACCCGCCGATTGTTTCCAAAGCTGATGCGGATTCAAACCCCATTTTCTTCATGAACGTGAAGAGCGATAAGCGCTCGATGCTGGATTTGAACGACATTGTAGAACGTCAAGTAAAAGAACGTTTACAGACCATTTCGGGGGTAAGTTCGATTCAAATATGGGGAGAAAAACGCTACGCCATGCGTTTGTGGATTGATCCGCTCAAATTGGCTTCGTATCGTTTGACCGCCATCGACGTGTTAAATGCCTTGACGCGCCAAAATATAGAGCTTCCATCGGGTTCGATTGAAGGGGCTACTACCGAATTGACCGTTCGTACACTTGGACGTTTGACCACCGTTGACGAATTTAATAACCTCATTGTCAAAGAAGAGTCGGATCGCGTGGTGAAATTTATGGACGTAGGTCGGGCCGAATTAGCCCCCGAAAACGAACGTACCTTGATGCGCCGTGATGGCGTTCCGATGGTGGGTGTGGCCGTTGTGCCTCAACCTGGCGCCAACCAAATCGCGATTGTGGATGAGGTGTATAAGCGCATTGACCAAATTAAAAAAGACTTACCACCTGATATTGTGGCGGCGATTGGCTTTGACTATACCCGTTCGGTGCGTCTTTCAATTTTGGAAGTAGAAGAAACCATCATCACCGCCTTTATTCTGGTGGCCTTGATTATCTTTATCTTCTTGCGCGACTGGCGTAGTACCATCATTCCCCTGACAGCGATTCCTGTATCATTGGTCGGAACGTTCTTCCTGATGTACATCATGGGCTTTTCTATCAATGTATTGACCCTGCTTGGAATCGTACTTTCGATTGGTCTGGTGGTGGACGATGCCATTGTGGTATTGGAAAACATTTATACCAAAATCGAAGAGGGGCTTTCACCGCGAGAAGCTGCGATTGAGGGTTCCAAAGAAATTTATTTTGCCATTATATCAACAACTGTTACGCTGGCGGCGGTATTCTTACCTATTATCTTTTTACAAGGGGTAACGGGGCGCTTGTTCCGCGAATTTGGGATTGTGGTAGCTGGCTCCGTTATTATTTCGGCTTTTGTGTCGCTGACACTGACGCCGATGTTGAGCTCAAAATTGCTAAAATCGAGCCACTCACAACCTTGGTTGTACCGCGTGACGGAACCATTCTTTGTGTGGTTGAACAACGCATACGAGTCGTCATTGGCGTCTTTTATGACAATCCGTTGGATGGCGTGGGTGCTGATGGTAGCGTTTGTTGGCATCATTTATGCCTTGTTCAAATATGAAGCTATTCCTTCCGAATTGGCTCCCATGGAAGATCGTCGTGGTTTTAGGCTGTCGTTGACCATGCAGGAGGGGGCTACTTTTGACTTTACCGATCGTTACCTCAAAATGTTTGGTAAAGTAGTGGAAGATGAAGTAAAGGCCAACGAACGTGATGCTTTAATCACGATTACAGCGCCAGGATTCTCAACCAACGCGACCAATACGGGCTTCGTTCGGGTGGTATTGAGTGAGCCTATGATGCGCCAACGGTCGCAAATGGAAATCGCTGATGCAGTACAATCAAAAGTAGCAAAACTATCGGGGGCAAAATCGTTTGTGTTGCAAGATCCCACCATCCAAACGGGGCAACGGGGAGGAAGTAGTTTCCCTGTGTCGTACGTTGTACAAGCTACGAGCTACGAGAAATTGCGGGCGGTGATTCCCGAATTGATGAAGCGGGTGAACGAAAGCCCAATGTTTGTCGGAACGGATATAAACTTGAAGTTTACCAAACCTGAAATTCGCCTCGAAATTGACCGTGATAAAGCCCAAAACTTGGGGGTATCTATCCAAGATATTGCCCAAACCTTGCAGTTAGGTCTTTCTGGTCGCCGATTTGGTTATTTCTTGATGAACGGAAAACAGTACCAAGTCATTGGGCAAATTGATCGCACAGACCGTGATGATTTAATGGATTTGAAATCATTGTTTGTAAAAAGTAACCGAGGAGAGTTGATTCAGCTTGATAATTTTGTGAAACTTACCGAGCAAAGTTCGCCGCCTCAGTTATTCCGTTTCAACCGATCATCGGCAGCTACCATTACCGCAGGTTTGGCCAAGGGGGTTACTTTAGGAAAAGCCTTGGATGAAATAGACCGAATCGCGAAAGGTGTGCTGGACGAATCATATACCACAGCCCTCGACGGGCAGTCGCGGGAGTTTAAGGATAGTTCTTCTAGCCTTTTGTTTGCTTTTGGGTTGGCTTTGGTGCTGATTTACCTCATTTTGGCCGCGCAGTTTGAAAGTTTTGTTGATCCGATTATTATCCTTTTGACGGTGCCTTTGGCAGTTTGTGGCGCGTTGTTGTCGCTCTGGGATTTTGGGCAAACCCTCAATATTTTTAGCCAAATCGGAATCATTACGTTGGTGGGGCTTGTGACCAAAAACGGGATTTTGATTGTGGAATTTGCTAACCAGCGGAAAGAGCTGGGTATAAACAAATTGCAAGCGGTAAGGGAAGCGGCAGTAGCCCGTTTTCGTCCGATTGTGATGACGAGTTTGTGTGCCATTCTAGGGATTTTGCCCATCGCTTTGGCATTAGGGGCAGGTTCTGAAAGCCGCGTCTCGATGGGGATTTCTGTTGTGGGAGGATTGTTGTTCTCCACGATTCTGACGCTCTACATCATTCCCGCTATTTATTCGTATTTATCGAGCAATATCAAACCTGTGGAGAAGAAAGCTCAGGCGCCAACCGCCGAGACAGAACCCACGGCATAAGACTTTAAGTTTTCCATACCCTTTCTTAATTTTAGCCTCTGCTTTTATCCGCAGGGGCTTTTTCATGGTTTTTCTGTAAAAAATCATGGAAAACCATGAGTAGTTTTAAAGTTAGAAGGCCGCTATTTTGTAGAAAATTGAGAAAAAATGCAACCATCTATACGGCTTGTTATTGTTGATGACCACCAAATCGTTTTGGACAGTCTAAAAATGCTCTTCGGAACGATTGAAAATATAACGGTTGCGGTTACGTTTACCGACAGCCGAAATGTAATACGTTTTCTCGAAGAACACGAAGTCGATATCGTTGTGTCGGACTTACACATGCCCCATTTGAGCGGGATTGACTTGACCCTTGTTTTGCGAGAACGGTTTCCGACGGTGAAGGTTCTTCTCTTGACCATGGCCGAAGATGCCACTCATATTCGAGAAGCGATAAAAGCAGGAGTAAATGGCTATATTTTAAAAAAATCAGGCCGTGAGGAGTTAGAAAAGGCAATTTATGCCCTGATGGCAGGACGAAAGTACTATAGCGAAGCGGTCATTGAAGAGTTGTCTTCGTCGGCGCCTGATGATTTGAACGATGCGCGCCCTGATACTATTTTGCATTTGACAAGTCGAGAAATCGAAATCATTAAATTGATTGCAAATGAATTTTCCACAAACGAGATTTCGGATTTATTGTGCATTAGTGTTCCAACGGTGGAAACCCACCGCCGCAATTTGATGCAAAAATTGAGCGTGAAAAGCGTGGCGGGAGTTGTTAAATATGCCATGCGACACGGATTGGTAAGGTAATGAAGATGTACGAGACAATGATAGTTTTCTAGTTGGCACAATGATTAAGGATTGTGGAGAGGAAGTGAAATCGTGGACATCACCCCGCCAGCTAGTTGGTTCTCAAGCAGCCAATGCCCACCAAGGCTCTCAACCCTTGCTTTGATATTTTTCATTCCTTTCCCGTCCGATGCGTTATCAAATAACCCCTGGCCATTGTCACTTACTTTCAAGATGATTTGACGCTCAGCCAATGAAAGTTGGATACGGGCTTGGGTTGCCTTCGCATGTTTTAAAATATTGTTGGTCAATTCGAGGCAAATACTGTAGAGCTCAAACTCAATACGCTTGTCCAGTCGCCCGATGGCTGGGTCAATTTCGAGGGTAAATTGAGTAGTTTTATTTTGGTTGATTTTTCGGGTTAAATAATGAAGGGCGTCGATAAGTCCTTGTTTTTCAAACTCATCGGGAAGTAGATTGTGCGAAAGGAGGCGGACTTGTTCGTGGGCTTGAGAGATGGTATTTTTGACGTGCTGATAGACTTCTTGCTCTTGAGGGCTAAGTTTTTTGAAATCAATGGCTTCCAAACCCCAGTTGAGGGCCGACATGGTTCCGCCGAGGTTGTCGTGCAAATCAGCCGCAATGCGTTTGCGTTCGATGGTTTGGCCTTGGAGGAGCGCAGCCGAAATCGCTTGGTTTTTCTGCACCAACTCACGGTTTTTGGCAATTAATTTTTGGTTAGCCCAAATCAAAATACATACGACCAAAACCACAAGCCCCTGAATAATCATCAGGTTTTGTTCGCGATTTAGCTCATTTTCTTGGTAGGCTTTTACTTTTTGTAACTCCATTTCCAGCACTTTCTTTTCGTTACGAAGGCTCACATTAACAGTCGTTTCCAGTTTTTTGAGGCTTCCTTTAACATTCTGGTTCTCAATGTCTGATTTAATTTCTAGACATTCGGCCAAAAGTTTGTAGTCTTTGGTTTGCTTAAAAATTTGAATCGCATCGTTGATAAACAGCAACGAATAATAGCGATTGATGTCTTTTTGGTTGTGGTAAAATGCCAGTCCCTGCGAAATCAACTCTTTCTGCAAGCGATTGAGTTGGAGCTGACATTTGGCAATGCCAGAAAATGTCACCAAATACACATCCCGCAGGTTAGTAAAGTCAGTGGCTTGCTTGCAAGTGCGTTGGGCTTGTTCGTAATACTGCATCGCTTCTTTGGCGTTGCCTTGTTTGAGCAACAACTCCGCCTTGGTAAACTGTCCTAACGCATACGGCCGAACCTTCCCTTTTTGAAGGGCGAGTTTCATGGAACTGTCGATGGCCGTGATGGCCTTTCCATACTGCCGTTGGTTGATATAAACCTCCGCTAAATTGCCGTAAATGTGGTATTTCTGCGTCAAGTTGTAGTAATCGGCTTTGCCTTGGTCGTTGTCTTCCAAGGTATAGCTTAGGGCTTTTAATAGGCTAGTTTCGGCATTTTTGAGTTGTTCTGAATTGATGTAAAAGAGGCCCAAAAAATTGTAGGAGTCGGCCAAAAGGCTGCGGTCGTTCAGTAATTTTGCCACGGCTAAGCCTTTGTTTCCTTCTTTGATACCAATTTCGACCAAGTTGTTGAAGTAATAAATTTCGCACTGCCGACTGTGAAAAAGGTACGTGAAGTAAGTGGGTTTTTTGATGGTGAGCAACAAATCGACGCGATTGAGCCAGTATTGGGCCGAATCGTAGTTATCGTCGTTCATAAAATCATCCACTTTCTGAAAATGCTCCTTCACTGTAGCGGATTCCTGCGGAGAAAGGCTTTCGGAGGATTGTCCGAAAGTACTTATAACAAATGTCCCCCAGAGGCATATCAAAAGAATAGGGAAGATGAATGGTTTCATAGGGCAAAGTAGCTTACCTTACAAGGGTGAAACTAGGAAACCCATAGTTACTAAAAAAGTTGCTGATATTCTTTTCGGAGCCTAAATTTTTGGTGTAAAATCATGGAAAACCATGAGGTACATTTTGTCCTTGATTTTTTAACGAACTATTTATCGAAGGAAAACACTATCTTGGTGCTTCCTTAACCCTACCGTAAGACGCATGACAAAAGTTCTCCTTGTGGACGATCACCAAATGATTTTGGAAAGTCTAAAACTACTTTTTAGAAGAATCCCAGAAGTTGAAATTGTTGCTACCACCGACAATAGTCGCAAGGTACTGTCAATGTTGGCCAATGAGTCAATAGACTTGGTGGTTTTAGATTTTAACATGCCCTATTTGAGCGGTGTGGACTTGACGCTTCAAATCAGACAGCACTATCCTAGTATTCGGATTTTAATGCTTACGATGGTCGAAGAGGCGATTCATATTCGTGAAGCGATTAGGGCAGGAGTACATGGCTATATTCTCAAAAAATCAGATCCAGAGGAGTTAGAACGGGCCATTCAACAAGTAATGGAAGGCAAACGTTATTTTAGTCCTGTGATTGTTGATGAGCTTATGGCACAGCCTGGTGAAGATTGGAACAATGCTCAGCCTACTACCATTCAAAACCTAACCGAGCGCGAAATAGAGGTGCTCAAGCTCATTGCGATGGAGTTTTCAAGCCCCGAAATCGCCGAGAAACTATACATCAGCCTTTCCACTGTCGAGACCCATCGTCGGAATTTGTTTCACAAACTCAATGTCAAAAGCGCCATTGGGTTGACTAAATATGCTTTGAAGCACGGGTTGGTGGAGTAGGTTATTGGGCAAAAATAGTGCTTACGGCAATTTCAAAATCTGGCAACACGGGTGCGGCAGAGCAGATGTCGTCTTCAATGCAGATTTTAACGTTACGTCGTGAGGTATAGACTTGCACTATTTTTTCGTCAGGGACAATATTCCATACCACTTTTACCCCTGCTTTGAAATACTCGGTAATTTTCTCTTCAACTTTATAAAAATTATCGCTACCCGAAATAATCTCAATCATAAATTCAGGGATAACGTCTTCGCCCCTTTTAGTACGAGCTATTTGTTCGTCACTCAAATACGCAATATCGGGTCTTCTCATCTGAATGCCTGAAAGCATGGTATCATATTCAGCTATTAACGTTCCAGATTTCCACATTTCTTTTTGGCTAAAAAGTTTATTTAAAGCCTGATAAATGTAAACTTGATGTTTGTTCATTCCCGTAAACTTAATGATTTCTCCGTCGTTCCACTCATATTTGAAGCCGTCGTTGGGCTCCCAAATCTGGAATTCCGACCACGTACGGGGCAGGTGGGTGGTTTGTTGAAGCGTTTTCATTTGAGACGAAGATTTTTAACAAAAATAACGTTTTGATAAGAAACTACCAAAGGCTCGCTTTGAGGATTCATTAAGTAATAGGTACGACGATTTCGCTGCTCATACCCCCATCAGGTAGGTTTTGAATGTGCCAAGTTCCGTTGAGACTTTCAATGCGTGCCTTTACGTTTTTGATTCCTTTTCCGTCAGATTCATTGTCAAAAAATCCACGGCCATTGTCGGAAATAATTAAGGTTAGCGGCTCCCCGCCTGCAACGGCGGAACGCCCCAATGGGGGAGTAAGTTTAAGTAGCTCAATTTTGGCCTCGGTGGCTTTAGAATGTTTCAGGATGTTGTTGATAAGTTCGAGGCAGATGCTGTAGAGTTCAAATTCTATTTTGGGCGAAAGTCTTCCCAAGTTTGGGTCAATAGAGAGGTCAAATTGAATGGTTTTGGTTTGGTTAATTTTTCGGACAAAGTATCGGAGTGCTTCGGCAAGTCCTTGTTTTTCAAATTCTTCGGGCAGGAGGTTGTGGGAGAGAAGCCTGATTTCGTTGTAGGCGGTATCAAGCATTTGTTTTAAATGTCGGTAAACGTTTTTTTCTTGTTCGTCGAGCTTATTGGTATCAATGGCATTGACAGTATAGATTAGCGACGACATGGTACTGCCTAGGCTATCGTGCAGGTCGGCGGCTACGCGCTTGCGCTCAATGGTTTGGCCTTGGAGGAGGGCAGCGGAGATTTCGGCATTTTTTGCAAGAAGTTCCAGATTGTTCTTTTTGAGTTTTTTATTTGTACGAAAAATATAGACAGTTGTAAGCAAGCCGATTATACTCAAAGTGATGAAAAGCCATCTCAATTGATTTTGTCTTTCATTTTGCAATCGTAATTTTTCAAATTCTGATTTCTGTAATTTTTCGTTTTGTTCTTTTAAAGCTAATTGAGATTTTATTCCTTCGAGGCTGTTTTTTTCTTCTACTTGTTTTTTAGAAAGTTCAAAGTCCCTAAACATTATAAGAGAGTTTAGAGCTTCTTTATAATTGCCTTTTTTACGGAATATCTGAAAATCGTAGTAAAAAAGTTGTTTTTTGTCAAGAAGGTAATATCTTTTTGTGTATTTTAAGTACTTTGATGCATTATCTAAGTCATTTTTATTGAGATAATAATTTACTAATATTTCGCTAATATCGCTATGTAAATATTTTTGGTGGTCTGTTTCTGTTGGAATTTTACTAAATGCCGTTAAAATATAATCCAACCCTTTTTTCTCTTGTTTTAGATTTAACAAACAAACACCAATGTTTAATTTATTAGCCCAATAGTTTTCTAAATCGGGGTCATTCATTAAATCGTATTGTTCAAAATCAATAAGAGCTGATTTATAGTCTTTTAAGTTTAGATGAATATTTCCCTTGTGGTTTAACCCCAAAAGGATTAAATTCTTGTTTTTTATTTTTTTTGCAATATCAATTCCTCGGTTTATTACAAATATTGATTTAATTAAATTGGAATGTTTAGAAATAATATACCCCATTTTTATCAATGTATGAGATTGTCTAGCAAAGTCGTTCAATATTTCAAATTGCTTTTCGGCTTGTTCTAATAATTCAACCGATTTTATGGGTTCACCGCTAGACCCTAATCTATTGCCTCTATAAAAAGAGAGGATCGCCTTTGCCTTCTTCCATTTTGTTTTAGTAAGTAGTTGATGAAATTGTTTATCGTAGTAGTGGTATTTTTTTGGTTGAAACCGATGAGCAATAAATATAATCGAATCCAAAGTAATAATCATCGAAGTATCTCTTCCCAATGATTGGGGGAGTTTCAATAAGCTTTCATACTTCTTTTCCAGGGCTAAGTATTTTTGTATAGCATCTTGCCCCTTACAAGCCAGATTGTTAGAACTCAAAAGCAACAATATCGTTAGCACCTTCCTCCTCATAGTCGTTAAATTTATCCTAATCTTAAAATTCACTTTTTGACGCTTCAATTCAAAATACTTTACCCAAAAACACTCAAATATCATGGTAAACCATGAGAACAAAATCATGGGATACCATGAGTTAAAATCAGGGTAACTGACTAGAAACGGTTTGGGAAAGATGCGACACCTTTGTATCAAAACAATAGGGATGTCATGCTCACCAAACGCGAAATAGAAATATTGCAACTCATCAGCCAAGAATTAACTACCGAGCAGATAGCAAGTCAGTTGAAATTGAGTGTTCCGACCATCGAAACCCACCGTCGTAATATGCTGCAAAAGACGGGAGCGAAGTCGGTGGTGGGATTGATAAAACTCGCTTTTAAAGAAGGACTAATCGACTAATTTTTGCAAAAACAATTGAATTACTTAAACCATAAATCAATGATTCCTACAATGAAAAAGTTACTACTTACTCTTGCTATTTTATTCCCCCTTTGGGGGCTAGGGGGCTTGTACGCCCAAACCGACCTGAAAAAGGCATTTGATGAAAACAGCACAACTTTTGACAAAGAGCCCATTAAGTGGGTGCAGAGCCTCCCCGAAAACGTTCGCTTTTTTGGAGGTAATGGGGAGGTTTTCAACAAACAACAAACCCTCGAATTAGCAAAACGAACTGCTTCGGGCAAGTCCACCTCCTCTTTTTCTGACGTACGCGTGAAGCAGTCGGGGAAATTGGGGGTAGTTTCGGGAATCAGGTCGCACGATTTGGTATTTGCGAACGGCTCAAAAATGAGCTGGAAAGATGCTTTTACTTACACTTTTGAGTGGCAAAACAACCAGTGGGTACATACCGATATACATCATACCAAGATTGACTATCAGACGGGAGGCGAAGACAACACGTTTACGACCCAAATGCAGCAAAAAATAGAGAACGAATACAAGACCGATTCAAAAGCCTTTTATGCCAATCGCCTTTCTGATGATTTCAGATATGCCACCGTGCAGGGCAGCTATCTGACCAAAGAAATGGTTTTGAAAAGCGACAAGCAAAACATTATTTCGACCGAGTCGCTCCAACCTATGATTTTTCAATCGGGGGACTTGGCCGTTTCTACGGGTATCCACAAAACCGTGCGTTTAGACAAAGACGGTATCGAGCGCAGTAAGCAAGTAGCGGCTACCTATGTTTTTCAGCGGCGCAATGGCAAGTGGATGTTTGTAAGCTCGCAGCAAACAGATATAGTGCGATAGTTTGCAGCTACGTACTGACTTTTTAACCCTTGAACAAAAATCAAAATGAATCTGAAAACGCTCTTAACCGTCAATGCAATCGTAAATTTCTTATTTTCGATTCCTATGCTCATTGTCCCGCAGTTTATTTGCGAAATATACTCTTCGGGAGATGTACTTCTCAACGAAGGTACTTATTCTATCATTCGTCACTATGGAGGTTTGATTTTTGGTCTTGGTATTGCCTTTGCTTTGCTAAGAAATCAGCCCTATTCTAATGTCATAAAATCGCTTATGATAGGCGCTATAGTAGCCAATGTGCTCCTTGCTATTACACACACAATTTCAATTTTGAAAGGCATAGATAACGCTCAGGCATGGGGCATCGTAGGCATAGGCTTCGTGCTGGCTATCTGGATGGTCTTGATTATTCAAAAGTCGAAATCTGAATCATAACTTATCTATGATTTTTATCGCTGATGATCACCGACTTTTTGTGGATGGGCTTCGTTTTATTATTGATTATGCAACCGATTATAAACTCGCAGGGGTGGTTTATAATGGCAATGAAGTGATGCCTTTTCTCAAAAAACAGCCCGTAGATGTATTGCTTTTGGATATTGATTTGCCAGGGAAATCGGGAAAAGAGATAGCCATTGAAGTAAAGCAACAGTATCCATCCGTTAAGATTCTGACACTCTCTATGCTCAACGACTACGACACCGTCAAAACCATGTTGGGGTTGGGGGTAACTGGCTATTGCCTGAAAACGGCGGGGAAAGACGAACTCCTCGCCGCACTCGCCAGCGTGAGTAAGGGGGACGTTTTTATTAGTGGTGAATTGATGCCCGTTTTACTCAATGGTAGTCGTTTTGTCGCGACCAAATCGAAACCGAGTCCAATCAAGACCCTTACCGACCGAGAACAGGTACTGTTGAAAGCATTGGCAAAAGGAAAAAACGCAGCGACGATTGCCCAAGAAATGAACCTGAGCAAGCATACGGTTGAGAGTCATCGCAAAAGTATTTATTCCAAACTCAACTTACACAGTGTAGGGGAGTTGATGGCATTTGTTCGCGAAAATGGCTTGTATTCAGTCAATTAGATGAGCGTAAATAGTCTAATCGTTTGGTTGCTGATTTGCCTTAGCTTTTCGGTCAAGGCGCAAAATTATCGCGCTACCTTATTAAGTACCGAAGAGGGTTTGTCGCAAGGCTCAGTATATGCCATGCACAAAGATACCCGTGGCTATGTTTGGATAGGTACCCAAGACGGCCTCAATCGCTATGATGGTACGCAGGTAGAAGTATATAGGCAGAAAACAGGGCAAAAGGGTTCAATTAGAGGGCGTTTTATGAACCGTATTGTTGAGTCCCCCGACGGCAAGTTGTGGATAGGGACGGAAGATTGCCTCAATCTTTACGACCGTAACACCAACACTTTTTCGCAAATCTTTGCTACCAATTCCGAAGGGAAAGATGAGACGGGACACATTATGCCCTTTTTGGCTACCAATCGAGTGCTGTGGTACTGGTCAGGAAAAGAGGGAATTATCAAATATAACCACGCTTCAAAATCAAAAACGACCGTATTCACTGATTTTTCTTTTTCGATTACTCACTTTGTCAATCAACACGATCTCTTCTTTGATAAGCAGGGGCAACTCTGGCTAAAAGCCAACAGCGGTGTGGTATGTTTTGACACGCTTTCGCGTCAGGCACGTTATTATTTTAGCGATGATTTGCGCAATGAGGTTGGCAAACCTACTACTTTTATTGAGGTAATGATGGATCAATCGGGGATGTTGTGGTTTGGAACACAAAATGGACTGATTCGGTTTAATCCCCACAATCAGCAGTATAAAGTGTTTTTAGAAGCCAACGGTCGCCGTTTGGACGATGTACATAATATCGTCCAAACCCCCGATGGGGTGCTTTGGATAGCGACACAATCGGCGGGTTTACTCCGATTTAACCCTCAAACAGCGTATTTTCAGGAAGTCAAATACCATCCTCCTTCCGTTCCTCCGCTGACCCCCGCTTATTTTCTATTTACGCTTGGCGACGGAATCGTCTGGGTGCATATTGAGCCGATTGGGTTACTAAAACTTATTCCCAAGGGAAAAAACTTTTTGACTGTCAATTATAACTCGCACCGTGCGCTGGAAAGTAACTCGATTCGATGTTTGGTGGAGCATGACCAAAAAATATGGGTTGGAACTACCGTTCATGGATTATACGTCTATAATCCTAGTACAGATAAAATAGAGAAAAATGTATATCTGCCGACACTGCCTTCGGAAACCATTTGGTGTTTTCATCGAGATGAGCAACATACTATTTGGTTAGGGACAGGCAAAGGCTTGGTTGGGTTTGATAAAAGGAAGAATCGTTTTCAAACATTTACCAATGTCCTGCACCGCAACGATAGGGCGCTCAATGCCAATTTTATTAAACACATTGGTAGTGCGTCCGAAAACCAATTATTAATAGCGACCGAATCGGGAGTGTATCTGTTTGATAAACAAAAACATAACTTTCAGGAAATACGTGCCTTCGAGAAACAGACGATTGAATTTGCTGTTCGATTGCAAGGAGGAAAAGTGATGGTGAGTGTTGAGAATAAGGGCGTACATGTTGGAAAATTAATCAATGGCAATTGGGAAGAAGAACGCCATCTTCTTCACCAAACCCACGTATTATCGTTGCTGGAGCAATCAGGGCGTTGGTGGCTAGGCTGCGCGGATGGATTAGTCAAAGTAGATATTGGAAAAAACTATCAGTGGCGGAAATATGATGAAAGTAATGGGATGGCCAATTCGCACGTGTATGGCCTGTTGATGGACACAAAAGGGTATTTTTGGATGAGTACCAATCGAGGTATTTTGCGATTTGATAGTCAACAAGACAAGTTTTTGCACTTCAAACCGACGGATGGGCTGCAAGGAAATGAATACAATAGAAATGCGTATGTAAGTACATCGATGGGAATGATGTATTTTGGCGGAGCCAATGGGTTTAATTATTTTGATCCTAATGAGATTGCACTCAATCAACACTACCCCGAAGTGAGGTGCTGGAAAATGAGTTTTGCCAATGAAAAATCAACGACGATTTATTTGGATAAGCAAACCGAGCTTGCGTTAAAAGCCGACCAAAACTCGTTTTCGATAGAATATGCGGCCTTAGATTATGTAAGTAATGGCCAAAACACGTACCAATACCGTCTCAAAGGACTTGACAATAGATGGAGCCAGGCCCATCAACAAACCACGGCGCAATTTGTACAAGTACCCGCAGGAAAATACACTTTTGAAGTGAAAGCTGCCAACAGCGATGGGGTTTGGAATCCTGTGTCCACGACGTTGCAGATTGAAATAGCGCCGCAGTTATGGGAAACCATTGGTTTTAGAGCTACAATGCTTTTACTCCTACTAGTGGGAATTTATGGATTTTACCGTTATCGGCTATATGGCATAGTGCAGCGGCAGCGGAGGGAACTGGCCGTGATGGTGCAGACTCAGGAAGCAGAGCGGATGCGTTTTGGGCAAGACCTGCACGATGGCTTGGGAGCCAATTTATCAGCGATGAAAATGGTGCTTGGACTTCTCAATGACCCTGCATCCTTGCCTATCAAAGAGAAGACCGAATACCTTCTTAATGAATCAATTGATGACCTGCGACAGTTGATTCATGCCATGAGTCCACGGAGTTTGGAGCGGTTGGGCTTGCTCAAAGCCGTTCAAGAATTGGCGGTCATCATCAATCAAACAGGTAAAGTACAGGTAGTTGTAGAATCAGATAATTTTCCTGAAAACCTGCCCGAGGAAATGCAGGTAAATTTGTACCGAATGGTGCAGGAACTCTTTCAAAATGCGCTCAAGCACGCCCAAGCCAATCAAATAATACTCAAATTGAGCCGAAATGCCCATAGTTTGGCACTTTGTTACACCGACGACGGCCGTGGACTTGATACATCTCTTATTTCTGCTACTGGCAATGGGTTATCTAATCTCCATACCCGTACTCAATTGCTCAATGGTAAGCTTGATATAAAGTCGGTGGTGGGTAGAGGTACAGCCATAAGCATAGAGATTCCTTTTTAAAATGAGGTGAAGGGATAAAAACACGTATTTCTACGTATTCGATTTACCCTAATTAAGGGATGTCCCGCCTTCCAATTATCCCGACCTTTGAAATATGAAATCCAAACAACAACGATGGAAATGGTACTTGGTGATTGTGCTGTCGATCGTGGCGGTTTTAGTAGCAATCGTAGGGTTGTTGTTTGGGTGAAAAATAAATAAGGAAAATGGCCGATTGTCGCCACATCCTTACATTCTGAAATCTTAGTTTTTATGAACCGTTATTTAATTCCCATGAAAAAACTCATCTTATTCTGTTGTATTTTATTGGTTGGCTGTCAGCTCTTTGCGCAGAAGAATAGAAACCTCGCCCGTGTCCAGCGTCTGGATGGGGTAGAAGTGTATATTTTGGCCGAACCCCTTCGCGATTATGAAACAATGACTAGCGTAACTACTGGTGTAAAGGCGGAGTCAATACTGACAGGTGGATTGTTTAACGAAAGTATTACGGATAAAGTACTACAATACATTCGCCGAGCACGTAAGCAAGGAGCTGTCTTTGATGCAGTACTTTATTCGGGTGGTAAAAGCATCGTGACTATCCGATTTACAGACAAGCCTTCCGAAAAAACGAAAGGAATTGCACAGGTGCGACAATTAGATGGTGTTGACGTATATGTATTAGCGGAGCCCGTCAAAGATTACGAAACGATTATTTCTTCGGGGAGTAGCCTCAGATGGAAATCGTATCTCACTGGTGGATTGGTTAACAATTCTATCGAAGAAGATATGGCAGGGTTCATAAAAAAAATGCGCACTAATGGCGTGAATATGGAGGGGCTGATTTATTCAGGAGGAAAGGCAGCTATTAGCTTTAAATACAAATGAAAAAATGTCATGAACGGTAATATCAAATTTTTAGGAGCACTCGCACTCGTTGGTTTGGCGATGTT
This sequence comes from Runella sp. R0.1_18, assembly GCF_057652155.1. Lineage (NCBI taxonomy): Bacteria > Pseudomonadati > Bacteroidota > Cytophagia > Cytophagales > Spirosomataceae > Runella > Runella sp. R0.1_18. The sequence goes on from NZ_JBYFCK010000010.1 coordinate 228,339, forward strand.
TGCTTATGAAGAATACAAAACAAGCCAACAAAAAAATGCGTTTATGGAGCAGATTCAGGCCAGCAACCTTGCCCAACAACGCTTTAGAGAGGGAGTTAATAAACTGAATGAGGTTGGCAATGGAGACTATACCCAAGGAAGTACTTCGGCTTCACAGGATTACGATCCCAATACAATTGTGAATGACCCATTCGGTGTAAGTATCCCCCTATTAGCTGATTTAAAGATGGTGCCAAGTGCTTCTAAAAACAGTTATGCTTTTGTAGATGCCCGAAGCGGTTCTCGGAATGACCTTATTATTGTAATGCCTACTGACGAAGATTTGAATACTATTGTTCAGAATTTGCAATCAGCAGGAACTACTTTTACCAGAGTTGAAAATGGTATTTTTACTTCAATCAGTAACAATGGGATGACCTTGAATATGGTCTATAATGTTTCCCCGAATGGGGGTGGACTTTCCATCATGCGCTGGATTACGGGCGCACCAGCTATTTCACAGCAAACTATAAATGCGCTTTTTAATGGGATTCGATTTAGGGAAGCTACTGCGTCGCTGGCAGAGAGAAAGCAATTAATGGCGATAGATTTACAGAACCAACGAAGCTATAACGCACAACAAAGTGAACAGCAACAGATTGAAAGCCTAAGACGGCAAAGGGTATATGAACATGGGATTCATGAACTCAATAGTGTTGGGGATAATTGAGCCTGAAAAAATAAAACGGCAAACATGAAAAGCCTATTATTTTTTATCTCATTTCTAATCGTGTTTAACAGCATGGCACAGCAAATCAATGGCAAATACCAGGGTAATCTGACTGTTATCGCTAATCAATCAGTTTTGAAAAGCAGTGTGGTACTCAACGCCAGGGAAATGTCTATAACAGGTACGATGACAATTTCTGTCAACGGAACAGACATCGCTTCTGCATTATCGGGAAAATTATCTCACGGGATGTATTCAGGTACATTGACCAATGATACAGGTACTGGTTTTTTTTCCATTCACTATTTGAATAAAATGAGTAATGGCTTGCCCGGCCTTTTTGTACAAGTGTTCGAACAGGGACAGATAATTCTTTCAGGCACACTACAAAAAGCAGGAAAACCTGAAAATAATATAACCCAACCACCTAAAAAAGCACCGAAAGGTAACAATACCCTACCGCGCGATCCTAATTTGATAGGTGTTTGGAGCAAGTTTTCTGCCTATAACCGAAACAGCATGAATACCGAAGAATACTGGGCTTTTAATGCTGATGGTACCATGGAAGGAAAAAGTCGTAGTTCAGCCGCCATTTACCAGCCCGGATTGGAAGCTAACTATAATGGGGGCTGGACTGAGAATGAAGGCTTCAAAGCCGAAAGAGAAGCAGGTATCAGGTGGTTTACGAGAGACGGACAGCTACTTTATAAAATGCCGGATGGTACAGAAAAATTTCAACTCTATTACACAATCGAACACTACGATGGGAAAATTAACCTTTTCATGAGGGTAAATCCGAATCAGCAAAAAGCAGGAGCAAGTTTCACTAAAGTAAATTGATTATCAAATTCTTACACAATGACTTTGTCTCTACAAAATAGGTATATCCAAACCCAAAGGATGTTTTGGTTGGTGCTGTTGTGTTTATTTTTGGGTAAAGTAAAAGCTCAGGAAATAAGCAACCTCAAAAAACAAAAGCCTTTCGAGATTCGCGGCAGCCTATCGGCTGGAATGTGGTTCTATGGCAGCAATGGCATTGCTAACCGTCGTCAGCCCTTTAGCTGGTACTTAACAGGCTCTCCGGCTATAAAAATTTATGGTATAAGCTTTCCTGTTACCATGACCTTCAGCGAGCAAGAGCGACGTTTTTCTCAGCCTTTCAACTATTATGGGGTAAGTCCTTATTACAAATGGATCAAATTACATTTGGGTTACCGAAATGTTCGTTTTTCAGATTTTACCTTGGCGGGAGCCAATTTTCTGGGGGTTGGCGTAGAACTTACCCCTAAGAACCTACGATTAGGATTCGTCTATGGTCAGTTTGCCCGTCCTATCGAAGAAGATGCTTCAGGTACTGATCCACGATACAGTTATTTGCGTCCTACTTTTCAGCGGTTGGGTTTTGCCGCCAAAGTGGGTTTCGGTAAACCCAACGCTTATGTAGATTTTACTCTTTTTGAGGCTCATGATGTGAGAGAATCTATTCAGAAACCTTCGGTTAGATCGCGGGTTACGCCCATGCAGAATCTGGCTACAGGAGTTAAAACACACTTTGGCTTGTTTAAAAACCACCTTCTGTTTGATTTTGATTTGGGGGCAAGCCTCCTTACCCGTAACTTGTATAAACATGATATAGAAAATCCCGCGCCTTGGCAGAAAACATTACTGGATTACTTCGCCATCAACAACAGTACAGTGTTTTTTACAGCAGCACGCGGCGGTACTTCCTTGTCTTTTCAAGGAGGCAGTTTCCGTTTAGACTATCAGCGTATTGACCCTGACTATCAATCATTAGGGGCGTACTTTTTTCAGAATGACGTAGAGCAGGTAACACTTTCACCTTCGTTCTCTTTGTTCAAAAACCGATTAATGGTAAGTGGTTCTTACGGACGCTCCCATGATAATCTCAACGGGAAAAAACCAGCTACAACCTATCGTAATGTAGGGGCTGTCAACTTGAGTGCATCAATTGTTCCTCAGCTCAGTATCAATTTGAGTTATTCCAATTTTGGCGTAGGGCAAAGCCGTGGTTTGGGCGACCTGTTCAACGATTCTTTGGCAGTGAGTGTGGTTAATTCTTCTTATAGCGGAAGTGTCAATTACTCGGTGGGTTCACGTGTACGGACGCATTCCTTTGGGCTGATGGCCACTTACCAAAATACCAACGACCAAAACCAATTTACCCGACAATTCACGGGAGCGTCAAGCTTTGTTTCGGCCTTGAATTATAACTTTTCTTGGCAACCCCAAAAGCTCAATGTAGGTACTTCATTTAGCTATGTAGCTATCCAGACGGGCGGTAAAGATTTGGTTTACGTGGGTCCAAGTATCAACGTCAGTAAGGAATGGATGAAGGGTTTTTTGCGGACAAACCTAAATCATAACAGCCAAATACGTACTGCCGACGGTCAGAACGACGGTTTGATGACCAATACGGGCGCCAATGTGGCATTTGTACGCAAAAAGCAGACATTAAGTATCGGCCTTAATTATCTCTCCAACCGCTACAATGCCCAAGCCGATGCTTTGAATTTTATAGATTTTACTGAATACAGAGGAACGATTACGTACGGTATTCGATTTTAAACCACTTTTTATGATGAAAAAGATTTTTCTGGCTTTTTGTATCTGTCTATCTGCTCCCGTATGGAGTCAGATAAGTGTAGAGGTGCTGGTCTCCAACAACCGTATGTTGTCGCGTTTGAGTGAATTGGAAGAGTTGGCCAATAGCAGTCAGCTGGTTATCCGATTGAGGAATAGTACTCCATTGCGACAAAATGTCCAGTTAGAGATGCGGCTAACTTCTCCGCAGACCTCATTTTCAATCCATACCAACCGGGATGCCGCTCCCTCGTTTTTTTCAGTCAATGCTTTCGATACGCGAACCCTTAACGTGAGCGATTTAAACGAACTCTTTGACCAAAATAGTTTTGTATTGGGGGATGGTCGCACCCTTTCTGAGTTTTTGGCTGGTGATCCTACGGGCCAGGTGCCTTCGGGGCAATACCGTCTGTGTGTACGGGTGGTGCCTGAATCGCTCACGCCGCCTCAATCGACTTCATTTCAAAGCGAAGGGTGTACCAACATTACTTTTCAGCAGTTCAATCCGCCGGTTATCAGTTTGATCAATAATTACCCCTATTCTGAAGGGGTAACTGTGCCTAAGTTAAGTAATCCCAATGCCCCCTTTCCCATTACGTTTACTCCGCCCATTTCTGTACTTACCAACCCCGTTAATATTTTGTTTAAATATACTCTTTTCGTGGTTGAGCTTTTTGAAAATGACCAGCGAGATCCCAATCAGGTAGTTCAGGCAGTGATAAACGGAACAGAACCGCGCGGAATCGTTGTAAGAAAAGAAATCTTAAACAGTCCCGCAGGTCAGGCACAAATCACCGCGAATCTGTTGCCGGTAGATTTTAGTGCCCCCTTTCAATTGGGGCAAAATTATGCCGTTGCAGTTTTAGCCGAATTGCAGGGAGCTACTACCGCCGAACTGCCCAATGGCGGCCTAAGCCCCATTTGTCAATTTCAATATGGACGAAGAACCGTGGTCAATCGTCCGTTTACGGGTCGAAAAGGGCTGGATACATTTATCAAGATTTTAAACCATTTAGATTCCCCCAATAAAAGTACAACTGAGCTACTAATTGAATCTTTGGCTGAATTGGGCAGGCAAACAGTTGTTATGAATACCAATAAAACTTGTTATTCTACGCCCAATGCAGTGCTTTGTCTGAAGTTGGATAGTTTATATGATATTAAATATCCCAATAGAGGAGTGAATAGTTTTATGAAATTGGTTACCAATGATTTGGCCGATGATTTAGGGCAGGGTGATGCTTTTAATGTTTGTTTAAGTGGAGGTTCAGTTAGGGGGTTTAACTTACAGCGAGTGGGAAGTTTAACAGCAGGCTTAAGTGCATTTATGCAAAAGCCATCAGCCCAGGATGTTACAGATAGAATGACCTCAGTTTGCGGAGAGTCTTTTGGGGCTGGTGGTGGAAGAAATACGGATGGTTCAGGTGAATGTAATGATTGTTATGTAGATCCGGAATTAGGGTCACTTTTGGAACATGGAAGCATAGATCAACTAAATCCTTATGTACAATATATCAATTCGTTATTTGCAAACTGTAGTCCTTCGGGTAATAGCGGAATGCCTGACAGCGGTAATAGCGGAATAAAAAATCCTGACGGTAGTACTTCCGAAAACCCTTCCAATAATTCTGAAACGGAAAAGAAAATTCAGGATGACAAAGATCTTGCATCAGATGTAGGGGATATTTTCATTAATGGGATGGCAGCAACTGCGTCTGCTATGAGCGGAAATATATCTGGGGTAATTACTGCGGGTGTAGATGCTGGCTCAGCATTTCTTGGGAATGAAATGAATGTTGAAAATGAAAATATTAGAGAAGGGGCAAACGTGGTCGGCAATATTATGTGGATGGCAGGAATAGTGGAAACTGGGGCTGAAATATTGGGCGCAGGAATTGCAGGAGCGACTATAGGTACTGGGGTTGTGATAGGCTTAGGCATTGCAGGTGCTCTAAATGGAGGGTATCAATTTGTACGTGGGCTTGAAGAAGAACAAAAGGCAAGAGAGGAGAGAGTAAGAAGAGCAAATGAAGAGGGTGTTAAGAGAACGGGAAATATCAATTTATTAAAACTAACCTTAGGTGATAATGCCAATAATAACCGTGAAGAACATCAAAAGATAGTTTATGATATCAAAAAACGATATGGCTGGTTGGGGTGGGAAGATGTGTTTGGTGGAGGTAGTAGTAATGTTAAAGGTAATGGCCCGGTGGTGAGTAGTGGCTTACACGCAGGAAAAGAATTAACAGGCTTTGCTTGCCGAATGGTTGCTAAATGCAATCAAGATGGGTGGGGCAGTAGTCAATGCAGAGGGTTTTTAAATACATTTAATTGCAAAGGCGATTCACGAATTATGTACATGGATCCCAATGCCTTTGCGGGTTGTGGCGCTCCACCTTATAAAAATAAATACGGCTGTACTGAAAAAATGATAGGCCAGCCCGGTCCGGACAATCTTAATGACCCTTGTGCAAAAATCGCAGCAAACAAGGCTTTCTTGGCTAAAATCCTTAACAAGGGCAAAGACCCAAGATTTACGGATCCTGTTGATCCTAATTCCGGCATAGATATCCCTACCGGTGGCGGCAAAAATGGGCCGGGACCGGATCCACGTCTCAACCCAACCTCTAACAATCCTCAATCTGTCTTGGGAGGTCAAAGTTCACCGACAACCCCAACGAATACTATACCGAAACCGGTCATTGATAAACCCGCTGTCCCCAAGCCCAACGGAACAAGAAATAATAACCCCGGACAAAATCCTGATCCTAACAAAAATCGCAATAACCGATAAATCGTATGAAAATTCAATTCAAAATCATTCTTTGGTCAGTTATATTCAGTTGGTTGGCCATAGGTGATATCGTAGCGCAGACCGCCCCTTCCAATTTAGTAGCTACCCCAAAATCGTCTTCTCAGATTGACCTTGCCTGGAAAGACAACGCCGGCAATGAAACAGGCTTTGATGTTCAGTGGGGGGAAAACACAAACTATTCCACAGGCTCTGCTTCGATAACCACTAAAAACATTGAAGCACACAGTGTAACAGGCCTCAAAACAAGTACAAAATATTTTTTTCGGGTAAGGGCTAAAACGGCTACCACAGTCTCCGCTTGGGTTACGGCCGAAGCGGCAACGTTAGACGTAACCCCCACAGCGCCAAGTGCTTTAAATCTGTCGGTTCAGAATAATGGTACTCAGATAGCCGTTTCTTGGAAAGATAACTCCGGGAATGAAACCAATTTTGACATTGAGTGGGGGCAAACCGGTAATTATGGTTCGTCAGCCGGCGTAGGAGCAAATGTAAGTTCCTATAACATTACAACAGTCCCCTGTGAAGCTTACTATGTGCGGGTTAAAGCTCGAAACAGTGCCGGTTCGTCGGCTTGGATAGAGAATAAAACAAGGACTGACCTAACGCCCCCCGCTGCGCCAAGTACGTTGGCAGGCAGTGTAGTAAGCAGTACCCAAATTAATTTGAGTTGGACAGACAATTCGACCAATGAAAGCAACTTTGTGGTTCAATACGCAGATAACAGTACATATACCAATGCTACCGAAGCAGTATTGAATGCCAATTCACAAAGCTATAATTTAACGAATTTAAAGGCGAGTACCGGTTATTATTTTCGAGTAAAAGCTCGTAATTGTGGCGGTGAATCATCTTGGACTGATAGTAAAGGTGCCACACAGTCGCCGCCCGTAACGTTACCTTCAACTCCCGCAAATTTATCAGCGAGCGCAGTATCAGCTACCCAAATTGACATCCGTTGGGAAACAGGTAGTGGAGGAGGGCAACCTACTGGTTTTGACTGGCAATGCAGTACCGATAAAACCTTTGCTACTGTTACTAAATCGGGAAATACTGCCACAAAAGATGTATCTGTGATAGGGCTTAATTCCAATACCCTATATTACATTAGAGTACAGGCTAAAAATAGTGCAGGCAGTTCGGCCTGGTCGAATGTGGTGGAAGCCACCACCCAATCGCCGCCCGTAACGGTCCCGAGTGCTCCTTCAAGCTTGTCTGCAAGTGCGGTAAGCAGCAGCCAAATCAATCTAATTTGGAAGGATAACTCCAATAATGAAACGGGTTTTGACATTGAACGCAGTGGTGACGGCACTACTTTCAGCGCTTTGGCGAGTGTTGATGCTAACATAACTACTTACCAAAGCACGGGTCTAGTTTCTAACACAAAGTATTATTACCGAGTAAGGTCTAAAAACAGTGCCAGCAGTTCGGGTTGGTCGAATGTGACAGATGCCATAACGCAATTGCCACCTGTAACGACACCTTCTGCTCCTGCAAGTTTGTCAGCAAGTTCAGGTAGCAGCAGCCAAATCAATTTAAGTTGGAGTGATAACTCTAACAATGAAACAGGTTTTGACATTGAGCGAAGCGGCGACGGCAGTAATTTTAGTGCCTTGGCGAGTGTAGATGCTAATATAACTACCTACCAAAATACAGGGCTGGTTTCCAACACAAAGTACTATTACCGAGTCAGAGCAAAGAACAGTGCAGGCAATTCGGGCTGGTCAAATACCGCCGATGCTACCACCCAACAACCACCCGTGACCGTTCCCAGCACTCCTACCAACTTGTCGGCTTCTACAGCCAGCAGTAGCCAAGTCAACCTGACTTGGGGCGATGTGACTAACGAAACAGGCTACGACATTGAGCGTAGCACCGATGGCAGTAGCTTCTCGGTATTGGCCAGTGTAGATGCTAACGTGACCACCTATGCCAACACAGGCTTGGCTGCCAGTACCAAATATTGGTACAGAGTCAAAGCCAAAAACTCGGCAGGCAATTCGGGCTGGTCAAATACCGCCGATGCTAC
>NZ_JBYFCK010000010.1:236589-241416 GCF_057652155.1 Runella sp. R0.1_18
AGTACCAAATATTGGTACAGAGTCAAAGCCAAAAACTCGGCAGGCAATTCGGGCTGGTCAAATACCGCCGATGCTACTACCCAATCACCACCCGTGACTATTTTGCCTAAACCCACAAATTTGCGAGAGAAAATGGGTAATCCTGTAATCAATCAAATAAGCATAGTCTGGGACGAAAATGCACAAGATGAAACAGGCTATGAAGTATCACGTGCCACCAACTCTACTACGACTTGGGAAGTATTAAAAGGAGACTTACCTGCTCAATCCAAAGAGTACGTTGACAAGGCTGTTCGCACAGGCAACAAATACTATTATCGGGTGAGGGCTATCAGAAATAGTAGTTTTTCAGAGTATTCCGATGTATTATCTGTTAATGCACCTTTAGTAAATAGTGTATCCAACCCTAACTTAGAAGAGGTCGTTGTATTTCCAAACCCTGCAACAGATTGGTTTAAAATCAAAATGCCTATTGGTATACTCCAATCTGTCAGAATCTTCAGTTGGGAAGGTAAATCTCTAAAACAATGGATTGATCCTCCATTTGCCGCTTTTGATATAAGTGGTTTATTGTCTGGGCAATATGTGATAGAAGTCATCCAAGACAATCAAAAAAAATCTTTCAAACTAATCAAACAATAAGTGATATGAAAATGCTCATTCTATTTGTGATTGTGACTATTTTTACCTCATTTACAGCTTGCCGTCCTAAAAACCCGAAGCCTACAGATGACACTTTTAAAGGAACACTCAAAGCCATTCAAGTGGAGGAGAAAAAGGTATTGGTCTATAAATCAGATGCCACTAACAATATCATCCCTGGTTACGCTCGCTATCGTATTCAGTTTATAGAGGGAGATAGAAAGGCGGTCAAACTCACCGAATACACAGGAGAAGTATTTGAAGGTTTATGGGATTATGATAAAAAGCTAGCTTTGCTTACCTTCTACGACTTACAGCCTATGCCTTACTATGAAAAGGCGTACAACTTTGGCGTAAGTCTGGCTGTTAATGGCGAAATCATTCTTACAAGTAAGTATTCCAATCCTAAAACAGGTAATACAATCAATGAATATACACTTGTGCCTGAATAAGGACTTAGGTTAAGAAGCCTAGGCAGAGCAGAGACTCAGACGAACCAACCATGGTTTTGAGGGGGAATAACAACTACCATACAAGCACTTGGTGAGTTGTCACTTGTGGCACTAATGCATTCTTAGTATTTACCACCCAATGAGGAAGCCTAGCTGGGTTGTTTGTTGAATTTGCGGGCCGCGGCGATGAATTCCTAAATAATGTAATTGATAAATTAACTGATAGTGGAGGCTTACAGTAGTACTATTTGTAAAATAACAGCTTCCTATTGAATAAAATCATGGAAAACCATGAGAAAAAATCCCAATAAGGTTCAGGAACTTTGGTGCTGATTTTATGCATTTTCTTACCTAAACTCGTTCAATAACCTTATGAAAGCGATTTTACTACAAAACTACGGAAACCTCGATGCTCTGCGAATAGAGCAAGTTCCTACGCCTGTCCCTGCTGCTGGGGAAGTATTGGTCAAAGTGAAGGCTTTTACTATTTCTCCTCTAGAACTGAAAATCCGAAGCGGAGAGGCTAAGATGTTTGTGAGGCGTAAACTCCCAATGCTTATGGGAACTGATTTCGCAGGGGAAATCGCGGAGGTGGGAGAGGGCAGTACGATGTGGAAAGTAGGCGATGAAGTACTAGGAACCGTTGATGCTTTTAAGCAGTCGGGGCCTTATGCCGAATATGTGCTCGTGAAAGGGGAGCAAATTATCCCAAAACCAGCTTCTATTTCGTTTGAAACGGTCTGTACGTTGCCTATCTCTGCGGTCTCGGCGTTACAGTGCTTGCGCGACGTAGGTAAAGTAAAAGCGGGTCAAAATGTGCTTATTTTAGGCGCTGCGGGGTCGTTGGGGCACATTAGCGTACAGCTTGCCAAACAAATGGGGGCCAATGTGACGGCGGTTTGTCGGTATAACAACGCAAATTTTGTAAAATCGCTCGGGGCCGACCACGTAATCGACTACTCACAAACGTCGCCTTTTGCCCAGACGGAGGCGTACGATTTGGTTTTTGACGTGGTGGATAAATATTCGTTTAAAGAAGCCAAACAGGCCCTTCGCCGTGGGGGGCTTTACCTCAACACCGTGCCTGGCCCCGCAAAAATGTTCAGCGCGATGTGGAATCCGTTTCGTGCTAAAAAAATGGCTGTTTTTTTTCTAAAACCTTCTATGAATGACCTAAAATGGGTTGTACAGCAAGTCGAAGAAGGAAAGCTCAAGATAAATATTGATAAAACGTACCAAGGTCTCGAAAGCATCTACGAAGCTACGACCACCTTAGAAGCAGGACACGTCAGGGGTAAATTGGTGATACAGTTATGATGGATGTGGGGGAGCTAATGCAAAATTTATGTCGGACATTTGAGCCTATTGCGACTACCCGTCGGAATAGGCTCAGTTGTATTGAGACAAAGCCACTGGTTATTTCGGCTTCATTAGAGGGGATTTTACCCGTTTTTACCTCTTTTTTGATTCGTAGTAGTTACTTTTTTGATGATGCTCATTTGTATTTGGAAGCAAGTACGGTAGAAAACGGCGACCAAATACTGTTAAAATTGGCAATACATCTGCCAAAAATTTTCTTCAATCCAAACCTTTTGTTGTCGGCACACGAACAAAAGATTCTGTTGCTCGACAATGCCCCTACGCACACTACGGTCGTTTACGTACAGTTAGCTTTAGAAAAAAGCATTGAACCCGCACCACTCAAAGCCCCTGAAGAAGCAAAGGCGGGTGATTCGAAGCTGGAATCTCACTATTACGTTAATAATTTTGAACGGCGAGTGCAGTCGGTAACGGTTGACCCACTTTCGGTACAGCAACTGCGGGCAGTGCCTCAAACTCAAGAACAGCGCTTCTTAGAGGAAGTTAAAAGGCTTATTTTTCAGCACATTGACAGTGAGTTCTTGACGGGTGAGTTTCTTCAGAATGAGCTGGGAATTAGCAAAGCGCAGCTATTTAGGCGAATTAAAAAACTGACTAATTACTCGACATCGAACTACATCCGATACGTGCGCATTGGCAAAGCGCAAGAGCTTTTACAAACAACCCAACTGCCCGTTGGGGACACTGCTTTTAAGGTGGGTTTTAAGGAAGTAAGCTACTTTACGCATTGTTTTAAAGAGCAAACAGGGTACAGCCCAACCGAGTGGCGAAACAAAATGTGAAACAATAGCACAAGGAATGGACAAGTGAAACAATAATGTAAATGTTTGAAAAAGGCCTGTTAACAAGGCCGTAGAAAAAGACGCTACCTTTGTCATACCTGTAAGGCCAAAGACATGGAAAAGACGGAGCAAAACAAAAAACTCGTTTTACAACTAGCGGCCAAGCTGTCTGGAAGAATTAAAACGGAAGCGATTTTAAGAGAATATACGGACTCGGAAACGTACATTAAGGGTGTATTAATGCACGATAAGGGTTTCCCTGGGTACCATATATTTATCGAATCGATTACGGCTGAGGGAGACGATGTCATCGTGGAGGGTATTTTTAGGGGGGAACACAAAGGGGAGATTTTTGGCCTACCTGCTACGTATCGAAAAGTAGAAATGCCGATGATGGTTAGGTACCGAGTACAAAACAATCGAATTGTCGAAGTTTTTCCTTTGAGCGACCAGATGCTCCTCTTTGAGCAATTAGGTATTTTACGGATACCTTCTTAAAACGAACATTCTTTATGGGCTTTTACTACATGGTTTCCAAAACCACGCTGGGAAGACTTTGCCCAATCTATTACGTACTATTTTGTTTCACCTAATCCTTTTCTTCAAATGAAAAAACTTACGATTGTATTGGCCAATTTGTTGATACTTGGCCTGTCGAGCTGCGAAAAAGCAGCTGAGTTTCAGCTTGAGAATGCTTCTTACACCTCTAGCTTTACCTTTGGTACCAAAAGTATGGTTCCCATTGCCAACTCTAAAAATCTTGATGTGGTTGTCGAGGGAAAAGGGAGCTATTCGTTTTCGGGGGAAGGCACTTTTGTTGATCGTTTAGTACTCGGGACGGATACGGGCGCAGCTACCCACACGATGGAATTTACGGATGCAAATGGCGACAAAATTTATTCGACACTCTCGACCCAAATAGGGGCTACCAGCATCACAGGAACGGGAAAGTTTACGGGAGGAACGGGACGATACAGTAAAATCAGCGGAGATTGTACCAACCTAGGCCCACTCATCGACGCCCAAGGCAATGGGTCTTGGAAAGAAACGGGGAAGGTTACTTTTTGATGAAGTGGTGTTTGAAACCATTACTTAATGGAAAACCAGTAGTTACAAAATCATGGTTATCCATGAATCAATATCATGGATAACCATGAGTACAGAATCAATTTTAAATGGGGTACTTTGCCCCTGTCAATGATGGAAGAAAACTACCAAGATTGGGGGGGGGAGAAAATGGCCAAGTAGGGTGAATTTTGTATTGGTTACGAACTAAGATACCATACGCTTTTAAGCACATGCTTTAAGAACGTATATTGGGAAGCGTTTGCTCGTTTTTGCGCTGCTGGACAGTTTCAGTTAGGCAAAAATAGTAAATCAGAAAGATGAATGTGGCAATCAAATACGAGTAAAATATGAGAAATCTATATTGCTGTTTGCGTTACTTGGTGGTTTTGTTTTTGCTGGTTCATACACCCGTTGTATCACAGAACTTAGGTGATTATTCCGATGAAATTGAGCAGCCTTCTGCGATTTAAATTGACCGGGTAATTCCGATTGAAATTGCGCAG
>NZ_JBYFCK010000011.1:0-239690 GCF_057652155.1 Runella sp. R0.1_18
ACTTTGGAGGTTTGGCGATCTCAAAGTTACCTAATCCAGTGCTTTTTTGTGAACTAAGTGAGCCATGCAACAAAGCCCATGACAGTTCGTTTCCATCAGAACTGAAAACGTATCCAGACCGCTTGGAGCAGTCAGGTTACTATGTTGGTTTTACTGGTAAAGGTTGGGGACCAGGAAATTTTAAAGATTCAGGGCGAAGCCGAAATCCAGTTGGGCCAGCGTTTAGTGATCAAACCATGAAAGCACCTAAAGGCATCAGTAACAACGATTATGCTGCCAATTTTAAAAAGTTTTTGTCTTCAAGACCCGCTGGGCAGCCATTCTGTTTCTGGTTTGGCGCTCAGGAACCACATCGGCCGTATGCGACTGGCATTGGGAAGAAAAACGGTTTGGAAGCCGAAAAAGTGAAAGTGCCTGGTTTTTTACCTGACCATCCAGACGTCCGCTCCGATATGTTGGACTATCTCTATGAGATTCAATGGCATGACAATCATCTGGATCGTATGATTAAACTGTTGGAGGAAACAGGAGAACTGGATAATACGCTGATTGTTGTGACGGCTGACAACGGAATGCCTTTTCCCCGCGCGAAAGCAAATGTTTATGAATACGGAATTCACATGCCACTGGCGATTCGGTGGGGAAATCAAGTTAAAGGCAACCGAACCATAACAGACCTTGTCAGCTTGATTGACCTTGCACCTACTTTCTTGGAAGCAGCTGGGGTGTCATATACTCCCAGTGAGATTCGGGGGCATAGTCTATTGAAGATACTGACCAGTACCCGCCAGGGGGTTGTGGACAAAAACCGTGATGCCGTATATGCCTCACGTGAACGCCATTCGTCTTCACGCTGGAATAATTTAGGGTATCCACAAAGATGCATCCGAACCCGTACTCATTTGTATATCTGGAATCCGAAACCAGACCGTTGGCCAGCAGGTGATCCACAAGTTTATGATGCCCAAGGTAATCTGGGGGCTATGGATAATGGTTATTTTGACATTGACGATTTTAATCAGTCCTATGTTTTCTTACATCGTCAAGACCCCCAAGTAGCACCTTATTTTCACTGGGCGGTTGATAAGCGACCAGAGGTAGAACTGTATGACATTGTGAGCGACCCTTACTGCTTACAGAACCTTGTTGGGAAAAAAGAGCATCAGAAGATTCAGCAAAAGTTGGACGTTCAGCTAAAAAAATATCTGACCGAAACCCAAGATCCACGAATGGGTAGCAATGGAGAGATTTTTGAAACTTATAAACGTTATAGTCCACTACGTAACTTTCCCGCACCAGCGTCTCAAAAATAAAGCGTTTCGGAGCTCAGAACAATGCCTCATAATCCAAATACTTAATCAATAGGAACTAAAACTCGTCGAGCCTTAGTTCCTATTCTTACGATAGAACATAACTCCAACGAGCCATTTCCCTCTTTTTATACCCACCCCTTAAAAACTTTTTGAGCGTAAGCAAGGTCTTGTTGATGGGCTTGAATGGCGTTGAGCGTGTTGGGCGATTGGGCTTCTAAGCATTGTTCCAATACGAGTAAAGGCTTGACGTTCATGGTTTTCAATTCACGGACAAGTCGTGGGTAATCAATGTCGCCTTCACTGAACGTTTCTCCCCAAATTTGCCCCACCGACTGCCGTATGTGAAGTTCTACCACGCGTTTTCCGTACATTTTTACAATATCAAACAGGGCAACTTGGGAGTTGCCTGCCCCGCGGTATATCCAATGGGCGTCCAAACACAGGCTGACATTTTGTGGATGTGTATTTTGTAGCATGTGATGAAACTCCCGCGCGCCTGCCTTAAACTCCGCGTCGTGGGTATGATACGCTAACGTAATGCCTTGCTTTTTTAACTCAAACCCTAGCAGGTCTAAGTTTTTAGCTTGTTTGATTAGCTGTGTGTCACTTTTGATTTCGGCTCCACCCCAACGGATGGGGTTGGGGCTAGTAACCAATATTTTTAACCCAAGCGGCTTGGCTTCTTTGGCAATGGCAATAGCCGTTTCGATGGTTTTTTGACTTTCGGCGTCTTCGTGCAAAATACTCCCAATGTAAGCCGAGGGAAGGGCCAACTGGTATTTTTTTAAAAGAGGTGCCAGTGTTTTGACATCATTTGTAGAATAAAAACTGGGCTCAAAAGCTTTTAATCCTGATTTTACGTATTCAGCAAGCGAGGCGTCGAGGTTTTCTCCCCAACTGCGTTTTTCGCGTTCATAAAAGGTAAACCACGAATATTGATTACACGAAATTAAGGGTGCAACTGAGGTTTTGGCCCAAGAATGTTGGGAAGCCACTACAGCGCTGGTGGCAGCAAGGGTTTGGATAAATCGACGACGAGAGGTAGCCATAAGTGTGTCATTTTCAGTAAAAAGGCACAAACCTCTCTAAAAATACTTTTCAGTATTTTAGGAATGAGCGACACAAAAAAGCCCTTCTAGGCGAATTTCCTAAAAGGGCGAAAGCAAGCGCTAATGGTTAGTTGCCTACAATCAATTTTTCCAAAATTCGTCTCCTGTCAAACGTTTTAATTCCAGTTGATTGATGAACCATTGAAACTGATAGGTAAGTTCTGCCAAACGAGCTTCTTCAATGGAAGTTTGGGCATTGTCTAACTCCACGGTAGTAATGGTTCCGTTTTGTAAACGGTTCTGGGCAAGTGCCAAAGCTCTTTCGGCTTGGGTCACCTGAATTCTCACGTTTTCGAGGCGCTGTTCGTTGCTTTTTAGGTCAGTAAGCACCATTTCAACGTCTTTTTGAAGGGTCGCATTCACGGCTTCAAGGTTATATTTCGTCGCTTCTAAATTTACTAAGGCCGCTTTGCGCTGGAGGTCATAGCGCTTCCCTGCGTACAACGGCACCGTGACGCTCAAGCCAGCTGCAATATTGAACCGCAGCTGATTAACGTTGGGCATGTACCCGTTTTTTTCGCCTGCACTTCCTGTGAGCATCAATGTTGGTAAGTGGGCTTTGGCTGCAATCGCCACCTCTGTTTCGGCACTTTGAATGCGGTCTTTGGCCAATTGTACTTCTTTATTCTGGCTGTTGAAAAGTTGCGTCAATGCTTCTTTTGTTGGCAGATTGGCATTAAGCCCAAGTGCCAAATCTGCGACGCTAATTTCACGGCTCGGAATTCCTGTAAGGTAACTCAACGTGATTTTCTGTTTGTCGATTTGGTTCTCAAAATCTACTTTGCGGTTTTGGGCAAGTTTCAATTTTACTTGCTGAGAAACAATGTCAAACTCCAACGCATCGCCGTTTTGAACCCGTTTACTGATTTGGTTCAATACGTTTTCGCTGGTTTGGATGACATCTTGCTGCACCTGCTTACTTTTTTCCAAAAAGGCGATGGTGTAATACAACTGGGCAATCTGATAGGCCAAGTTGTGACGATTTAACTCTAGCGTATGGCGAGCGCTCAACACATTTTCCTGGGCTTGACGAATACTCAGGTTTGTTTTACCAAAATCATACAAGCCATAGCCTGCACTGACGCCCACGTTGACGTTGTGGTTGGGCATAAACTGAATCTCACGTGAACCCTCAGGGAGAGGCAAGGTCGCTTTCATTGTAGGCGCCACGTAGCTGTAAGAAGCATTGGCATTGACGTACGGCAAAAGGGCTGTTTTTGCAACATCAACCCGCAGTTCACCCGCTTTGATGAGTTGTTCAGCCTCCTTGAGTTTTGGAAAATGCTGAAAAGACTGCTGAACCAAGGTGGTCAGAGAGGTGGGAGTTTGTGCGATGCTTGCGTTCTTCAACGCTAGTACAAGTACGCCCACTACGAAGGTTTTAAAATAAGTTTTCATTGGATGTATCGTCAATTAGTGAGAAGCATCAGCCGCAGCTTTGGCAGTTTGAGGCGTCATTTTTTTCTTTTCTAGGAGAAATAATAAAGGAAATGTGACAATAAAGAACATCGTAGCCACCTGAAACACATCCAAATAAGAGAGCATTAAGGCTTGCTTTTGGACGGCTAAGTTTAGGTTACCGTACGAAAGTTGAAGGGCGTCGAGTGGATTGATGCCACGAGCTACGAGCCCTTGCGACATTGTTGTGAGGCGTTCTTGGGTAAGCATATCGCCTGGCTGTAGGTGCGCCGAAAGGTTCATGGCATTGAGCGGGAGGCGTTGGGCAATGTAGGTATTGACAAGTGCCACCCCGACAGCACCCCCAATCTGCCGAATCATGTTAGTGATGGCGATACCCATTGGCATTTCTTGGGGCGTCAAGGTCGAAATCGACTGGTTGATAAGCGGGACGTTAGAAAGGGCAAGCCCTACGCCGCGAATCATCAAGGCACCCATCAAAATGACAGGGGACGCGTTGAGGTCGATGATAGACATTTGGTAACAAAAAAGCGCAAACGCAAGGTAACCGACGGTGGCAATGGAACGCGGCGGAACTCCTTTTGAAATTAATCGTCCTACAATTGGGAAAATAAAAAGCGTAATTCCTGCGCCAGGGATAAGCAAAAGCCCCGTTTGGGTAGCTGTATAGCCAATGATTCGTTGCACAAACAACGGGTACATAAATACCGAAGTAAAAAGTCCGATACCAATCACAAAGACAAGAATAGAGCCCAGCAAAAGGTTGCGGTTTTTCAACACCCGCAGGTTTACTACAGGATTGGGAATGCGTAACTCCCACCAAATAAACGAGGTCAACGAAACAATCAGCGCAATGGTACAAACTACAATCGTTGGGTCTTCAAACCAGTCGTTGGCTTCGCCGCGTTCGAGCACGTACTGCAAGCACCCGATGCCAATAGAAAGTAGCACGATTCCCAAATAATCAATTTTGATTTTGCTGCGGTCGATGTTGTGCTCCTCTGGTTTTTTATCGATGTAGATATAACTCAACAGGAAAGCAATAATTCCGATAGGAACGTTGATAAAAAACATCCAACTCCAGTGGTAGTTGTCGATAATAAACCCGCCGAGGGTGGGCCCAAATGTAGGCCCAAGCACAATACCCATCCCAAATACCGCCGAAGCAATGGCGCGTTGGTTAATCGGAAATGAATCATACAATAACCCTTGTGATACTGAAAGTAAGGCTCCTCCGCCTACACCTTGTAAAAAACGCGCCAAGACGAGCAGTGGCAGGGTATCGGCAATGCCGCACAAATAGGAGGCAAACGTAAAAAGGGCAATGGAGACGACGAAGTAGTTTTTGCGCCCAAAGTAGTTCTGTAAAAATCCTGTTAGCGGAATAATAATCACGTTGGCGATGGCATACGACGTAATAACCCACGAAATATCTTCAATGGTTACGCCTAAGTTGCCCGCCATCTGGTAAATACCTACGTTGACAATCGAGGTATCTATCAGTTCCATTACGGCCGCAGTGATGACCGTGATGACAACAATCCATCTTTTCATAGTGTGTGTTTTCTAACTTCGATGATTGAACCTCGTTTACTGTACTTTGACCGCCACTTCGACGCTCAAACCAGCGCGAAGTAGTTCTTTGTATTGTTCGGGGTGCTCAATTTCGATTTTAACGGGAACGCGTTGCGTAAGTTTTACGAAGTTACCCGAGGCGTTGTCGGGAGGAAGAAGCGAAAATTTTGCGCCTGTAGCGTCAGAAATAGTTTGGATTTTACCACTGATTTTTAACGTTGGGTACGCATCAATTTTGAGCTCAACGGGTTGTCCTACGCGCATTTTTTCGAGTTGGGTTTCTTTAAAATTGGCCGTTACCCAGTAAGCCGCTTCGTTGACAATCGTGAATAGGTTTTGTCCAGGTTGTACGTATTGACCTTTGGTAACGTTGATTTTACCCGTTTTTCCCGATACAGGTGCGTCGATGTGGGTATATGACAAACGTAATTTGGCTTGGTCGAGCACGGTTTGTTTTACTTTTACCATGGCTTCCATTTTTTTGATGGTCGCTATCGCGGCTCCTTCGGCTACTTTCGCTTGGTTTACTTGGGCCAAAGCCGCATCGTATTGGCGACTTTGTACTTCTACGTTGGCTTGGCTATCGTCTAGTACTTTTTTGGTAGTTGAGCCCCCTTCGTAAAGGTTTTTATCACGAGTCAGGTCGGCTGCAGCTTTGGTTTTGCGGCTGGCCTGCACGTCGGCGTTGGCCTTGGTTACTTTGTAGGCTTCTTGGGCGTTGCGGAGCGCTGCTTTGGCGGTTTCTATGTCGGCTACGGCTTGTTGTAAGTCGGCATCGGCTTGGGCTACGGCGATTTGGTATTCTTGGGGGTCAATCTCAATGAGGCGGTCGTTGGCGCGTACACTTTTATAATCTTCTACGTTCGATTCGAGTACATAACCTGCCACGCGGGCAAGAACGGGCGAGTTCTTGGTTTCAATCTGGGCATTGTCGGTGGTTTCGTAGGTTTGATTGTAACGATACGATTGAAAACCGTAAAAACTTCCTACGCCGAGCACGGCAAGAACAACGGCAAATGGTAGTAGTTTTTTGAAAGGACTTTTAGATGAAGTGGTATCCATGGCGTTTTGTTTTTTATTCGGAGGTGAGCAATAAGTTGTTTTACAAATAAGTTAATAAGTAAACCTAGTTGACTATATTTGTGGCAGCAAAGGTAAACCAAGTTGACCAATAAAGTCAAATAAGTTGACTAAAAATTGGATTAAAATTTGAGTACTATTTTTTAATAACCTGTATTCCAATAGATTTGTAACATGGAAAAAGTACTTGCATCAGGACGGATATATAGCTTTGAGAAGTTTGAATCAATGCGTCAGCGCTCTATGGGGCGGCTTCTGTGGCGGCTCAAACGTCACGTTCATCTTCACATTACCCCACTTTTAGAGAAACGCGGCTACACCGATATTAAGATGAGCTCGATTTCGTTGTTGGTCAACATCGAGGAGGAAGGAGTTACGAGCAGTGAGTTGGCCAAAAAGTTGGAAGTGACTAAACAAGCCATGAGTAAAGCCGTCAAAGAGTTAGAAGAAACGGGTTACGTTTATAGCTGCCCAAGCGAAAAAGATGCCCGAGCGAGCATCATTTTTTTGGGTGATCGTGGAAAGGAGTTTTTGCTTGACTTAAACGAAGAAGCGGAGGGAATGCAAGCTCGTTTTGAGAAAGCGGTAGGTGCCAAAAAATACAACCAGATGGTGGATACTATGTGCGATTTGTTGAGGGTACTTGATGCCGAGGAGTAATTACATCAACCGACGTACAATTAAACTTTTTACCAATTCAAAAAACGGCTGAGGTTGCAGCGTGCGCCAGTTGTCGAGGTGAAGCGTGCCCCCAAAATTGAGGTAGTAGTCGAGGCGGTAGCGTTTCCATTCGCGCTCGGTGTGTTCGCGCGAGCCCACTACGGCAATCCATCCGTCTTCAATTTCATCAAACCACTCGGCGTAGTATTCGTCATCAGAACCGTGAAAATTGAGAATATTTTCGGCGATAAGGATGTATTTGTTGATTCCTTGGGATAACAAATGGTCGATGACATTCCGTTTGAAGTACATGATGTCGTTGTGGAGCGTATCATTCCATTCGCCAAACAACTCAATGATGGCAAACTTCTTTTTATAATCAGCAAATAAGATTTTGACGTAAAGGGTTTCTGAATCTATATCATCCCATAACGGGTGAATGTAATACCCGTATATGTCGTGCTCGTATTGGTTTAAATTGTAGTCGCGACCATAAAAAGGAGATTTTCGGTCGTTGGCCGCAACATAATGTTTTTCCCAATTATAAAAAGGTTCTATCTCGTGCATAGTGCTTTCGTCTCTTCGTCCGTGACAAATATACAAAGGCGATGACTTAGTAAGGACAAGGTGGAATGATTTTCTTGCTAACTTGCAGCCTCAATTTGACCCACTGTTATGGCTACTTCTACAGTACAATACGACTACCAACCTGAACATTTGAACATTTCGGAACCGAGTAAATATACCGCGGACCAGCTAAAGTCGGAAGAAATGGTGATTAACTTGGGGCCACAACACCCTTCTACTCACGGGGTATTGCGGCTAGAAGTGGTATCAGACGGTGAAATTATCGTGGATGTGGTGCCGCACTTGGGCTATTTACACCGCTGTTTTGAGAAACATGCCGAGTCGCTGCCTTTCAACCAAATCATTCCGTATGTTGATCGGATGGATTACGTGGCGGCCATTAATTCAGAACATGCCTACGTGATGGGCGTAGAACGAATGTTAGGGATTGAGAAAGACATTCCCAAACGAGTTGAATACATTCGGGTGTTGGTCGCTGAGTTAAACCGTCTTGCTTCTCATTTTGTCGCTATCGGAACGTACGCCATGGACATTGGGGCTTACACGCCTTTTTTGTGGCTGATGCGCGATCGTGAGCATATTTTACGAATGTTAGAATGGCTTTCGGGTGCCCGAATGCTCTATAACTACGTTTGGGTGGGAGGCTTATTTTACGACTTGCCAGTGGGTTTTGAAGAGCGCTGCCAGGAGTTTGTGAGTTACCTCAAACCCAAACTGCGAGAATTACAACAATTGGTCATCGACAATAAGATTTTTGTGGAACGGACGGCCAATGTTGGGGTATTACCGCTCCCTGTAGCCATCAACTATGGCTGTTCGGGGCCTGTGTTGCGTGGTTCGGGCTTGCGTTGGGATTTGCGTAAAGTGGATGGCTATTCGGTTTATCCTGAGTTGGAGTTTAACGTACCCATTGGAGAAGGACTCGTAGGTAGTGTTGGCGATTGTTGGGATAGAAACTACGTTCGGGTGCAGGAATGCTGGGAATCCCTTAGTCTTATCGAACAGTGTGTAGAAAAACTGTTGGGAGAGCACCGCCGCACGTCTGACTTTGACCCGCAGGCAGTAGTGCCGAAGAAAATTCGCCCTCAGGCGATGGATTTTTACATAAGAGCCGAAAATCCCAAGGGAGAACTGGGCTTTTTCTTCCGTACCGATGGAAAGTCAGATATTCCTGTGCGATGCAAAGCACGGGCGTGTTCGTTCAATAACTTATCGGTCATTGCCGAAATATCACGCGGTGCTATGCTCGCTGACTTGGTGGCTATTATCGGTTCTATCGACGTTGTAATGGGCGAAGTGGACAGGTAGAAGTTTACGGATTATTCGTCCGTAAACATGTAGCCCACTCCTTTGAGCGTTTTAATGTAGTTTTCGCCTACTTTTTCTCGCACTTTACGGATGTGTACATCAACCGTGCGTTCGAGCACATAAATATCGGCTCCCCAAATTTTCTGAAGTAATTCTTCACGGTTGAATACCTTGTTGGGGTGATTGGCCAAGAAAAACAACAATTCAAATTCTTTTTTTGGTAAAACAACCGCTTTATCGCCCTTCGTAACCGTATAGTTTTTACGGTTGATGTGCAAGCCTGCAATCTCAATTTGGGACTCGGGCTCTGATTTTTGGGCTTCTCTTCTAAAAAGCGCATTGATACGGCTCATCAACGCACGCGGCTTGATGGGCTTCGTCAGGTAGTCGTCGGCACCAATCTCGAAAGCGGCTACTTCCGAATATTCTTCCGAGCGGGCGGTCAAAAATAAGATGTAGGTATTTCTAAAATCGGGGATTGCTCGCAGTTGGCGGGCGGTTTCGATGCCGTCCATTTGAGGCATCATAATATCGAGAACGACCAGCTCAGGGATAAACGAGCGAGCCGTTTCGATGGCCATTTTTCCGTTGGCAGCGGTGGCTACTTCGTAACCTTCTTTTTCTAAATTGTATTCAAGTAGCTCAACAATATCTGGGTCGTCATCGACGACTAAAACTTTGTGTGCGATTTGAGCCGATTTGGCAGCGCTCATAGCATGGATTTTTATTACGGCGACGAAATTACGAGTCGTGTAAACAATTTTAACACGCTAAACTTATTCTTAACACAAATTTAACAGTAGAAATTACTTTTACAATTCCTTACCGAGGCGCACGATAAGCTTCTGTAAACCACGCTCGATGGTTTCGTAGTCCACTTTTGTTTTGGCAATAAGAATAAACGCAATGTAGCTTGGTGGACGCTGCTCAGGGGAAGAAAAGAAAAGATGTTTATTCTTTCGATACGCTTCTCGACAACGACGGCGTAGGAGGTTTCGATCAACCGCTTTTTTGAAACTGCGCTTTGAAATCGAAAACAAAACTTGAGGAGGCTGATTCGAGGGGACGTCCGAATCAACTAGATAAAATACCTTAAATGGAAAAAGGTAGGACGTTTTTGCTTCCGTACTACCTTTTTCGAACAAGCGCCCTATGGTTTTTCGGCTACAGAGGCGCTCTGCTTTTGGGAAAGTTTGCTTCATTTTAGCATCGAGCATCAAGCTAAAGCATTGACCTAAAAAAGACAAGCCTAAACTTCAAACTCTAAACCAATGAATTATTGCTTGTGACGCTTCTCGTCAGAAACTGTCAATTTCCAACGGCCTTTTTTGCGACGAGCTGCTAATACTTTGCGGCCATTAGCAGAAGACATACGCTCACGGAATCCGTGCTTGTTACGTCTTTTGCGGTTTGAAGGTTGATATGTACGTTTCATTTCTTATGCCTTTTATTACCTGTAAATCCTTGATTTCAAAACGAGTCCGCAAAGGTACGGAAACTTTCAAAAGTTTACAAACTAATTTTGAAGAAAAAACCGACCTTTGTTGCTGATTACTTGTATTCAACGACTTTATGCCCCTCTTTCAGCGTCATCAAAACCCCGAGTTACCCCTTCACACGTTGCCTAACAAACAGTCAATAGGGTGGATGCTGCTAGTTTTGTTGAGTAGTAGCATTGGTTATTGGTGGATTGGCTATGAAATAGACCGTACGCAGCCAAAAACGTTGATTTTGGTGTATGGAAGCCTATTTTTGGTATATGGGCTTGTCACAACTCGCTCGTGGAATGCGGCGCAAACGCGTTGGTGGATGGGAATTGCCCTGCTTTTGCGGCTTGTTTTTCTGTTTTCAACGCCTGTTTTATCCGATGATTTTTTTCGTTTTGTGTGGGACGGGCGCCTGCTGGTGGCGGGTGTTAATCCCTACCTGTATCTTCCTTCCAACTTGCTTCATTCACCCGTTTTTTTATCAGCAAATCTAAATACAACTTTGTACGAAGGGCTTAATTCCCCGAATTACTATACAGTTTACCCCCCTTTTAACCAGTTTTTTTTTGGCATAGCAGCCTGGATTGGAGGAGATAACGTCCAACTTTCGGTGGTTGTGCTGCGCGTCATCATTCTCATGGCTGAGGTGGGGAATTGCTGGTTGTTATCATCACCCCAAAATCTTGGAATTCAACCATCGGCCAAGCGGAAAATCAACGGTTTGGTCTATGCCTTGAACCCATTGGTGATTGTAGAATTGACGGGGAATTTACATTTCGAAGCAGTGACGTTGTTTTTTGTGTTGCTGGCTTTGCGTTGGCTCAATCGTCCTTGGCCTAAGGATATCTATTTTGCGGCATCAGCTGTTGCCTTAGGAGTTGGGGCATCGGTCAAACTACTGCCCTTGATGTTTGTACCCCTCCTAATACGGCGGATAGGTTGGCAGAAAGGGTTGATTTACAGTGGGGTAGTAGGTGCAATTGTTTTGGGCTTATTTTTGCCTTTTTTGAGTAAAAGCCTTTTGGCCAATGTTGGAGCAAGCCTTGATTTATATTTTCAAAAGTTCGAATTCAATGCCAGTGTGTATTACCTCTTACGAGAAGTGGGCTATTGGATAACGGGCTACAACCTTATTCAATCGTTGGGGCCTATTTTGTCCTTGGTCACTTTCGGAACGGTGAGTTGGTTAGCATTTCAAAAACGTAGCCTCGCCGAAAAAATGCTCCTTTCGTTGACCGTCTATTTCTTTTTAGCCACGACCGTACACCCGTGGTACATCACGACGCTTGTGGCATTGGGGGCGGTTACAAGGTATTGGTATCCTGTGATTTGGTCGCTGATGTTACCTTTGACGTACGTGGCCTATGCTTCGTCTCCCTACCATGAAAACCTTCGAGTGGTAGGGTTAGAATACATTCTTGTTTTCGGATTTTTTGCGTACGAAGTATTTCTAGAAGGCATTGATTGGGAAGCTAAATAACCCCCTTTGCCAACTTGCCCTTTGGCTGCCTCACTCAGTTCCTTTTTATTTTTTCTTGCAAGAATTTTAACTGCATCTGGGTAGAATCGCTGCGGGAAGTATAGGTCAGCCAAGCCGAAGACGCGCGTTCGTCTTTGGGCAAAAACACCAAACCGCGAATAGATTCGTTGGGTGGAAGGGTAGTTTTTCGCAAAGACATTTCTTGCCAATTGGCGCGTTCGTGTTGTAGTTGTTCTGTGCGGATTCGTTGGAGATTTACGTCAGCAATTTGTTTCTGAATGATAAAATTATAGGCTTGAGCGTGGGCGTATTGCGAGTTGGCGCGTTGCGTCCACGATTTATCGCGGCGGTTAGACGAGTTGATGTCGCTGGCAACGGTTGCCACCAACAAAACGCCGTTCAGAATAGAAGCTGCGGCAAGACGGCGTTTTTCGCGTTGAATGTCCAGCGTTGCTTGTTGAATTTTTTCTTCGGGATTGAGGGCGCGGTAGAAAGCCGTGTAGGAGGCGTTGATAGCACTGCGCAGGGTGTCGTTTTTAGTGTCGAAAGGGATATAGTGAAAATCATTGGGGTCAACCAAGAGCGAAGCCTGCGTGCGATTTTTGACTTCGACGTCCAAAACAATGTTGTGGGCGTCTTCAAACTCGTAGGAGGCAACCAAAACAACGCCGTTTTGTTCGGCGCGTGTCACTTCTCTTCCTTCTATCCAGGCAATGTCGCCTGAGGCGGGTTTCCACTGATAGAAATACGTGCTGCAACCCGACATTAGCGAGGCGGCGATTAACAATAAAACGAGTTGATAATGTTTCATGGCAAAAGCGAATTTTCAGTGCTGTACAACAAAAATACGCACAGAAAACTCGCTTTCAAATAATTTTTTGACGAACGGTTACATCACCATAAAAGGGCGCAAAAGTTCGTAAACCTGGTGAAGTGGCAATCCCATAATCGTGTAAAAGGACCCTTCGATGCGGGGAATTCCTATCATGCCAATCCACTCCTGTACGCCATAAGCTCCTGCCTTATCGAATGGCCGATAGTGCGTAATGTAGTAGTCTATTTCGGTTTCAGTGAGTGTTTTAAAAGTAACTTCCGCCACATCGCTGATGGTTTGATAGCCTTCGGCACTAAGCAAACATACGCCCGTAATTACCTGATGCGAACGACCCGAGAGTTTTTGAAGCATGACGCGTGCTTCGAGGGCATCGGCAGGTTTGTTTAAAATTTGATTATCAACGACTACCACCGTATCGGCACAGAGGATTAGTTGGTCGCCCAAGTCGTGCGCAAACTGTTCGGCTTTGTGTTGGGCCAAATAGCCTGCTACCTGCGCAGCGGGCATATCTGCGGGGAAAAGTTCGTCCGTAGGGCGTACTTCTACCGTAAATTCAAACCCCATTTCCCGCAGTAATTGCTGACGGCGTGGAGAGTTGGAAGCAAGAACAAGAGAACGGGATAAAGGAATCATAGATAATATCTTAGTGACTATTTGGTGACAAAAATGTAATTTTAAGCATTGGATTCAATCGAATATAAAGAAAGTTTTGCCCTTGAAAATTTTTGATGCCGTTTCATTCCAAAAAATTATAACCTCGGGAGGGTCAACGAACCCTTGGCGAGTAATGGTATGTGATGAAAAGGGCGTTCTGAGAGAGTTTGTGGTGAAGCTATTTACAGAGCGACAAATGGAGCAACAGCATCCGATTGCAAAAGAGATGTTTGGCAACGTATTGGCGCGCGAATTTGATTTACCTGTACCAGAAGTGGGCTTGGTTCATTTTCCAAATAAGTTTATTGAATTGTTGCCTAGTGAAGCAAAAAAGCAGCTTGATGGGAAAGATTCTGGCCTTAAATTTGGCTGTGAATGGAAGGCTATGAGTATTGTTGACCCAAGTAATTTAAAGTCAATCCTTAAGGACTATGATTTGGCCACCGTGTTTGCATTTGATAACTTTGTTTTCAATTTAGACCGAGGGGGTTATCGAAAAAAGCCTAATTTGCTTATTGATGATGAGGACTTCTTATTGATTGACCATGAACAAATATTCCCTTTTGCGGATGATGTGGATAACGATAATTCAAAAATAATCCAAGATTTTCATGAGGGTATTTGGCACTATCCGGCTGAAAAACATTTGTTTCACCCTCATCTGTACAAAATGCGAAAGAATGCCAAAAGCGATATTTTTGACACTTTTTGGAGTTATTTACAAAGTCTAAATGTTGTAGCATTAAGAGAGATGGCCTATTTTTTGGCTTCCCAAAATATATCAATCGGTAATTTTGAACTTGTAGAGCAATATGTTCAGAAAATAAAAGCGAATCCAGATAAATTCTGTAACTTGTTGATTCAGAAAATTATATGAACTCAGTTTATCAATATAGCCCCTTACAGTATCGTTTCAATTCCGCTTTGGGCGAAGTATTGAATGTGGGATTGTTAGTAATTTTCCCTGAGCAGCAAAAAGTCGAATTCGTTTATCCTGAACGCCTTGCACGTCTTAAGGCTGCTTATCCGAATAGTATTCCTGAAAAAACCTTAAAAGCGTTCTTTAACGGAATTTTACAAAAAGTAGCTTTACTGAATAGACAGCCTGAAATTTTCAATGATTATCAAAATCGCCCTCTTGATTTTATTGATAATGAATTATTGATCAGAGATGAATCAGCATTGCAGTTTGGGGAAGTAAGAACAGGTGTTCTTTATACAGATGACTTGGCAAATATAGTTCAACAACTTCGTCACTTGTATTTGTCAATTTACGATTTAGACGAGGATGAATTTAAGAAACGTAACGAAGATTATTTAATAAAAGAATACCGCAATCGTTTGAAAGGCCGCAATGAAACTATTTTTGAAGGAAAAAAAATAGAGGAAAATGTGAAGATAGGGGATTACAGTTTCCCTTTTGCTTGGCAGAATGGGACATATAATGTAGTTAATCCTGTTAGTTTTGATTTGCGTCGGCCCGAATCAATCATACGTAAAGCTACACTCAATTTTGGTAAGGTAACTTTATTGCAAGACTTCGCAGTGGAAAATCATGTACGTTTTGACATACTGTTGGCCAAACCTAAAAGGAAAGCGTTAATCAAATCGTATGATGAAGCCGTTGGTATTCTTAGCCGACCAAATTATGTTAAAATTTGGGAAGAAGAACGAATTGACGAGTATGCCATTAAAACGTTAGAAGCAATAGCCTCGTAGCTTCTTCGTTCTTCTCACTCCAAATTCATCATATCTTCTCTTTGTGCATAAGCGTTGCGACGCCTTTGGTGGTGATTTTGCCCGTCGTAACGTCAAAAACTTCGCCCAATATTTCACCCGTGTGCTTTTCGGGGTTAAGGCTTTGTACGGTAAACTTCACTTTGTAGTCGGTATCGACAAACATAGGGCGTAAAAACTGAAACGTTTGTCCTACGTAAATAGAACCGTAACCAGGAAAACGGGTACCAATGATTTTGGTGAAAACACTAGCGCCTAGCATACCGTGGATAATTGGGCGTTTGAAAGGCGTTGTAGCCGCGTAATCGGGGTCTAAGTGCAAAGGATTATCGTCTCCCGTAAGTTGTGCAAACGCAATTACTTCTTCTTGCGAAAATCGGAATTCGTACTCGTAGGTATCGCCAATAGATAATTTCATTTTTTATGACAATTAGGTTAAATATCAATTTTAGGGTCGAGGGGAGAATGTCGAGTTTAGTGTCGAATGCAGAGTGCAGAATGTCGAATAGTCGGCATTTTATTCGACATTTTATTCGACATTCTGCACTCTCCCCTCGACATTATAGACTAGAGGTTTTTCCGCCATCTACGGGTAGGTTGATGCCGCTGATGGCGGCAGCAGCAGGGCTGCACAAAAAGGCCACGGCGGCGGCGACTTCTTCGGCTTCGGCAAAACGACCAATAGGGATTTCGGCTTCGAGTTGAGTTGCAATTTCTTCGACAGTTTTGCCAGTTGCTTGGGCACGCATCTTGTTCACCGATTCCAACCGACCTGTTTTGGTATAGCCAGGCAAAACGTTGTTGACCGTAATGCCAAATTTGCCGATTTCGAGCGAAAGCGTTTTTGCCCAACTTGCCACCGCCCAACGAATGGTATTGGAGACTCCCAAACCAACGATAGGCTGCTTGACGGAAGTGGAAATGATGTTGATAATTCGGCCAAAACCTGCTTTTTTCATGGCAGGAACAACGGCCTGAGTTAAAAGCTGGTTGTTGACCAAGTGCATCTCAAACGTCGCTAAAAACTGCTCGGGAGTGGCGTCGATGATGGCGCCCCCCGTCGGGCCACCTGTATTGTTGACCAAAATATGTACTTCAGGAAATTCGGCTAAATAAGCGTCGATGGCGTTTTTTACTGAAGTGCTACTGGCAAAATCGGCAACAAGGTAGCGATGGGTTTGGCCTAGACTTGTGTCAAGCGTGGAGAGTGTTTCTTGTAATGAGGCTTCATTTCGTGCCATGAGCGTGACATTTGCCCCCAAAAGGGCAAGTTCGACGGCCGAAGCACGTCCAATTCCTTGGGTACTTCCGCAGACAATGGCGGTTTTTTGGGTTAAGTCAAGGTTCATTCGGTTCTAAAAATAGTTAGCGCGTTAGGGAGATTATAAAAACCGTTTTTAACGGATTTACGTTTGTAGGATAAAACCATCGAAAATTATGCGCAGTTTCGCTTTTGTTCTGTTTTTTGTCGTGGGGTTGTTTGGTAGCTGCACCGCTACGCCAACCTCGACGGCCGCTCCCGTGGATCATTCGGCGTGGGACAAACTTCTTAAAAAACACGTAAATGACAAAGGATTTGTCAATTATACGGCGTTTAAAAAGGATTACGACGAGCTAAAAAAGTATTTGGATATGCTCAGCGCCAGTGCTCCTAACAATAAATGGACGAAAGAGGAACAGTTGGCGTATTGGATCAATGCCTACAATGCCTTTACGGTTCAACTTATCCTTGACCATTACCCAGGAATTTCTACCATTAAAGACATTGGGTCTAAGATTAAAATTCCGTTTGTGAGCGATGCTTGGACGGTCAATTTTATCGTCATTGGCGGAAAAAAAATGAACTTGAACGACATCGAACACGGGATTATTCGCAAAAAATTTGACGAGCCTCGTATTCATTTTGCCTTAGTGTGTGCGGCCAAATCGTGCCCGCCGCTGCGTAATGAGGCGTTTACGGCCGACCAACTCAATAAACAACTGGATGAGCAAGGAAGAGATTTTATGAATGACAAGTCTAAAAATAACATCCGCAAAGAAAAGGCGGAGTTGTCGAAGATTTTGACGTGGTACGGCGGCGATTTTACCAAAAAAATGCCGATGGTGGAGTGGGTGAATAAATATTCGACGGTAAAAATAGATAGCAAAACTCCTATTGATTACCTCGACTACGATTGGGATTTGAATGGAAAGTGATGAATAGTCCATGGTTCATGCTTCATCGTGCATTTATAACCATGGACTATCGACTCCTAAGCCTTCACTGCTTTCGGTTTTAAATCGGTAAGGTCTGAAATTTTGACAGGTTGACCCGTTTGAATGCTTTTTCGAGCACCAATTCCGACCAAAATCGCCATGGCGCCGTCGCGGCTACCTGCTGATTGGCGGTAGGTGTCGGGGGCATTCGGGTTGCGGAAAATTTTATCGCGTAGGCGCGCGTCGCCTCCGCCATGCCCTTCGGCTTGGGGGATTTTGATGTATTCGACATCGCCAAAGTTTTTCGACAACATCAACTCATCGTAAGGTTCTATCGTCATCTTGCCTGATTCCTTAATCCAAGCTTCCAAACGACCTTTTGTCCCGTTGAACGCGATTCGATAGCCTTCATAGGGCGAATAGGTAGTTAGTGAATAACTTACGTTGACGCCATTGGCATAATGAATAGTGGCCGCCATTTTGTCAAAAATATTGATGTCTTCCTTGAAAACACAACCGTCGCGTAAGTAGCCATCGTGTTTTTCATTATCGACGTATAGAGAAACGAGGCGTTTGTCTTTCGTCACATCCCAATAAAACTTACATTCGTTTTTGTGGGCACAACTGCGGCAATTGTTGCCCCTAAATGAGCCATTTTTACCGTAATGCTCCAATGACCCTTGGGCAAAAACACTCTCAGGTTCTGATTCTAACCACCAGTTGAGCAAGTCGAAATGGTGACTGGCTTTGTGTACCCATAACGAACCACTGTTTTCTTTGAGGCGGTGCCAACGGCGGAAGTAATCTGCCCCGTGGCGAACGTCCAAGTACCAGTGAAAATCAACGGAGGTGACAGTCCCGATGGCTCCTTCGCGGAGGAGTTCGTAGATTTTTTGGCGGTGCGGCGAATAACGGTAGTTGAAGGTAACTGTTACTTTTTTACCTGTACGCTTTTCGGCATCTAAAATGGCCTGACACTTGGCTTCGTCGGTGGTCATGGGCTTTTCGGTAACGATGTCCGCACCCAGTTCCATCCCTCTCACAATAAACTTATCGTGCGTGGCATCGACCGTTGTCACGATGAGAATATCAGGCTTAGTTTCGGCCATCATTTTCTCAAAGTCGGTATAAAGTGGGCAGGTGACGTTGAGCATTTTGCGGGCTGTTTCGGCGCGGCCAGGGTTGATGTCGCAAAGTCCGACGAACTCGATGACGTCGCCAAATTCTTTTACCACAGGTATGCCCCACATACTCGTTCCACGGTGACCTGTTCCGACCATCGCTACTTTGCGTTTGGCGTTGGGGGTTGCATTGGCAAATAAAGTCGAAGAAGCGAGCATTCCTGCCGTTGCCAACGAAGATTTCTGAATAAACTCGCGGCGATTAAACGTTTCTTGAGGAGTGTTCATGTAAATAGGGTTTAAAAATCAAGATTAATCCATGTGAAAGACACATTCGATGGACGTGCTGACGGGCGAGTTGTCAGGATTGGTGTCCATGATGTCGGCCATGTACGCCCACCATTTTTTGACGATAGGGTGATTGGGTAAATCGGCCGCTGTGTTGTTTTCAGTAAGTCTCTGCACGGCGAACAAAATACCTGTGGCACGGTCCAAGTAAATAGAATAATCGCTGATACCTGCTTCCGTTAGAACTGCGGACAGTTCAGGCCAGATTTCGTCGTGGCGTTTTTTATACTCAGCCTCAAAACCAGGCTTTAGTTTCATTAAGAAAGCAACTTTTTCCATGTATGTCTTGGGTAAGGAATAAAAGATAACAAACCAAAAAGAATCTTTGGGCTCAACCCTCCTGTACTGTTATGTATAGAAAACCAGATATGCCTACAATTTATCTAATGCCTGAGTCAAATCTTCAATGAGAAATTCGGCTTCTTCCAGCCCAATGTAAAAACGTATCAATCGGTGTTCTTGTTGAAGAGGGTCAAAATCGTTGGGGTGTAATCCTGCGCACTTGGGCAATACCAACGACTCGTGCCCGCCCCAGCTTACGGCCAACAAAAAGTGCTTGAGATCAAAGGTAAAGCGCTCGATTTGGGCGTGTGAGTCGGCTTTAATGGCCACGGTGAGCAAACCGCTGGCTCCCATCATTTGTTTTTTAGCAAGTTCGTATTGCGGGAAATCAGGGTCAAGCGGGAAATACACTTGCTCGATTTTGGGGTGATTTTTTAAGAAAGAAACCACTTTTTGGGTACTTTCTGCGCTTTGTTTGAGGCGAATCGGTAAAGTACGCAAGCCTCGCAGCAACAACCACGCATTGAAAGGCGACACAAAAGCACCTGTATTGTGGGCTTCACGGTCAAAAATCTGTTTGATCATGGCTTTGCTGCCCGTGAGCACACCCGCTACTGTGTCTGAGTGTCCGCCAATGTACTTAGTGGCCGATTGCAAACAAAGGTCGATGCCAAAGCGATGCGGTTTTTGGAAAATAGGGGTGCAATAGCTATTGTCGATAATGGTAACAATGCCCCGAGATTTTGCCAACTTTGCTACAGCTTCTATGTCTTGCAGCTCAAAGGTGAGGCTGTTGGGCGATTCGAGGTAAATGACTTTGGTGTTGGGCCGAAGAGCTGCCTCAAAATGTTCAATGCGTGTACCGTCGATGTAAGTGGTGCTTACGTTGTAGCGAGTTAGTACGTTATCAAACAATTTCCACGCCCATGTATAGGGTTTCTGAACACTAATGATGTGGTCACCTGCTTGAACATTTGACATAACGGCGCAAAAAATAGCCGAAGCACCGCTGTTGAGCACAAGGGCGTCTTCCGCTTCGTCGAGGGCTGCCAGTTTTTTACGAAGAATATCCACGGTAGGGTTCATGCCTCGTGTGTAGAGGTAGTCCGACATTTCGTCTTCAAAGGCGCTGCGTAATGAAGCAAAGTCGTTGAAGGCAAAATTGCTGGTTTGGACAATCGGCGGGCTGACGGCGTTGAAGTACTGTTCGCGGTCTTCGGCGAGTTCGTTAATGATTTGGGAGTAGTGCATGGGAATAAAAAAGGAACAAAACTCCGCGAAGATAACCGAATCTACTAATTTGCCCTCTTACTACTCTTACTTCATTTTATGACATCACTACGTTCGTTAAAAGCCCTCATTGATTCGCTCAAAACTAATAGCCGTAAAGTAGGACTGTTATGCAATCAAACTGCCTTTTTGTTTGAAGAAAAAATGTATTTGATGGATTGGTTGGCCAAAGAAAAAGTGCTGAAAACGATTTTTGTGCCCGAACACGGCCTTTTCTCCGAACTTCAGGACCAAGAAGCGTTAGAAAATGCCGAAATCTATCATTTTTGGGAAGGTGTCAACTGCGTTTCTTTGTACGGTCACGACGAACAGAGCCTGAAAGTTTCGCCCGAGCAAGTAGAAGAGTTGGATGATATTTTGATTGATATTCAGGACGTTGGTTGTCGGTATTTTACGTATATCACTACCATTGCTTATTTGCTCGAAACCCTTACCAATTGCCGCCGCCCGCCGCGTGTGTGGGTGATAGACCATCCCAATCCCGCAGGTCGCCAAGTGGAAGGGACGCCCATTTCGGCTAAGTATGCTTCTTTTATTGGACATCAAGGATTAGTACACCGCCACGGACTGACGTTGGGGGAAGTGACACGTTGGTTAAACAAATGGTACGGAGGAAGGGTAGAGGTAGAAGTTTTACCAGCGTCCTCCGCCGACTATTTTATGCAAGTTTTTCCCTCGCCCAACTTCCCATCTCTACAAACGGCGATGCTGTACAGCGGCCAATGTCTGTTTGAAGCCACGATTTTGAGCGAAGGGCGCGGGACAACCCGTCCTTTTGAAATAGTGGGAGCACCTTTTTTGCGTTGGGAAACCCTGCACCGCATCAAACACGAGGTTGAACACCTAAGCAAAGAATATGATTGGTTCAATTACGTGTTGCGACCACTCCAGTTTATCCCCACTTTCCATAAATATGCCAATGAACTCTGCGGAGGTTTTCAAATTCATTTATCTACGCAAGCAAAAAACCATTCATTGCTGAGTTCATTGCTACTGCTACGCGTTTTTAACGAGTATGTTCCAAATCTTTGGCGAACAGGTCCTTATGAAAAAGGAAATCCGCGTACGGCGTTGGAGATTTTGGTTGGGGACGAGGTTCTAATTGATTTTTTGGATGGGAAAGAAGAGTTAAAAGCATTGGTGGCCTATCTGAAGCAGAGTGAAAACGAATGGATGTGTTCCGTAGAGGCTATGACAGATGAAAAGTTTGTCTCTGTTTTGTAAAATGACTAATTTAGCAATGTTACTAAATCGCCCAATTATATGAAAAATTCTTTAGAAGAAGCTTACTATTATGCTGAACATACGCATAATTACGCAGTTTGGACTGCTGCACGAGCTTCCCAACGAGGGTTTACAACTACGAAAAATATTAAAACGGCAATTGAGAAAACTCAATTAAAAGCGCTTTTAGAAGGTGATCTTGTCATCCGAAATATAGAGGACTTTGATGCGTTCCATAAAAGGTGTTGTGAGCTAATAATGAATGAGATAAAAGAAATGGGCATTGAAAGTGTTACTTATGGAAGAGCTGCCAAGATTGTAAATATATATATCAAAACTGCTATTGTCATTCCTAATGTACATTCCGACTTGGCACATATTGTTCATCCCCCTATTGATAGGATTTTACTCGCCAACTTACGACAAAAGAAAAAAATCGAATTTAATTCCATTAGCTGGACTCAATTTACTGAAAGAGAATATTTAAGTGTTATTGAAAAGCTGAGGAGTAATGGTTTTGGCAAAAGTGCTCCTTTTTGGAAGGTAGAGGCTTATTGGAGCCCTGTCGATGAAAAATAAACTTGCTAAAATGGTGTTTTGTCGCAATTAAACGTTTGTCTCAAGTGAAAAAACTCGTCTTTGTAATAACAACTTGGCTATGTACTCTCTCCCTTTTTGCCCAACCCAAAACCGTGGTTTTTCAAACTGATTTTGGGTTGAAAGATGGTGCTGTATCGGCCATGAAGGGCGTGGCTATGGGCGTAAATCCCGCACTACGGCTGTTTGATTTGACCCACGAAATTCCTGCGTATAACATTTGGGAAGCTGCTTACCGTCTCGAACAAACTGCGACCTATTGGCCCAAAGGAACGGTGTTTGTGTCGGTGGTTGACCCAGGCGTGGGAACCGACCGTAAATCGGTGGTGCTAAAAACCAAGAGCGGGCATTTTTTTGTAGGACCCGACAATGGGAGCTTTTCTTTGGTGGCAGAGTCGTTGGGAGTTCAAGAAGTAAGAGAGATTAACGAAGCTATCAATCGCCGACGTAATTCGCAAAGCTCTTATACCTTTCACGGACGTGACGTCTATGCGTTTACAGCGGCGCGGTTGGCTGCGGGTGTCATTACGCTGGCACAAGTAGGGGCGCGTTTGCCCAACGAAGTGGTTCGAATTCCGTACCAAAAAGCGGTTTTGGAGGGAAATGCCATTGTCGGAACTATCCCAATTTTGGACGTTCAGTACGGAAACGTTTGGACTAACATCCCCGCTGAGATGGTAAAAAATTGGGGTTTAACGGCAGGTGAAAAGGTAATGGTGACGGTTTGGGAAGGCGACAAAGAAGTGTTTCGTGGTGAAATGCCTTTTGCCAATACCTTCGGCGAAGTGCCCGAAGGACAAAATCTTTGTTATTTGAATAGCTTGATGAATTTTTCTTTTGCTGTCAATATGGGCGATTTTTCGGGCAAATATGGTGTCAAAAGCGGGCCAAATTGGAAAGTGAGGCTAGAAAAACGCTGAGATAGACGGCTAGACTTTCCAAGTTTTTGAAACTTGGAAAGTCTATTCTATTTCCGAGCTAACCGAGCATAAACCGTAGCCAACACAGGCTCACTTTCGTTGTGAAGGCGGTCGAGGGCCGTAACCGCGTAGGTGTAGCGCCTTCCACGTTTGGCACTTTTATCAAGCGCGCGAGTTTGGCCTTCATAGCAGCCTGCCAGCAAACGCGGTGCTTCGCTGTCAGAATAACGATAAACGGCATAATAATGCGCAAGACTGCCGTCGCGGGCTGCTTCAGAGGCTGCCCAACGCAGTTCGACGCCGTCGCGGGTATCTTTTACCTGTAAATTTTTGGGAGTCAAAGGAGCCGTATGGTCTTTCCACGGCATGGTGGGAGGAAACGCTGGGTCCTTGTAGAAATTCGTTCGCAGCGAGTCGGCGTGCCCTAATTTGTTTCCAATTAATG
This sequence comes from Runella sp. R0.1_18, assembly GCF_057652155.1. Classification (NCBI taxonomy): domain Bacteria; kingdom Pseudomonadati; phylum Bacteroidota; class Cytophagia; order Cytophagales; family Spirosomataceae; genus Runella; species Runella sp. R0.1_18. Next base: position 23,669 of record NZ_JBYFCK010000011.1, read on the forward strand.
ACTTTGAACTGAAGAAAACGCTTCCCAAAATTTCGGGATTGAGGCGGATAAACCGCATTTGATTGGGAAATTCAGACGGATTAGCCCAAGTTCTATCCTTGTCTTCGGTGCCAATCCGATACGGGCCTTGACCAATGTACAAATGCCGCCCGTACGTGTGTGGCAACCACCAAGAAGTCAGGATTTTAAAAGGGACTTTGTCAAATTTTGTAGAAAAATAAATCTGCGGAACAAGGTAATCAATCCATCCTGCCTTCATCCATTTTTTCGTATCGGCATACAGGTTATCGTAGGACGTTTGCCCTGCTTCTGTGGCTGAGCCCGAAGGGTCATCTTTTCGATTTCGCCACACTCCAAATGGGCTTACTCCAAACTTTACGTACGGTTTTTCGGCCGTGATGGCATCGCTGATTTGTTTGATAAGTTTATCAACGTTGTCGCGTCGCCAGTCGTTTTTGTTCCGAAATCGACTGCCGTATTGTTGGTATGCTTCTTCGTCTTTTAACGTTTGGCCAGTGACGGTATAAGGGTAAAAATAATCATCGAAATGAATTCCGTCAACGTCGTATTCGTGGACAATGTTGGTTGTTACTGACGTAATATAATCCCTAACTTCAGGGAGACCAAAATTAAATAATTGATAGCCGTCGTAGTCAAATACCCATTCAGGACGCTTGCGGCCAATGTTATCGTTGGAAATACTCTTGCTTGCTCGGTGAGCCGTGCGGTTGAGGTTGAGCCACGCGTGAAATTCAATGCCCCGACGGTGGCATTCCTCAATCATAAAGTCGAGGGGGTCGTAAAAAGGCTCGGGGGCTTTGCCCTGTTTTCCTGTCAGCCATTCAGACCAAGGTTCTTCACCACGGGCATAAAAAGCGTCGGCTGCTGCCCGTACTTGCACAAAAACCGCGTTGATGCCCATCCGTTTGTGTGTTTCAATGAGCCGAATAAACTCCTCCCGTTGTTCAGCGGGAGGAAGGTTTTTGCGGCTGGGCCAATCAATGTTATCGACCGTTGCAATCCAAACCGCCCGCATTTCGCGTTTCATTCCCATAGGGCCAAAATCACGAGGTGTAGTACGCGGTTTTTTGGATGATTTGCAACCTTCTAACACTAAAAACAGCAGCAGGCAGAGCCAAGCGAGGTGTTTTTTCACGGAATGATGCAAGCGTTTAAAATGAGCAAAAAAGATTGGTTACACCCACAAATGTAATGATTTTGCCCAATCAATGTTGCATCCTTTATCTTGCGGTACAAAAACCCTGAAAATTGCCTATTTAGACCGTGTTTGCTCACTCGTCAGGAAGCCTACCATGTACAAATCAAAACCTCCTTTGCCTTGGGGACGGTTGGATGAAAAGATGCCCAAATGGTAGTTGAAGTCATAGACAGAAGCCGTAACGGGGCGGTACTCATCATAAGTGGTATTGACGCGACTTCCCATGTTTTCGGGTTGTGACCACGTTCCGTTGGTGATTTGAGCAGAATAAATATCAAAACCTCCCAAACCACCCGCACGATTGGAAGTAAAATACAGGGTATTGTTCCAATAGCTTGTCGCAAAGTGCGGACATTTGTCGTCGGCGGGTGAAGAAAGTTGGGTGTTTTTCTTAACGGGTAGAATAGCCCTGGCTAGTAAGGTGGACAAAAGCTGGGTTTTGTCGTTGGGCAAATCGGCCTCAAAAATGTCAAAATTTCCCTCGCGGTTGGAGCAAAAATAAACTTTGCTAAAATCTGAATTGAATGTAGGATAGGCATCGTCACTCGTGCTGTTGAGCCATGCCACTTCAAAGGGGCCTTCTGCGGTGTTTTTGTCGTTGAAATTATGCACAAACTTAATTTGTAAATCCCCCGATGAATCGTCGGCATAGAGTAACAAAAATTTGCCCTCATGGCGCGTTGCCCCGCTGTTAATGATTTGTCGGTCAAACGAATAAACCACTGGCCCTAGCACATTGCACGATTGATTGGCCTTCTGTACTAAAAGCTGGTAATAAGACGCGTCGTTGGCAATATCAAGGTTGTATTGAATGCTGGCTTTGGCGTTGAGTAAGTTGGTTTTGTCGTCGTATTCTAACTCAAAAGGTTTAACAACAAGGTTAAAAAGCTCTTTACGGTCACGCTTTGAGGAAAAAATAAGATAGCCATTTCCGTAGCGGTTACCTGGTAAGGCGGAGTTGTAATCGTCAAATTCAGAATTAAAGGCTTCTAAATTGACGGGCTGCGCAAGGAATTTTCCAGTACGGTCATTAAAAATACCATTGGGACACGCAGTCATTAAACACACAATTGCAGTGGCAATTCCGAACGATAGAAGACGGTTCATGGAGGAGGTGAGTATAGTTTTTGAGAAGACGCAAAAAAGAAGCACAACGTTGGAAAGCTCATTGATTTGTTTCTTTGTGTCTCAGGGTACTCATACCCTGAGGAATGCACAGTACAAAAAAATAGCCCGAACACAAAGGCTCGGGCTTGCAAGGGGTAAGTAGAAAGCGAAAGATTAATTATCCTTAGGCGAGTTAAGAGGATACTGCGTATCTTCTTTTGGAGCTGCCTGAGGAGCGTGTTCTTGCGCGTATTTCTCGTAGTTGAGGTCTTTTTCTAAAACTTTCGTCGTAACAGGTTCCAACACAGCTTCCACGTGTTTTTCTACGGTAAATTTCACCGCATCAACGGCTGCTTGGGTACGGAGGTAATACATACCTGTTTTCAAGCCTTTCTTCCACGCGTAGAAGTGCATCGACGTAAGTTTTCCGTAGTTGGCATTTTCCATGAAAATGTTCAACGACTGCGACTGACAAATGTACGCCCCACGGTCGGCGGCCATATCCACAATCGTCTTTTGTTTAATTTCCCAAGCCGTTTTGTAAAGGTCTTTGAGGTGTTGTGGGATTTCGGCGATTTTTTGAACCGAACCGTTGTGCATCATCAGCTTGTTCTTCATCGAATCGTTCCACAAACCTTCTTTGACGAGGTCTTTGAGAAGGTATTTATTAACAACCACAAACTCACCCGACAATACGCGACGAACGTACAAGTTAGATGTAAATGGTTCAAAACATTCGTTGTTACCCAAAATTTGACTGGTAGAAGCCGTTGGCATAGGCGCTAACAAAAGTGAGTTGCGAACGCCGTGTTTCACCACATCTTTGCGAAGTTGTTCCCAATTCCAACGACCACTCTTAGGAGTAACGTTCCACATATCAAATTGGAAAGTACCTTCTGAGATAGGCGAGCCTTTCCAAGTTTGGTAAGCACCCTCTTTTTGGGCCAATTCCATTGAAGCCACCAAAGCACCGTGATAGATGGTTTCGTGAATATCTTCATTGAGGCGGCGTGCTTCTTCTGATTCAAACGGCATACGCATCAACAAGAACGCATCGGCAAGCCCCTGAATACCAATCCCGATAGGGCGGTGGCGTTTGTTGCTACGCTCTGCTTCTGGGATAGGGTAGTAGTTAAGGTCAATGATTTTGTTGAGGTTGCGGGTTACCACTTTCGTGATTTCAAACAACTTCTCATGGTTGAAATGCAAGAAACCATCCGTGCCTTGTTCTACAAATTTAGGCAACGAAATCGACGCCAAGTTACAAACCGCTACTTCGTCTGGAGAGGTAAACTCCATGATTTCAGTACACAAGTTCGACGACTTGATGGTTCCCAAGTTCTTTTGATTCGACTTGCGGTTGGCGTGGTCTTTATAAAGCATGTATGGCGTCCCTGTCTCAATTTGCGACTCCATAATCGCAAACCAAAGGTCTTGGGCTTTCACGGTTTTGCGGGCTTTGCCATCGCGTTCGTATTGAGTATATAACGCTTCAAACTCGTCGCCATAAGTATCTGCCAATCCTGGGCACTCATGAGGGCAAAGCAACGACCATGAGTCATTGGCTTCTACGCGCTTCATGAACAAGTCAGGAATCCACATGGCATAGAACAAATCACGGGCGCGGAGTTCTTCTTTTCCGTGGTTTTTCTTCAATTCTAAGAAATCAAAAATATCGGCGTGCCAAGGCTCCAAATAAATCGCAAACGAACCTTTTCGCTTACCACCGCCTTGGTCAACGTAACGTGCCGTATCGTTGAATACGCGCAACATTGGCACGATACCGTTGGAGTTACCGTTTGTGCCTTTGATGTAGCTACCTTTTGCACGAATGTTATGAATACTCACCCCAATTCCCCCTGCTGACTGCGAAATAAGCGCGCATTGCTTGAGGGTGTCGTAGATACCCGCAATGCTATCTTCCTTCATCGTCAACAAGAAGCAGCTTGACATCTGTGGTTTCGGCGTTCCTGCGTTGAAAAGCGTAGGAGTAGCGTGGGTAAACCATCTTTCTGAAAGCAAGTTGTAGGTTTCAATCACCGAATCTAAATCTTCTAAGTGAATGCCTACCGCCACGCGCATCAACATGTGCTGAGGGCGCTCCGCGATTTTGCCGTTTATTTTTAAAAGGTATGATTTCTCCAGCGTTTTATACCCAAAGTAGTCGTAGCCGTAGTCGCGGTCGTAAATAATGGTTGAGTCGAGCAAGGCGGCGTGTTTGCGAATCACGTCATAGGCTTCTTTCGAAATCAACGAAGCATTTTCGCCCGTTTTGGGGTCGGTATAAGTATAAAGTTGCTTCATCGTTGCCGAGAACGACTTCAGCGTGTTTTTGTGCAAATTGGAAATAGCAATACGCGCGGCCAAGATGGCGTAATCGGGGTGCTTCGTGGTCATGGAAGCGGCAGTTTCGGCAGCTAATACATCCAATTCGGCCGTAGTTACACCGTCGTAGATACCAGATACCACTTTTTTTGCCACTTCAATTGGTTGAACGTAAGCAGCTTCCAGTCCGTAGCACAACTTCTCTATGCGGGAAGTGATTTTATCAAATTTGACCGATTCACGGCGGCCATCGCGTTTAACAACATACATAGGTACTTCGTATTTTTATTGGGGTTATCTTCTGTTTGGTACTGATTTGGTTTGAAAAGCACAATTCGCTTTTGCAAGTGCCTGAGAGAGCACCTGAAAGGGGAAATAGCTTGTCATTGGTTTTGCGAAATTACAAACGTTTTATGAGTGACCCTAATCAAAAAAAATGATGTCGGTTCACAGCTTATACCGTCGTATAGTGTTCAGAAATTAGTAACGAATTTGCTATTAGCAGGTTACGAGTCTCTTGGTTAGGGCATTCAATTTTGAAAAATCAAGAAAAAAAAATACAAAAATTTAAGAGAGTATCGTAGCCCATTAAATCGCTATGTTTGGAGCTTTTCGTGGTACAATTTACGACGAACCTTTGGGTTCATTCAACTTTTTGGGAGTTTTTTTTTCGATGAATTTATCAAACGGTATTTTCTCCCCATTTATTAGGCATATCAAAAAGAAGTGTTATACCGTATCATACCTCCAAAGGGGAAAAATGTCTCCTTTTTTAAATTCATTTTGTTCGCTTGGTAATTCCAAAAATCCTTGATTTTCAGTGAGATTGGCAAAATCTCCTGAGCCGTGTCCAGTCACAGGGTGTGCCATAAGAATTGCTTTTTCTTGGTATATCTGAACCTGCAAAAAGTAAGTTAAATTGGAGGTGTAAGTATAATTTTGGTCAAGAACGGCATACGTATTATCAAGTGCTGGTAGCCCTAACGACTGGCGTAACCACGGAATAAAATACCGTCTCGCGCACAGAAATGAAGAAACGGGGTTTCCTGGCAAAGCAAAGACAACGTTACGGCCTTTTCGCCCAAACCAGAAGGGCTTTCCTGGTTGCTGGCTCAGTTTATGAAAATATTTCTGGACGCCTTCGGCTTGAAGGGCTTTGGGAATAAAATCTTTTTTCCCTTGCGATACCCCACCGCACAAAATGAGGACGTCGTATTGCTGTAGGGCTTTTTGAATGGCCTGTTGCGTGGTGGCCAAGTCGTCGGGAATGTGAATAAAATCTACCTCGATTTGGTACGGTTTGAGCAAAGTGGCGATGCAGTGAACATTCGAGCTTCGAATCTGGTGAGGAAGCGGTGTTGCCTCAACGGGCACTAGCTCGTCGCCCGAAGTAATAATAACGACCGATGGCAGTTTTTTTACCATCACTTCCGTCGCACCAACGCTGGCAGCAATGGCGATTTCGGGTGGACCTAAAAACGTGCCTGCGGGAACAATAGCAGCACCCGCCATGCGGTCTTCGCCCCGAAAGTGGACATTTTGTTTCTCGCGAACGGTAAATTTAAGTTGTGCTACTCCGTTTTCTATTGTTACGTCTTCGTATTTGATGACCGTGTCGGTATGGATGGGAAGCGAAGCCCCCGTCATTACCTCAATGCAAGCGGTAGCGTCTTGAAGCGTATGTTGCACGTCGCCCGCAGTTTGGGTACTTTCAATCCGAAAGGTACGTTGACCGTTTTGGAAACTTTGCCATTGAATCGCAATTCCGTCCATTGTCACGCGGTCGAAAGGTGGAAAGTCGCGGTCGGCTACGAGCGGCTCGGCCAGTACACGGCGATAGGCGTCAGTAAAAGCAACGGTCTCGGCACCGTAGTCGAGGGTATTTTCTAAAATGATGCGTGTGGCATCGTTTACAGATGTCAAGTCCATGGTAAATAAATCAATCGCGTTCGTGAATGGGGGTTGTGCGAAGGCGTAAAGCTTCTCCCGTACGTTGGGAAAAAACAGCGCGTATCTCGGCCAAAATCGACAAGGCAATTTCTTCGGGCGAAATAGCGCCTATGTCCAAACCTACGGGGGCGTGAATTCGTTCGCTTTCGGCTTTTGAAATAACAATCCCTTCTTCAGAAAGTTCTTTAAGGATTTTTTCGGAACGGACTTTGGGCCCCAACATCCCCACGTAACTCGCCGCCGTTTGTAGCACTTTGGGAAGGTTGTATTTGTCCGTCTTAAAATCGTGCGACATGAGAATAATAGCCGTATGTTCGTCAATTAAAATGGTGCTAAAATCGGCTGGGGTCACAATCGCATTGGTAACAGCCACCAATTTAGACATCAGTTTCTGAGGATTGGCAACGATGGTTGTCCGCCAACCAATTTCTTTGGTAAGACGAGCCAATGGTAGCACATCGTATTGGTGACCCATCAATACAAGGTGAATTTCTGGAGGAAGAATTTCGATGAACAATTCAAGCGTTCGGCCGTCGGGGAGGTCAAACGCCTTGGGACGAGAACGCCCTTTTTCGGCATACACCTCTATGGTATGGGTAAGTTCTGCCTGAAGGCTTGGGTTGTCTAAAAATGCCATACTTTCAGGGCCTGTATAACGGATCATCGTTCCTGCTTGTAAGCCTTGGTAGTCGTCTTCTAACCCAATCACCGTTAATAGAATGTGCGTCTGACGGCGTTCGTTCATGCAGCTTTTGAGAATTTCAACGGGATTATTAGCATCCTCAAACGAAAGGGGAGTCAATAAAACGTCAATGACCCCGTTGCATCCCAATCCCACGCCAATCTGGTGTTGGTCGTCTTCGGTAGTGTCGTAGGTCACTAAGCTCGCTTGCGATTTGGCAATGGCGAGGCGTGCTCGTTTGAGGGCATCGCCTTCTAAGCAGCCCCCGCTGATGCCACCTACCCACACGCCGTCGTCCATGACAAGCATACGGGCACCCGTACGACGATACGACGACCCTTCGACGCGCACAACGGTGGCGAGGGCGGCTTTGGTAGTGCTTCGGTCGAGGCCGTCGTAGGCTTCGATGATGGCTTTGATTTCTTTCATGTTAATGTGCTAATTTGTCTTGGTAAGAGCCACAACAAAAATAGAGGATTCCCCATTCTCACCAATGATATTCGTTAGCATTGGTCAAATTCGTTCCCGATATTTGTGCCCAAAGCAATTATTAACAAACCGAGAATGAAGACAATTGTTGTGTATTGTGGGGCAAACGCGGGCAAGCGACCTGAGTATTTTCAAGCAGCCGAGGAAGCTGGGCGTGCGTTGGCCAACCGAGGTATAAGTTTGGTCTATGGAGGAGGAAATTTGGGGTTGATGGGGGCCGTTGCGGATGGTGTGCTGGCAGGAGGACAAAAAGTAACGGGTATTATTCCTAATTTTTTGGCCGAACTAGAAGTGGCGCACAAAACACTCACCGAGATTCACTTTGTGGACACAATGCACGAGCGTAAAGCCAAAATGGTTTCTATGTCAGATGGAGTCATTGCGCTTCCTGGCGGTTTCGGAACCCTCGACGAGTTGTTTGAAATTCTGACGTGGACGCAGTTGAAAATTTTTCATGGGCCAGTCGGGGTATTGAATGTCAATGGTTTCTACAATCACTTATTAGCCCACATCGACCACATGGTGGAAGAAGGTTTTTTGAAAGCAGAAAATCGTCAATTATTGTTTGTAGCGGATAACATAGAGGAGTTATTAGACAAAATGATGGCGTTTGAACGGAAGGAAACTAAGCTTGAGTTGAAGAATATTCAGCAGGGGTAAGAGTCAATCAAAATGCTCAAAAATATGTCAGAGATGAAGCTAAAGTCCTTTACGATTAAAGGATACAAATCAATAAAATCAATTGAAAATTTTGAACCGAAACCTATTAATATTTTAATAGGGCCTAACGGAGCGGGGAAAAGTAACTTCATTTCTTTTTTTAAGTTTTTGAGTTGGATACTGAATTCTGATGGCAAGCTTCAAGAGCATGTGGCTTATTTGGGGGGGGCGAACGATATTTTGCACGATGGGGCCGAGGTGACAAAAACAATTGAGGCCGATTTAGTCGTTGAAACGGAAAATTGGGTAAACGAATATTCCTTTAGCTTAATGTTTGCCCGACCTGATAAATTAGTGTTTCGTGAAGAAAAACATCGGTCTTCGGCCAGAAACAAAATAAAGCAAGCAAATTGGGTTAGTCTTGGTGTAGGTCATGAAGAAGCAAGACTACCTCAAACACTTTCCCCTTATGCTGATACGATTCTTAATCTGCTTAGAAAATTGGTTGTATATCAATTTCATAATACCAGTGATACCGCACCTATGCGTTTGAAATGGTCGGTGGCAGATGGTAGGGGGCTTAAACAAAATGGTGAAAATTTGGGAAGCTTTTTGTATCGTATTCAGCAAGATGAGCGACCTTATTATCTGCGAATTGTCAAATATATTCGATTGGTTTTGCCCTTTTTTGATGACTTTGATTTATACGAAGAGTTTGGTCAAATTCTACTGCGTTGGAAAGAAAAAGGAACAAACAAAGTTTTTAACGTTGGACAAGCCTCTGACGGAATGCTACGAACGATTGCTTTGATTAGCCTATTGGCGCAAAATCCCAAAGATTTACCCGCCGTATTGTTCTTGGACGAACCCGAGTTAGGCTTACACCCAAGTGCAATCGATGCGGTTGCAGGCTTGATAAAGGTTGCTTCTAAACATTGCCAAGTATTTGTGGCCACGCAATCTATTAGCCTTGTGAACAACTTTGAGCTAGATGATTTGGTGGTGATTGAACGAAAAGGCCGTAGTTCTGAATTTCATCGGCCAGATTCAGATAGTTTAGAAGTATATCTTGAAGAGTTTTCTACGGGACAAATTTGGGAGAAAAACATCATAGGAGGAAGACCATGAAGTTCGTAAATATTATAGTTGAGGGGACTTCTGAGGAGGTTTTTGTAAACGATGTTTTGGTAAAGCATTTTGCTCCGTTGGGTATTTTTGTGTCTGCTAGAAAAGTAAGAACAGGATGGGATAAAGTGAACAACAAACCTGCAAAAGGAGGTATATCAACGTATGCAAAATTTAGAAATGAAATAATCAGATGGATAATAGCTGACCGAGGCCGTGTTGATACATTTTACACAAGTTTTATTGACTTGTACGCCTTTCCAAAAGATTCGGAAAGCCCTTATACAAAAGACTTACAAAGTATTGAAAATGCATATCAAAAAGTGGAAGCGTTAGAATCGGCTATTGCTGCTGATATCAATCACCCCAATTTTGTTCCTTATATACAATTACATGAGTTTGAGGCGTTCCTTTTAGCTAGCCCAGATAGGTTGCTAGGAATGTATCCTGATGAACAAACTGCTATTGGTAGGTTGACAAAAGAGATTGCTTTGATGCCTCCTGAAGAAATCAATGAATCTCCCCAAATGGCTCCTTCTAAACGAATCATTCGTTACATTCCCGATTATGAAAGTCAAAAAGCTCAAGTCGGACCAATGGTGGCAGAAGATATTGGCTTAACCCTATTACGGGAAAAATGCCCTCACTTTGGTGAGTGGATAACAAAATTGGAAGCGGTTTAATTTTAGCATTATAAAACAAGTCCCGTTGGTTGCTCAAAACCAACCCCGAGGACGCTCAAATCTTCGTTTTTAATCAAAAATCAAGAGAAACATGTCAAAAATAGTGCAAGATATACTGGCAGGTGTGGCTACCTTGTCGGTTCAGGGAGATGTAACGGTTGCCATTACGGGTATCGAATTTGATTCTCGAAAAGTAACCTCAGGAAGCTTGTTCGTAGCTCAGAAAGGAACGCAAGTCGATGGGCATCAATTTATCCCGAAAGTCATTGAAATGGGCGCGGCAGCAGTGCTTTGTCAAGATATTCCGACAGAATTGGCCGACGGTGTCGTCTATATACAAGTGGATGATTCTGCCCGTGCCATGGGTCAAATCGCGTCCAATTTCTACGATAACCCGTCGGCGAAGCTTAAATTAGTAGGTGTAACAGGAACCAACGGAAAGACATCGTCCGTGACCTTGTTGTTCAAACTATTCCGCCAATTAGGTCATCGGGTTGGGTTACTTTCGACGGTGCAAAACCAAATCGACGACGATATTATTCCGTCCACCCATACTACGCCCGATTCGGTTAAAATCAATGAGTTGTTGGCCGAAATGGTTCGTCGCGGGTGTTCATATTGCTTTATGGAAGTGAGTTCACACGCGGTGGCACAGGAGCGCATCGCGGGGCTGACGTTTGCGGGAGGAATCTTTACCAATATCACCCACGACCACCTTGATTTTCACAAAACGTTCGATAACTACATCAAAGCCAAAAAAGGATTCTTTGACCAGTTGCCTAAAACGGCCTTTGCACTCGTCAACATCGACGATCGCCGTGGGGGGGTGATGGTGCAAAATACCGCAGCTCGCAAAGAGACTTATTCGTTACAAACCGTTGCCACCTTCAAAGGTAAACTCATTGCTGATAGCCTTTTTGGTCTTCAAATGGACGTGGACGGACAAGAAGTTTGGTTTAAACTGATTGGGAAATTCAATGCCTACAACCTATTAGGTGTATATGGCGCGGCTATTTTGTTGGGCGAAGATACCGAACAAGTACTGACGGCGCTGTCGGCGGTTACGCCGCCACCAGGTCGTTTTGAGCAGGTCGTAAGTCAGAGCGAAGTGGTGGGAATTGTGGACTATGCCCACACGCCCGATGCCCTACAAAACGTTCTCGAAACCATCAACGAACTTCGCGAAGGTGACCAACAGGTAATTACCGTAGTAGGCTGTGGCGGAAATCGGGATGCGACCAAGCGCCCCGAAATGGCGCGAATTGCCTGCGAATTGAGCAATAAAGTGATTCTAACGTCGGATAATCCGCGCAACGAAGACCCTTTTGCGATTTTAGAGCAAATGCAAGCAGGCGTTTCGCCCGTTGACTTTAAGAAAACCAAAACCATCGAAGACCGCCGCGAGGCCATTCGGTATGCGGTGTCGTTGGCCCAGCCGCATGACATCATTTTGGTAGCGGGCAAAGGCCACGAAACCTACCAAGAAATCAAAGGCGTAAAGCATCATTTTGACGATAGGGAAGAGTTACGGGCGGCGTTTGAGTAACCAGCCAATGTGAAAATTTTGTAACTTTACGTAAGTTCAGAAAAGGAGAAACGCTATGGCCACTACAACACAAACCATTCCCCAAAGCCTTATTTATGAGGAGTTTGGCGGTCGTGTCTATTATCGTAAAGGATACCGTAAAGTATTGTTAGGACTCAAAACGGAAGAAGAAATTATAGGAAGTAGTTTTTTACAAGGCTTGATGATACAAGCACTCGTACATTTTCTAAAAAATCTTTTACCTAAAAAACAGTTTTGGGTGCCTACAAACGAAGTTGGATTGCATTTGCGGAAGAATGTCAATTTTTCGGGAGACATTCTCATTTGTGAAAAATCAAAATCACCTCATCCTTGGACAGATACTTACACTCCTGTCCCTCCTAAATTCATTATCGAAGTGGATGTGAAAATTGATGCTAAAGCCGAAAATGAGGAAGAAGGCGGGACGGAAGCAGATTATATTCTTCAAAAATCGCAAGAATTGTTGACTTTTGGGGTGGAGGGAATTGTATGGATTTTGACGAAAAGTCGTCAAATTTTGGTGATACGCACCCACAAAAATGTAGAAGTATATGCTTGGAGCGAGAGCGTTCCGCTGTTTGATGACTATACGTTTTGCTTGCAACAAATTTTAGAAGACGAAGAGATTTTGCCAGTTACATAAAGGTTTTAGGGGGCATTCAATCTCCTAAAATCTCCCTTTCCACAAAAAACATCCCTTTCTCTCCGCGATTTTTGATGTCTTTTTTGCCACGGTCGGAGCAAATAAAATGCGCTTTGACCAGCTCGTACGTATCTTCCGAAATATTGACTTTGCCAGGAAGACTCGCTGATTCCATGCGAGATGCAATGTTGACGGTATCCCCCCAAAGGTCGAAGGCAAATTTCTTTTCTCCCACAATTCCTGCTACTACTTCCCCCGTGTGAATCCCGACGCGGGCTTCAAAAAAAGGCAAATTTTCGTGGAGCCGTTGCTGTTTGCGGGCTTCGATAAATTCTTGCAGCTCAAGCGCAGCCCGTACGATACGCACGTGAGCGTCGGAGTCGGGCACGGGTACGCCACCTGCGGCCATGTAGGCATCGCCAATGGTCTTTATTTTTTCAATCTTATTGTTGCCCATAATTCGGTCAAAACGCTTGAAACAGTAGTCTAGCTCAGCGACCAGTTCTTGGGGCGGGAGTTTTTCGGCCAAAAATGTAAAGCCCACAAAATCAGAGAACAATACACTTACTTCTTCGTAATGCTTTGCTTCGGCGGCGCCGCTTTTCTTGAGCTCATCGGCTACTTCTTTGGGCAGAATGTTGAGCAGTAGGTATTCCGATTTGTTCTTTTCTTCCTCAATAATTTTAGAATATTTTTTGACATTCAGCAGGCTTCGGTAAATACCAAGAGCTACTACCAAAACCCCAAATACCACCACAATCAGTAAATTCCGTTGGCTTTGTTGAAGTTCGACTTCTGCTTCTTGCCGTCGAAGTTGGTCTTCTTTTTGGGTCAGAATTTTTTGTTGGTCGCTGATTTTTAGGGAGTCAATAACTTTGGTAAACGAAATAGAATCGAGCAGTTGTTTTTGTCGCAAGAGCATCAATTGGATTTTCATTTGCGCCTCACTCATGAGTTTGAGGCTTTGGTTGCGGACAACAAGCTGCGAATCCAGAAAGTGCTGTTGAACATCCAACGCCTTTTTTTGCTGGTCAAGGGCGTCGATTTGAGAGGACAAATTTTGATTTTTCCACTCTAAAAATTGCTTTTCGTTTTCTACTTTTTTCTTCTCTTCCGAAACTTTGTCTTTTTCCTTTGAAACCGCTTCTAACTCTTTATTTTTTTTGTTGCCAAAAAGCCGCCACCCCTTTTTTTTCGTCGTAGCTGAGTCGGTTTTGCTCTTTTGCGCTGCTAAAGGATGAGTAAGTGTCAATACCAATAACAATATCCAAAGACGTCTTTTCATAATGTGTGGATTACCTGAAGGACTCAAGCGTCGTTTTTAATTGTTCATCAATTGCTTCAATGGCAGTTTGGTAGCCGATTTCAACGATTTTTTCGTACGATTTCCAATCTATGATGCCAAAACTGCTCACATTGGGGTTGATGTACAGGTCACAGTAAGGCTTGTATTGGTTGGCTTTAAAATCACTAGAAATGGTGGTTGATTGAAAAATTACGGACATCATATTAGGGATTCTTGTTCCCGTACTTTGCCCCATGACCCGCCCTTTGAACGCTTGCCACGTACCACCTGATTGGTAATCTTCATTTTTTTGAAGCGTACGCTGCACATTCATATCGACCGAAATTACTTTTCCCACCCCCTGCGCCAGCATAACATCTACGGGCGTATTGTTAAAAATGCCACCGTCCACCAGCAAGCCTTCTTCGTCAATCACTGGAGGTAAAATACCTGGCAGCGAGATGCTGGCCCGTACGTATTTTCGCAATTTCCCTGCTTGATGAATCATGGCTTCGGCTTTGGTGAGGTTACTAGAAATACAATAAAAATTGCGCCACAAATCTTCGATTTCGACGTCGCCGCAATATTTTTCTAAAATTTCCTCCACTTTCTTCCCTTTAATCAGCGAAAAGTAGGGAATCAGGTTAAAATCAGCCGTCGGATTTTTTCCCTCTACGTAGATTTTACGCATCACTTTGTCAAGCGTTTCAGCAGAATACCCCATGGCAATAAAACTGCCAATGATGGAGCCCATGCTTGTTCCCCCCACAAAATCGACGGGAATACCACGTTCTTCCAAGGCGCGATACACCCCCACATGCACAAAGCCCCGCGCCCCGCCTCCCGATAGCACCAACCCGACGGATTGGCCCATGAGATAGCGTCTAATGCGCTCAACGTCGGAGGGGTTGTCTTGTTCTACGTGGAAATGCCGCTGAACTCGCCTGCTTCGTAGCCAGCTGGAGGTCTTGGTTGGAAACTCAGCCATGGGAGGATGAAGCAATACCAGCGTTTTGTTGACACTTGAGGGGCCTGTATATAATAAGGCTATTTCGGCAGCGCTCGGTCCCGAGCTGTATTGACTTTCAGAAATAATTAGCACTTTATCCGCCTGACGAACGCAACGTTTGGCCCATTCGCTGGTGAGGGTGTCGGCCTCGTAAAAAACATAATTGTACTGAGCTTCTTGTTCATCGAGCCAATTACTGAGCAGTCGGTAATTAGCCACGTCTGTTTTTTCTACATTCGCAATGTGTGGGTCGTTAAAATGCTGGCTAATCCGCTCAATGGATAAATAGGAACAACTTGCCTTTGGATGAAGTGCTTTGAAAACTGCCTGACAAAATGCTTTTTCGGCAGGAGAATGATGCAGACAAATGAGGGCAACGTTGGTGATTTTGTAGTTCGTTTTTTTGGAAAGATTTTGCCGATTTAGTCGCTCAATAATCAAATTGGTGATGTTGAGAACGACTTTTGGCGACACCATGATGATTTTTTCAAAGGCGGTTTTACTGATTTTTACCAAAACAGAATCACGGATGGCGACGATACTCGCACTGCGCGGAGACTCAGTAAAAATCCCCATTTCTCCCACCGTTTCTCCTGGCGGAATTTCACCCAAGGGTATTTCTGACCCGTCGTCGGTCGGAACATACGCCCGTAGCCGTCCGCTGAGTACGCCATACAAACAATCCGCTTCATCGTTTTTATGGAATAAAATTTCTCCCCCCGCTATTTCTTTCCATTCTAATAAATCAACGACTGATTCAAAAACATCCATTGGGAGTTCTCCAAAAATGCGGGTCAGCGTAATTTGGAGTAATTCGTAGTAAACAGCTTTTTGCATAGCCAAATATATCCCTAACTTCAATGATAGTCAAGCAAGGAGTATATATTTCTAGTAGAGTAAATCGTACTATAAAGCATGTGTTGAAATAAAATCAAATTAGCATAACAAACGTGTAGATCGTAACTTTGTGGTTTCGCAGATGATTTCGAAAACTCACCAATGACTCACCTACCACTTTCTGAATTAGCCCAACGTTTTAAGGGCGAACTGTACGACGATACAACCATGCGAACGCTCTACGCTACCGATGCGTCGGCGTATCGTGAGATGCCGCTGGCCGTGGCGATTCCGCAGGACATTGAGGATTTAAAAGTGCTTATCCGTTTTGCAAATACCCACAAAACATCCCTCATTCCGCGTACGGCTGGAACGTCGTTGGCGGGGCAAGTGGTCGGAAATGGCATCGTGGTCGATGTATCGCGGACGTTTACCAAGATTTTGGAAATCAATGCCGAAGAACGCTGGGTGCGCGTGCAGCCAGGTGTCGTACGCGATGAGCTAAACATGGCACTGAAGCCTTATGGATTGTACTTTGGCCCCGAAACTTCTACTGCAAACCGCGCGATGATTGGCGGGATGGTGGGAAATAACTCTTGCGGCTCTAACTCAGTGGTCTATGGCTCCACGCGTGAACATTTGTTGGAAGTAAAGGCACTACTTGCCGATGGGAGCGAAGTGGTCTTTGGCGCAACTACCAACGAGGAATTTAACCACAAAATAACAGAAGAAGGCTTAGAAGGGGATATTTATCGAGCAACGGCCGCCATTCTCTCTGATGCCGAAAACCAAGCGGAAATTCGTAAAAACTTCCCAAAAAAGTCAATTGAACGCCGAAATACGGGCTACGCGTTGGATATGCTCTTGGATTCTGCTCCCTTTGGAGGAACGGAGCCTTTCAATATGTGTAAGTTGATTGCGGGTTCGGAAGGAACGCTTTGCTTTTTGACCGAAATCAAATTGAACATTATTCCGCCACCGCCCAAAGCGCAAGGCTTGGTATGTGTTCACTTTGATACCATCGACGACGCGCTTCATGCGACTCTGACGGCGCTGAAATACAAACCACAGGCCGTTGAACTGATTGATAACTACATTTTGGAATGTGCGGCCGAGAACCCCGAACAAAGTAAAAACGCATTTTTTGTTCAGAAAAAAGCCGACGGTTCGTATCCGATTATTTTGGTGGTGGATGTTTCTCAGGATACCAAAGAAGAGGTAGAACGAGTGGCTGCAGAGCTGATTGCGGATTACAAAAAAGAAGGTAAAGGCTTTCATTATCCGCTTCTCCACGCCGATGATACCAAAAAAATATGGACGTTACGGAAAGCTGGATTGGGGCTTTTGGGAAATCTCCCTGGCGACGAAAAGGCCGTGGCGGTGATTGAAGATACGGCCGTGGATGTACAAGACCAACCGTATTTTATTCGAGATTTTAACGAAATTTTGCACAAAAACGGCATGTCGGCGGTGCATTATGCGCACGCAGGCTCGGGTGAAATCCACCTTCGTCCTATCATTAACCTAAAAACCAAAGAAGGCCATCGCCAATTCCGAATGATTGCGGAGGAGATTGCTACTTTGGTGAAAAAATACGACGGCTCGCTGTCGGGAGAGCACGGCGATGGGCGTTTGCGCGGAGAATTTATTCCACAAATGGTGGGAGAAAAAAATTACGCTTTGTTTAAAGAGCTTAAACGAACTTGGGACCCTAATACGATTTTCAACCCAGGCAAAATTGTGGATACGGCGCCAATGGATACGTTTTTACGCTACGAAGCTGACCAACAAACGCCTGACGTTAAAACGTATTTTCGCTATCCAAACCAAACCATTTTGCAACACGCCGAGCAGTGCAATGGCTCTGGCGACTGCCGCAAAACGCAGCTCAGTGGTGGAACCATGTGTCCTAGTTTTATGGCCACGCGCAACGAAAAGGATACCACCCGCGCTCGCGCTAATATATTGCGTGAGTTTTTGACGCACAGCTCCACAACCGCTAATGGAGGTTTTAAGGATGATAAAAATACCTCCATTGGGGGCATGGGGGCTGTCAAAGAAGTATATGATTTGTGCTTGGCCTGCAAAGGTTGCAAAGGTGAATGCCCGTCGAACGTGGACGTTGCCAAACTGAAAATGGAGTTTTTGCAACACTATTACGATACCCATGGCGTACCGATGCGTTCGTGGCTGGTGGGTAATTTCTCCAAAATAACGGGTATTGCGAGCTACGTGCCTTGGGCGTATAATTTGGTGTTCAAAAACGCTCCCTTGCGCCGTATTGCCAACCAGGTGGTTGGTTTTCACCCCGACCGAACCATGCCGTTGTTGCATAACACGACTTTGAAGAATTGGGCAAAGGGCAGAGGACAAAGGGCAGGTGGTAAAGTTTATCTTTTTTGTGATGAATTTACCAATTATAACGACGTCGAGATTGGTAAAAAAGCCATTCAATTGTTGGAAAAATTGGGGTACGAAGTGGTGATTCCTGAACACGGGCCGAGTGGGCGTCCGCAGTTGTCGAAGGGGTTATTGAAAGATGCCAAAAAAATTGCGGAGCAAAATGTGCGGCTGCTCAAAGGGCTAATTTCAGACCAAACACCATTGGTTGGAATTGAGCCGTCGGCTATTTTAACATTCCGCGACGAATATCCTGACTTAGTGAGTGAAGAATTGGTCGAGGATGCCAAACGTTTGGCTAAAAATGTTTTACAGTTTGATGAGTTCATCGCCCGCGAAATCGACGCCAAACGCATTACCAGCAAGCAATTTACCGAAGAACCCAAACGCATCAAACTGCATGGTCATTGCCAGCAGAAGGCAATTGCCTCAATGGTGCCGACGAAAAAAATGCTTGCGTTGCCCAAAAACTACGAAGTGCAATTGATTCCAAGCGGTTGTTGTGGAATGGCAGGAAGTTTTGGGTACGAAAAAGAGCATTACGATTTGTCGATGAAAATCGGGGAGATGGTATTATTCCCTACCGTACGTCAGCAACCAGAAGATGTGATTATTGCGGCACCAGGGACGAGTTGTCGTCACCAAATCCACGATGGAACGGGCCGTCATGCGCTGCACCCAGTAGAAATTTTGTGGGAAGCATTGCGCTAAAAACAAAAAATGGCAAACCGAGAATCTCACCGCTACAACCATTTACCCTTGCTTCGGTCAAGACCTGGGGGATTCAATGGGAGCTGGTAGTTCCGATTTGCCGATGCAAAATTAGGAAATTGTAAAGAGAGATGCAAAAAGTTAATTGTTAATCGTCAATTGCTAATCGTTAATTGCTTGATAATTATACTTTTAAATTTTATAAAAATTCGATTTTCTATGGATTATAGGCTAAAAATAATGGACTAACTGATGAAAAAATGGATAGAAGCGGCGCGTTTGCGGACGTTGCCTTTGGCGTTATCGAGTATTCTAATGGGGTGTTTTTTGGCCGCAGCTCACCATCAATTTAGCTGGACAGTGGCTATTTTGGCGGTTGTAACCACTGTTTGTCTGCAAGTACTTTCCAACTTTGCCAATGACTACGGCGATGCCGTAAACGGAAAAGATACCGAAGCACGGCAGGGGCCTCAGCGGGCGGTACAGTCGGGAGCGATTTCTGCTAGTTCGATGCGAAACGCCGTGATTTTGTTTTCGGTAGTATCGCTGGTAAGCGGAATAGGGCTGTTGTACGAAGCCCTCAAAGATGCTACATGGCAGTCGTTTTTGGCCTTTTTGGGGTTGGGTATTCTCGCCATCATTGCGGCTATTACCTACACCGCAGGTAAGCGTCCTTATGGCTATGAAGGGCTGGGAGATTTGTCCGTGCTTATATTTTTTGGATGGGTAGGAGTGCTGGGCGTGTATTATCTGCATACCAAAACTTTTGATCCAACGTTGTTATTACCCGCCACAAGTTGCGGATTATTTGCCGTGGGTGTGTTGAATATTAATAACATCCGAGACATCGAATCAGATACTTTGACGGGCAAGCGTTCGGTACCAGTGCGTATCGGTCGTCGCAAGGCAATCGTGTATCATTGGGTATTATTGACGGTCGGGATGTTGGCAAGTATTGCCTATTTACTACTCATCGAATGGACATGGAGTCAGTGGGTGTTTGTACTTAGCTTTCCGCTTTTTGTGAGGAATGGTCTTGCCGTTAGCCGACTGACAAACCCAAGAGAGTTAGATCCGTATTTAAAACAGATGGCGCTCTCCACATTGCTTTTTGTTCTGTTATTTGGAATAGGATTTTGGGTAGGATAATTTACTTTTCGGCATAAATATTTTAGGGGTCATGTTGGCTAGGCGTCTAAAAATCGGTAGTTTTGGCAAGCCAATCCCAATATTCATCAAACTTTTTTTTCGTATTGCTATGAAGCAACGCTCAACTTTTATGTTTGTTTTTGCCTGTATTATGGCATTTACTCATGTTTTGAAAGCTCAAAAAACTGCCGCGGAGTATTTTGAAGAAGGTGTTAATAAAAGTAAATCTGGCGATTTTGTGGCCGCTCTTCAAGCCTTTAATTTGGCTATTACGATGAGCCCAGAAAACGCTCCTAGCTACTATAATCGTGCCATGGCGAAGGCGAATCTGAAAGACCACCGTGGGGCAATTTTAGATTTTGACCGTTCTATCGAATTAAATCCTAAGTATTCGGACGCGTACCTCTACCGTGGGGCGAGCAAAGCCAAACAAGACGATTTTCGCTCTGCTATCCAAGATTTTTCACGGGCTATTGAATTGAATCCTGACGATCCACAAGGATATTATCAACGCGGAGTTAACCGTGCTCGCGTAGAAAACTACCGTGGAGCGCTTCAAGATTTGAACCGTACGATTGAATTAGAACCAAACAACGCAGGAGCGCTTTTTGCCCGTGGTACGGTTAAAACAAAATTGGAGGATTATCCAAGTGCTTTGGTTGATTTCTCTCGCGTGTTGGATTTGACCCCCAAAAGCCCATCGGCATTGTCAGGCCGTGGTTACGTAAAAATAAAATTAAACGATTTTGCGGGTGCCGTAAACGATTACAGCAAAGCCATCGAATTGAAGCCAGAGGATGCGGAGTCGTTCTACAACCGTGGTTTTTCTCGTAGCAAACTAGAAAAATACGAAGAAGCTATCACTGATTTTGACCAAGCGATTCGCCTTGACCCACAAAACCACCGTGCCTATTATGGACGTGGATTTAGCAAAAGCAAATTGGGCAACCAACGCGATGCAATCTCGGATTTGAACAAGGCAGTTGATATTAACAACACCCCTACCGATACAAAAGTGGTTTATATGGGAAGCATTAGCCGCTCGATTTTGGACCAGCTTCGTGAAGTAGTGCAAGAGAAAAACAAAATTAACGAACTTTCGACTGAGCGTTCGGAGGCATTTTTTGCGCGGGGAGTTGGTAAAAACAAACAAGGCGATGGCAAAGGTGCGATTATCGACTTAAACAAAGCAATTGAGTTTAACCCTACTTACGCAGAAGCATATTTTACGCGCGGTATGATTAAGTCTGCCATTGGCGACCAAAGAGGAGCAATCCAAGATTGCACAAGTGCCATCAAATTGAGCCCTAAGCATGCAGAAGCGTATTACGTTCGTGGTTTGATTAAACACAGCCTTGGCGACGAAAATGGCGGCTGTTTGGATTTGTCTAAAGCGGGTGAATTGGGATATACGCAAGCTTATAAAGTAATCAGCGACTACTGTAACTAATTCCGAAATACGGTTGGTTTAAGCACTACCAACAAAAAAGACCTTGGTGTTCGCTAAGGTCTTTTTTGTTGGAAAACTAATTATTCAAAACGCAGGTGTTTTACCGATTCGCCTGAGCTGGCTAGTTCCACCAAGGAGTCGATGCCAAGCTGAAGGTGGCGGTTTACAAACTGAGAAGTTACTTTTTTATCGCTCTCTTCGGTTTTTACACCCTCAGGAACGAGTGGGTTATCAGAAACCAACAACAATGCACCATGAGGGATTTGGTTGACAAACCCAACGGTAAAGATGGTCGCTGTTTCCATGTCAATCGCCATAGCTCTGATTTCGCGAAGGTATTCTTTAAACGTTTCGTCGTGTTCCCAGATTCGGCGGTTGGTGGTATAGACCGTACCTGTCCAGTAATCCAACTCATGTTTTTTAATCATGGACGACACGGCCCGTTGCAAACGAAAAGAGGGCAACGCAGGAATCTCTGGTCGCATGTAATCGTTGCTTGTTCCTTCGCCGCGAATGGCCGCAATCGGAAGTACCAAGTCTCCGATTTGTGTTTTTTTCAATCCACCACATTTTCCCAAAAATAGCACTGCTTTGGGATTGATGGCCGACAGCAAATCCATTACAGTTGCCGCCATGGCGCTGCCCATCCCAAAGTTAATGATGGTGATATTATCGGCCGTTGCGGTTTGCATGGCACGGTCGCGACCATACACTTCGACCCCGTACTTGTCGGCAAACATTTGTACGTAATTGATGAAGTTGGTCAACAAAATGTATTCTCCAAAGACCTCCAGCGGAGTTCCTGTGTAGCGTGGGAGCCAATTTTCTACGATTTCTTCTTTGCTTTTCATTGGTTTTGTGTTGATTTTTGGGGAGAATAGGTTAAAAAAAAGATTTGTAAGATGCCCTTACAAATCCTCCTCTGTATGGTTGAGCTAAATTTGCCCCCCTTTGATTACAAAGTTACGAAAATTGCGGGAAAACCTCATATCTTCGACGTAATTCGGCGTAAGTACCTGCTTATCACGCCCGAAGAGTGGGTGAGGCAGCATGTCTTGCACTGGTTGATAGGCCATCATCAGTACCCAAAATCCTTGATTCGTACCGAAAGTGGCTTGCAGTATAACCAACTTGCTAAGCGTACCGATATTTTGGTTTACGACCGCTCGGGTGCGCCTTTTTTGTTGGTGGAGTGCAAAGCCGTTCACATTCCGCTGACGGATGCCGTCCTCGACCAAGCCATTCGCTACAACGCCGTGCTCAAAGCACCGTATTTGCTCATTAGCAATGGACTCGAACATCTATTGTTTGAAATAAAAGAAGGAGAAGCTAACGCGTTAGAAATAATCCCGCCTTTTGAATAAAGCTATTGTTTTACCAATTGCTTTCGAATGATTTCGTTGGGGGTATGAACGCGTAATAGGTAAGTGCCCGAAGGCCCTTGAATAGGAATGCTGACGGTGGTTGGAGCGACCGATAAGTACTGAAACTTACTGGTAATCAGTTTGCCACTAAGGTCAAAAACTTCGGCAAAAATTTCCATTGGACGCGGAGCTTTAAAGAGAAGACGGGCGTCGTCAACAAAAGGATTGGGCGCTACTTCGACTGTTACTTCGTGGATGGGGGTAGGGTCAACAGTGGTGAGCGTACCGGGTATGTTCATGTCCATCCACGCGAGGCGTTGTGTGAGCCATTGTTTGAGTTCAAGAACTTCGCCTGCCCATGAGGTTGGAATAGGCGTAGGATTGGGCCAAATGTATTGCCCCAAAACGGGCCACCGCTGAAAATTCCGTTGTTGCGCTTCTTGAAGAACAGTCGCCAGTGAGTCAATATATGACATAAGCGTTTCGGTTTTCCAAGCACCTTTGCGCATTCGTTGGTATTCGTCGTTGAGTTCGGTGACATAAGCGGGGTCTTCGAGCATTCGCTTCCAATGAAAAGGTACTTGCCAACTGTCTCTAGGACAGACGTTCCCAAATAAATACGCCCAGCCGTAAGTAAGTGGCGCTTCACAATAGTCGGCATTCCCAAAAGCCAAGTCGTAGTCCCAAGCGGGGCCTGCTTTTATTTTTCCACCTTTGCTGTCGCGGTCTTTGTGAAAAAATGTACTGATACGATAGCCGTCCACGTTGCGTGATACTTCATTGACTAGAAAAATTCGGGCAAAAGAAAGACCATCATAAAACCGACGGTAGCCTATTTGTGGGTCTCTGAATTGTGCACTATTTAATGCGGCTTCGGCACTATCTACTTTGGCAATGAGGTAAGATTTTTGATTCGGGGTAATTTCGTCAAAATCGGGGTATTCGTACAAATACTGGATACGACCACTGTAGTTGACTTTAGAAAACCAGCCTATCGACCCGCCCGAACCCGTTGGTTTGTCAACCTTAAAAATATACCCACCCGTAAGCGCATCGCCGCTGTTGTCTTGGTCAGATAACTTGGTAATGTTCAATCGCCCATTGACCCGTTTGATTTTTTCCATAAGAACATATACCCCTTCGTAGCGGCCGTTGACGATGACTTCAACAAACTGGGTGCGGCTGGCGTACATTCCCAAATCGCGCGCCATTTTCATGGCGAGGACGTTGTGTAAAAGGCTTTTTTCGTTGTACGAAGCAAACAAAATCCAGTCTTCTTCCTTGGGCATACCAAACAGCGCTACTTCTTTACCCTCGCCTTTTTCGTTCCGAAATTCAAATCCGTACGATTTTTTGGGAAAAAGCTGAGATGATGACCCGCGAAACTCAATGCCTACGATGCCTTGGTAAACATTGGCCGCATCTGAGGGGCTAGTCGGCAGGGCAGGGCCGTTGTAAATGATTTTCATTTGTGCGTTGATTTTGGGCGAATCCACAATCAACTGCCCTTGGGTATCAATAATGACAAGGGGCAAATTGGAGGTCACAAGGTTTTGGGCTGACACCATCGCACAAAAAAATAAATTCAACACCATCCCAAGCCAAGTTCTCATATTTACAATCTTTTTGTTTCAGTTACGTTTTTAAAGAGCCACAAAAGCGAGCGTTTTTAACGCTAAGATTCGATTATTAAAAATAACATTGAAAACTACAAAAAAATATCAATAACGCTATGGAAACGGAAGCAACGACGATTGACCGAAAAGAGTTTTTTCGCCTAGTGGGGGTAAGTTTTGGCGCTATCGTACTTCAACAGTGTTTGTCGGGATGTAATACAGGGGCTAGTCCCGACCCCAATCCGACGACTCCCACTGATTTTTCTGTGAACATCAATAATGGTACATTTACGGCCTTGCGCAATGCAGGAGGCTTTGTCCGAACCAACGGAGTAATCATTGCACGTACGCAGCAGGGTGGGTTTATCGCAGTTTCGCAAGCTTGTACGCACGAAGGAACGGCGGTCAACTACATTGTCTCAAACAATACTTTTCTGTGCCCCAACCACGGCTCAGTGTTTTCGAGCGAGGGAGAAGTGCAAACGGGGCCAGCCACTAAGCCGTTGACGCGCTATAAAACCTCGTACGACCCCTCTACGGGCGATATTCGTATTTACCCTTAGTCTATGTTTTATACGTTAGTACCCCAACATATTTTTGAAACTCCCGCGCCCGAGGATGCTTATTTTCGACAGGCGTGGGAGTTTTGTCGTTTGTACGCCTCGGGGCAAGAAAATTTTGTGCTGCATACATCGGGTTCGACAGGCACACCTAAGCCTATTGCCTTGACGCGCGCCCAAATGCAAGCCAGTGCCCGCGTTACGCAGCGTGCGTTGGATTTGCGGGCGGGTCAGCAAGCGTTGGTGTGTCTCAATGTGGGCTATATTGCAGGAACGATGATGCTCGTGCGTGGAATGGAACTAGGACTGACGATGCACATCGTCGCGCCTTCTTCGCAGCCCTTTGCTGCACTACCCAATGATTTAGCAATAGATTTTGTGGCAGTGGTTCCCTTGCAACTGCAAACAATTCTAGATACCCAGAAAGATGAACGCCTTAATTCTTTGAAAGCGATTCTTGTAGGAGGAGCACCCGTTGGAGAGATTTTAGGGGTTGCCATTCAGCGACTTAGCGTGCCCGTATTTAGTACCTATGGCATGACCGAAACGGTATCACACGTGGCGCTTAGAAGACTAAACGGTGAAGAGGCAACGGATAGCTATGGGCTGTTGGAAGGAGTGGAAGCTGCTACCGACGAACGCGGCTGCCTTCGTCTGCGCGGGGCAGTGACCAATCACCAATGGATACAAACCAACGATGTCGTGACGTTTTTAGGGCCTCGAAAGTTTATCATAGTAGGGCGCGCTGATAACATTATTAATTCGGGAGGAGTGAAGATTCAATTAGAAAAAGTAGAGCGGGCGGTGGAAAAAACAGGCATAATTATGTCTCGCTTTTTTGCTTGGTGGGAACCTGACGAACGCTTAGGACAAAAACTGATTTTAGTAGTAGAAAGTGACAAAAATGTTGATAACGAACTACTTCAAACGAGATTAATACCCGAGCTTTTGACTTATGAACTTCCTAAAAAGGTGTATTTTGTTAAAAAATTTGTAGAAACAGCCACGGGCAAAGTAGATAAGCGCCGTACCTTTGAGGAAAATATACGCTAAATGGCAACTTTTCGTAAACTGACAATCCAATTTGAAACTTCGGCGCAACTTCCGCCGCCTTACTCATATCGCTACGTATTGCGCATTCTTCCTAATGAGCAGTCAATTAATGTCGATTTAAAATTGACCTATACCCACCGCGACGAACTCGATGCCGACGAAATTGAAGCAGAAGGGTTTACCGATAATGATGATTATGAGTGGAAAGGGGCCTTGGAAAAGGTGTGGTCTGATGAGCTTGAAAAAGTCCTCAAGAAAACCCAGATGGGAGGCAGTATGCTTCAAGACGAAGAATTCGATTTTTTGACCCTGGAGTGGGAAACGGATACGACGAAAAAGGGCCAACCCAAAAATACCGAAGATTGGCTCTATTTTGCCCAAGAATTGCTTCAGGCGATTTATGAAACATCGGAGAAAGAACGCCCGTTTGAAATGCAGGTCATTGACGCGACTTCGCAAGGAACAAGAGAAGCGCAATTGACGGCTTCGTTTCGTACAAGAACGGCGCAAGTCAAACGCGTAGTGGACGGCAAAACATCGTTGCGTTTTTATCCGTGGCAAGAACTGCCTTCGTTGATGGAAACTGTATATGCACCTAACTGGCTCACCGACAATGCCTCAAGCCAAAAGCCCAAGCGAAATGGCCTATATTTTAACCTTGGCGATGGCGTATGGTACGAATGGGGAAAACAGGTAGTGGAGCCTGGTAAAGGAGCAAAAACACTCTCGAAACTCAAAGATGTAGTAACGACATTGTTTGGATAAGGTAACATCTCGAAAGTGCTAAAACTTTCGAGATGTTCTCAAGACATAAATCTGCATAAACGCATGAAAATTAGGACCAAAATAGCCCTTCAATTTACGGTGATTATTGCCGCCATTTTGGCCACATTTTCAGTGTCATTTTATTACGTGGCGGAGCAAAATCGTAAAGACGAGTTTTACAAAAACTTGTGCGATCGTGCCCTAACGCGGGCCGACTTGCTGGTGAAAATCGCGGCGAACAACAAGAAAATCCTGAAAATTCTCGACAAAGAAACCTTGTCGAAACTCTACGGCGAGAAAGTGTTGATGTTTAACGACGAAGACAAAATTGTGTATGCCAGCTACGACCCCGACAGCGCCGAAAATTATTATTATAATGCCGATTTGCTCAAGTCGGTTCGAAAAAATAAATACGTCGAAACCGCCAATGGAAAGTTGTTGGTGGCAGGTTTGATGTACACCCACCCCGAAAAAGGAGAATTGGTACTGATGACTTCGGCCGAAGACGAACTGGGAAATACCCAGCTTCAACGCCTGCGAGATTCGTTGATTTACAGCTTTTTATTCGGTATTCTCATCACGATTGTGTTGGGATTTATTTTTGCGGGACAGTCGCTCAAGCCATTGTCGGATATGAACCGCGAGATTAGCACCATCACGGCTTATAATTTGCGAAAGCAGTTGAATGAAGGTAATCGCCAAGACGAATTGGCGCAATTGGCCATCAACTTCAACCAAATGCTTCAGCGTTTGGAACAATCTTTTGATTTTCAACGAAGTTTTGTTTCTAATGCTTCCCACGAACTTCGTACACCACTTGCGGGCTTAAAATCCGAAATTCAGATAGCGCTGGAAAAAGAACGTACGCCCGAGGAGTATCAAAAAGTTTTGGAATCACTTCTGAACGATGCGCAACGTCTGATTCAGTTGACAAACAGTTTGTTACAGCTAGCGCAGTCGGAAAAAAAAGAAGAACGCACGATGAGCTTTCAGTCCATTCGTTTGGATGAGCTGGTGTTTCAAACCCAAGAAGAACTTCAAAGCCTCCGCACCGACTACCAGATTCACATTGATTTTGAAGATATTCCCGAAAATGAGCAGGACATTACTGTCCTTGGAAATGCCCCTTTGCTCAAAACGGTACTTAACAATTTGATGGACAATGCCTGCAAATATTCGCCAGATAAACGCGCCGATGTAAAAATCGGCTTTGACGAACACAATTGCTACATCCGCGTCATCGACCGAGGAATTGGTATTCCCGAGAATGAAACTCAGCGGATTTTTGAACCACTTTATCGTGCCAAAAACGCTACTACTTTTCGAGGGTACGGCATTGGTTTGTCGGTATGTCGCAGGATTGTGGACATGCACCGTGGCACTATAAAAGTAACGAGCCAACTGGATGTAGGAAGTACGTTTGAAGTAGTGCTGCCGCATATTTAATCGTTTTTAAGCCTTAACCGCCTCTATTTTGTGAAAACATCCGATACTGTCCTTTTCAAAGCCGAGTTTAACAAACTGGTAAAGCCTTACATGATGCTTTATGTGGCCTCTATCATGTTGGCCACTGTTATCGGGATTGTACTTATCCCGTTTTGGTTTTTAGGAATAGGCCAGTGGTGGGCCCACCACTATTATGATAAACTAGAGTGTGAACTTACCGAAACGGTTATTCGCTTTAAAAAGGGGATTCTTATTCAAGTTGAAAAAACCATCCCGTTGGAAAATATTCAAGATGTAACTTTTGTAGAAGGGCCACTTTTACGGTATTTTCATCTTTGTATTTTAAAATTTGAAACCGCAGGTCAGAGTGCAGGCCAAGCCCACGATATGCAGCTGATTGGAATCGTGAATGCCCAAGAATTACGGAGTTTAATTTTACGCCAGCGAGAAAAAAGAATCATGGCCAAAAATGCTCCCTCAGCTTCTACTTCATCCAATGACAATGCCGAATTATTACGAGAGATTAGGGATATTTTGACGGAAATCAAGGCAGAATTAAAGAAACCCAAAGTTTCGTAAAGATTAGAAAAAAACCTTGTTTTGCTTTTGGAGGCAGCACCTTATAATCTACAACTACTTATGTTTCGTCGCGATTTTGTAAAAACTGCTGTCTCGGCTTCGGCAGCTACGCTAGTGAGCGGTGTGGCTACGGCTAATACTATGACTCCCAAAGCAAAAAATAATTTTAAATTGGCCTATGCCCCCCACTTTGGCATGTTCCAAAACAGTGCAGGCAAAGACCTTATCGACCAACTCAAGTTCATGGCCGACAATGGGTTTACAGCCCTAGAAGACAACGGTATGATGGGACGCCCAGTGGAGATACAAACCAAAATCGGCGAAACATTGGCGAAGTTGGGAATGACCATGGGCGTGTTTGTGGTGGACAAAGGTGGAAACTCTCAAAATACCCTTGCCGCAGGTAAACAAGCCCACATTGATATTTTCTTGGATGGCTGTAAGCGTGCCGTAGAAACGGCCAAACGCTGCAATGCCAAGTGGATGACGGTGGTACCAGGTGATTTTGAACGTAATCTTCCGATTGGAATTCAAACGGGACACGTAATTGACGCGCTTCGCCGAGGAGCAGATATTTTGGCTCCGCACGGTTTGACGATGGTATTGGAACCCTTGAGCGATAGCCCCAATTTGTTTTTGCAAACATCTGACCAAACCTACGAAATCTGTCGTGCGGTGAATAGCCCCGCCTGCAAAATTTTGTTTGATATTTACCACATGCAAAAAACCGAAGGGCACATCATTCCACACATCGACTGGTGTTGGTCTGAAATCGCTTACTTCCAAATTGGCGATAACCCAGGACGTAAAGAACCAACGACGGGCGAAATCAATTATAAAAACGTGTTCAAACATATTTACACCAAAATGAAGGCCAACAATCAAAACTTCATTTTTGGAATGGAACACGGGAACTCAAAGCCAGGCAAAGAAGGCGAAGAGGCACTCATTAAAGCCTACTTAGAGTCAGATAGCTTTACGGTGTAAAAAAGTGCGTCGGGGTAGCATAAAAGCTTGTAAAGTGCGTCGGGGTACTCATACCCCGACGTATTCATTTAAAAACAAAACCCACTATCGGTATTGAAATCATTTCTCAAAACGGTGATTGGCCCCGCAGGCCGTAAACAATTAAGGGCACTTCAAGCTTCAGCACGGGCCACGGTATATAGCATGGGCAACAACGTCGAATGTCCCATTTGCGGTAGTACGTACAGTCAATTTTTGCCTTTCAACCGCCCCAATGCCCTTTGTTATACCTGTAAGTCGCTCGAACGCCACCGTTTGGTGTATTTGTATTTGAAAAATAAGACCGACTTTTTTACGGGAAAAAAACGAATTCTGCACTTTGCTCCCGAAAAATGCTTGCACGACGAAATTCGCAAGCACCCCCAACTTCAGTACGAAACAGCTGATTTGATGACTACCTACATCGACGCCATCGGGGTGCTGCCCGACCATGTCATGTCGGTGACTGATATTCAATTTCCTGATAACACTTTCGACGTCGTGATTTGTAATCACGTCTTTGAACTTGTGCCTGACGATGCCCAAGGAATGCGCGAGATTTATCGGGTGCTCAAACCCAACGGCTACGCCATTATTCAAGGTGCGGTGAATAATTCGATGGAAAAAACCGTAGAAACCCAGCACCTGACTCCTGAAGAACGAAAACGAATCGCGGGTGCGCAGCAACACGTTCGGCGGTATGGCCGCGACTACCGCGACCGCCTTGCTGCCGTAGGTTTTAGGGTAGAAGTAAGTGCTTACGTGCAGGAAATCGACTGGAAACGCTACGGACTCATGGCGGATGAGAACGTGTATGTGTGTTGGAAAAAATAGTTCGTGCCTTGAAGCGAGGTTTTTAGAAACCTCGGTGGTGGTTTTTAGAAACCACCAGCACGATGCCCGTGACGTCGGTTTCTCAAAACCGACGGACGCTTCGCGAGGAATCACCATCACTACAGGAGGAAGCAGGACGGGGCAGTCGCTGCAAAAAAGTATTTTTGTCTGCCAAACCTTTCTTTATTCCTTAATTCAGCCTTATATCGTGACGCTACGGTCTTCCCTGCTTTTTCTGATAATTGGATGGGGCATTCGTTTTGCCTCTTTTTCCCAACCTACCCAACTTGACAATTATAACGTTGTTTGGAAAACTCCAAGCAAAAACTCGTCCGAATCCATGCCGTGTGGTGGGGGAGATGTGGGGCTAAATGTGTGGGTGGAAAACGGCGACGTCCTTTTTTACCTTGCTCAAAGTGGTACTTTTGATGAAAACAATGCCATGCTCAAATTGGGAAGAGTACGCCTTACGTTGTCGCCCAACCCATTTTTAGGGACTGATTTTAAGCAAGAACTTCGACTTCAAGATGGAGGTGTTTATATAAGTGGCGGGAAAACGCGCCTCCACGTTTGGGTGGATGTGTTTCGTCCCGTGGTGCACGTAGAACTCCAAAGTGAAAAGCCTGTCCAAATAAAAGCTGCCTACGAATCGTGGCGGTACGAAGATCGTTTGGTGCAAGGAACGGCCATTCGCGAAAATTCCTACAAAACTCCCCAAAAGTTTGACCTAAAAACGTACAAAGACGAAATAGCATTTCGTGGTAATGAATTGTGGTTTTACCACCGAAACCGTAGTGATGTGCCCAATCTTTTTGATTTTACGGTGCGGCTTGAAGGGATGGAGTCGGTGAAGTCGCAACTGTACAACCCCATCAAAAACAATACGTTTGGGGGAGCGATGCGTTCCCGCACTATGCGTCCTGCTGGTATTACCACGGGTAAATACCTTGATACTGATTATAAGGCGTGGAACCTAGAAACTCCGCGTCCCGTTCGTACCGAACACCTAGAACTGGTGTTGAACACAGCCCCCACTTCCACCCTCGCCGAATGGGAAAATACGGTTGTACGTCGTCAGCAAGAAGTTACCCAAACCCAAAAAACAGCCTTGCCCCAGGCCCGTGCTTGGTGGAAACAATTTTGGGAACGAAGCTACATTTTTATTGAGGGGAAAGACAGTACTATTTCGCGCAATTACCACCTTTTTCGCTATCAGCTGGGATGCAACGCGTTTGGACAATGGCCTACGAAATTTAACGGCGGGTTATTCACATTTGACCCACAATTTGTGGATAAAAAATACAATCACACGCCTGATTTTCGCTTGTGGGGTGGAGGAACCATGACCGCCCAAAACCAGCGATTGGTGTATTTTCCGATGCTCAAAAGCGGCGATTTTGTGTTGATGAAACCCCAATTTGACTTTTATTTACGTTCGCAGACCAATGCAGAACTACGCTCAAAAGTGTATTGGAATCACAATGGGGCATGTTTTACTGAGCAAATCGAAAATTTTGGTTTGCCCAATCCCTTTGAATACGGTTACAAGCGCCCCGAAGGCTACGATGCAGGAATGGAATACAACGCATGGCTTGAATATCAATGGGATACGGTGTTTGAGTTTTGCCTGATGATGCTCGAAACGGAGCGCTATGAAGGGCGCAACATTCAAACGTATGTGCCTTTTATCGAAAGCTGTCTGACATTTTTTGATGAACATTACCAATGGCTTGCCAAACAACGAGGGACAAAAGCGTTTGACGAGAAAGGTCAGTACGTTTTTTACCCAAGTTCGGCTTGTGAGACGTACAAAATGACCTACAATTCTACCACGGTTATCTCGGCACTCAACGTGATTTTGACGCGGATGCTGGAGCTTCCCGAACGCTATTTGTCTGCCACCCAACGCGACAAGTGGGTCACGATGCTTAAACGTATTCCACCCGTACCTTTGCAAGAAATAGAGGGACGCAAAACACTTGCCCCTGCCGTCGCGTGGATGCGCGTGCAAAACTCCGAAACTCCTCAGTTGTACCCCGTGTTTCCGTGGGGGCTGTACGGAGTTGGGAAACCTGACCTAGAAATCGCCCGTGATACCTATCTCTACGACCCACATGCAATTAAATTTAAGAGCCACGTAGGCTGGCGTCAATATTCCATTTTTGCGGCTCGCTTGGGATTTACCAACGAAGCGGTTGAACTTACGCGCCAAAAATTTAAGAATTCAGAACTGCGTTTCCCGACTTTCTGGGGGCCAGGGTTTGATTGGACGCCCGACCACAATTGGGGAGGCGCCGCCATGATAGGTTTGCAAGAAATGCTGATGCAAACCGACGGCCGAAAAATATATTTGTTACCTGCGTGGCCCAAAGATTGGAATGCTACGTTTAAATTACACGCGCCGTACCAAACGACGATTGAAGCACGCGTCAAAAACGGAGTCATTGAAGACCTCAAAGTAACGCCCGTATCGCGCTTGTCGGATGTAATTGTGTATGGCAAGTAAGACCGATACTCTGAGTACCAAACTTGGAACGTCTCTTGCAATTGTGGCGAAATAAGTAGTAAAAAAAGAAGGTTTTGCGCCTTCTGTTACCTATAATCCCTCCCATCAAATGAAATCACTACAACACACGACGAGCAGCCGTCGAGATTTTTTAAAATTAGGGGCAGGAGCCGTAGGAGGTATCCTTGCATCAAGCTCAATCGCGGAAGCGGCACGTTGGTCGGAAGAAAGCCGTAAATTTTCGCTGCCTTTGGGTATTTGTACTTCGTACGATAAAGCAGCCTTGCTTAAAAGCATTGGCTATTCGTACGTTGAAGAAAACGTCGGTCGTTTCTTGATTCCAGACAAAGGCGGTGACGAACAGTACGCTAAAAATGTAGAAGCACTCAAAACAACGGGAGTGCCGTTGCGGTCGTATGTGTCGTTTATTCCAGGAAGTATCAAATCAGTCGGCCCTAATGCCAACCACGAAGCTTTGTTGGAAAGGGCTGATTTAGCATTTAAACGCGCCAAAGAATGTGGGTCGCCTTACGTGGTGTTTGGAAGTAGTGCATCGCGCACCATTCCCGATGGATTTGACCGTGCCAAAGCCAAAGAACAACACACCGAAGTAAGTAAAAAAATGGCTCTTTTGGCCGAAAAACACGGGATTGTCGTAGCGTTAGAGCCGCTCAACCGTAGCGAAACCAATTTTATTAATAGCCTGGCCGAAGGAGTGGAAATCATCGAAGCGGTCAATCATCCACGTTTTCGGTTGCTGTGCGATGTTTACCACATGCTCAAAGACAACGAAGGCCCCGAGCAGATTGTGAAATACGGAAAGTACATTGTCCACTGTCATATTGCCGAAAAACAAAATCGTACTGCTCCTGGCGTCGTAGGCGATGATTTCAGAGAGTATTTCCGTGCATTGAAAAAAATCAAGTACCGTGGCGGATTATCAATAGAAGGCCGTTGGACTAATTTTGATAGCGAAGCCAAAAAAGCCTTTGAAGTGCTGACGCAGCAAATGTCAGAAGTTTAAACTAGGTTGAACGTATTACAATAAAAAGCCATTCTTTATTGCTCCAGAGGAGCAACATCTTAGTAGAACGAATGAATCAGTACAGAACCAAAGCCCCATCGGGGTGACATCTTTCAAGGAGTATTGGTTTCCCCGATGGGGCTTTGAGGTGGTCTTTGCCCTTCTTTTTCTACTAGGATTTAGCCTCTCTGAGGGTACTTTATTTTTAATGCGTTTAACCTGAAATTATGATAAAATCCCGACTGTTAAGCCTATTTTTTGTATTGAGTGCGGGCCTGGGAGCGGCACAAACGCCCCTTCCAGACCCGCTCGTATTGGCCAATGGTCAGCGCGTAAAAAATGCCAAACAGTGGCATACCAAACGCCGAAAAGAGTTGCTTGAATTGTTTACGGCTGAAATGTACGGACAAGCGCCGCCTCGTCCCAAAGACATGCGGTTTGAGGTGTTTGATGTGGACAAAAACGCCCTGAATGGCAAAGCCACTCGCAAGCAAATTGCGGTCTATTTTAATGGTAAAGCCGACGGCCCGCGAATGGATTTGTTGATGTACATTCCTAATCATCTCAAACGTGCAGCTCCTGCCATTTTGGGGTTGAATTTCTGGGGTAATCATGCCATACACCCCGACCCAGCGATTCGAATTACGACGAGTTGGATGGAATCAGGCAAAGGAAACCCGTACGTGAAATTGTCGTGCGTTACTGACCACCAAGCTACGGAGGCGTGTAGAGGCGTAAATGCCGCTCAGTGGCCGATTGATACGATTTTGGCCCGCGGTTATGCCTTAATTACGGCCTATCGTGAAGACATTGCGTCTGATGATGCAAAAACAGGTTTTCAGAAAGGGATTCACCCCATTTACCCCGATTATCAGCAACGCAATGACAATTTTGGAACCATTGCGGCCTGGGCGTGGGCACTGAGCCGAGCCATGGATTATGTCGTAACCGACAAAGCGATTGATGCCAAACGAGTAGCCGTCTTTGGCTGGTCGCGACTGGGAAAAGCAGCGCTTTGGGCAGGGGCTACCGATGAGCGTTTTGCTATGGTGATTAGCAACGAATCGGGCGCGGGAGGGGCCAAGTTGTTCCACCGTGGCGTAGGCGAAAATATTCGTCGACTCTGTACGGTTTTTCCGCACTGGTACGCTGCCAATTTCAAAAAATACATGGACAAAGATACCTTGTTGCCCTTCGATCAGCACCAAGTGATTTCACTCGTCGCGCCGCGACCTGTATATATTGCCAGTGCTGTCGATGACAAAGGCGCCGACCCACAAGGCGAGTTTGCCGCTGCCAAAGCGGCCGAATCGGTGTACTTATTTTTAGGCAAAACAGGACTTCCTGCCCAAACTATTCCCCCACTGAACCAGTCGGTACAAGGGCAAATTGGCTATCATATTCGCGAGGGAGGGCACGATGTTACCTTGTATGATTGGAAACAATACCTGAACTTTGCCGATAAACATTTCAAATAACCACAACCTTATGTTATCACTCAAAAAGATATGGATGGTCCTCGGAATGGGACTCTTGAGTACGTTTGCTTGGGCAGAGAAAATAGACACCGTAGAAACCTACAGCCCTTCGATGAAAAAAAATATCAAGGCAGTAGTGCTCACACCCGACTCGTACGATGGCAGCAAAGAATTTCCTGTTGTTTATCTATTGCATGGCTACAGTGGTAACTATGCCGACTGGATTAAGAAAGCCCCCGCCATGCAGCGCATGGCCGATGTATATCAAACCATTATCGTTTGTCCCGACGGTGCGTTTTCGAGCTGGTACTGGGATAGCCCCGTTGACCCAACAATGCGTTACGAAACGTATGTTTCCAGCGAGTTGGTTTCGTGGATTGACGGGCGCTATAAAACCATCAAAAGCCGTGAAGGACGCGGAATCACGGGCTTGAGCATGGGAGGGCACGGAGCGTTGTATCTCGCTTTCAAGCACCAAGACGTGTTCGGAACGGCAGGAAGTATGAGCGGAGGGGTGGACATTCGCCCGTTTCCTAACAACTGGGATATGGCAAAACGGCTCGGGAAATATGCCGACGCACCTGAGCTTTGGGAAAAAAATACGGTTATCAACTTGGTTCATTTACTGACCCCTAACTCACTGGCTTTGATTATTGACTGCGGGAGCGAAGACTTCTTTTACCGCGTCAACAACAACCTTCACGACAAATTGTTGGAACGCAATATCCCCCACGATTATATCTCACGCCCAGGGGGGCACAATTGGCCTTATTGGAACAATGCCATTGATTATCAATTGCTCTTTATGAAAAATTACTTCGAGCGTTTGAAAAAGAAATAACGGCATAGGTCTAAAACCGCAGCACTACTTTCATAAGAAACGTGGGGAAAAACATCAAACATTTTGTAAGAGATAGCTGGCTCACTGCCTCGTATTACACGGGGTTGAGTCAGCTTTACCATGCCTTAGCGGGAAGAAAACGCGGTATTATTTCGTATCATAACGTGCTCCGTGTGGATAAACTGCCCACCTTTGATACGTACAACGTGGATGTGACAGCAGCGATTTTTGACAAACAACTTCATTTCTTAAAAAAACACTTTCGAGTACAGCCCATTCAGGAAATAGAAAACCCAAACGCCAAAGGAGTTTTTATTACCGTTGATGATGGGATGCGCAACAATTATGAAGTTTTAGCACCTATTTTAGAAAAGCACGAGATTTCGGCCTTATTTGCGATTTGTCCCGCCATGGTTGACCGACAACTGCCGTACATTTGGCGTGACCACTTGTTTTTACTTTTGTGCCAAGCTGCAAACCAATCCGTTAGATTGCCCTTAGACGATTATCAAGCCCCCTTTCGAGTTCCCGAAACACCTGCAGGAATCAATAACCTGACGCGGCAGCTTAAACAGTACGTTTACAAACATCAATTGGCGGATGTTTATGGCCTTGTCCGCGAAATTTGCCAAAAAAACGGATGGGCGTATGAAGTCCCTTCGCCTGATGGGCTTCGGTACGATTTTATGACTTGGCCTCAGATTCGGGCATTGGTAGCTCAAGGGCACAGGGTCGCTTCCCACACACAGACCCACCGTGTACTGCGTTTTTTGGGGCAAGAAGAAAAAAAAGTGGAATTGGAGGCTTCCAAACAACGCCTCGAAACCGAACTGAAGCAAGAGGTACCGCTCTTTGTTTATCCTTATGGAAGTAGGGCCGAAATCGACCAAGTTACCGTCGATGCCGTACAAGAGGCAGGGTATCGCATGGCTTTGATGAATGTTCAGCAACCAAACCTTTTCCCCCTTACTTTCTCCCAGCCCCGTTTTGCCTTTCCGCCCATTTCAGATTCGTCGCATCTACACGCTATTGTATCGGGCTATAAATTTTTGTTTCGGTAGGTTAAATCTTTCTTTATCTTTGGCTACGGGCGAAGAAATAAGCTATTTTTATTCAATTTCGATACCT
This sequence comes from Runella sp. R0.1_18, assembly GCF_057652155.1. Lineage (NCBI taxonomy): Bacteria > Pseudomonadati > Bacteroidota > Cytophagia > Cytophagales > Spirosomataceae > Runella > Runella sp. R0.1_18. The sequence goes on from NZ_JBYFCK010000011.1 coordinate 61,159, forward strand.
TCTTCTTGCATAAGTTGAGCAAGGTTGAGGACACAATCGTCCAAAACGGGAATGTTGGTATCAAATGGAACCATGACCCATGTTTCTGTTTTTGAAAATACAAAAATAATTTTGGTTTGGGTCGAAACCCAAATCACCTTTTCGGTGCCGAACTCAAGCATTTTTTGTGCTTTTTCAATGATATAGCTAAAATTTTCATCGTGGTCGTCGGGGTCAATATCTATTTTGATGTCTATTTCCACTACCACTTTGGGAGCTACCTCAAAATAACGATTGTTTAGCGTCAGCCCCTCCTTTTCAAAAATAGCGATGTCATTAGCGAGATTCGTGTTTTTACTGATATGAACCCCAATCTCGTTGGTAGCCAAAAAATACCGTTTTCGATTGATAGACATGAATAAAAACCCATGAATAATACTAACCAAAATGCCTTGTAATGAACTACAACCCATAATTTCAGCCGTTTTTTTCTTTTTGTCTAGTACATCCCTGTAGCCTTTGTACGGCAATACTTTCCCGTTCAAGGTTTCATAAACCAAGTACGAAGGGATTTTTTCAAGTTTTCGTTTACGACGCGGTACTTTCTGAGTAGTAGTCATAACATAATCAGTTTTAAACAAATATAAGCCCTAAACATCTACAATGCAAAAGACAGCTTCTCGCTCAGGACTTTCTAAACTCTTCACCAATCTGACCTTTTGGGTTTTGACGGCCATCACAATTGGCATCTTATTAGGGCATTTTCGACCCGATTTGGCGTTGATGAAAGTATTGGATGAACCCATCAAAGGCAAATTCTTAGGTCAAGAACTTGAAATTGGGGCCACTTTTAGCGAAATGCTGGGCAAAACGTTCATTAGTGTTGTCAAACTTTTTATCAACCCTATCATTTTCCTGACCATTACATTGGGAATTATTTCGATGGGTGATTTAAAGAAAGTAGGAAAAGTGGGAGCCAAAGCGTTGTTGTACTTTGAGGTCGTAACTACCGTAGCGCTGATAATTGGGATAATCGTAGCCAATGTCATCCGTCCAGGCGATGGTGTGGTGACGGATAGCATCAAAGGAGGCGATATTTCTAAATATACCAAAAGTGCTGGTGCGTTCAGTTGGTGGAAGTTTTTTATGGATAATTCTACGCTCCAAGTCTTGGCCGTGGCGATTGTGCTTGGGGCGGTGCTAAGTAACTATTCGGGTCGGCAAAAGGTAATTGACTTCCTAACGCCTATTTCCAAAGTAATTTTTAAAGCGCTGCATCGGGTTATGATGCTTGCGCCGATTGGAGCATTTGGTGGAATGGCGTTTACGATTGGGAAATACGGAATCCAAACGTTGCTGCCGTTAGCGAAACTAATGGTGACGGTTTATACTACCATGGGAATCTTTGTGTGCGTGGTGCTGTGGTACATCCTTCGGACGGCGAAGGTCGATTTGTTTAAATTTTTGCGTTACATCCGCGAGGAGCTTTTGATTGTACTGGGTACTTCGTCGTCGGAGGCGGCTTTGCCTTCTTTGATGGAAAAACTTGAAAAAATGGGCTGCTCGAAGTCGGTGGTGGGTTTGGTCGTACCTGCGGGTTATTCATTTAACCTCGACGGAACGACGATTTATCTTTCGATGGCCGTTATTTTCTTGGCACAAGTGTTTAACGTGCACTTAGATTTGACCCAAATGCTGACTATTATCGGTATTTTGATGGTGACGTCCAAAGGAGCGGCGGGTGTGACGGGCAGCGGCTTTATCGTACTGGCATCAACGCTAACGGCGCTCAAGGCCATCCCCGTAGAAGGGTTAGCATTGTTGCTGGGCGTTGACCGTTTTATGTCCGAAGCGCGGGCCATTACCAACTTCATCGGAAACGCCGTGGCGACGGTGTGGTTAGCCAACCACGAAAAAGAATTTGACCGTCAGAAAATGAATTACGCGTTTGGGCACGTCGAACAGTTTGAAGACATCAAAACTGATAATCTTGATTAAGCTTCCCGAATCATAATAGTATGCGGAATCCCGTCTTCGAGGTAGTCTTCACCCGTTGACTTAAAACCAAACGACTCATAAAACGCTAGAAGGTACTGCTGGGCGCCAATCTTGATGGGTTGGTGCCCAAATAATTTTTCACACTGCTCAATAGAATAGGTCATCAACTGCTTTCCTGCACCCTGCCCGCGTACTTTGTCGGAAGTCGCCACGCGCCCAATCGACGTAAAACCTTCGAAAGATAGATTCAAGTCAAATAAACGAGTGTAAGCCACCAAGGTGCCTTCTGCATCGTAACCAAGGCAGTGCCAAGCGTAAAAGTCCTTTCCGTCGGCATCGTGAAAGGGACAGTTTTGCTCCACAATAAATACATCAATGCGAAGTGCAAGCAAGTCGTACAATTGGCGTAAACTGAGTTGGTCGAAGGAAAGGCACTGAAACGTGATGGCGGCCATAATTTTCGGGAGGTTTGTTATCTTTGACAAAGGACAATGATTTGGCAAAATTGGAACAATTTCTAAATTTTCACACACATAATTCGTCAGAACTTCCCGCTGAACGAAGTATTTTAAACATTCTCGGGCAAGATATGGCTGCGTACGGCTTTGACCCAGACCGTTGGGTATCGTTCGGCATTCATCCTTGGTATGTCGATGTCGAAACATGGCAAACCCAGTTGGTAGAATTGGAACGACGGGTTACCCAAGCTGAAGTAAAAATGGTAGGAGAATGCGGCCTTGATCGTTTGATTCCACTTTCGTTAGAAATACAGCTCAAGGTGTTTGAAGCACAAGTACAAGTGGCCGAACGTGTTCAAAAGCCTGTAGTAATTCACTGCGTACGGGCTTTCAATGAACTGTTGCAATGGCATAAACACCGCCGAACGCAAGTGCCTTTGATTATTCATGGGTTTAATAACCAACCGCAAATAGCGCAACAGCTTCTACAGAAAGGATTTTATTTATCGTTGGGAACGGCATTGCTCCGAAACGACTCCAACGCCACAAAAGTACTCCGCGAGATGCCGCTTGAGCGACTTTTTCTCGAAAACGATGACCGTGACATACCCATTGAGGAGGTTTATCAAGCAGCTTCGGTACATTTGCAGTGTACCACAGGACACCTACAAAACCAAATTTGGACTAACTTTGCAGCATTGTGTTCGTAGCCGTAGTCTAGCGAGTGATTTTATTTATTTACGATATTGTTTCAAATGGCAGATTTAGGATGGCTTTCGCGTACGCGCCTCATGGTGGGCGACGAAGGATTAGATAAACTTCAACAAGCTCACGTTTTAGTCGTAGGGCTAGGTGGTGTGGGTTCTTTTGCCGCCGAATTTATTGCGCGTTCTGGTGTAGGAACGATGACCATTGTGGATGGAGACGTGGTTGACCCCTCCAACCGTAACCGACAACTCCCCGCGTTGGCCACTACGCACGGGCAATCGAAGGCCGAATTGATGGCGGAACGTTTGTTGGCCATTAACCCCGAATTGAAATTGACGGTCATTAAAGAGTTTTTGACCCCTCAAAAAGTACGCGATATTCTTGGTGCAGCGTCTTACGACTACGTCATGGATTGCATCGACAGTATTACCCCAAAATTGACCCTTTTAGTAACGTCGCGCGAGTATAACTATCCGCTGGTAAGTTCGATGGGAGCGGGGGGGAAATACGACCCCACTCAGTTGAAAGTAGCTGATTTGTTTGATACGTACGAGTGTTTTTTAGCCCATTATGTTCGCAAACGCCTCAAAAAATACGGGATTACGTCAGGAATTAAGGCGGTGTTTTCGACCGAAAAAGTGCAAAAAGATTCGTTGATGTTGACAGATGGAAACAATTTCAAACGCTCGGCCTACGGTACCATTTCGTATTTGCCCGCTACTTTTGGAAGCGTCTGTGCCTCTGTTGTTATTCGAGAATTGCTGGGACAAAAAGTGCCATTGCACAAGAACCCTCTGAAAGAGATAAAGAAAAAACAACAGCAAAAAAAGGCGAAAAAAGCGCAAAACAAGTAACTTTGATGAATGACTAGCCCACAACAAGCTATTACTTACTGTTGATATTAGCAGTAAAATGGCCAATAAGCCTTACTTTGCATGAGCTTTACCCTACATCTTGACCACGACGCTAAAACCCCTAAATACAAGCAAATTGTAAAATCGGTGATTAGCTCGATTGAACGTGGTGTTTTAAAACAGGACGACCAACTTCCTTCCATCAACGAACTTAGTGAAGAGTACTATTTAGCGCGCGACACCGTCGAAAAAGCCTATAAAGAACTCAAAGCACTAGGGGTGATTGACTCCGTACGTGGGAAAGGCTTTTATATTTTGAACGAAAAGCCAAAGCAAATGCGGGTGTTGTTGGTGATGAACAAACTTAGCGCCTACAAAAAAGCCGTGTATGAGGCTTTTGTGAGTACTTTGGGCGATCGTGCGGCAGTGACATTGCACATACATCACGGCAACGTACGGGTGTTCGACGACATTATGAAGGAGAGCATCGGGCATTACCACTATTACGTAATCATGCCGCACTTTTATGACGAGGCAGACCGCGTGTCGGTATTGTCGATGCTCAAAAAGATTGACCCCAAAGAGCTCATTTTACTCGACCGCGAGTTCTCTGATTTTTCGGGAGAATATGCCAGCGTTTACCAAGATTTTACGGACGATATTTACGGTGCTTTGCAGTCGGGAATAGACCTGCTGAGTAAATACGAGGAAATTGTACTCGTGTTTCCGCAGGATGTAAAATATCCCCCAGAAATTGTACGCGGTTTCCGCAATTTTTGTGCGCACTACCACAAACAAGGACGAATTATCGGCAAGGCGTCCGACGATGAAGTTCTCAAAGGCCACGCTTACATTGTGTTGGAAGATTCTGATTTGGCCGAATTAGTAAAAAAGACCAGACTACAAAGCCTGGTCTTGGGTGAAGAGGTAGGAATAGTATCTTTTAATGATACGCCCCTGAAAGAGGTTTTGGCCAATGGAATCACCGTTATTTCGACAAACCACAGCCAAATGGGGCGTACAGCGGCAGAGTTGATTCTAAAAGGAAAGGTGATGAACCTCAAAAACCCTTTTGGCCTGATTCGCCGCGGCTCCCTTTAAAACGCCACTTATTGCTTTATACCAACCCTTTTAACAAATCGGGAAGTAACCCGAAGAAAAGGGTAATGATGGTTGTCACAATCAACACCAAACGGTAGAATTGTGGCACTTTGATGGCATTTCCTTCGCCTTCGCGCATGTAAGCGGCAATGACAGCTTTGAAGTAATAGTAAATACCCACGGCTGACATCAAAACGGCCACAATCAAAATCCACGTCAAGCCGCGCTCTACTACGCTTGAGAATACAAAGAATTTACCCCAGAACCCAGCCGTAAGTGGGATTCCAGCGAGTGAAAGCATCGACACCGTTAGGACGAAAGCCAATAGCGGGTTTTTCTTGCCCAAACCGTTGAAAACGTTGAAGTTTTCGCTCACTTCGTTTGAACGTACGCCCGTTTCTTTTCCAACAATCATCAACACGCCAAAAGCACTGATAGTAGCCAATGAATACGCCAATGAGTAGAAGACAATCGCATCCTGAGACTGCGAGCTAAGAGCGGTAAGGCTCAAAAGCAAGTAACCCGCGTGCGAGATACTTGAGTAAGCCATCATACGCTTGAAGCTATTTTGATAAACAGCGGTAATGTTTCCTGCCAAAAGCGTTAGCACAGTGATGCCCGCCAGGGTTGACCACCAGAAGGTATAAGCCCCCGAAAACGAGCCCGAAAGAAGGCGGTAAATGGCCGCAAAACCTGCTGTTTTTACAATCGTTGACATAAAGGCTGTAAATACCGTTGGCGCTCCGTCATAGACGTCGGGAGTCCAGAAATGAAAAGGAGCGGCCGATACTTTGAAAAGCATACCAATCAACAACATCAACAAACCTACGTACATCATTACCGACGGACTAGGGTTTGTCAATACGTATGATTTGAGGGCTGTCAGGTTGAATGAACCCGTGGCACCGTACAACAACGCCATTCCAAAAAGCATGATACCTGTGGCAAATGATCCCATCAAAAGGTACTTGAGGGCGGCTTCGTTGGAGCGTAAATTGCGTTTGTCGCTTCCCGTCAGGACGTACATAGAAACCGAAAGGATTTCGACGCCCACAAAGAGCATGAGCAGGTTTTCGTACCCAATCATAATGATGGCTCCTACCAACGAAAACAACATAATAGCGTAGTATTCGGCGGGTTGGGCAGCTTCATCGTCGATGAAACCACGCGTAAGCGCCGAAATCAACAAAGCCGAAATCAACACAATTCCTGAAAAAGCCATGGTGAGCTTGTTTTCAAACAGCATCCCTTTGAAATACAATGACGGCGCATCGTTCCAGTTAGCGAAGTTGGCGATTAAGGTAAGAACCAATACCAAAAGAGTGGCAGGCAATAGTAAGTTTTTTGATTTTTGAAAACCCAAAAACAATACCAAAAGGCCAAGTATGGAAAGAAGTATGATTGGAAGCATTTTATTTAATTTTTCAATTTGAAACTGAAACGGCGGCGAACCGCTTAAAAATAATTCTCAAATTAATAATGAATCATTTGTAAAAGGTTACTTACTGCGGGTTCGGTCAATTTCAAAAATGAATTAGGATAAAGACCCATCCAGAAAACCATAATCACTAATGGTACTAATACTGCCCGCTCGCTGAACGACAAATCGGCAAAATGCTCAGTAAACGTTGATTTGCCTCCAAACATTGACTTTTGGAACAAACGTAACATATAAACTGCTCCTAAAATGATGGTAGTACCAGCAATGGCTCCCAACCAAATGTTGGACTCATATACCCCGCGAAGCAACAAAAACTCACCCACAAATCCGTTGGTCAACGGAAGGGCAACGCTTCCTAACATGAGAATCATAAAATAGACCGTCAAGTGAGGCGTGCGCTGAGTAATACCTCCGAGCTGTTCGATGTTACGCGTTTTGGTACGAGAAAAAATAATTTCGATGATGAAAAACAAACCAACCACGTTGATTCCGTGGGCCAACATCTGAATCAATGCGCCCTGTACACCACTAAGGGTTTGTGAAAACACCCCCGCTGACATCAAGCCTACGTGCGCAAACGACGAATACGCAATCAGACGTTTCATGTCGCGCTGCTGAATGGCGATAATAGAACCGTAAACGATGCCAATGACCGATAAGATAATAGCCGTAGTTCCCCACGTTTGCAAACCCAATGGAACGATGGGCAACACGAAGCGAATCACGCCATACACCCCCATTTTAAGCATAATCCCAGCCAAAAGCATGGTAGCAGGTGTAGGAGACTCCGTGTATGTGTCGGGCTGCCAGGTGTGGAACGGAAAGACGGGCATCTTAATGGCAAAAGCAATAAAGAACGCCCAGAAAATCCAGCCTTGTTTTTGGGCATCAAGGGCTAATTTATAGAATGCCGAAATTTCTGAAGTATGGCCTTGTGCCGAGCTCGTTTGGTAGTACAAATACACCAAAGCCACCAACATAAACAAACTTCCGAAAATAGTATAGACAAAAAATTTGAAGGTTACTTTAATACGGTCTTCGCCGCCCCAAACTGCCGCTAAGAAATACACTGGAATAAGTGCCGCTTCAAAGAATAAGTAAAACAAGAACGCGTCTGTTGCCGTAAATACCCCCATCAGTGCCGATTGCATGAAAAGGATAAGTGCATAAAACGTAGAAGCATTTTTGTAAGGCTGACGGAAGGTCGAAAGAACAATGAGCGGGGTCAAGAAGGCCGTAAGCATCACCAGCAAAATGCTAATGCCGTCGATTCCTCCTGCAAACGAAATCCCTGCTGATTGAATCCAAGGATAGCTAAAACCGAACTGCTGGGCAGCCGTAGGTTGGAACTGAGAGTAAATTACCACTGCCAAAACCAGCTCAATGGCTGCTCCAATCAGCGCCAACTGCTTTGCGCTGTTGTTTTTGGTAATCAACGTAATCACCCCTGCAATCAACGGAATGAGTATAAGTGAAAGAGTAAGCATATTAAAATGTCGATTTCAGAATGTTAAAAGAGTTCAGTTTCTATTAAAACCTTCACTTTACTTTATTAAGAAATTCCAAGCCAATACAAGGACGATACCAATCACCATTGCAAAAACATAGAAGCCCGTTTCGCCCGTTTGCAACAAACGAAGACGACCGCCTAGAAACTGTACCAAACGACCTGAGCCGTTGACGATGACATCAATCAAGAACTCACCGAAGCTGTAAAGAATATCTGAAAGTTTGCTGATGGGCTTCACAAACACCGAGTCGTACAATTCGTCGATGTAGTATTTGTTTTGAAGTACTTTGGGGAAGCCCGTCACGTCTTTATCGGCTGCAGGAACCACGGCTTTGCTGATAAATAAGCTGTATGCAAACCCAATCGCTAATACCGCTGCCCCTACCGACACACCCATCAAGATGTATTCGGTTGAGTGCTCCAAGTGGCCTTCAAAAAGGGCGGGATTTACTTGTTTTGAACCCTCAAACAAAGGAGCCATAAAATGACCCAATGCTTCGCCGCCGCCCAATACGTGTGGTATGTTCATCAAACCTCCCACGGCCGACAGAACTGCCAACACCATCAACGGAATGGTCATCGTAGCAGGTGACTCGTGCAAATGGTGCTCTTGCTCGTGCGTACCACGGAATTTACCAAAGAACGTCACAAACAACAAACGGAACATGTAGAAGGCAGTCATCATCGCGCCTACAATTCCCAATGCCCACATGATTTTATTGTGCTCAAATACGTGCGCTAAGATTTCGTCTTTTGAGAAAAACCCTGAAAGAGGGAAAATACCCGCAATGGCAAAGGTCGCAATCGTAAATGTCCAGAAAGTGACGGGCAAATGCTTACGCAACCCACCCATGTTGCGAATATCTTGTTCGTCGGACATGGCGTGAATCACACTACCAGCACCTAAGAATAACAACGCTTTAAAGAATGCGTGGGTCATAACGTGAAACATCGCGGAGGTGTAAGCACCTACGCCCAATGCCAAGAACATGTATCCTAGCTGGCTGACGGTAGAGTAAGCCAATACTTTTTTGATGTCGTTTTGGTACAAACCAATTGATGCAGCCACAAGGGCAGTCAACAAACCAATTCCGCCAACAAAGCCGAGGGTAGCAGGTGCCAACGAATAGAGCACGTTGGAACGAATCACCATGTAAATACCCGCCGTCACCATGGTCGCTGCGTGGATAAGGGCCGAAACAGGCGTTGGACCCGCCATCGCGTCAGGAAGCCACGTATAAAGAGGAATTTGGGCTGATTTTCCCATCGCCCCCACAAACAACAAGGCAGTGATGGTCACAATCACGGTATCATTGATGCCAAAACTACCGTTGGCTGCTTTTCCAAACACTTCGAGGTACTCCACTGAGCCGAAATGCTGGATAATCATAAAAATACCCAACAAAAAGCCCAAGTCCCCGATACGGTTCATAATGAAGGCTTTGCGGGCAGCATTGTTGTAGTTGGTTACTTTGTTCCAAAAACCAATGAGCAGATACGAACAAAGACCTACGCCTTCCCATCCAATAAACATGATGACGTAGTTGGAACCCATCACCAAGAGCAACATGAAAAACAAAAAGAGGTTCAGAAAAGCAAAAAACTTCCCAAAGCCCTCGTCGTGGTGCATGTAGCCAATCGAATAAATATGAATCAACGAACCTACGCCCGTTACAACCAACAGCATCAAAAGCGACAGCTGGTCAATTTGGAACGAGAATGGAATCGTAAGTTGTCCAATAGAAATCCAATCAAAAAGCTTTACCACTTGAGGTTGACCGTCGAAGCTATTCCATGCCAAAATGGAAATAATGAAAGCTCCCAAGGTAGCGGCCGAACCAATGACCCCGACTAGGCTTTTGGGAACGTGCCGAAAACCTACGCCATTGATGACAAAACCAATCAACGGCAACAAGGGTATAAGAATAAGTAAGGATGGAGACATATATTTTTGAAACGTTAGTGGTCAATTGTTAACTGTTTAGAAGCGATGGCTGTTCAACGATTAACAATTAACGGATAACAAATAACAGCTTTTAATTACCATTTCAATTTATTCAAGAAACCGATGTCGATGGTTCGGGTATTGCGATAGATCATCACAATAATCGCCAAGCCTACGGCCACTTCAGCAGCGGCAACCGCCATGATAAAAAACACAAAAACCTGCCCCACGGGGTCAGATTTATAGGTTGAAAAGGCGATAAGTAAGAGGTTAACGGCGTTGAGCATCAGTTCGACGCTCATAAAAATGATCAGCGCGTTGCGACGGGTCAGCACCCCCAGAATGCCTATCACGAACAGTGTTGTAGCCAACAACACGTAGTTTTGGAGAGGGATAGACTGTATTACGCCAGGAATCGACGGTGTAGCTTGTGGAAACATATAGTAGTTAGGTCGAAAAGATGTCTGTTGGTGAAATAAGTCCCAAAAACGGGGGCAAATTTACTGAATAATCGTAGTTGCCCAAATTAGAAGTCTAAAAACTGTACGTATTGGGAAAAGTCACTGAGGTTTTTTTGTCATGGGTAGCTTCTAAATTAGGTTGGCAAGCGCCAGATAAGCGCCTTTTAGTAGTATAACAAGACAAAGGCAAAGTTGTTGGAATGTATCGTGTATAGTGTAAATTACACAAAAACGCCACTTCTGTAGAAGTCTCCGATAGCGTGAGTGTCCCCCGATGGCGCGAGCGTCCCCGCTCGTGTTACTTATTAGCAGGCTTCTAGCCTACCATTTTTCCCACGAAGGCTTGAAGCCTAGGAATAGTTAGCACGAGCGGGGACGCTCGCGCTATCGGGGTGGTCTTGGCAACAATTCAAATAGCACTCTTCGAAATCAGTTTTTGAATAAAAAGCTTCTTCCAAATAGAACTTATAACGTAGATGGCTTTAAATTTACAACTGATAATTTTATTAAGGATGGTGTTTCAAATCCAAGAGTCAATTTGGTTGAGATTGATAACTTAGAATTAGGTCCAACACCTGTTAGGAGGGATGGAACAGAACAGGCTCGTACAAAAACTGTAAAAGATGGAAATTTAGGTAGTCCCCCTGATGATGGTGGACACAATGTGGGTGCGCAATTCAACGGACCAGTTGAACAAATAAATTATGACCCTCAAAATCAGAACATTAACCGTAGTCCATCATCAACAAATGGTGATAGAGGCGGAGAATGGTATCAAATGGAAAAGGAATGGGCTGATATTTTAAAAGGTACTCTTACTGAATTACGAGGAAAACCAGTTACCCCGCCAATTACTAACATAAAAATCAATAAATTTTTCGATGATGTGGCTCATCCATTGAGAGCATCAAAATATGAAGTAACATTTAAGATTAATGGAGAAACTTTTTCTAACACAATTTTTAACCCCTTCTAAGGTATGAATAATCAAGAAAAAATAATTAAAGAATTAGCTTATTATTTTTCCAAAACATTACCAGAGGGAGAATGGGATTTTTTTGAATTTGGTAATGTCATTGATAATCCCCAACCTCAGATATTTTATTTTGATAAAGTATCTGGGCAGGGTGGATCTTATTACAGTTTAAATCCCAAAGAGAACTCTAAATTCCTTCAAGATGAACTTAGAAAAAAAATCAACATAAGTGATGTGTATGAAATTATTTATACAAATAATGCCCCAATAGGCTCTGGTGGCGATGAAGTTTGGAACACTTTCAGATTTAAATTATTCAAAGATGGTAGTTATGAAGGAAAATTTTTCTGGGACGATACAAGACTCCTAAAGATCATGGAAAATAATATAAAAACATTCCCTGACCGTGTCATTCAAGAATTGCAATTTGATATTTGGAATGATGAAAACTGGGAAACAGCAGAAGTTATCTTAACTGTATTTGACGAAAAAATTAGTTGCATTATTAATTATTTTTCTAATGAAAAATTTATAAATTCAAAAGATCTGCCTCTTAATGAAAATCTATATGATTATGCAAAATATGTTTTTAGTGAAAGTAATTATGGTATATTAAAGGACAAATTTCAACCTTGGAATAAATTTATAATTTCAGTTTTCCATGACAATTATTATTTCAAAAATGAATATGTAAAATATGAAGTAGTGTAAACACCAACCCTACAAACCCTCGAAAAAGACGGAAGTATTGGCTCACGCAATGTGTGGGGGAAAACATCTAAAAAAGTAGCTGAAATAGCTAAAATTTGGCTCAATGGCAAGGTCATCAAAAGCACCTTAGATATGAGTTTGTTACCAATACGGGCAAAATAACTGCTGAGGCTATCCGCAAAGGCACGCTCTTGTTTAGCCTTGCCTTACAAAGCTTTATTGCCGTAGACAGTGCCTTTGTGGTGAAGGAACCTACCCAAATAGAAGGTTTGATGCTTGAAGGCGTAGGCACACTGGGCATAGCTACCGCACCGAGTAACGGCTGGTGTGTAAAAGGGCTTGATTTGTTGGGACATATGAAGTTTAAGGCTTGGATTGCCAAACTGAGTATTCCGAATGTGTTAATTGGACGGTTCACGACTGCTGGTTGTCTTATTTTACGGTAGGCAAAGGGCGACATACTCTCTGTGGAGCACATTTATTGCGAGAATTGCAAGCCCTCATTGACCAAGGACGCCAGTGGGCTAAAGACATGCACGAGTACTTATTGGAAGCTTATCGAGCCACTCGGCAAGGCCCAATTCCTACTGACCAACAGGCGCATTGGAAAAGTCGCTACCAACAAATTTGCCAACAAGCCGACCAAGAAGAACATCCCCCTATCTACTTTATCAAATCGAATGGTCGCTTGGGTAGAGCCAAAAAGACGACAGGACGTAACTTATTACAGCGCTTGATTCTTCATCAAGAGGCCGTGCTTGCATTTGCTCGCACCGGCGACCCGGTTTGAGTCAGGCGTACCCTTCACAAATAACCAAGCCGAGCGCGACTTGAGAGCCGCCAAGGTAAAACAGAAAATTAGTAACTGCTTCCGTAGTATCGGTGGGGCGACTGCCTACGCACGTATCGCTGGCTTCATTTCTACAATCCGAAAAATGAATCGGAATATCATTCAAAATATCGAATCTGTCCTACAAGGCTCTTTTCAATGGGCTACCTAAACAGTTACCAAGATTAAAGAAATAAACTCAGTATCTTCATTTAAGATTTCTAATGGTAAGCTTTTTTTAGATTCTCAAAAGCATATAAAAATCATTGATAATGATTCAGTTACTTCGATAGCTATTGAAGATAACTTCCAATTACGAGAGGTAAAAGATAGTTTTTGTATATTTTCAGATAATAATGAACCAAATGTAATGGTTTATTTGAATTTTCAAGAGGTTGTTAGATTGCAGAATACCAGTTTTTTGTCTTATTGTCATAAGAATATTTTATTGTATGATAGGGAAATGAAAGCAACCCTCTTTTATGATTCTGATACAAATAGTAAAGTAGGGCGTATTGGAGAAAGATTAGGAAATAAAATACATTGTTTTAGGAATATTGTAATTGCTAATTCCATTTTTGACAATACCACACTAACCTGTTACTCTAAAGAAACCTACGGCCACCTCTGGCACTACACTTTACCTGCTGGGGAGTATTCACAAGGTTCAAATTACTCACCTGTGGTGAGCAAAGAAGTAACCAATATTTTAGGCGTTTATGCTGGTATCGTGTGGATTGTGAGCGATATGGGCCATCTGATAGGTTTAGAAACTGAAACGGGCGATTGCAAGTATCATTTGAAAACCCCAATCAACCAGCCTGCCGAGTGGGGAAATTGGGAGGTATTTACCCCTGCCAAAAAATCGTATTTTGATGCAGAAAAAGGCACTATCTTTGGCTTAGACCATGTTCATTATTGGGAATGTGATTTGAATAATCCAACCGAGAGCTATCTGCATTTTGATATTTCAGGGACGAGTAAAGAGAAGAATATTATTCCTGATTTTAAAGGTAATTGGGTTGGTGATGAAATCTTCTTTGGTCAAAATTCATTCGCCCAAGATGCTACCTATGTAGGTATTTTCAATTGTAAAACTCGTCAAATCACCTGGACAAGTCGAGAATTGGGCGAGGAGGGAGTTTTTAAAGGAATCAGTAAGGTTGAGTATCAAGACAACAGGCTTTATGTCTTAGACCGAGCCAGTACGCTACACATTTTTGAAGACAGCCCCGCATAGTGGGGGCTTTTTGCCCCGCTTGGCAAAAGAAAAGTAATAAGCGGGCAGAGCGGCGTTGTGGATTTCTCCTGTCGTCGAAATGACAGAAGTGTTTGTTATTTGGGAAAACGCTTCCTTATTTTTTCTCTAATGATTTGTAAATCAGTTACTTTTAACAAAAGACAGATGCCAATAAAAATGAGAATGGCTACGCCCGCAAGGCTGGTGCCAATAAAAAAGCTGGCCAGTTTATTGTAATGGCTAATTTCTTGCCAATATCCTTTGGCCAACCAACCTACGCCAACACTCACTAAAAAAGCAAAGGTGATTTTGAGGACTTCAGGGAGTTCGTAAAAACCAAAATAGGCTTTCTTTTTTACCCATACCGTAAGCAGCGGAACGAGCGCCATAAAGGTACTGTGGGTAAACAAATGAATCAGAACGCCCGTAAAACCAAAGGTCTGGATGATGAAATAACTAAACAAGGCCGAAAAAACGTGAACCACGCTCCAAAAGTAATACTGCAACTCAGGATTGGTGACTGAAACGGCCAATTTGCGGTAAATCATGTAGGGCCCCGTGCAAATCATGGCGGCAAAAAATACGCATAAAAGCTGATAAACACGCGCTACGTCAGAAGCGTTGAATTTAACGCCTCCCCAAAGCGTCCAAATCAGGTATTGCCCCCCTGTGATAAAAGGAATCAGGACTAAAAAGCCAATAAAAAAAGAAAAGTTGAGATTTTTGGAGACGAAGGCTTTGATCAACTGCCCGTTGTTTTGGTGAAGCAGACGATTAATTTCGTTGAAAAAAACGGTGCTAACGGGGATTAAAAAGACGTTGGCCACTTTGCCGTAAATCAATTCAGCGTACCGAAACAGTGCGTATGTGCCCGATGGCAAAAGCGAAAGGGCAGCGTTGAAGATAAACGTATATACCTGTACGCCCCCCATGTAGGTAGAGGTTGCCATGAGGGTACTGGACAGCTCTCGGAGGGGAAAATGAGGATTACGAAAAAGCCAAGTGTGGCGGTAACGAATGTGCCGTAGATAATAAACAACGGTACCAAATTGTGCTAGCACACTAATAAAAAGCGCCGCGACCAAGCTCCAAATATTGCCGTCGCGTCCCCAAATACAAAGAATAAGGACATGAACCAACTGAGAAATGGTACTGGTAAACTCGGTTTTTCCGTAAATATTTTCGGCATTGAGCATTCCTTGGAAAATATTGGTGGCAATCTGAATTGGGAGCAAAAAACCCGTAAAACAGAAAATTTGCCACACTTGCTCTTTGGTGGTGAGCTTAAAGCCTGGAACGAGTAAATTGACTACATCGGTACCACTGGCGATGAATAAAAGGACCAGAACAAAGGCGATACCTACGATATAATTGGCCAAGGTTGCTACGATTGACATCGCTGCTTGGGTACTCACTTCGGATTTGATGCGGTGGTAACGTGCCACGACTACTTCTACCAGCTGCCCAGCGTTGACAAAGCGAGAAACGGTGGTGCCCAATACCGAAGCGGCAAAAAAAGCCTCTACTTCCGCCGACGTCCCAAAAAAATACACCATGAGGGTGGAATTAACCACATTCAGGATGACATTGATGGTGTTGAGACTCAGTAAAGTAGCTATGTTGCGATAGTCTAAATTCATTTGAAGGTTCGTAGTATTTTTTTGCCAAGCTGTTTCACAAAAAAGCCCATACGGTGGGAAATGTTATACAAATGCGGATAATCAGTTTTTCGATTGACAGAATACTGACTATCTATTACATCGGTGCGAAGCGTGGCTAAGTGATTTCGTACGTAGCGCGGAGAGTTGGTTTCGTTTAGGACAACTTTTTCCATCCATAAGTCATGGTGTAAATCCAGCTTCTTCTTTCTAAATGTTGAAATAGGGATGTGGTTACAACGCATACTTTGGACAATCTCTTCGTCGGTCATGCCGCCGTGCGGAAATGTTCGAAACTTTCGTAGAATGTTTTCTCGATTATAGCAATACGAATACTCAAACACGAGCGTTCGGTCCCATTCAGGCACGGCTCCGATATAATCAGAACGAAGCAGTCCCATGCCCATGTCGCCCGTGGCTTGGGCGAGGCGTTGTACCGTAACGAGCGGAGTGGCGCGTACTGCATTCCAAAGGTTGTCGTAGTCGTACCAAAATCGGCGGCGGGGGAGTTGCAAAAGACCGTTTTGGGCAGAGGATAGCTTGCTTTCTAAAAAAGAAAAATTGTCGGGAAAAGAATCAAAATCAATCGCTTCGTCGGCATCTGAGAGAAGCACCCACGTATCGGGTTCGTGGCTATATTTGTCAACAATATACTGCTGCGCAAGTGAGCGCTGACGACGCTCCGAATCCATGCCTTGGGTGTCGATGTCTTTGCGGTTATAATCAATGGGAGGATGCTGTAACGAGGCAGAAATCAGGTGAATGCGGTCGCGAAACGGAGTGAAACGCTCGTCGGAGTCAAGTACTTGTTGGGCAAAAACACCCTTGTGTTCTCCCTGAAAGGTATATTCATTTTCAACGATGACCCACTCG
This sequence comes from Runella sp. R0.1_18, assembly GCF_057652155.1. Classification (NCBI taxonomy): domain Bacteria; kingdom Pseudomonadati; phylum Bacteroidota; class Cytophagia; order Cytophagales; family Spirosomataceae; genus Runella; species Runella sp. R0.1_18. Next base: position 77,901 of record NZ_JBYFCK010000011.1, read on the forward strand.
GTAATAAAACGCCCGCCCAAAATAAATTTGATAAGGAGGGCTTCTTTCTCATGAGGTTCACTAAATAAAAAAGTATCAATAATTTTTTTCATAAGTCAAACAGATGGTACATAAGAGAACGCACAGGCTATCGGGAACGTATGCGAAATTGTGAAATCGTGGTGTGAGTTGTGTATAACACTGGTTTTTCGCCAACTTTTAGCCAATTAATTTCATACGCATCAAACGGTTCCAGACAGTCATATACTTCGGCTTCTAGTCCTTTTCGGAAATAGCTTCGTTGCTTCACCATGGCCGAAAGGCTGTTACGTTTGGAGGCCGTTGGACACACAACGTGCTGATTATCTTTGGAAAGAACTAAATAAATTGCTTCGTTGGCTTTGTTTGGGAATTGGAGTTGAGGTTCTTCGATAAGCCAATAGTTACCGCAGGTGACTCCGTCCAATTTTTTTTCCTCAAATCGTTCGGCTACGGCCTGACTTGTGAAATTTGTATGAGTGGCATTGGTGAGCTGGGACAATAAATCATACGGAGAAGCCACGGTAAATAAACCACTTTGTTTGGCTTCAACGACATCCGCCCCAAATTGAGGGTTGGGAGAAGTTCCCAATACGTCGAGCCGATTGTGGAGTCGATTGTGATAGTCCACAATCGTGCGCCATTCGGTCGTTTTACGGAGGCCAATGTCACGGTAAAAACTCAGCACAGTCACCAACCCAACTAGCCCCCAAATCGACACGTGTCCCCAGCGAGGCAGGTGAAAAGGAAGGTGGCGGAAGGCCATCAAGAGGCTTACTGCTACGGCCAACGAGCTATATTGTCGATAACGCCCTCCAATGATGATGCTCATGCCTTTCTCGGCCCGAAACAAGCCAACGGCCAAGGCGGTCAGTGCAACAAAAGCAACCAACGCCAAAAGAATAAGGTCGGTTCGTTCGTGGGTTTTGAGGTATTTTTTAGCTGTAATCAATGCCATTGTAAGAACGCCAGCCCCCACAATCACCGCGATAATTTGTCCTGCTTTTCCTCCTAACAATGCCCCATAAGAACCCAAAAACGCGAGCACATTGAAAGGTAAAATCGGTAAGTTACTTAACAAAAACAGCCCTTCTGATGGCTGTTGGCGCATTAAATAAAAGTAGCTGCCGCAGGTGATGACGCCCAAGCCTCCCCAAATTGTCCACTGTAAGAAAGGGCGGCGTTCGAGCAAGAGAATTAATAACCCAATAGGCCAAATCATGAGTCCGTTGCCGTTGCTAAACGTAGCGACCATTGCCAATGGAATAGCCCAGTACCAATGACGAGGGGAGGTAAGCAACCAAGCACTGAAGGCAACGGGCACTAAAACCCAGATATTCGACCATAAAGCCATCGCCCACAAGGACGTAACGGAGTATTGAGGGTTTAAGAAAATAAAAACAACCAAGAGAAAATAGTAGGCTGGATAGCGATGGGTCGCCACAAAAGTACGGTAAAGTAAGCCCAAAGGAAGGAGCAGCAGCCCATTCCCAAGCAGGACTAACGCCGCAATATTGATTTTTCCCGTCAGGCCATAATCAACCCAACTTACCAACCGAGTCATCGAGATAATGTGCTCATTATGAGGTAAAAATATAGAGCGAAGTTTTTCCCCGCCTGTTGCTTCACGAAACTTGAGCAAATAGTCTAAAATCGCATCGTAGTCATCGAGGTAGGGGATATCCACGGAGTAGTGGGCGACGTAATAGAAATACCACGCTACGTAGAGAGTTGCACCGATAAGAAGTCCTGTTAATCCAGCCGTTGTTTTAGACATTGTTGTTCAAAATAAACTCCACAAACTCGCGCACGGCACCATCGCCGCCTTTTTTTTCGAGTAATAGAATGTTTGGAATTTGCTTGATGGCCTTGACTGCATTGGCAGGACAAGCCGCAACGCCAACTGCGCTCAGAAGTTCGAAGCAATTGATGTCGTCTCCCACGTAGGCTACTTCTTCAAGACCGATGTTAAGTTCTTCGCAAATTTGTTGGGCAGCGGCCAATTTACCCCCATCGCGCTTTCCCTGATAGAGGTAATCGGCTTTGATTTTAGCCGCTCGTCGTGCCACGATTTGGGTATCTTCCGAGGTCACAATCCCCGTTTTGATGCCTGCTTTACGAAGCAATTCAAATGCCATTCCGTCGTGCGTATGAAAACGCTTGAACTCGTCCCCACTTTCAGTGTAATACATACTGCCGTCGGTCATGACGCCATCCACATCGGTTAAAAAGAGTTTTATCGCCATTGGGTAGTCCAATTTATAATGATTGTCGCATCGACTTTGCAATTTTTGTTATTTCGCCTCTATTAATTTTGTCATTTCGACGAATAATTTTGTCATTTCGACGAAGGAGAAACCTAAAGCCGTATTGTCTGCTTGGTAGCGTAAAATTGCACTTTTTTATTTTCGGCCAAATGCACCAAAAACAACTGATACTCCCCCTCGGGAAGCTGACAAGTCGCCAATTCTCCCACAAAACCAGGTTGGAAGTACGTTCGTTGCCGCACAAATTGCGCAGGCTTCGTCTTGAGCGAAGTTGTAGGATACAAGAAAGCGTGTTGGTCGCTCTTCAGTGCCCAAAACCACATAGCGTTTGGCGTAAGCTCGAACTGTGGCGTGGTTGATTGTACGGTATATGCTTCCACACAACGCGTCGTATCGGCCGACTTATTAACGTGTATGGTGATGGGAGCTAAAGGTAGTTTTTCCGAAGAACCAGGCCACTGCGCGGTGGCAAAGTCAGATAGGTTTGCTTTGAGGAGTTTTTTTGACAACGTTTCCTGAAAAACGCTGGCAAATTCTTGGGGAGCGGGCATTTCAAGATACAGCGCATCGTTGTACTGCATATTGTAGGCATCGGTAAAAAAACGCTGATTGTCCATGTAGCGATAGCCCCAGTCGCGGTAGTAAGAAAACGCTCCTACCACAAGGCTTGCGGCCATCGTTCCTGCAAAAAGCCAGTTAGCTTGGCGTTTTGGGTACAAATAAACCATACTACTCAAGTAAACAAGGGCGACGGCCAATGCAGAGTAATGCCGATAACGTCCCAAGTACATCGCATCTAGCCCAACGGGTTCGGTGCGTAAAATGGAAACGCCTCCCGCCGTTGCGAGAATGAACAAAAAGAAGACCAGCATTCGAAAATGGAAAGAAGTGCCGTAGGAAGGCTTTTTCCATTGCCCCAAATTAATCACCACAAGTGCGGCTGTAAGTACAAACCCAAGCCCTAATGCTACTTTTTTGAGGCTTCCTGAAATAAAATCGCCGTAATTACCCACAAAAATCATGCTTCCTAGTACCCATTTTAATGGGTTCTTTTGGATGCCATAAAATGGATCGGGGACACCGAGGGATTTGGCCCATTGGTAAAAAAACACAGAAACGATACTGGCGGCTACCCACAAAACGAGGTACTGGCGATTGACCTTTTGGAAAACCAATACCCCAAATCCAAGGAGTAAGACCAATAAACCGTTACCGTTGGAAAAGGTGGCGGTGAGTCCAAGGAGAAAGGCCAAGCCAAGGCGCCAAAATTCTTTTTTCTCCGAAATCAATAAGTTGAACGATTCAACCGCCAGCCAAACCACGATGAGGTTAGACCAGAGGGCCATGGGCCAAAGTGCCGTTTCGGAAAACTGAACCTGAAAAAGAATGAAAGGAACAGGCAAAAAAAACAGCGTGGGGAGCTTAACTTCTTGCGAAAGACGAAACAACAGCCATAAAATTCGTACCCAAAAAAGATTGCCTAGCAAAATCATCATTTTCAAATCCATTTGTCCCGTCAGGGCGACTTGAAGGTAGGCGATGAGTTTGGCGGGAAGAATGACATGTTCTCGAAACGGAACAAATAATAATCGACCTGCCTCGGATGTAAGCGGAAAGGCACGGTTGATGAAAGCCAAAATGGCAGGAATATCGTCTTCGTTGGGAAAAGGAGTGCTAAAGTGATAGGCGTACCAAAAGAAAAATAAAACAGGAATGCTGCCTGCGGCTAAAATGGTGAGTTTTTTGAGCATGAGGAATAACGTTTTTGGGAATAAGGTGTTACTCAAATCGGACACATTCGACCTGATTCATGGTTTCTTCGGCTTTGCGAAAACCAGCAAGATCGTCGATGTCGATGGCATACTCAAAAGGCAGGACATAAGGTAAAATAGGGTAGCCTGACATGGATTTTTTCTCCAAAATAACGTGCGGACGAATGACGTCGAGGTTTCCAATGTGCCAGTACACGGGCGGGAGTTTTTGACGGGGTTCGTTGTAAAATTCAGGAAGGGTAGGGTGGCTCAAAAGCGGTTTCATCGTGGCCGTTTCGGGGTCATACATCCACATTTTATACGGCGTGATGGGGGTAGGAGTAATGGTACGAATGCTATCGGCCTCGGGGTTGTTCCAAAGCGTTTGAATGGCATCGTCGATGTGGTGAACCGACCGTACGGGCGAGGTTGGCCGTAGCTGCACCACGAGGTCGGGCCGATAGCCTTCATTCTCCCAAAACCAGTTGAGGGCGTGCGTAAATACGTCAAAATCAGTACTTAAGTCTTGCGCAAACTCTGCGGGGCGTATAAATGGAACTTCGGCGCCGTATTTTTGGGCTGCCTCCGCAATGGCTTCGGAATCGGTTGAAATGATGGTTCTGGTAATGGACGGGGTTTCGAGGGCCGCTTTGACACTGTACGCCACCAACGGATGCCCCGCCAGCGGTAATAAGTTTTTATTGGGAAGCCCTTTGCTTCCGCCGCGGGCTTGGACGATGGCTAAAACGTTTGGATACGCCATAGATGATTAAGAGGCAAGAGGAGTAGTATTTTTTCGGTATTTAAGTTTTTGGCGCTGTTCGGCTTCGATGTCCAAAATTTCTTTGTTTTTAAACGCAAGGGCTTGCTGGATTTGGTTCAAATCCCGTACCAGCTTTTGCAATCCAGGTACTTCGAGCGACGCGGCGTGGTCAGTTCCTTTCCACGTACGGTCTTTGGTGAAATGGCGTTCAATCCAGCGCGCGCCCAAAGTATAAGCGGCAACGTCGGCGGCAATGCCCAAGTGGTGTCCCGAAAACCCAATTTCTTTAACTCTGTCACCGTATTGGTCGTACAAACGGTTGATTTCCAGTAAACAAATGTCTTTGAAAGGAACTGGGTAGCCCGATGTACAATTGTACAACACCAATCGACTTTTGGCTTGGTCGGTTACTTCAAAAAACTTAACCAACTCTTCGACTTCATCGAGCGTAGTCATTCCCGAAGAAATGTGGATGTCGCCAGTGTACTCATCCCGAAGAAGCTGAAGCATTTCGTAATGATTGTTACAAGCCGATGGTACTTTGATAAAATCGGGTTTGAGGGCAGCGATTTCGCGGGCCGAAGTGATGTCCCACACCGAGGTCGCATAGCCAATACCAATTGATTCGGCGTATTCTTTGAGGTCGGCGTGTTGTTCCCACGTAAACTCTAAATACTCACGGTGAGCGCCGTAAGTATTTCCGTACGCGTTGTAGGGTACAGGGTGGGGCGTATTGTATTGTTCTTCGGTGAGCAATTCGCGGGCATTTCGCTTCTGAAATTTGGCGTAATCGGCACCGCAGTCTTTCGACAACTTGATAAGTTCTTTAGCGATTTCAAAGTCACCCATGTGGTTACAGCCAATTTCGGAAATGACCAATGGTTTACGATAATCAAATTTGAATGCCATAGTACGTGCAATTTGGATTTGTTTTTAGAAGCAAAAGGACAACAAAGGTAACGGTTGATTTTGAGTTTTGGCTATTGTGTTCCAATCCACCGTGCTAGTTACCTCGTATATTTGCATAAAAATTCGTAGGAACTTTTTTCCTCGAATTCAGTTACAATGATAGGTATTTTAATGAATATGAATCAATCTGTGTCGCAACCTACTTCAAGTACTCCCCAAAAAATTGGGAAAACGGGCGTTTTTATTGTAAACCTTGGTACGCCTGATAGCCCCAACACCCCCGATGTTCGCAAGTATTTACGTGAATTTTTGATGGATGGGCGAGTGATAGATATTCCGTTTATTCCTCGTTTTTTGTTAGTAAATGGCATCATTGCTCCTTTTCGTGCGCCTAAGTCGGCCAAAACCTACAAAGAAGTATGGCTTCCCGAAGGGTCGCCGCTGAAAGTGTATGGGTTAGCGGTTGAAAAAATGCTGCAAGAAGCGTTGGGCGACGATTACGTAGTCAAACTAGGGATGCGTTATCAAAATCCAAGTATTGAATCACGATTGATGGAGTTTCAAAAAATGGGTTTGACCGAAATCATCGTCATTCCATTTTTTCCCCAATATGCTTCCGCTACCACGGGCTCAGTATATGAAGAAGTGATGCGGGTGTTGTCTAAGTGGCAAGTGATGCCTGCCGTGAAGTTTGTCAATCAGTTTCTGTCGCATCCTAAGTTTTTGGAAGGATTTGTCCAAAATGCTCAAAAATACCTCCAAGCCAATCAGTACGACCATTTTATCTTTAGTTACCACGGTTTACCTGAGCGTCAAATCCGTAAGGGGGATTGCACCAAAGAAGTCTGTAAATTGGGAAGCTGCTGCGATACCTTGCACACGATGAACCAGCACTGCTACCGTGCGCAGTGTTTTGAAACGACGCGATTGTTGGTCAAAGCCCTTAATATTCCAGAAGGAAAATATACGACTTGTTTTCAGTCACGATTAGGCAATGACCCGTGGATTAAGCCCTATACAGAAGACGTTATCAAAGAGCTTCCCAAGAAAGGAATGAAAAGTGTTCTAGCTTTCTCTCCTGCTTTTGTAGCCGATTGCCTCGAAACCACCCTCGAAGTAGGTGAAGAATACAAAGAAGTATTTGAAAAAGAAGGTGGTGAACATTGGGATTTGGTCGAAAGTCTCAACGATAGCCCGATTTGGGTAGAAACGTTAGTGGATTTAGTCAAAACGTGTTAGCGGTTGCTCACAACCGCGCGGTCCAGAAATCAAAGTCGTTCAAGAAATGGTGAGTTTATAAGGGTAGTTGGCTTTTATCTCCAATGATTTATTGGGATAATTGCTAACTTCCTCGCTTCATGCAACACCAACGACGTTTGTTCCTCACATTTCTACTCTTTACAGTACTTTATTCTTCCCAAGCCCAAACCTCCCCTCGATGGCAGGAGGTGTATCCAGGTATTTGGAAAACCACCGCGGGCAAGCCTGAAAAAATTAGTCTCCTGAGCGCAGCGGGTGCCTCTCCCAATCGCGATGCGTTGGCAGCTTTGCCCAAAACTTCCTTTCCATTAGCAAAAGCCGATATCAGCGTTCGGGTTATCGACGGCAAAACCTACCTGCGCTTTCCGCTCGACGAAGGAGAACAGCTGTTTGGGCTCGGCTTAAATTTTCAGACCGTCAACCAGCGGGGGAGAATCATGGAGCTGCACGTGGACCACTATGGCACGAAAGATAATGGCCGTACGCACGCGCCTGTGCCGTTTTATGTGTCGTCCAAAGGCTACGGAGTACTGGTAGATGCTGCACGCTACATCACGGTCTATGCAGGTACGGCCGTTCGGGCCGATGCCAAACACCCGCCCGTGCTGCGCGACCGCAACACCGACAAAAAGTGGGAAGCGCAGCCGTATTCCGATGCGGTAGAAATGCTCGTTCCTGCCGAAGGGGCGACGCTCTATATCTTTGGTGGGCCAACGCCCATGAACGTGGTACAGCGCTACAACCTCATGAACGGCGGGGGTTATTTGCCGCCCAAATGGGGTTTAGGCTTCACCCAGCGCGTCCCGACCTTGTACTCACAGGATGATATTCTGAAAGAAGTACAAAGCTTTGAAGAACACAATTTTCCGCTGGACTTCATTGGGGTAGAACCAGGTTGGCACAGCATGGCGTACCCGTGTACGTTTGAGTGGGAGAAAACGCGTTTCCCCGACCCCAAAGGTTTTCTGAAAAAACTGGCCGACAAAGGTATCAGCGCTAATCTCTGGCTGAACCCGTACGTGTCACCAGTGGGGTCGTTGTACCCCAAAATCAAACCTTTTACAGGTTCGCATACTGTTTGGAATGGTATTGTGCCCGATTTTACGATGGCACAGGCTCGCCAGTTGTTTAAGGAGCATTTTATGCGTGAGCACCTCAACATCGGGGTGGGGGGCTACAAAATCGACGAGGTGGACGGCTACGATAACTGGATTTGGCCTGATGTGGCGACCTTTCCGTCGGGTACCAGCGCCGAACAGATGCGACAGACGTACGGTCTGATGGTGCAACAAATGACGGGAAGCTGGTTCAAAGAAATCAATAAACGGACGTATGGGCTGGTGCGGGCGTCCAACGCAGGTGCGAGCAATTTCCCGTACGTGATTTATAACGATTACTACAGCCATAAAGACTTTATTACGGCACTGGTAAACAGTAGTTTTATTGGTGTGCTCTGGACGCCAGAGGTACGGGCTTCTAAGACTGCCGAAGAATGGGTGCGGCGGATGCAATCGGTGTGTTTTTCGCCGATGGCGATGCTCAACGCCTGGGCTGATGGCACGAAGCCGTGGTCGTTTCCTGAGGTAGAACAAGCCGTTCGCGACGTAGCCAATCTCAGAATGCAGCTATTACCCTATCTTTATTCTACGTTTGCCCAGTATCGGTTTGAGGGAAAACCGCCGTTCAGGGCGATGAATCTGGTCGAAGGTTTTGGTTTTAAGTCGGTTACGGTGGAGGGTAAAATGGATGCTACTGCCAATCCGTACGCCATGAGCATTAAAAAAGACATCAAAGATCAATACATGATGGGTGATTATCTGTTGGTAGCACCCATGTTTGCGGGAGAGAAAAGCCGCGAAGTTTATCTGCCGCAGGGAAAGTGGTTTGATTTTTATACGGGAAAAGAAGTCGGTAGCAATCAGATTATTACCATTACCCCTTCACTTGATAAAATTCCACTCTTTGTAAAAGACGGTGGTATTATACCAATGACAACTGCCCGTCGGCAAGCTCCCAAGAATGGTGAAACACTGCCACTGACGGTTCGTCACTACGGTACGGCGATAGGTAGTTTTCAGCTGTACGACGACGACGGGGCTACTTTTGATTATGAAAAGGGAGCGCGCTCGTTCACCCGATTATCGGTAACAAAAACGGCTGATGGTAAGCTCAAAGGCGAAATGGATACACCTGTCAGCGGAAAACCGTTTGGGTATTCAACAAAAATTAATTGGGAATTTATGGCTACAAATCGGTAGCGCCTACGGCGCAAAAATTGCGCCGTAGGCGCTACCGATTGTTTGAAATAGGAATGTAAAAAATAAACATTTGACTTACTGTATTTTGAGATGAAGCTGAATCTTTTTTTCCTCATTGTAATGAGCATTGTACAATTACAAGCTCAATCCCGCTACGATAAACCTGCTTCGGGCGATTGGTTGGTAACGCCTGTTACCCAAAAGGCCGAAGTCATTACGGAAGGCAAAAACATCATTTTGTACAATGGTCTGGTCAAACGGGTTTTTCGCATCGAACCCAACGTGGTTTGTATTGATTACAAAAACCTGTCAAATGGTCAACAGCTTTTACGGGCTGTTAAGCCCGAAGCCAAAATCGTGGTCAACGGAAAAACGTACAACATTGGCGGGTTGATGGGTCAAAAAGAAAATGCTTATCTCCTGCCCGAATGGGTGGATAAATTCACGGTAGGCAAAGACGATTTTGTGGCTGCGGGTCATTCAGTGTCGGAAATAAAACCCTTTGTAAACTGGAAAGCCAATTCGTGGGCAGCGTCCCAAAAAGGCCCTTCGGGTAAAGTGCTGACCTTCCGCTATAAAGCGCAGGCCGAAGCCGTGAAAGGGTTGGAAGTGACGGTAAACTACGAGATTTATGACGGTATTCCGTTGATAGTCAAATGGGTGTCTGTTGAAAATAAACAAAGTGCCGAGCTGAAACTAAGCCGAGTCGTCAATGAAGTATTGGCGCTGGTGGAAGAAGAAAGCGCCGTGGTGGGTAAGCCCGCGGAGATGAAAAAACAACATGGTATGTATGTAGAAACCAACTACGCCTTCAACAACGCCATGCGCTACGACATTAGCGACCAGACCACGCACTGGAAAATTGACTCGACTTATACCTCGCAGGTAAACTATAATTTTGAAACACCCTGCTTGCTGGAAGTATATCCCGAAAAAGCCCCGGGCATTGACCTGCAACCCAATGAAGTATTCAAATCGGTACGGACGCATGAGCTATTGATGGACAGTTACGACCGTCAACGCCGAGGTCTGATGATTCGTAAAATGTACCGAACCGTAGCGCCATGGACGACCCAAAATCCTATTTTTATGCACCTTGTGAGCAAAAATGATCAGGAGGTAAAAAGCTGTATTGACCAATGCGTCGCCACGGGCTACGAAGCCGTAATTCTGAGTTTTGGCAGCCACCTGAACATGGAGGACAGCACCGCCAAAAACATCGCTCGTTGGAAAGAATTGGCCGATTATGCGCATAGCAAAAAAATTCTGCTGGGCGGCTATTCACTCTTCAGTAGCCGACGCATCAGTGACGAAGACGACGTGGTTGACCCCAAAACGGGCAAGCCTGGTGGCGCGTTTTTTGGTCATGCCCCTTGTTTTGGCAGCAAATGGGGACTGGCTTACCGCAATAAAATCAAGCACTTTTTTGCAAAAACAGGGTTTGATATCTGGGAAAACGACGGCCCTTACCCAGGCGATGTATGTGGCTCAAACGTGCATCCAGGCCACAAAGGGCTGGACGATTCGCAGTGGCGGCAGATGGAAATCCAGAAGGAACTGTATCGTTGGCTGAACGAGCGCGGTGTCTATATCAATGCTCCCGACTGGTACTTCCTCGACGGGACTCATAAAATTGCCATTGGGTATCGGGAAGTCAATTTCTCGTTGTCGCGTGAGCAGCAACGCATCCTCAATCGCCAAAATATCCACGACGGAACGATGGAAAAAACGGCGGCCATGAGTTGGGGTTTTGTGCCGTTGACGCGCTATCAGGGCGGTGGCCCCGAGGCGGTGCTGGAGCCATTGAGCGAGCATTTGACGGATTATGAGCAACTGATGGTGCAGTACTACGGGGCGGGCGTGCAGGCTTGTTACCGTGGCCCGCGCCTGTACGATACCGAAACCACCCGCCAACTGGTGTCGAAAACGGTGGCGTGGTACAAGCAGTACCGCGACATTCTGAACGCCGACATGATTCACCTGCGCCGCGCCGACGGCCGCGACTGGGACGGTTTTATTCATGTGGACCCGCAACAGAAGCAGAAGGGCTTTTTAATGCTATATAACCCGACCAAAGAGCGTATCACGCGGACAATCAACGTTCCGCTGTATTACACAGGCTTGACGTCGTCCGCTATGTTTAAAGAAAAAGGGGCAACTGCCCAAAAATACACCCTCAACCGCAACTACGAAGTATCGTTGACCGTCACGATTGACCCTGAAAGTTATACGTGGTTTACCGTGGAGTAATCAGTGCTAGGTAGTATCCTACAAAGAGAACATATAGGGAACAGAAGCTCAAAATTTGTAATAAAAGGTGAAGTTTGACTTCTCCGAAGTCTTTGATGTGAAACCAACACCTTGTGCTACTACAAAGATTGAGCTTCTCCGAAGCTATTTTTTCATACCAACATTTTTATTGTTGTCCCAGAGAGACGTGAGGTTCGAAATAGCTTAGGCGAGCTTTTGCCCCAATAACTGATTGACAACCTTCGGGTCGGCGCTGCCTTTTGATTTTTTCATCACTTCGCCCACAAACAAGCCCATCAAGCCTTTTTTGCCTTTTTTGAATTCTTTTACCTTGTCGGGCATCGACGCTAGTACCTCATCTACAATAGTTTCCAGCGCACCTGCGTCGCTGTTTTGAAGCCAATTGTTTTGTTGGGCTACGTCAAGCGGCGATAGAGACGGTTTTTCGAGTAAAACAGGCAATAGCTTTTGCGAAGCAGTGGTATGACTTACTTGATTGCTTTCTACCAATTTAATGACTTCAGCCAATTGAGCGGGCGAAAGCGGAAACTGTTCGGCCGTTGCGTCGTTGTTTTCGTTTAAGAAAGTTTTGACAGGACCTAATACCCAGTTGGCCGCAGCTTGGTAATTGCCACAAGCGGCTCCGAGCGCTTCAAAGTAAAACGCCACGTCTTTGGTGTCAACGAGGGTAGTGGCATGACCTGCCGAAAGCCCGTACTGAGTGGTGAATTTTTCGAACAAAACGCGCGGCAACGGAGGCATTTCGGCTTGGATTTGGTTCATCCATTCGTCCGAAATAAACACGGGAGCCAAATCAGGTTCGGGAAAATAACGATAATCGTTCATCGTTTCCTTCATCCGCATTCCCGAAGTTTCGCCCGTTTCGGGGTCAAACATCCGCGTTTCTTGCAAAATCGTCTCACCGTTTTCGACCATTTGTACTTGACGAGGAAACTCGGTTTCCACGGCTTTCATGACGTTGCGGATGGAGTTCATGTTTTTGACTTCCACCTTGGTGCCAAATTCAGTGGCTCCCTTCAAACGCACCGAAATATTCAAATCGCAGCGGAGCGAACCTTCTTCCATGTTTCCATCGCAAATGTCGATAAAACGAACCAGTTGACGAACGGCCGTTAAGAATGCGCCTGCCTCTTCGGCCGAACCAATACAAGGGTCGGTGACCATTTCGATGAGCGGTGTTCCTGCGCGGTTGTAGTCAAGCAAGGTATCCGTAGCGGCGCCATCGTGTACCGATTTTCCTGCGTCTTCTTCTAAGTGAATATGGTGAATTTTTACCGTTCGTTCCACGGTTTTCCCTGCTTTATCTTTGAACGAAACAGGGATACCGCCTCCTACGCAAATAGGCGCTTTGTCTTGCGACAACTGATAGCCTTTGGGTAGGTCAGGATAAAAGTAGTTTTTACGGTCAAAAATCGTGTGGCGAGTAATGTCACACCCACACGCAATCCCCATCCGAACAGCGTACTCAACGGCTTTTTTGTTCAATTTTGGGAGAGTACCTGGGTGGGCCAACGTAATGACGCTGATATTGGTATTGGGGTCGCTACCAAACTGGTTGGCGTCGGCCGCAAAAATCTTAGTTTGAGTCTGTAACTGACAGTGTACTTCTAAGCCGATCACGATTTCGTATTTGGCAAGTACTTCGGGCGATAGTGTAAGCGTTTCGGTCATTTATCTTCAGAATAGCCTCCCGTTACTTTTCGGAAGGCGTCGATGATTTCTACAAAGTGAAGATTATCTGTATGCAAAATTAGAGAGTTCAGGTAAACTATATCAGAATAGGCATAGTACTGAGACATGTGAATATTACATTTTACGAATTTGGTTTACCAATTCCCTGACTTTAGGGTTATTTTGAACATCGTCGTCCATTTTTTTCTCCAATTCACGTTTGCTTGCCAACAATCTTTTCGCCCAGGCTACTGCCCGCTCTTGGCGCAACTGCTCCTCTGTTTTTGCGATAGTTTCCATGCTCGTTGGATTTTTTTACAAAGATAGTGATTCGAGATGTAAAAATTTTTAATAGTATGCTTGCATACTATTTTTGTTTATTCTAATTTTGTATGCAAGCATAACAACAGTTTAAAAATTCCTAAAAAACCATGACAACCGTAGAAAATCGCGCTAGTATCAAAGGTGGAGAATTCTTGATTAAAGATACGGAGGCATCTCAAGTGTTTATTCCCGAAGAGTTTACCGAAGAACAGTTGATGATTGCGCAATCGTGCCGTGACTTTTTGGCGACTGAAATTTGGCCACGCGTCGAAGAAATCGACAAGGCGAAGTCTCCCGAGCTGATGTCATCGCTGCTCGATAAAGCGGGAGAACTCGGCTTGCTAGGGACGGCAGTTCCTGAAGAGTACGGCGGATTTGGAATGAATTTTAATACATCGATGCTCGTAGCCGAAGCGACAGGAGCAGGCAATTCGTTCTCGGTAGCGTTGTCGGCGCATACGGGGATTGGCACATTGCCCATCGTATATTACGGAAATGAAGCACAAAAATCGAACTACTTACCAAAGTTAGCTTCTGGCGAATGGAAAGCAGCTTACTGCTTGACGGAGCCAGATTCGGGTTCGGATGCGAACTCGGGAAAAACCAAAGCAGTGTTGAGCGAAGACGGAAAAAGCTACGTGCTCAACGGTCAGAAAATGTGGATTACCAACGGTGGTTTTGCCGACGTATTTATTGTATTTGCCAAAATAGAAGAAGGCGGCAAGACCGATAAAAACTTGACAGCTTTCATCGTAGAGAAAACATTTGGTGGAATTACGATGAACGAACCCGAGCACAAAATGGGTATCAAAGGCTCGGACACGCGCCAAGTTTTCTTCAACGATTGCCACGTTCCCGTTGAAAATATGCTCTCTGACCGTGGCAATGGATTTAAGATTGCCGTTAATATCCTTAACATCGGTCGTATCAAACTAGCGGCAGCGACCATGGGCGGTGCGAAGCAAGTAGCAGCCCACGCGGTACAATATGCCAACGAACGTAAACAATTCGGAACGGCGATTAGCAATTTTGGCGCTATTAAGCACAAATTGGGCGAAATGGCCGTGAAATTGTACGCTACCGAGTCGGCCTCGTACCGTGCAGGGCAAAACATCGACGATGCCATTGAAGACCTCAAAGCAAAAGGTGTAAACGACGCCGAAGCCAAATTAAAAGCCTTGGAACAGTTTGCCATTGAGTGCGCCATGATGAAAGTACATGGCTCGGAAGTGCTTGATTATGTGGTAGATGAAGGCGTGCAAGTATATGGAGGTATGGGCTTCTCAGCCGATGCACCGATGGACCGCGCGTACCGCGATAGCCGTATCAATCGCATTTTTGAAGGGACCAACGAAATCAATCGCATGTTGACGGTCGATATGATGCTCAAGCGTGCCATGAAAGGTGAACTCGATTTGATGGGGCCTGCGATGGCAGTGGCCAAAGAAATCATGTCAATCCCTGATTTTAGCAGCACCGACGATGAAGTACCATTTGCCGCCGAGAAAAAAGTGATTAAAAACTTGAAAAAAGCGGCCTTGATGGTTGCGGGTGCGGCCGTTCAGAAGTTTATGATGAAACTTTCGGAAGAGCAAGAAATCTTAATGAACGTAGCCGATATGGCCATTGAGATTTATGCGGCGGAATCAGCGATTTTGCGTACTGAAAAGCTAATTGGCATCAAAGGAGAAGCCGCTTGTGCGTTACAGAAAGACTTGGCTATGTGCTATTTACACGAAGCGGTAGAAAAAGTGAACAGCGCTGGTAAATCGGCTATCATGTCGTTTGCAGAAGGCGATGAGCTTCGCGTGATGCTCATGGGCTTGAAACGCTTCACGAAGATTGAGCCGTTCAATACCAAAAATGCGCGTCGTCGTATCGCAGATGCGATGATTGCGGAGAACAAATACGTTTTTTAATCAACGAACATAGTTACACTTTAAGCTAAGAACCAAATAGTTGTAAAGCCGTGTCCCGATGAGGCACGGCTTTTTTTATGCTATGCGTTCAACAATTGCTCCACCACTTCGGGAAAATGTTTGTGTTCTAGTACTTGTACTTTTTTAGCAACATCCTCTGGGGTATCGGTTGATACGACGGGGCAAGTCGCTTGAAAAATGATAGCTCCTTCGTCGTAATGCTCATTTACGTAGTGAATCGTGATGCCCGATTCTGTTTCTTGAGCGGCCACAACTGCTTCATGGACAAAATGACCGTACATGCCTTTGCCGCCGTATTTGGGAAGAAGCGCAGGGTGAATGTTGACAATCTGATTGGGAAATGCCTGCACCATTGCCTCGGGAATGAGCATCATGAAGCCCGCTAAAACGACTAGGTCGATGTGTTGGTTTTGCAAAAATTCGATAATGCGGGATGAGTGATAAAACGTTGCTCGGTCGAATACCACCACAGGAATGTGAAGGCGGCGCGCCCGGGCAATCACCCCCGCTTGAGGATTGTTGGTGAGGATAAACGAAATCTCTACTTGGGGGTTAGAGGCAAAATGTTCGGCGATTTTTTCGGCATTAGAACCAGAGCCCGAAGCAAAAATCGCAATCCGTTTTTTAGTCATGGGAGGTGAGTTTTGAGGTACTTGCGGGGGCAAAGTTAGCTTTTTGTGGGGCTTGATGCGCTATTATCGCATAGAATCGCCTAATTTCGCTGTCAGTTGTTAGTTTTGATTGATTTTTAGACACTATGCAAATTCTTGAAGTAGGAACAGATACTACCCGTCAGCGCGAGTTTTTGATGCTGCCCGTGCGGCTCTATAAAGATAATTCTTACTGGATTCGCCCACTTGATAAGGACGTGGAGGATACTTTTAACCCTGACAAAAATAAATATTTCAAGGGCGGTGCGTGTGTACGTTGGATTGCCGTCGATGACCAAGGACAGACCATCGGACGAGTAGCGGCGTTTGTGAACCAAGGAACGGTGCTGAAAGGAAACGACCAACCTACGGGCGGAATGGGTTTTTTTGAGTGCATCGAAGACCAAGCTACTGCTTTTGCGCTTTTTGATATTTGTAAAAAATGGTTGCAAGAACAAGGCATGGAGGCCATGGATGGGCCGATTAATTTTGGCGAACGCGACCGTTTTTGGGGACTATTGACGGAGGGTTTTGACAAAGAACCTCTCTACGGAATGGGGTATCATTTTCCTTATTATCAAACTTTCTTTGAAGCCTACGGATTTCAGACCTACTTTAATCAGCTTACGTTCTTTTTGCACATGTACAAAGAGAAATTTATGGAGCGAGTAAATATGATATTCTTTGAACGGGCAGAGCGTATTTTAAACAATCCAGAGTTTTCTTTTAAGCACATTGACAAAAAGCAGTTAGGGCAGTTTGCGGAAGATTTTCGGACGGTCTATAACAAAGCTTGGGCAAAACACCTTGGTACCGACGATATGACTCCCGAAAAGGCAAAAGCCATTATGCAGCGGATGAAGCCTATTATGGACGAGGAAATGATGTGGTTTGGCTACCGAGACGGTGAGCCTGTGGCGTTTTTTATTATGCTTCCTGAACTAAACCAAATCTTCAAACACGTCAACGGCAAGCTAGACTTGATTGGAAAAATCAAGTTTTTGTACCACAAACTACGGAAAAAAAATTACAAAGCGTTTGGGGTGATTTTTGGCGTTATTCCTGAATATCAAGGTAGAGGAGTTGAATCAGCCATGGCCCTTGCTTCAACGCGCGTGGCTTGGCGCCCCAATTACCAATATACCGAACTCGAATTTAACTGGATTGGTGACTTTAATCCTAAAATGGTGCGCTTTGCGGAGCTTTTGGGAGGCGTGCCTCACAAAATTCATACGACCTACCGTTATCTTTTTGACCGTACCAAAGAGTTCAAACGTCATCCGATGATTTAGAACTGGTATAAAGGGTCGGGTTGTGAGCAACCCTCTACACTGTGCGTCGGGTTGCTCACAACCCGACGTATGTATCAGTCATCGTTGCGCCTGATGGCTTTGAGCCAATCTTCTACGCCTTTACGAATCTGCTTCGCCATTTTTTTGCGAAAATCATCTTCTATCAACAACGCTTCGTCTTCGGGGTGACTCATAAACGCGCCTTCTACAAGCACGTTGGGGTATTCGATGGGGCTATTCAACGCAAAATTGAACCGCCCGATGTTACCATATTCCACCAGTCCCATTTCGAGCAAACGCTCCAATACCGCTTGACTTAGTGGTCGGTAGCCAATGTGTTTGTAGTATGTACTTGTTCCGCGCGTTTTGGTGGTATCTCCTGCGGCATTGTTGTGAATACTAATCAACAAATCAGGTTGAAGCGCGCGGAAGTGCACAATTCGGTCGGTGTTATTGAAGAGAGTATCGTTAGTTCGGGTCATGAGAACGCGTGCTCCTTTGTCTTCAAGTTCTTTTTTGAGGTGTAAAGCGATGCTCAAATTCAGGTCTTTTTCCCATTGCTTCGAGCGCAACCCGCGCGCTCCAAGGTTGGAGCCTCCGTGCCCTGCGTCGATAGCAATCGTGAGGCCGTCAAGTTTGAGTTTTTCGGGTTGGTGCTTGATTCGAATCACGAGGCGGCGGCCTTCGTATCCAATCCGATACCCCCAATGCTGGGCGTGGGCTAGTTGGATGGTGACGCGCAAATGCTCATCGGCAAGTTGCTCGTAATCAACGTGTTTTGTTTCGGTGGCGGACTTGAACTGCGTAATCCAGTTGGTGTTGGTAGTTGCCCCAAAAATATCAACGACAATCCGAGAAGGGTTCATTTCTTGCCAACTCCGATAAGGAAGACGCTCCGTGAGTGGAATAGAAATATAATCAAAACGGTCATCGCCCCACGTTCTCCACGAAGTTGTTAGATACTGAATCGGTGGTTTGACGATGCTGTCACGGCGGGTAAGGTTTTGCGGAATCCAAGCCGATAGCGTAGAAGTCAACCGAACGCGGTATTGGTCTTTGTATCGCCCCGTTACTTTCAGCAATACGAGTGAGTCGAGGTAAGCCATTTTGGCTCCTCCGAGACGGTCTTCGCCAAGGCCATAATTGAGGTACGCCAATGGGCCTTTGGTACGAACAAAAACGGCCGAGTCGGGGCGAAATTGGTAAAGTGTATCGCGGAGTTGGGCGAAACCAGTGACGTAAAAAAAGAAAAGAAAGAGGCTATAAAACAGACGGGGCATTGGAGTAAGATTTGGCTAAAAGTACGCAAAATCTTACTCCAAATAAAAAGGAAGATACCATTAGGCAGGTTTTAGCGACGACTCGCGAATGACCAATTTGGTTTCCAAACGCTTGGTTTCAAAACGAATGGTGCTTTTGGGGCGTTCGATTAAATCAATCAAAAACTCCGTGGCAAGTTGCCCCATTTCGTAGGCAGGTTGTGTCACAGCACTCAGCGCAGGACTGAGCAAATGCGCCGAAATAAGGTTGGTAAACCCGACGATGGCAATGTCCTCGGGAATGCGTAAACCTTCACGTTTAATCAATGACATCGACGAAGTAGTAAGGCGGTCGCCAGCGGAAAAAATTGCGTCGGGGCGTTCGGGATGATGAATGAGTTCGAGGACGGCTTTTTCCACTTCGTCAGGATTCATCCCACCGTGGCTACAGTACTTAATGTACGATTCTTCAATCGGTATTCCGTGGTTTTGCAGTGCCTTCTTGTAGCCTTCAAGTCGCTCGTAAGTGATTGATAACCAAGAGGGACTCGTAAGGTGGGCAATTCTTCTAAAACCTTGTTGAATCAAATGGGCTGTAGCTTCGTAGGCCCCCACAAAGTTGTCGGCGCTCACTTTGTGGGTGATATAATCTTGCGGAACGCGGTCAAAAAAAACAATCGGCATTCCTTTGGTTTGTAACTCTTTAAAGTGCTCTAAATCATTGCTTTCTCCCGAAAGAGAAACGATAAGACCGTCCACTCGGCGTTGGGCGAGGTACTGCGTATTAACCAGTTCTCGTTCGTACGATTCGTGGTTTTGCGAAATAACAACGTGGTATCCTCGATTATAAGCAATCGACTCCATGCCATTGATGGCCTGCGAAAAGAAGTTGTTGGCGATTTCGGGGATAATGATCCCAATCGAACGGCTTCGGTTTTCTTTCAAGCTAAGCGCGATAGGGTTGGGGCGATAGTTCATGCGTTCGGCATACTCCATCACGAGCCGTTTGGTTTCGGGATTAATTTCATAACTCCCCCGCAATGCCCTCGAAACAGTCGAGGTCGAAAGGTTGAGAGCCTTCGCTATGTCTTTTATTGTGATCACTTCCACAGTCCTAAATGTTGGTTTTGTACAATTTATCCCTCTGATAGTAAAGGAAATAATTTGAAGAGGTGAAGATACACTTTTTTATAAAGTAACTAAAAAAAAATCCTTAAAAGTAAAAAGCCATCTTTTTGGCAACGTTACCGACAACGATTGCATAAAAAAAGTCAACAATTTATTTGTAATGTACCATAAAGCGGTACTAAACTTGAATACAGCTCTCCAAGAGGGAGCTGGAGTAACCATAGTTCAATTTCTAAAAAAAATTAAAATTTAATACGAATGAACAACTTTAGCTTGACGGGCAAAGTGGCGCTGGTTTCGGGATGCGATAGTGGTATCGGAATGGCCATGGCCGTTGGGCTGGCTGAAGCGGGAGCTGATATTGTGGGCGTATCGCGTTCAATGCCTTTGGAAGGAAGCGGAATTGAGAAGGCCGTCAGGGCATTGGGACGGAAATTTAGCCCCTATCAAGCAGATTTGGGAAACCGAGATTCGTTGTACCATTTTATAAAACGAGTCAAAGAAGAGGTTGCTCAAATAGATATCTTGTTCAATAATGCCGGTATTATTTTGAGAAATCCAGCCGCCGAGCATTCTGATGAATATTGGGATCAGGTTCTTTCGGTGAACTTGGACGCTCAATTTATTTTGGCGAGAGAGTTTGGAAAAGAGATGCTGGAGCGGGGTTACGGAAAAATCGTCTTTACGGCATCTATGCTCACCTTTCAAGGAGGCATCAACGTTCCAAGCTATGCCGCGAGCAAAGGCGCTATTGGAAGTCTTGTGAAAGCGCTGGCCAACGAGTGGGCGTCCAAAGGAGTCAACGTCAATGCCATCGCGCCAGGCTACATTGCGACGGCCAACACGTCGGCGCTCCGTGCCGATGAAGACCGAAGTGCCGCAATTTTGGGTCGTATTCCTGCCGCCCGCTGGGGACAGCCCGAAGACTTCAAAGGGCCTGCGGTGTTTTTGGCCTCGTCGGCTTCGGACTATGTCCACGGAACCATTCTGACCGTTGACGGTGGCTGGATGGGTCGCTAATGTTTTATTAAACGAACAAATCGACTGAAAATAAAGAACCAAATGCAAATCAGACACGAAAGTAGCCGTAAAGAAGTAGCTCAAATGAACACTGAGGAGTTGCGCGATAACTTCTTGATTGAAACCTTGTTTGCTCCCGACCAAATCACTTGGGTGTACTCGCACTACGACCGCGTATTGGCTGGGGGGGTAATGCCAGGGCAATCGGCTGTAACGCTCGAAACACAGGATGCGCTCAAAGCCAATTTCTTCTTGGAACGTCGCGAGTTGGGCATTATTAACGTGGCAGGAAAAGGCTCGGTAGTGGCTGATGGACAAACGTTTGAATTGGATAAGCTAGGCTGTTTGTATCTTGGCAAAGGTACCCAGCATGTAAGCTTTCAGAGCGATAGCAGCGAAAACCCCGCTCGTTTTTTCTTGTTGTCTTCGCCCGCGCATCATACACATCCCAATCGGGCTTTTACCAAAGAGGAGGCATCGCCCGTTACGTTGGGGGCACTAGAAACTTCTAACCATCGTACTATTTACAAATACATTCATGAAGGAGGGATTCAGAGTTGCCAGTTGGTAATGGGGCTTACCGTGCTTCAGCCAGGGAGTGTTTGGAATACCATGCCGTCGCACACCCACGACCGTCGTATGGAGGTGTATTGTTATTTTGATATTCCTGAAAACCACGCCGTGTTGCATTTGATGGGTGAGCCTACCCAAACGCGTCACCTGTGGGTAGCCAACCACCAAGCCATTATTTCGCCACCGTGGTCGGTACATTCTGGCTGTGGTACATCGAGTTACTCATTCATTTGGGGCATGGCGGGTGAAAACAAAGACTTTACCGATATGGACGGAGTGCCTATTCTTTCATTACGATAACGATTGCTCATTTACTTAATTTAACTAACACTTGATATGAAAAAACAATTATTCACACTGCTGTTACTACTGGGCTGTATTTCAGTGGGATGGTCGCAAACCCGTCGGGTGACGGGGTCTGTGACCGACGGCAATACAGGAGAAACCCTACCAGGGGTAAGTATCTTGGTTAAAGGTTCGTCGGTAGGAACAACGACCAATACTGATGGGAAGTTTACCATCAACGTTCCCGATAAAAAAGAAACGGCGATTATTTTTAGTTTCGTAGGATATTTGCCCGAAACGGTCGTTTTAGGCGCTCGTTCGGAAGTTTCTGTCGCCTTGAAAACCGACCAAAAAATGCTCGAAGAAGTGGTCGTGATTGGTTACGGAGATGCCATCAATCGCCGCGATTTGACGGGGTCTGTATCGTCGGTAGGAGCGAAACAGTTAAAAGATATTCCGTTGACCAACGCTGCCGAAGCCCTCACGGGACGTTTGGCGGGGGTACGTGTCACGACTTCGGAAGGAGCCCCAGGAGCTGACATTCAGATTCGTATTCGTGGGGGTGGTTCGATTACCCAAGACAATTCGCCGATTTATATCGTGGATGGGATTCAGGTCGAAAATGCGCTTAGTTTTCTGTCGCCCCAAGACATTGAAACCATTGATGTATTGAAAGATGCCTCAACGACAGCTATTTACGGAGCGCGTGGTGCCAACGGGGTAGTCATTATTACGACCAAATCGGGAAAAAATGGAAAAACCACTGTTAGTTACAATGGCTCGGTGGGTTTTCGCGAAATCTTTAAAAAAATGGATGTGATGAGTCCGTACGATTTTGTGCGTTGGCAATACGAGCGTAGTCGCAACGATGCCACTGCCGAAAAAAGCTTTTCGGACATGTACGGAACGTGGGAAAATATCAATCAGTACAAAACCGTTACGCCCATTGATTGGCAGGAAGAGGTATTTGGTCGGAGAGCGCAGTACCAAAATCATAACTTGAACGTAAACGGGGGCAATGCCAATACCAACTACAACCTAAGCCTAACTGCCAACCGCGAAGACGGCGTGTTGTTAGAGTCGGGATTTGACCGTTATTTGGCCACGTTCAAGATGGATCATAAAGCCAATGATAAGTTACGTTTAGGGTTCAACGTTCGTTATTTGAACCAGACTGTAAATGGGGCAGGAACGACGGCAAGTGGTACAAAATCAACCAACCGTTTGCGCCACTCGGTACAATACCGCCCTTTGTTGGTGGCAGCACAGCCAGATGTGGATGATTTTGATGAAAACCTCTATATTTCGTCAGGAAACTTGGTGAACCCCATCTTGATGACCCAAGCCGAATACCGCAAAGCATATACCAAAGCCATCAACCTGAGCGGGTACGCAAGCTACGCTATTTTGAAAAACTTGACGTTTAAAACTACGGTAGGTATTGATAATAACGACGCACAAACGAACTCTTTTTGGAGTAAAATAACGGGAACAGCTCGTAACTACGCGTCACAGCCAGTAGCGTCGATTTTACAACAAGGAACCGTTACCATCAACAATTCAAACACCTTGCAGTATGCCAAAAAGTTTGATAATAAGCACGACTTAAACGTGATTGTGGGTCAGGAAATTTATCAGAATGCCACAAAAAGTACAGGTTTTGAAACGCGCTATTTCCCTTCTGATATTTCGGCAGAACAGGCACTGGCCAACATGGGGTTAGGTTCAGCACCTACGGGAGCGGCGCAGCCTCGCCCAACCTCAAATGAAACGCCACCTAACCGCTTATTTTCGTTATTTGGACGCGTAAGCTATGGCTACAATGATAAATATTTAGCAACGGTCTCGTTGCGTTCCGACCGTTCGACCAAGTTTAAATATGCCAACGGAGCTTTGGTATTCCCGTCTGGTACGTTGGCGTGGCGCTTTACGAAAGAAGATTTCTTGAAAAATAATCAAATCTTAACCGACGGAAAGCTTCGTCTTGGCTACGGGGTAGCGGGGAACAACCGCATTGGTGATTTGTTGTACCAACAATTGTACGGCGTAACGGGTGAATATGCGCTCAACCACACCGTAGTACCAGGCTATGCGCCTGTAGCGTTGGCCAACGAAGACTTGAAGTGGGAGTCAAACGTTTCGCAAAATGTCGGCCTTGATCTTTCGTTTTTAAACAACCGTTTCCAAGTGTCGATTGACGCGTACAAAAACTCAGGAAATAACCTTCTTTTGGCCGTAGCTATTCCGCCAACGTCGGGTTATTCGTCGCAAATCAAGAACTTAGGTTCGACGACCAACAAAGGCGTTGAGTTGCAGCTAAGTGCGTATATCATCCAGAAAAAAGACATTACTTGGAATTCAAATTTTAACATCTCTACCAACAAAAATACCGTAACAAGCCTTGGAACTGTAACACAACTGACGCGTAACTCGGGATGGCAAGGGTCGGATGGAACTGATGACTATTTGGTGAAAGTAGGCGAGCCGACTGGGTTAATGTATGGATTTGTGACGGATGGCTATTACAAAATCGACGATTTTAACTACAACGAAACCACCAAAACTTATACCATTAAACCAGGGGTTCCTGTGAACTCGGTATATGGAACGCCGCAGCCAGGAATGTTGAAATGGAAAGACATCGACGGCGATGGCTTGATTACGGCCGACAAAGACCGTACCGTGATTGGTAATGCCAACCCGAAATTTATTGGTGGCTGGAACAACCAAGTAGTCTATAAAAACTTTGATTTGAGTTTGTTCTTAAACTGGGTAGTAGGCAATGATATTTATAACGCCAACAAAATTGAAATGACGGACGGCGCGTTCCCGAACTTGAACATGCTTTCTTTCATGAAAGACCGTTGGACAAACATCAACGACCAAGGTGCGGTGGTAACAGATCCTACCGAATTGGCAGCAATCAATGCAAATGCCAAGATTTGGTCGCCTGTGCGGGTTCAGCGGTATTGGCTGCACTCGTGGGCGGTGGAAGATGGCTCATTTTTACGGGTGAACAACCTAACAGTAGGTTATTCATTGCCAAACGAGTGGTTGAAGAAAATCAAGATTTCGCGTTTTAGAGCGTACGCAACGGTCAACAACCTAGCCACCTTTACGAAATATACAGGCTATGACCCAGAAGTAAACACGCGCCGTAGTGACCCATTGACGCAAGGTGTCGATTTTGCTGGTTATCCTCGGGCAAAAACGTGGGTAGTTGGGGTAAATGTAACTTTCTAACACGTACTAAAACTGATTTTAAGACATTCTAACTTTTGATAGAAATGAATAAATTACTTAAAAAAATAGCCACTTTGGGCCTGCCATTTGCCATAACAATGACGATGGTGACGGGTTGCAAGGAATTCTTGGAAGTACAGCCTAAGTCTCAGATTAGCATTTCGGACGCGTTTTCTAACCTTGCCAATGCCACCAACGCCGTGATAGGTGTCTATGACGAACTCATGGGCGACAACGGCTACGGAATCCGTATCAATATGTACTATCCGTACGATTCGGACGAAATGATTGTATCGGGAAATATTGATAATGGTCGTCGGGGCATTGGCCGTTATCAGTTGTTGTTGACCAATGCCGAACTCCGTAACCCATTTTTGCAATTGTACCGTGGCATTGAAAAAGCCAATTTGTGTATCGAACAGATTCCACAAATGGCGCTTTACAACAACGGTAGTGAAGCAGATAAAAAAGAACTACGCCGTTTGCACGGAGAAGTGCTGACGCTGAGAGCACAGTTTATGTTTGAATTGCTTCGTAACTGGGGCGATGTTCCTGCTCCTTTTACTCCAGCTTATACACAAACCGACTTGTTTATTCCGCAGTCAGACCGTGATGAGACGTATAAAAAGCTCATTGATGACCTCAAAGTAGCCACCGACCTCGTGCCCTGGAGAACCGAAATTCCTGTACGCAATGAACGAGTAACGAAAGGGGCGGTAAAAGCGCTTCGAGCGAAGTTAGCCATGTTTCGTGGAGGGTATTCGTTGCGTAGCAGCGGCAAATTGGAGCGCAATGCCGATTACCAAACGTACATCAAAATTGCACGTGACGAATGTGCTGACCTATTGGCCAAGCGGGGAGAACACACGCTTAATCCTAGCTTTGAGGATGTTTGGCGCAAGTTGACCTCGTTTACTTATGATCCTTATGGTGAAATTATCTTTGAAGTGGGTGCGGGAGGTTCCAATTCTAACTCCGACAGCCGTATGGGCAACTACAACGGCCCGTCGGTCAATGCTTCGTCGCGTTATGGCACAGGAGGCGGTGGTTTGTTGGTATTACCCAACTATTTCTACGCGTTTGACTCTACTGATACCCGCCGCGACGTAACCACAACACTTTATGCCGTAGCTGCCACAAATATTAAATCGCCTCGCCGTTTGGGCGAAATCACCGATGGTAAGTTTCGCAAAGACTGGCGTAATCCATTGTTGCCAGGTACGGCTTTGAACCCAGGCTACAACTGGCCATTGATTCGTTTTGCGGACGTCTTGTTGATGTTTGCCGAAGCTGAAAACGAATTGAATGGAGGGCCAACGGCAGCTGCGATTTCGGCGTTTGAAGAGGTGCGTAAAAGGGCCTACAAAGGAAATGAAAGCAAAATAGGCAAAACTCCGACTGACAAAGATGGGTTCTTTAATGCCATCGTCAATGAGCGTTATTTGGAGTTTGGAAGCGAAGGTATTCGTAAGTTTGACCTGATTCGTTGGAATTTACTAGCGCAAAAAATTGCCGAAACGCGCCAAAAAATCCAAGACATTCGGGATGCGAAAGGAGCATACGCTAATGTGCCTCGTTATATTTTCTGGCGAAATAATGGCGAAGAAATTCAGTGGATGAATTCTTTTTATCAACCTACTGCATTGACAACAGCCCCAACGGGTTGGACGCGTTTGGATTGGCGTCAGCACTTAACCACTAACTTAATCGACGGGGTACAATTACACGCAGGAATCGCTCGTTTCTTTGTGACGGGTAAAAGTGAATTGTTCCCGTACGACCAAGCAACGGTGGATGCTTATCAAGGTAAGTTGAAGCAAAATCCTGGGTATTAATATGAACGACGGACCTATAAGGTTTCCAAAACCTTATAGGTCTAGCAAGTATCCCCTATGAAACAGTACTTTCATACTTATTCAAAAAAACTCCTTACTGGAAGTTTAATGAGCATCTTTTTATTGCCATTTTTGGGAATAGGAGGTTGTTCGTATGGTATTTCTACCCTGCAAGAAGCGGCCAAAGACTCGGTGGCCGAGCGAATGTTGCTGTTTCAACGAAACAACGGCGGATGGCCTCAGCCAGGTGGTGATGCTATTAATTACAACCTCAGCCTAACGGATGGGCAAAAAGCAATACTGCTTTCTGAAAAGGGAAAACTTGACGCGACCATCGACGATAAAGCAACAACGCGCGAAATCAATACGCTGGTTAAGGCCTACAAAAAGACCCAAAATACCACCTACTTGAAAGCCGCTGAAAATGGAATAAAGTATTTATTGGCGGCGCAAAACTCCGCAGGAGGCTGGGGGCAGTTCTTTCCAGATACGAGTGGATACCATAAACACATCACTTATAACGACCAAGCGATGATGGATGTGATGTGGATTTTTAAAAACATTACCGAGGGTAAAAATGATTTTGATGCAGTAAAAACCTTGATTCCCCAAGCCAAAGCCGCAATGGCGAAGGGAATCGACTGCATCCTGAAAACTCAGTACGTTCAGCACGGAAAACTGACGGCTTGGTGTGCACAACACGACCGAAAAACGCTGCTTCCTGCCAAGGCACGGGCGTTTGAGTTAGCCTCACTAAGCGGCAATGAAAGCGTAGGTATTATTCAGTTCTTGATGGCGATTGACAATCCTTCGCCCGAAATCAAAAGAGCGATTCAGGCCGCAGTAGCGTGGCTAGACTCAGTAAAAATAGTAGGTATTCGCGTTGATAATGTGGTAGATGCATCACAGCCCAAGGGCAAAGACCGTATCGTGGTCACCGACCCTACATCGACTTTATGGGCGCGATTTTATGAACTTGACACCAATAAGCCATTCTTTACGGGGCGTGATAGTGTACCAAAGGTAACCTTGGCCGAAATCGAAAACGAACGCCGCGTGGGCTATGCCTACTATGGAAACTGGCCCGCAAAACTTATATCAACCGAGTACCCCAATTGGGTGCAAAAGTGGGGAAAATAACCCTGTCCCCGACTTGCAGTCGGGGACACCCTGGTGTAACGTCTCCGACGTTGATTATTGAGATGCAAGTCAGAGACTTTAGCCCATGCCCGTCCCGACTCCAAGTCGTGATGAGCGCGTAAGCTGTCCCCGACTTGCAGTCGGGGACGCTCTGGTATAACGTCTCCGACGTTGATTATTGAGATGTAAGTCAGAGACTTTAGCCCATGCCCGTCCCGACTTAAAGTCGTGACGAATGAGAAGAATAAACAATAAAAAATATGAAAAGCGTCTTTTGGTTGTGTCTTTTATTGACGGGGTCGTTGTTTGCCCAAACAACCTCCAAAAACGTATTGATTGTTGCCCAAGACGGCTCGGGAGATTTCACGACGGTGCAAGCAGCATTCAATGCCATTCCGCTCAACAATACGAAAGACGTGCTCATTCGTATCAAAAAAGGCGTTTACAAGGAAAAATTGACCCTTGACTCAACCAAAAACCACGTCACTGTCATGGGAGAAGATCCTGAAAATACGATTTTGACGTACGATGATTTTTCGGGAAAAATAAACCCACAAGGCGTAAAGCTCGGAACAACTACCTCCACTTCTACGCGCATCGTTGCCAACGATTTTACGGCCATCAATATCACCTTTGCCAACTCCGCAGGCCCTGTTGGGCAAGCCGTAGCAATGCTTGTCGATGGTGACCGTGCTCGTTTCATCAATTGCCGTTTTTTAGGATGCCAAGATACGCTCTATCCCAAGCGAGAAGGAACGCGGCAATATTACCAAAATTGTTACATTGAAGGAACGGTCGATTTTATTTTCGGGTGGGCAACGGCCTATTTTCAACAATGCCACATACATTCAAAGTTGCAAGGCGGCTACTACACGGCAGCCTCTACGCCGCAAGGACAAGTCCATGGTTTTGTATTTAACGAATGTACACTCGATGGCGAATCGCCCGAGGCAAGTGTGTATTTGGGACGACCGTGGCGAGATTATGCCCAAACGGTATTCTTGAACTGTACGATGTCGAACGTAGTAAAGCCCGAAGGCTGGCATAATTGGGATAAGGTTCATGCCGAAAAAACTGCTTTTTATGCCGAATATGGTTCAAAAGGAGCGGGTGCCATTGCCTCAAAACGAGTGTCGTGGTCAAAACAGTTGACCGAAATCGAAGCCCAAAAATATACGATTGGAAGGGTGCTTGCAGGTAAAGACAACTGGAACCCGCAAGGCCCCTTGTTGACCTTTGGCTTGACCAATGTCCCCGATACTTCGTTCAACGTGCCAAAAGCTTTTTCTCAACTTCAAAAACAGTACCCAAAAGTCTCTAAAGTATCCTTTTCGTTGCCAATTTCGGTAGCGGAAGAACGAAATGTGACCTATTGTTCGGTAGGTGCTCGCAATTTGCAGCTGGATGTGTTTTATCCCAAAAGTAAGTCCAAGAGACTTCGCCCAGCGGTGTTGGTGATTCATGGCGGCGGCTGGCGTTCGGGCGACCGCACGCACCACGTGCCTTTGGCCCAAAAGTTAGCGGAACAAGGTTTTGTAGCCGTAACAGTAGAGTACCGCCTTTCGACCGAAGCATTATATCCTGCGGCTGTGCATGATTTGAAAGCGGCGGTACGTTGGATGCGAGCCAATGCCAAAAAATACCAAATTGACCCCAATAAAATTGCCTCTTTGGGCTTTTCGGCGGGAGGACAATTGGCGGCTTTGTTAGGAACAACCAACGACAATCCAGCTTTTGAAGGAAGCCAAGGTGAGTACATGGCTTTTTCAAGTCGAATCAACGCCATTGTCGATTTGGATGGAACATTGGCCTTTATTCATCCCGAATCGGGAGAAGGCGACGATAGCAAAGGGATTTCGGCCGCTACGTATTGGTTTGGCTACAACAAAACCCAAAAACCTGAACTTTGGCACGAAGCGGGCGCCCTCAACCATGTGGACAAAAACACGCCTCCTATTTTGTTTGTGAATAGTTCTGTAGATCGTATGCACGCTGGTCGTGACGACATGCGGCGAAAACTTGATGCGCTTCATATCTATTCGGAAGTTCACTCTTTTCCCGACGCGCCGCATACGTTTGTACTGTTTCATCCTTGGTTTGAACCTGTCTTGAGCCACAGCGTTCAGTTCTTAAACAAGGTTTTTGAAACGAAAATTAAATAGCCTTTTTTAACCAAACCATAGTTTCGTATTTTTTCGAGAAAGGGGGCGCTTTGCTCCCTTTTTTATTACCAATAAATAGGGTTAAAGTTCTATTCAAGCAGACAGTTCAGGAGGGTTAGTTTTTTTTAAAAAAGTATAATTGTCATCAGGTTTCGGCGGGTAATTCTTGAAAAATTGCAAAAACCCCTTTAAATGGCTCAAAAAGCCTTTTTTTAAGAAGCCACCTTAACACAATGAAGCCCTAAAGAGCCCATTGGCGGAGAAAAACGACAAATGAACTGAAAAGAAAAAAGAAAATTCTTTCATTTGTTTTTGTTTTTGTTGCTTTTTTCTTCGTTTGTTAGAGGTAGTTAACCAAAAAATAACACAATTAGCTTTTGTTTTCATGGTAATCCAACGTTTTTTTATTCCTTTTTTCTTGTGCTTAGTCGTCACTCAAGCTGCTTTTTCGCAATTGGCCAAATGGCAGTCGGGAGTAGTGGTAGATGAGTTTATTTTTGAAACCGCGCCTTTTCCTGAGAGTCACGCCTCAACCATCGCCGAGACGTCCAAAGGTTTGGTCGCGGCTTGGTTTGGGGGGACCAAAGAACGCAATCCCGACGTGTGTATTTGGGTCAGCCGTCAGGTAAATGGCAAGTGGACTGCTCCCCAGAACGTAGCCGATGGCGTTGTCAACGACAAACTCCGCTATGCGTGTTGGAACCCCGTTTTGTTTCAAATCCCTAACGGAGATTTGATGTTGTTTTACAAAATCGGTCCAAGCCCGTCGGAGTGGAAAGGTTGGTTGAAGACCTCTTCGGACGGTGGCCTTACGTGGTCAGAAGCTAAAGCCCTGCCCGAAGGGTTTTTAGGCCCGATTAAAAATAAACCCGTATTGCTTTCCAACGGAAACTTGATGAGCCCGACTAGCACTGAAGGAAAAGGTGGTTGGCAAATTCATTTTGAGGTAACGCCCGATTTTGGTAAAACATGGAGAAAAATAGGCCCCATCAACGACGGTAAAACCATCAACGCCATTCAACCGAGCATTTTGAATCACGGCAAGGGCAAATTGCAGATTTTGGCCCGCAGCCGTAACCGCGCATTAGTGGAAGCATGGTCAAATGACAATGGCGAGACTTGGTCGGAATTAGCTAAATCAAGTTTGCCCAATAACAACTCTGGTACTGACGCCGTGACGCTCAAAGACGGTCGTCATGCGCTGGTTTACAACCATGTACTGCCCCCAGGTGACTTGGCCAAAGGCCCGCGCACGCCCTTGCATCTTTCTGTTTCAAAAGATGGCAAAGAATGGGATGCAGCGGTGATTTTGGAAGATTCCCCCATTAGTCAGTATTCGTATCCTTCGGTGATTCAGACCTCCGACGGGATGATTCACGTGATTTATACGTGGCGTCGTCAGCGCATCAAGCACGCGGTAGTTGACCCTAAAAAAATGAAGTTAATTCCTATCAAAGACGGACAATGGCCTGAGTTGGACGGGTACAAAGCCCCCCAACCTGCCGAAGCCGAAAAGAACTAAAGACTTTCCAAGTTTTCAAAACTTGGAAAGTCTCATAATACGTAAAAAATAGCTGAATCCTCTAATAACCATAAATAAGTACCCATGCTCACCCAACGTCGCCAATTCTTGAAACAAAGTAGTGTACTCATTGCAAGTATGCTATTGGGAGTGGCGCGTGGGTGGGCGGGTTCAAGTCACCGTTACAAAGTAGCAGTAGTGGATTTGATGATTTTGAAACGCCAAAAATTAAGTGCTTTCCAGCTAACCAAAGACATTGGAGCCGACGGAGTAGAAATCGACATGGGAGGTTTGGGTAATCGGGAAACTTTTGATAATCAATTAGCTAAGTCAGAAGTGCGCCAGCAGTTTTTGGACAAAGCCAAAGAATTGCAACTGGAAATTTGTTCGCTGGCAATGACGGGTTTTTACGCTCAGTCGTTTGCGACGCGCCCTACGTACCAGCGCATGGTGCAAGACTGTATCGACACCATGAAAGCCATGAATGTGAAAGTAGGCTTTTTGCCATTGGGTGTTCAGGGGGATTTGGTGCAAAACCCCGAATTACGCCCTGCCATTGTAGAACGCCTAAAAGTAGTAGGGAAAATGGCCCAAAAAGCAGGTGTTGTGATTGGTATTGAAACGTCGTTGGACGCTCAAGGAGAAGTAGAATTATTAAAAGAAATCGGCTCCAAACACATTCAAATCTATTTCAATTTTTCAAATCCGCTTAAAGCAGGACGAGACTTGTTGAAAGAGCTTAAAATACTGGGTCGCAAGCGTATTTGCCAAATTCATTGCACCGATGAAGACGGGGTTTGGCTCGAACACAATACCCGCCTCGACCTCAACAAAGTAAAACAAACCCTCGACGAAATGAAGTGGGTGGGTTGGCTGGTTATTGAGCGTTCCCGCGATGCCAAAGAGCCGCACAACGTCAAGAAAAATTTCGGAGCAAATACCCAATACATCAAGTCTGTTTTTCAGACCTCTTAAACGGATGAAAAAACTCCTTTTTCATATCCTCCTACTTCCTCTTTGGGCTTACGCACAGGACTATCAACTGTGGTACAATGTTCCTGCCGAAAAGTGGACAGAAGCGTTGCCCATTGGCAACGGCAGAGTAGGGGCGATGGTGTTTGGAGGGGTAAAAAAAGACCGTATTCAGTTCAATGAAGAAACCCTCTGGACGGGTGAGCCACGTAACCCTAACCGACAAGATGCGGCGAAGTACTTGGCCGAAATCCGTCAGTTGTTGGCTGAAGGAAAACAAAAAGCGGCGGAACAACTGGCCGAAACCCATTTTATGGGGCTAAAAACCCAAGCGGGCAACAAGGAGCAGTGGACAAGCGACATGCTGGCTTTGAAAGGGCTAAAGGGAAATCCTGCGTTGCCAGATTATGATGATGCGACTTGGGAAACGATGGTTGTTCCAGCGTATGAAGGTTGGGAAACCGTCGGGTTTGAGGGCTTAGATGGAGCCGTTTGGTTTCGGACGGTAGTCGATATTCCCGCCGATTGGCAAGGGAAAAGCGTAGTGTTGGACTTAAACCGTATTCGTGATTATGATCTTACGTACGTCAATGGGCAGTTGATTGGAGCGACCAACAGCATGGAGGCGCGTAAATACCGCATTCCTGCCAATGTACTTCGGACGGGACGAAATGTGATTGCTGTACAGGTACTTAACTACGTGGATAAAGGAGGAATTGCAGGCTACAAAGACACTTCTCGTCCAATTGGACTCTATCCCGAAGGTGAAGCAAGTGCATTGATTTCGTTAGTAAAACCGTGGAAATATAGAATTCAAGACGAAAATCCCCCTGCGACACCAAAATATCAGGCCGATTATCAGCCTTTTGGTGATTTGACGTTGACATTCTCAGATTTGGGCGAAATCAGCGATTATCGCCGCGAGCTCCGTTTGTCGGACGCGCTTTGTAAAACCAGTTTTCGCGCCAACGGAACGCGTTTTACCCGAACATATTTTGTGAGTGAACCTCAGCAAGTTATGGCCGTTTGCCTAGAAGCTGACCGCAAAGCTAGTTTGTCTCTTACGGCTGCGTTGAGCAGTCCGCACAAAGGTTACTTACTTCGCCGCGTGGACAATCATACGTTGGCATTGTCGGTAAAAGTGAAAAATGGCGCGTTGAAAGGGGAAAGTTACCTGACAGTGCAGTTGCAAAATGGCACGCTTAAATGCACCGACCAAGGCATTGAAATTGAAAAAGCCGACAGGGTTACGTTTTACTTGGCAGCGGCGACCAACTACGTCAATTACCAAGATATTTCGGCCAACCCAACGGTGCTTTGTGAAAAAACAATCGCGGCTATTGGGAAAAAAACGTACGAAGAAATACGGACGGCTCACCTGAAAGAATACCAATCGTACTACCAAACGTTCTCGATTGACTTGGGTAAAAGTGCCGCCGCAACCCTACCGACTCAGCAACGACTTGCGCAGTTTGGCCAAACCCCAGACCCTGCTTTGATGGCCTTATATGTACAATATGGCCGTTACTTGCTGATTTCCAGCTCACGTCCCAAGACTCGTCCCGCCAACTTGCAGGGGATTTGGAACGACTTATTGGCGCCACCTTGGGGAAGTAAATATACCACCAACATCAACGCCGAGATGAACTATTGGGGAGCCGAAGTGCTTAACCTTTCGCCATTGCATGAGCCGTTGTTGGAAATGATGAAAGAATTGTCGGTGGCAGGGCAAGAAACGGCCCGCACTTACTACAACGCACGCGGCTGGGTCGTACACCACAATACCGATATTTGGCGCACCACAACCCCTATCAATGCTTCCAATCACGGCATTTGGGTCACAGGAGCGGCATGGCTTTGTCAGCACTTGTGGGAACATTACTTGTTTACGCAAGACCGTGAATTTTTACAAAAAACCGCCTACCCGATGATGAAAGAAGCGTCGGTGTTTTTTGTGGATTTTTTGGTCAAAGACCCCAAAACGGGTTGGTTAATTAGTACGCCTTCCAATTCACCCGAAAACGGAGGGCTGGTGGCAGGCCCAACGATGGATCACCAAATCATTCGCGGATTACTTAAAAGCTGCATCGCGGCGTCGGAAGTACTCAAAACCGACGAAGCGTGGCGAAAAAAACTGCAAACTACCTATGCTCAAATTGCCCCTAACCAAATTGGAAAATACGGACAGTTGCAAGAATGGCTCGAAGACAAAGACGATACCACCAACAAACACCGCCACGTATCGCACTTGTGGGGGCTACACCCAGGCAACGAAATCAATTGGGACGAAACGCCTGAGTTGACCAAAGCTGCCCGCCAATCGCTGCTATACCGTGGCGATGAAGGAACGGGTTGGAGTTTGGCGTGGAAAATCAACTTTTGGGCACGTTTCAAAGAGGGTGAACACGCCCAAAAGATGGTCAAAATGTTATTGCGCCCCGCCTCGGGAGCAGGAGGCTCGTACGCCAACTTGTTCGACGCCCACCCGCCGTTTCAGATTGATGGAAATTTTGGCGGTTCGGCAGGCATCGTTGAGATGTTGCTACAGAGTCACACCAAGTACATTGACCTTTTACCAGCATTGCCCCCCGACTTACCCACAGGAACGGTACGAGGTATCAAAGCGCGTGGTGGTTTTGAACTGGATTTTAGTTGGGAACAAGGCAAACTCACTTACGTAAAAATCACGTCTGTGGCGGGGAATCCTTGCACCCTGCGCTACGCAGGGAAAGTGACAAAATTGGTAATCCAAAAAGGGCAAATAATTGAATTGAAGAAGTTTTAAATGAGTATAACTAATTGAAAATGAAGAAATTATTGTTTGTTTTTTGGGCCATGGCTACGACTGCATTGGGGCAAGCCAACGACAAAGAAATCACTTACGAACAAGTAGTAATACAGCGTGCCCAAAAGATAGTGGCGGCGTTGCAACTGCCTGATTCTGCTCAGTTTAAACGAGTAAGTCACCGCGTAGCCAAGCAATACCTCGATTTGAATACCCTTCACGAAGGCGTAAAAACAGCTAAAAAAGCATTGGCCGAACCGTCGGAAGAAAAAGTAAAACAGTTGGAGTCGGAAATGAATGTTCAACTGGGGCAATTACACAAAAACTACCTTACCGACCTTGCCAAAGAACTTACACCCGCCCAAGTTGACCAAATAAAAGATGGAATGACGTACGGCGTGTTGCCCAAAACCTACCGTGGCTACCAAGAAATGCTGCCTGATTTGACCGAAACCCAAAAGGCCCAAATCCTGACGTGGCTCACCGAAGCCCGTGAATTGGCCATGGACGCCGATACCTCAGAAAAGAAACATGCTTGGTTTGGCAAATACAAAGGCAAAATCAACAATTACCTATCAGCCCAAGGAATTGACATGAAAAAGGCGGGTCAAGACTGGGAAAAACGAATCAAAGAAGCAAAAAATAAATCCTAATGTGCCTCTTTGCACGTGGTTGCTCACAACCTAAGGTGTGCCAGCGGTTGCTTACAACCGCGCCTCTGTGCGAGCAACCGCGATTTTAGAATACTAATAAACCTCAAACTAAGTTCAAAACTAATCCAATTACTCTTCAATGAATCCTTTTTTACAAACCAAACTAACATGGGACAAAAGCCTTGCCAAGGCGTGTCTCACGGCGGTAGTAGCTGTTTGTTTTATGGGAGTTTCCTACGCTGAAAAACACGAAGGAACTACCTTAAAAACAACCGTGAAAACGGCCGCAATTACCGTAACAGGAAATGTAAAGGACGCTGCTGGGCAACCCATTCCAGGGGCCAACGTGATTATCAAAGGTTCAAAAGTAGGAACATTTACCAACGGTGAAGGGAATTTTAAAATTGATTTACCCAAAGGAAACGAAATCCTAGTGATTAGTTCGGTGGGGTACAAGATGCGTGAAATTGCCGTAAATGGCCAAACCAACATTAACTTAACCCTCGACGACGACGTGGCTTCCATCAGCGAAGTCGTTGTAGTCGGTTATGGTTCGCAGAAAAAAGTGAGCCTTACAGGGGCGGTTGCTGCCGTTGACATGAAAGCCATTCAAGAATTACCCGTCGGGAGTTTGTCGGCGGCGTTGCAGGGTCAAATGCCAGGGGTAAGTGTGTCTGGAGGAACAAGCCGCCCTGGTGATAATGGTCAGTTGACCGTTCGTAACCCTATCATTTTGTCAAAAGACGGAGGGACTTTGCGTCCATTGTTTGTCATTGACAACGTCGTAAGAACTGAAGATGACTTCAACTTATTGGACGTGTCGGAAGTAGAAGCTATTTCGGTACTAAAAGATGCGGCTGCGGCCATTTACGGAGCGCGTTCTAACCAAGGAGTAGTGGTGGTAAGTACCAAACGCGGAAAAGCAGGCGCGCCAAAGTTTAGCTACAGCGGCTCGGTGGGGGTATCGGATGCGGCGATGTTGCCCAAAATGATGAATGGATATGAACATGCTACCTACATGAATAACCTCAACTTTGCGGCAGGTCGTCCAGCTACTGATCCATTAATTTATACCCAAGACGAACTCGATCATTTTAAACAAAACAACTACGATTGGTTAAAAATGGCGTGGAAACCTTCGTCGGTGATGCGTCATGCGCTCAACGTAAGCGGAGGAAGAGAGCGTGCTACGTACTTTGCGGGAATTACGTACAATGCCCAAAATGCCAATTTCGATAACATTAACGCCAACAAATGGACGTTTCGTGCGAGTGCTGACATCGTCGTAGCCAAAGGGCTGAAAACGGGCTTGTCGTTGAGCGGTGATTTGTATGATAAACAAATGTACTACCTCAAACAAGGCGGCGAAAATCCTGAAAACGACATGAAGTCGCTGCTGTTTACGCCTCAATTTAACCCGCCGTATGTAAACGGCCTTCCAGTATTATTGTCGAATGCAGGAAACGTAAACACAGTTGATGCGTTTCACTTTTTTGAAGTGCAAAACTCCGACAACTTCACCCGTACGCGCAACACGGGCTTGAACGTCACGGCTAATATTGACTATGAAATTCCGTTCATCAAAGGATTAAAAGCCCGCGTATTATTTGCCAAAACCATTGATAATAGCTTCGGAAAGCAATACGGAACCAAGTACAACGTGTACGCTTTCAGTATGTTAGGTCAGAATAAACACATTTATGGAGGCAATATTTTACGGACGGTATCTATGAACAATGGCGACCGCGTACGTATCAACCCAAGCTACAACGATACGTACCAATTTAATGGCTATTTGAACTACGACCGTCAATTTGGCAAACATCATGTTTCGGGAATTGCCTTCTTTGAGCAGTCAGAAACCAATTACGACAACGTGGCCGCTATGGCCGAAGGTGTCATCATCGGTGGGCTGCCCAACATGCGTTATGCCACAGGTACTCAAACGGCTTCTGAAAGCCAATCAGAGTCAGGAAACTTGTCGTACGCAGGCCGTATCAATTACAACTACGGCAATAAATACTTGTTGGAAGTTGCCGCTCGCTACGATGCTTCTACCAACTTTGCCCCCGAATACCGCTGGGGCTTTTTCCCGTCGGTGTCGGCTGGTTGGGTCATTTCGGACGAAAATTTCTTCAAAAACAACGTCTCTTTTATTGATTTCTTGAAATTCCGTGGGTCGGTTGGATTCATGGGGGGAGATGCCACCAAAGCCTATAACTGGCTCACAAGCTATTCTATCCAAACGGGCAAAGGAGCCGTGTTTGGCGGAAATAGCGACCGTCCGTTGATTATTTCCCCTAACAACGCCATGGCCAACCGTCAGGCACGTTGGGATAACAACACCAAGTACAACTTCGGGATTGATGCTCAATTCTTGAAAAATCGCTTGTCGCTAGGACTAGATGCGTTCTACGACCATCGTTACAATATGCTTACGGCGCTTACGTCGTCGGTGCCATTGCTCGTCGGTGCTACTCTTCCATCGGAAAACTATGCGTCAGTCGATGGTTTTGGCTACGAAATTTCGTTGGGCTGGGCTGATAAAATCACCAATGATTGGACGTACAAAGTCAACGCGTTTTTGTCGTGGAGTGACAACAAACAATTGAAGGTGGATGTGGACAAAGGTAAAATTGGCACTTACGAAGACCCTATCGGAAAATCTACTGACATGGGCGTGCAAGGCTACCAATATGCGGGTATGTTTCGTACGCAGCAAGACGTGGATAGCTGGTTGGAGAAAAACCCAGGTTATACCATTTTTGGGGCTGCTCCTAAGCCAGGAATGCTTTATTATCAGGACGTGAGAGGGCCCAAAGATGCAACAGGACAATACACCGCTCCCGACGGAAAAATTACGACGGATGACCAGTTGTTTTTAACCAAAAAAGCAAACAATCATTACGGACTGGGTTTCAACGTAAGTACTACCTACAAAAACTTATCGGTATCGGTCGTAATGGGGGCTTCGTTTGGAGGACAAGCCGTCATCGAATCGTCAGCGCGTAATCAAGCAACCTTGACCGCCAACCGTCCGCAGTTTTGGGCTGATCACTGGACACCCGAAAATACCACAGCGGCTTATCCAAATCCTTATTATAGAGATACTTACCAAGTGGTATCTGATTTTTGGTTTGCCAATTCGTTGTCGGCGGGAATGCGTAACTTCAACGTGTCGTATGGATTGCCCGCGAAGGCAGCAAAAAAACTGGGCATGAGCAATCTTAAAGTTTATGTCGTAGCTGTCAATCCGTTCAATTTCTACAATCCATACAGCTACAAAGCGTACTCAGGAAGCTATGATGCGTATCCAACTTTGCGCTCGTTCTCGTTGGGTCTAAACCTTGGATTGTAGTGAGCGCGGTTGCTCTCAGCCGCGTTGTAACCTGTTAGTAATGAACAAAAAAGTGGTTTGCCACAAAACAAATGACAACAATGAAACGTAATTATTTTTCTATACTCAGCCTTTTGGGACTGCTTGGACTGGCAAGTTGCGAAAAGGTACTCGATAAAACTGATTTAGGTTCGGTCAACGGTAGTCTTATCTTTAAAGACTCTGTCCTGGCACGCATGAATTTGGACTACATCTACGATCAAAACCTACCCGTTTGGGGAGGAGCATGGGGTACACGCCCCGACCTTTCGGATGAGTCGTCGGGTGAAAGTAAGTTTTTTGAAGGAACCCTATTGGTCAACGACGTAGCTGATTTTGGCACGGCACTGAACGCCACAAACAACTACGGGAAGATTCGAGTAATCAATACTTTTATCAATGATGTAAACGGAGGAACAATTGCCCAAGCTACTAAAAACCGCCTCAACGCGCAGGCTCAATTCTTTCGGGCATGGCGTTATTTTGACTTGGTTCGTTTGTATGGAGGCGTACCTTTGGTCACAAAACCACTTCAAGCAGTAGGAGTAGAAGCCCGCGAAGCCGCGTTTTTGTCAAGAAATACGACCACCGAAACGTACAAGCAAATTGTCAGCGATTTAGATTCAGCAATGTTGTTCTTGCCAGGCAGGTGGGGAGGCTCATCAGATTGGGGGCGTATCACCAAAGGAGGTGCGGCTGCGCTCAAAGGTCGTGCCTTGTTGTACGCGGCAAGTCCGCAGTTTAACCCAACGGACGATGCGGCTAAATGGCAAGCTTCGTATGCAGCCAACAAACAAGCGTATGATTTGCTAGTGGCCAACGGATACGGTTTACACGCCTCGTTTGACCAATTGTGGTTTCAGGAAGTGAACAATCCAGAAGCGGTTTTCTTGACGGGTTTTAACACGTCAACGGGTGACCAAACCAGAAAAAACAACGGCTATGATAACTCCACTCGCCCATCGTACGCAGGTACAGCGGGAGGTTCTAACCAGCCTTCGTGGGAAATGGTAAAAGCATTCCCAATGAAAGATGGTAAAAAAGCAGGAGAATCGACCAAATACACTTATTCTGACCAATTGTTTTACAAAAACCGTGATCCTCGTTTTGACAAAACCATTGCTTACAATGGCGTGAATTGGCCTTTGAATGGAAATACATCGTACAAGCTTTGGACGTATTTTGTGAGTAACAAAACAGTAGAAGTAAAGGCTTCAAACACAGGTTTTTATACACGAAAGGCGATTAACCCAACAGTAGGCGTAAGCGATGTACAGTTTTCTGGAACCGATTGGATTGAGATTCGTTTTGCGGAAGTGTTGCTTAATTTAGCCGAAAGTGCTTGTGGAATCAATAGCCTTGATGAAGCTTATACCCACCTCAAAGCCATCCGTAAAAGAGCGGGGATTGAGGCAGGAACCGACGGATTATACGGCCTAAAAGCCAACATGACGCGCGCCGAAATGTTTGAAGCGATTTTGTTTGAGCGCCAGCTTGAGTTTGCCTTTGAAGGAAAGCGTTTTTGGGACTTGCGTCGTTGGAAACTTATTGAGAAGACGTTGAACGGAAAAAGAAGAACAGGCGTGACCATCAACCTTAAAACAACGGGCGTGCCTGCTGATTTTGCTACCACGCGCGACAACGTTGATTTGGATGTAGCTTATACCAATTATTTCACGATTGTGACTAAGCAATTGGATACTAAATACGCAATCAACTGGAAACCAGAGTATTATTTCTTTGCCATCCCGCAGTCGGCCATTGACAATAATCCTAAAATTATTCAAAATAATACCTGGGGCGGCGGCTTTGACCCTTTGAAGTAAAAAAAACAAATCTATGAAAGAGACTGTAATCACACCAGACTTAGAATTATACAATACTGGTTTTCTAAAAAATCAGCGGTTATCTGCGCTTGAAAATCTGCGTCATCTGCGGGCTAAATTTTCATCACTTTTGGTGATAGCGGTGTTACTGGGAACAAAACAACCCGTTGTAGCCCAGTATCCGCAAGTTCCCCAAGACGTGCAAAAAGCCAGCGACGAAATGCTCAAAGAAGCGATGCACCAGTCGAATATTGCTTGGCAAAAGGCATTGCCCATCATTCAAAAAGAATCCCGCGAAGGAAAACCGTACATTCCGTGGGCAGCACGCCCTGTCGATTTGCCACAAGCTTCAATTCCTGCTTTTCCAGGAGCTGAAGGGGGAGGCGCTTTTTCGTTTGGCGGTCGCGGGGGTAAAGTGTATGTGGTGACTAGCCTCGAAGACAGCGGCCCAGGAACCCTCCGCGATGCCTGTGAACAAGGAGGTGCGCGCACCATTGTGTTTAACGTAGCAGGTATCATTCGCCTCAAAACGCCCTTGATTATTCGTGCACCATACATTACGATTGCAGGGCAGACAGCCCCAGGCGATGGTGTTTGTGTGGCAGGTGAGTCAGTCTGGATTAATACGCACGACGTCGTGATTCGGTACATGCGTTTTCGTCGGGGAGAAACTTTTGTTGGTCGTCGCGATGATTCCATTGGTGGCAATCCCATTGGGAATATCATCATTGACCACGTTTCGGCCAGTTGGGGCTTAGACGAAAATATGTCGATGTACCGCCACATGTACAACGACAGCACGGGAGCTATTGAACAAAAGCTACCGACGGTCAATATTACCATTCAAAACTCTATTTTTTCCGAAGCATTAGATACGTGGAATCACGCCTTTGGCAGCACGTTGGGGGGCGAAAACTGCACATTTATGCGTAATCTCTGGGCTGATAATGCAGGGCGTAACCCCTCGATTGGTTGGTTTGGAGTTTTCAATTTCGTCAATAACGTAGTCTTCAACTGGGTACACCGCTCGGTGGACGGTGGCGATTATCGCGCGATGTATAATATTGTCAACAATTATTTTAAACCAGGGCCATTGACTCCCAAAGATTCTCCTATCGGGTACCGTATTTTGAAACCCGAATCAGGCAGAAGTAAACTGGGGTATTTGACGTTTGGGCGTGCCTACGTGGACGGCAACGTAGTGGAAGGAAATGACGTGGTGACGAAAGACAACTGGAAGGGTGGGGTTCAAGTCGAAAATTTCAAAAATGCCGATAAGTATATGCCAGACATCAAAGTGAATGCACCACTTCCGATGCCCGAAATGACGATTCTACCTACGGCTAAAGCCCACGACTATGTATTGGCCAATGCAGGAGCTACTTTGCCAAAACGTGACCCCGTGGATACACGCATTGTGGAGCAAGTTCGTACAGGAAAAATTACGTACTTAGAAGGTGTAAAACTTCCTGAGACGCAGTTTAAACACCGTCGTTTGCCCATTGATTCGTACAAACAAGGTATCATCACGGACATTGCGCAAGTAGGTGGGTATCCTGACTACAAAGGAACTCCTTATACCGATACCGATAAAGATGGAATGCCTGACGCTTGGGAAACTAAAAACGGTCTCAACCCACGCGACCCATCGGATGCAAGTGCGGATAAAAACAAGGATGGCTATACCAATATCGAGGACTACCTCAATAGCGTAGTGTCGGTAAAACAGGTTAAACCCTAGTGTTTTGTTTGGCCACAGAGTTTCACGAAGTTAGGTACAAAGTTTCACAGAGGTTTATACATTGTGTAACTCCGTGAAAAACTTTGTGCTACTCTGTGTCTATCATTGTAAATTGTAAATCGTGCTGAGGGTTGCTCACAACCCGACTAATAAAATGTCGAGTGCAGAGGGCAGAATGTCGAATATTGTGTTCCTCGTGCTGAGGGTTGCTCACAACCCGACCAAATCGTAAACGAATAAGTCAAAATCCGTTTTGAGAATATTTTTACATACACTACTATTTCTGGCGGCACTAATGGGAGCAGAGCTTCAGGCTCAAACTCCCAAACCTGTCAAGAAACAACCCCCTGTTTACCAAAATGAGCAGGGGCATTTGGTTTACACCCCTGATTCTCTCGGCAACCGCATCCCCGACTTTTCATACTGTGGGTATCGGGCAGGAGCCGAGGCCATTCCCGACGTGCCGATTCAGGTAGTAGTAAACACGCAAAAAGGCGATGCAACTAACCGCATTCAGGCGGCGATTGATTATGTAGCCACATTACCATTGGATAGAAACGGCTTCAGAGGAACGGTTTTGCTAGGAAAAGGAACGTTTGAAGTGGCGGGCCAACTGACCCTCAAAGCGTCGGGGGTTGTGCTGCGGGGAAGTGGCATGACTGAAAATGGTACTACCATCGTAGGCACAGGTACGTCGCGAGAACATTTAGTCAATGTCATTGGTGGCCAAAATGTAGTATCAAAGAGCCGTTTACGAATCACAAATCCGTACGTACCCGTCAATGCAACGACCCTATTCGTTGATGACGCGTCGGGTGTAAAAGTAGGAGATGCAGTACAAGTACATCGCCCTTCGACCAAAGAATGGATTCAAGCCCTTGGGATGGAGCATTTTGGCGGAGGAGTAACGGCGTTGGGCTGGAAGGTGGGACAACGTGATAGCTATTGGGATAGAACGATTACAGCCATTTCGGGGAATGAATTAACGCTGGACGCTCCCCTCACCGTTGCCTTGGATGCCACGTACGGAGGCGGAAACGTACGAGTTTATCAACAACAAAACACGATTACCAACGTAGGGGTCGAAAACCTACAATTGGTGTCGGCCTATGATGTTACCAACCCCAAAGACGAAGACCATCGCTGGGTAGGAGTTTCGTTCGACCAAGTGCAAGATGCGTGGGTACGCCAAGTAACATTCAAATACTTTGCAGGTGCTGCTGTGAGTGTTTTGACTTCTGCTCGTCGCGTTACCGTCGAGGATTGCCGAGCGTTCGAGCCTGTTTCAGAGGTTGGCGGAGAGCGTCGTTATACCTTTTTTACCCAAGGTCAACAATGCCTTTTTCAACGCTTATATGCCGAAAATGGCTACCATGATTTTGCCGTGGGATACTGTGCGGCAGGCCCCAATGCCTTTGTGCAATGTGAATCGCATGAGCCGTATAGTTTCAGCGGAACCATCGACAGTTGGGCGTCGGGTATATTGTTTGATGTGGTCAATATCGACGGGAAAGCGCTTAGTTTTGGAAACCGTGGCCAAGACGGTCAAGGGGCAGGTTGGACGGCGGCCAACAGCGTATTTTGGCAATGCACAGCGGCCAAGGTCGATTGTTCAAAGCCTCCTACGGCTCAAAATTGGGCGTTTGGTACGTGGGCACAGTTTACGGGAAATGGGCATTGGGAAATGTCCAACGAACATATTCGCCCTCGAAGTTTGTATTATGCCCAACTCTCCGAACGCATCGGTAATTCGGCCAACGCTCGGGCAATTCTGATGCCCGTGGCGTCTGAAGCGTCGAGTAGCCCTAAAGTAGAGGTAGCGATGGCGCTGACAAAATTGGCGCAGCAACCCGTTTTGACCTTAGATGAATTTATTCAAAAAGCCCCCGAAAGACAGCCCATTACAACCCAAACAACGGCAAAAACAATCGAACAACTTGGCTTGCCAACGGCATCGAAGATTATGAATGTACCTGCATTGACCCTTCAAAATGGTTGGTTGGTGCGTGGGAATGTCGTACAAACGGGCAAGCGACAAGAAGTGCCTTGGTGGAATGGAAGCGCGCGCCCGCAC
Source organism: Runella sp. R0.1_18 (assembly GCF_057652155.1). Taxonomy (NCBI): domain Bacteria; kingdom Pseudomonadati; phylum Bacteroidota; class Cytophagia; order Cytophagales; family Spirosomataceae; genus Runella; species Runella sp. R0.1_18. Next base: position 122,869 of record NZ_JBYFCK010000011.1, read on the forward strand.
GGGTTGGAAAATGCCAAACCTCATTTGACTCGCTTTGTACCTCGGATGACGGGGCGTGGCCTGACCGACGACCTGAATGAGGTGAGTGATTGGATGAAGGCCAATAACGTGTTGGCGATTGACCACAATTATGGCCTTTGGTACGACCGCCGCCGCGATGACCACGAGCGCATCCGACGGATGGACGGTGAAGTGTGGACTCCCTTTTATGAATTGCCGTTTGCACGGAGCGGAAAAGAAACGGCTTGGGACGGCCTGAGCAAATACGATTTGACGCAGTATAATCGGTGGTATTGGAGCCGCCTCCAACGGTTTGCCCAATTGGCCGACCAAAAAGGGCTGGTGCTGATTCACCAAAACTATTTCCAACACAACATCATCGAAGCGGGAGCGCATTACGCCGATTTTCCGTGGCGTCCTGCCAATAACCTCAACCAAACGGGCTTTCCCGAACCCGTGCCTTACGCGGGCGACAAGCGGATTTTTATGGCGGAGCAGTTTTATGATGTGTCGCACCCCGTTCGTCGGCAGCTGCACCGAGCTTATATCCGTCAGTGCCTTGATAATTTTATGGAACAAACAGGTGTAATTCAGTTGATTAGTGCAGAATATACGGGGCCATTAGCGTTTGTGCAGTTTTGGCTCGATGTCATCAAAGAGTGGGAAAAAGAGAAAAAGAAAAATGTGTTGGTAGGTCTAAGTACAACCAAAGATGTCCAAGACGCAATTTTGGCAGATGCTTCACGCGCCGCCACGGTTGATATGATAGACATTCGGTACTGGCATTACCAAGCCAATGGCACGGCTTACGCGCCCGCAGGAGGGCAAAATTTGGCACCCCGCCAACATGCGCGCTTACTTTCTCCCAAACGCAGTTCATTTGACCAAGTGTATCGGGCGGTCAGTGAGTATCGCCAACAATTTCCTGACAAAGCCGTGATGTACTCGGGCGATAGTTATGATTCTTTTGGGTGGGCAGTATTGTTAGCGGGTGGCTCGATGGCAAGTATCCCTTCGGTGGCAGACACTCAATTTTTGAAAGACCTACCCACCATGAAGCCGTTGGCATCTTCTGCCCCGCAGCAATGGATGCTAGGAAATGCCAACGTTGGATTTGTCATTTATACCGAAGCTGCCGAAGTAATGCTTGATTTAACGGCGGTTCCCCATTCATTTTCGGTGAAATTTATTCATCCCAAAACGGGAGCAGTGGTTTCATCGAATGACTCCGTGAAGGGTGGGAGCGTAGCAACTATCAAAAATGGGACAGGGGCTGCTTCGGTCATTTGGTTGCAAAAAAGATAACCCTTTCCAAGGTTCTAAACCTTGAAAAGGGTCAAACCATTAACGTTTTCCAATGAAACGACTTTTATTCCTTTTTCTCCTCACATGTTTATGCTGCTCGTGCCGCAAAGACGTGTGGCTATTTACTTCTTTTCACGAGCCCGCCAACGAGGGCTTACGAATGTTATACAGCTACGACGGGCGTCACTGGAATGGCCTCAATAAAACCTTATTGAAGCCCGAAATCGGAACGCAGAAAGTAATGCGTGACCCCTCAATAGCAAGAGGAAAAGACGGTACGTATCATTTGGTTTGGACAACGAGCTGGAAGGGAGACAAAGGGTTTGGCTATGCCAGTTCGAAAGACCTGCTTCACTGGTCGGAGCAACGGCTCTTGCCTGTGATGGCGCATGAGCCAACCACCGTCAATGTGTGGGCGCCTGAGCTATTTTATGACGACGAAGCCGACCGATTTATCATTATTTGGGCTTCCACGATTCCGTTTCGTTTTCCTCGGGGAATTGAAGATGAAGACAACAACCACCGAATGTATTGTACCACAACCAAAGATTTTAAGACATTTACCCCTACCCAACTCTTTTTTGACCCAGGTTTTAGTGTGATTGATGCGGTGATTGTCAAGCGTCAAAAAAACGACTATGTGTTGGTTCTAAAAGATAACACTCGTCCTGAACGAAACCTGAAAGTTGCCTTTGGTAAAACGCCGTTAGGCCCTTTTGAAAACGTATCGGTGCCGTTTAGCAAAAAATTTACGGAAGGGCCTTCGGTAGTGAAAACGGGAGACGAATGGCTGATTTACTTTGATACCTACCAAGATAAGCGGTACGACGCCGTCCGAACCAAAGATTTTAACACCTTTAGCGACGCCAATGCCCATATCGCTGTGCCGCAAGGACACAAGCATGGGACGATTTTTAAAGGAAGTAAAAAAGTACTAAAAGGTTTACTGGAGTGAGTAGGCCAGGGCTGAAGCCCTTTTGCTGAGTAGCTAAGGCTGATCCACGCCCTAAAGGACGTGGTTACAGGAGGAGAGGGAACAAACTCTTATAACCCCATGCTTTAGCGTGGGGCATGAAAAGATAAAGAAGGCGAATTACAGAAGAAATGAAACTCTTATAACCCCATGCTTTAGCGTGGGGCATGAAAAAAACGTAATAGAGAGGGGCTTTAGCCCTGACTAACTTTGGTACAAATGAAGCACAAACACCATTTTATCCTCTTACTCGCTTGGCTAATTGGCACAGTTGTCCAAGCCCAAGACACCATTCGTTACGTAGGCAAAACGCTTTCCAACGTGGACTACCACCACGGGCAATTGAGTCCTGCGGTGGGAGTGCATAACATTCAGGTATTCAGGGCCGACCGTGAAAGTAAAAACGGAACGGCGCTGGATTGGACCTACAACCACGCCCCAATGCTCGTGTATTGGAACAACACCTTTTACTTGCATTATTTAAGCAATCCCGTCGGAGAACACGTTCCGCCTGGGGCGACGCTCATTACCTCCTCCAAAGACGGCTATCAATGGACAACCCCAACGGTGCTTTTTCCGACGTATCGTATTCCTGACGGCTGGACAAAACAAGGGTATGCGGGCGTGGCCAAAAACTTAGATGCTGTCATGCACCAACGCATGGGCTTTTTTGTATCGAAAAAAAATCGCTTGCTGACGTTGGCGTACTACGGGATTGCCTTGGATGCCAAAGATGACCCGAACGATGGGAAAGGAATTGGACGAGTGGTGCGTGAAATTTATCCCGATGGACGGTTTGGACCTATTTATTTTATTCGTCACAATGCTACTTGGGACAAGTCGAAATCGGCTTATCCGTTTTATACCACCTCCAACGATGCTGGTTTTGTGGAGGCTTGCAACGAACTGTTGGCCAACCCGCTCATGATGCAGCAATGGCTCGAAGAAGCCGACCGCGACGACCCTCTCGTACCGTTGAAGCGGGAGCTAAAGGCGTTTAGTTATTATCATTTGCCCAATGGAAACGTCGTTGGTTTGTGGAAACATGCCTTGACGTCGGTAAGTAAGGACAACGGCAAAACGTGGTTGTATGCGCCATTGCGGGCACCAGGCTTTGTTAACAGCAACGCTAAAATTTGGGGACAAAGGACGTCTGATGGGCGCTATGCCACGGTCTATAACCCTGCGGAGTTTCGCTGGCCGTTGGCGGTATCGGTCAGTAAAGATGGCCTTACCTACGATAACTTGTTGTTGGTCAATGGCGAAATTACGTCCATGCGCTACGGAGGAAATTACAAATCGTACGGGCCTCAGTATGTTCGGGGAATCGAAGAAGGAAATGGTACGCCACCTGATAAAAACCTGTGGGTAACGTACAGCATGAATAAAGAGGATATTTGGGTGTCAAAAATTCCCGTTCCTATCACTGACGAAGTAAAAACGCACGTCAATGAGGTATTTAACGATTTACCTTCGGGACAAGAACTCAACTATTGGAATGTTTTTAGTCCATTGCGCGCCTCGGTAAAAATGGAAAAAGCGGCGGATGGTTCCAAAAACTTGGTGCTACGCGACAGCGACGCGTTTGACTACGCCAAAGCCGAACGTATTATTCCTGAAAGTAAGAAAGTGGAGATTACGTTTACGGTTGTTCCCCAACAAACCGACAAAGGACGCTTGCACATTGAATTACAAGACGCCAAAGGCAGCGCCGCAACGCGTTTGATTTTTGATGCGGATGGGGAACTGAAAGCCAAAGTCGGCTACCGAAATTCGGGCATTATGAAATACGAAGCAGGAAAAGCCTACGAAATTCGCCTTGAACTCGACCAAAGCAAACGAATTTTTAATGTGTTTGTAAATGGCCAAAGCAAGGGGGCAAAAGTCTATTTTGCTCCCGTGGCCTCGTTCAAACGGGTTGTTTTCCGCACGGGCGAAGTCCGCCGTTTCCCCGATGCCGATACGCCCACCGACCAAAACTATGATTTGCCTAACAGCAGCGCCGTGGAGACGGAAGCCGTGTTTGTGATAAAATCATTGAAAACGGCGAACAACTGATGTTTTGGCATACTCAGTGATGATACTCTGTGTCTAACTCTGTGAACCTCTGTGTTCCAAAAAATACAAATTCATGAGAAAACAACCATTTTATTGGCTATGTCTTATCCTGTTTTCGGTTAAGGCTGTCTTTTCCCAAAAAACCGTCAACATCTGGGCAACTGACCCGAACGCACGGGTGAATTTTGGGGTAGAAAAGCTAAAAACTGCCTTGAGCGTTGCGGGTTATCAAGTGACTTTGAACAAAAGCATCACTAAAAATAGCTACCAAATTGTGGTGGGTTTGGCTACTGACCCAACCTTCCAAAAACTGACGCTTGGTCAAAAAGTAACGCTTGCAGCGAGCTCTTCAAAGGAAAGTTTTGAACTCCTCAAGCAGCCCACTTCTCCGTTGTTTATTGCGGGAGCAGATGCTTCGGGTGTGTTGTATGGGTGTTTAGAATTGGCGGAGCAACTCAAGAAAAATCAGCGATTACCCCAGCAACTTTCGCTCAAAGACCAACCCGAAATGGTGCTGCGCGGTACGTGTATCGGGGTTCAAAAGCCCGTTTATTTGCCTGGTCGTGAGGTATATGAATATCCTTACACGCCCGAAACGTTTCCGTGGTTGTACGATAAAGCACAGTGGATTAGGTATTTAGACATGATGGTTGAAAATCGGTACAACTCGCTCTATTTATGGAACGGACACCCGTTTGCGTCGTTGGTAAAATTGAAAGACTACCCGTACGCGTTGGAGGTGGACGAGGCAACGTTTCAAAAAAATGAAGCACTTTTTAGTTTCCTCACCGCCGAGGCCGATAAGCGCGGAATATGGGTGATTCAGATGTTTTATAACATCATTGTTTCTAAACCTTTCGCCGAAAAACACGGCATTAAAACCCAAGACCGCAACCGCCCGATTGTGCCGCTCATTGCCGATTATACCCGTAAGTCGATTGCGGCTTTTGTCGAAAAATACCCCAACGTTGGATTACTCATTACCCTCGGGGAAGCCATGGAGGGACAGGGGCAAGATGATGTAGATTGGTTTACCAAAACGATTATTCCAGGCGTCCAAGATGGACTCAAAGCCTTGGGGAAAACGACGGAGCCACCCATTGTTCTCCGTGCCCACGATACCGACGCCCCTCGGGTGATGAAAGCAGCGTTGCCTTTGTACAAAAACCTCTACACCATGGCCAAGTACAACGGCGAAGCGCTAACGACCTACACGCCTCGGGGTAAGTGGGCGGATTTGCACCGTAGCCTAAGTCGAATCGGAACGGTACACGTCGAAAATGTGCATATTTTGGCCAATTTGGAGCCTTTTCGCTACGGCTCGGCTGATTTTATTCAGAAATCGGTACAAGCCATGCACAATGTATATGAAGCCAATGGCCTTCATTTGTATCCGCAGGCATCGTATTGGGATTGGCCTTATACGGCCGATAAAGCCGAAAAACGTCTTTTTCAACTGGATCGTGATTGGATTTGGTACAAAACGTGGGCGCGATACGCGTGGAATTCAAAACGGGAGCGCCCCGCCGAAATCAATTATTGGGGCAACCAATTGGCGGAAAAATACGGCTTACCACTCGACAAAGGCAAAGATGTGTTGGAAGCCTACGAACAAACAGGAGAAATTTCCCCTAAACTTCTTCGCCGATACGGAATCACGGACGGAAATCGCCAAACGCTGACGTTGGGCATGTTGATGACCCAACTTATCAATCCATTTCGATATGGTTTGTTTACGCTCATGTATGAATCGGAAGCGCCTGAAGGTGAAATGATTATTGAGTACGCTGAAAAAGAATGGAACCGACAGTCGCACATTGGGGAAACGCCCGTTATCGTGGCCGACGAAGTGGTGGTACATGGTCAAAAGGCCGTGGAAGCGATTGAACGCGCCGCCGCAAGTGTTACTCAAAACAAGGAAGAGTTTGGCCGCCTTCGTAACGACGTACATTGCCAAGACGCCATGGCGAATTTTTATGCCGAAAAAGCACGGGCGGCTCTAGCAACGCTACGTTTTAAGTACTCAAACGATGTGCGTGATTTGGAAAAAGCATTGCCTCATCTGGAAAAAAGCGTGGGCCATTACGCCAAGCTCGTTGCCTTGACCAAAGACACCTATCTGTACGCCAACAGTATGCAAACGCAGCAACGCAAAATTCCGATGCGTGGGTTTGAGGGTGCGTATAAGACGTGGACAGAAATGTTGCCAGTTTATGAAAAAGAGTTGAAAACGTTCAAGTATAAAATTGATTCGCTCAAAACACACAGTTCGCAAACTACCAAGCAATTGGTGATATTACAACCCGCCGAAGTGGCCTTGCAGAGTCCGCAAGCAGCATGGTTTTCGGCGGTAAAGGGACAAACCGTTTTTAGCGATACGGCGGCGGTGATTAGCGGAATTGCGCCCGAATTACAGGCGCTGAAAGGAATTAAGTTGGCCAAAAACCAACTACAATCGCAACGCACAACCCTGACTTTCACGACGCAAGAGCCAGTGAAATTATTGGTTGGGTTTTTCAATGAAAAGAAAGCCAATTATTTACCAACTCCTGAGTTAGAAACCGACGCCAGCGCCAACGACTATGGGCAGGCTGAAATCAAAATTTCAAATGCTGTTTTGGTCAACGGCTTTCCACCTGCCAACGTCCACGCGTACTCGTTTGGGGCGGGCACCCACACCCTGAATTTGGGCAAAGGAGCGTGCCTCATTCTAGGGTTTATGAAAGGAAACCAAGCCATCCCCATTTTCGACGCGGGTATGGCTGGTAACAAGAAAAATATTGATTGGCTGTTTGAGTAATGCAGTCGCTCGCGTCTCGCGAGTGACGACAATTTTTGGGCTTCCAGCCCCGAAAACATTATGCCAGAGGCATTTTAATAATCGTCACACGCGGAACGCGAGCGACCACAAAAGAAGAAATTAGACTCTTTTCAAGGTGACAAGTAAAAAATTTAACCGATGTCCACAAAAAAACGTAATCTACTTTTTACCTTTTATCCCTTGCAAATTTGCCGTGCGACGGTCCAATTTTTGCTCCTTGCCCTCTTGCCTTTTCAGGGGGTGGCTCAAAAAGCAACGGTTTTAACCACCGACCAACTCAAAAAAGACGTTGCTTACTTTAACTCCATCGACGACGAAGCGGTCAAAAACCACGTCACCAACGAGCAATCGTTTGCTTGGCTTTCAGAAAATATTCCGCTCTTTGATTGCCCCGATTCCGTCATTCGTACGGTCTATAACTACCGCTGGTGGTCGTTCCGAAAGCATCTCAAACAAACGCCTGAAGGTTTTATTTTTACCGAGTTTATCACCAAAGTCAATCATGCGGGTAAGTACAATGCCATTAGCAGCGCTTTGGGGCATCATATTTATGAAGGGCGCTGGTTACACAATCCGCAGTATCTCAACGATTACATTTCGTTTTGGCTGTACGTTGACCCAAAACATACCGTCCAGCGTTTTCATGCTTTCAGTAGTTGGGTGGACGATGCCGTTTATGGTCGGTATTTGGTAAACTTAGATAAAGCTTTTGTGCAACAAACACTGCTCGATTTAGAGGCCGATTATCGTAAGTGGGAGACGGAAAAAATGCTACCAACGCAGCTTTTTTGGCAGTTTGACGTGCGCGACGCCATGGAAGAATCAATAAGTGGCTCGCGAAAAGAAAAAAACATCCGCCCGACCATCAATAGCTACATGTACGGCAACGCCCTCGCTCTGTCTCGCATGTCGGCGGTTGTGGGGAACGATACCTTACGCCAAAAATACCAGCAAAAAGCCGAAAGACTCAGACGCCTTGTCCATGAAAACTTGTGGGATGAATCAGCTTCATTCTTTAAAGTAAAACACGAAAACGGTAGCCTTGACAACGCCCGCGAGGCCATTGGGTTTATTCCGTGGTACTTCAACCTACCCGAAGATGCCCCAAAATACGCCCGACAGTGGGAGCAACTCACCGATACGACTGGCTTTCGAGCCCCTTGGGGGCTGACTACTGCCGAGCGCCGTCACCCTTTATTTCGTACGCATGGCTCGGGACATGGTTGTGAGTGGGACGGCCCCGTCTGGCCTTTTGCGACGACTCAGACGCTCCGAGGGCTTTCAAATTTGCTTAATAATTACAAGAACCACGGGAGCATGACGCCGCAGGTTTTCTACGATGAGCTTCATCGTTATGCTCGTTCCCACCAAATGAATGGTAAGTTGTACCTCGGAGAATACCAAGACGAAAAAAATGGCCGCTGGCTCAAAGGTGACGACCCGCGAAGTAAATTTTACAACCATTCGGGCTACGCCGATTTGATTATCAGCGATTTGATTGGGCTCAAACCCCGCGCCGATGATATTTTGGAAATTCGCCCATTAGTGCCTCAAAATCAATGGGATTGGTTTTGTTTGGATAAGGTTATGTACCACGGAAAAAGTGTGACAATCCTTTGGGATAAAACGGGTAAGCATTACAAAAAAGGCAAAGGTTTACGTGTATTTGTGGAGGGGAAAGAAATAGGCCGCGCCAAAAAATTAGCACCAATAAAGTTCAAACTTTAGCACGCCCCGCGCGCAGCTCGCCCCGATTTCCCATCGGGGCGAAACACGGCCCAGCGTCTCCGACGCCTTTTTTGATGCAAGCGTGTCAGAGACACTAATCCATAGCGTCCCCAAAGTACAGTTTTGGGACGGGTTGGGTAAGAAACACATCCAAAATCCTTTAAAAAGCGGACTCTTGCGGAGTTCGCTTTTTACTTTTATAAAAAACGGACAGAATGAAACGAATCAAATTCTTACTGGTTGGCCTATTGGCAATACTCAACATAGGGGCATGGGGGCAAAACTCAGAAAAATACCTCTTTATTGGTACCTACACAACAAAAACCAGCGAAGGCATTTATGTCTATAAATTCAATACCGAAACGGGCGATTTTAACCCAGTAAGTATTGCCAAAGGGGTCAAAAATCCTTCCTTTTTGGCGATTTCTCCCGATAAGCGTTTTGTGTATTCGGTCGCGGAAGTAAATGGCGGAGCGGTAAATTCGTATTCATTTGACCGAAATACGGGTACATTGAGCCTATTAAATACCCAATCGGCAGGAGGAAATGGCCCGTGTCACGTCGCCACTGATAAAAGGGGGAAGTGGGTAATGGTAGGAAACTACGGCGGTGGTAGTTTGAGTATTTTGCCCGTACAAGCCGACGGCTCGCTTGGGGTGGCTACCCAGACCATTCAGCACGAAGGCAAAAGTGTGAATGCACAACGGCAAGAAAAAGCACACGTCCATTCTATCAATGTGGCTCCTAACAACGTCGATGTGTTTGTGCCAGATTTAGGCATGGATAAAATCATGACCTACACCCTCGATACCAAAGCTGGGCGCCTTACGCCTGGAAATCCTGCATTTACGGCGGCTACGCCAGGGGCGGGGCCGCGCCACTTTACGTTTCATCCCAACGGAAAATGGGCCTATGCCATCAACGAACTGGACGCAACGATGACAAGTTTTGAATACAAAAAAGGAAAGTTAACCCCTATACAAACGGTGACGACGCTCCCCAGTGGCTACACGGGGCGTATGTGGTGCGCTGATATTCACATTTCGCCCGATGGTAAGTTTTTGTACGGCTCTAACCGCGCCCAAGAGAGCTTAGTTATTTATAGCATTGCTGCCAAAACGGGGGAACTTACCTACGTTGGTAACCAAGACGTACTCGGAAAAACGCCCCGTAATTTTATGATTGATCCTACGGGAAAATGGGTGCTTGTGGCGAATCAAGATACCGATAACGTCGTGATTTTTAGTCGGGATACCAAAACAGGAAAATTGACGCCCACTGGCAAAGAAATCAAAGTATCAATGCCTGTATGTTTGAAAGTGCTGGAGTAAGAAGGGGTAAATTGAGAAATAAAAGAAACTAATGAACCGACGAAATTTCCTACATACCAACGCTGCTTTGGGGTGGGGTGTGCTGAATTGGCAAAAGCCATCGGACCCCGCCGCCGAAAACGTGCGCCTGTACTGGGCCAAGTTACTTTACAAAATCGCCGAACCCGTCCTGAAAAATTTGAGCCAACACACGCTGGTCAAAAACTGGAAAGTGGAGTTTAGCCCCACGTGGGACAATCGCAATGCCAAAGTCGCGTATCTGGAGGCTTTTGGGCGTACCATCGTAGGCGTAGCGCCGTGGTTGGCGTTGCCCGATGATGATACCGAAGAAGGTACATTGCGTAAAAAACTCAAACAATATGCCCTCAAAAGCATCGAAAACAGCGTTAATCCTGACTCGCCCGACTACATGCTTTGGCGAAAAGAAGGCCAAACGCTGGTGGATGCCGCCTTTCTGGCACAGGCGTTTCTCAAAGCGCCCGATGCCCTTTGGAAGCCATTGGATGCGGTTGCTAAAAAACGTGTGATTGAGGAGTTTACGCTGTTACGTCGGGTAGTTCCGCCCAATAACAACTGGGTACTTTTTGCGGCTATTGTAGAAGCATTCTTGTTGTCGATTGGTGAAAATGCCGACCGTTACCGCATTGAGTTTGGCGTGCGAAAAATAGAGGAGTGGTACGTAGGAGATGGCTGGTTTAAAGACGGCGAAGTGTTTCACATTGATTATTACAATTCGTTTGTAATCCAACCCATGCTCGTGGATGTGCTGCAAACTTGGTTAGAGGTTAACAAACGTCAATCGCTGTCGGGCAATCACCAAGCATTGCAAGATAGATATACCAAAGCTGTAAAACGGATGCAGCGTCATGCCGATTTTTTGGAACGTTTAATCTCTCCCGAAGGTACTTTTCCTGCCTTCGGTCGTAGTATTACGTACCGAGTAGCTGCGTTTCAGTCGTTGACACACGCTGCATTGATTCATCAGCTACCCGAAAACGTCACTCCGTCGCAGGCGCGTTGTGCCCTGACGGCCGTCATCAAGCGGATGTTTTCGCAAGAAGGGGTGTTCGACCAAGAAGGCTGGTTGACGCTGGGCTTTGCGGGACACCAGCCCACGATTGCCGATTCGTATTCCAATTCAGGAAGTATGTACCTGACTACGTTGGGCTTTTTGCCGCTTGGCTTACCTGCATCTGACCCTTTCTGGAGCGATACCGATGCCGAATGGACGCAAAAGAAAGCATGGTCGGGAAAGCCCTTTAAAAAAGACGGAGCCGTTAATTATTAGCCAATTATGTACAGTTTTCTACTATCGTTATTTCTCATGAATCTTGCCAATCCTTCTGTTACATTAACTTCCCAGCAATGGTTGACGTTGCCCGAAACACAATTCAAATACGCTACCGACGGCCGTATGGCACCTCAGCCTACGCTCGTAAAACTTCGTTACGATGACACGTATTTGTACATTGATTTTGAGTGCGGCCAAAACCCTTTTTGGAAAGAAAATAGCTACCGAGGGCACAATACCGATATGTGGAATCAGGAAGTGTTTGAGTTGTTTATTGCCGAAGGAGAAGCCATTCCGACGCGGTATTTGGAACTAGAAATTAATCCTACTAATGCGCTGTTTGTGGGGTGGATTGAAAACCCCACGAAAGAAGCCCCGCAAAATTTGGCGTTTGTCCCTTACGAAAAAGCAGGAATAAAACACGAAGTGAAGACCGCAGGCGATACGTGGTCGGGTAAAATGCAGATTCCGTGGACGTTGTTGGGAGGGAAGAAAGATACCTATCGCTTCAATTTTTACCGCATTGTCTCGCTTCAATCGCATTCAAATGCTGACTGGAAGTGCAGCCCTGCCGATTGTGCTTTTTTGTGTTGGAGCCCCACCATGAGTGGTGCTACGCCAAGATTCCACCGCCCCGATTCTTTTGGGACATTACATTTGAAATAAAAAATAAAAGAGGTTGTCCAAAAAGTAACAGGTTACAAAATATTCTTTGGTTTCAACCTCATCCCAACCCTTCCGCTCAGGCGGCCCTGTCCTTCCATGAGAAGGGCTTTAAAAGTCCCCATCTCCAGAAAGGAGAGGGGGATTTAGGGGACGGCCGGCCGCTGCCGTGAGGTTGAACAGACGCTGAAGATAATTTGGTGATACCAGACTTTTTGGACAGCCTCTTGAAGTAGTCGGGCTGCTCACAACCCGACTCACGTATTAAAGCTTAACCGCCTGGCGCGCCAGCAATTTCCACTGCCCTTTTTGTTTTTGCCAAACGAGTAGAATCGCAATGTTAGCAGTTCCTGCTTGTCCTTTATTGTTGGTTTTGGCAAAAAGTTTGTGGCGAACGATGGCATTGTTGCCCACAATTTTGATGGTTTGTTCGCTCAGGTCAATAGTAACAAAATCAGATTCTCCGCTGACAATAGCGCGAACAAACTCGGCTTTGTCTTCCACTTTGCCGCCCGAATGACCATAGCTCAGCGCATCAGTGGCAAGGTTTTCGAGGGCAGTTTTATCAGCATCAATCATCGCTTTTTTGAGCGCTTCGACGGCGTTGGCTACCGCTATTTCATCTTTCGACTGTGCTTGCGCTGCCCACGAGCAAACGCTAAGAAAAAGCACAAAGATTACCTTTTTCATGATTACAAATCAACTGGTTTCATTTTTGGTACTAAGAAGTGCATAACCACCCAGGCCAAAATATAAGCTGCGCCGCACACAAAAAACATGATGTAATACGCCGTTTCGATTTGATTAATAGAACGGTAATAGACAAACATGTTTTTCTGAACCAACAGTGAAAGCAAAATACCACCCAGTGCGCCAAACATACCGCCGATTCCAGTGACAGAGGCCGTGGTGTATTTGGGAAACATATCAGAAACTGTCGTGAAAATATTGGCGCTCCATGCTTGGTGAGCTGCTGCCGCAAAACCAATGACTAAAACGGCCAACCACATGTTTATACCACCCAAAATTTGAGCAAAAACGATAGGTGACACACAAAGTGCGTAAACTAACATCGAAGTTTTACGGGCCTTAAAGACAGGCCAGCCCATCTTGATAAGATACATAGGGATATAACCTCCACCTACGCTTCCAATCGTGGATAACGTATAAACCAACGCCACAGGAATCGCGATTTCAGTACCTGTGAGTTTGTATTGGCTTTGAAGAAAGTCGGGTAACCAAAACAAGTAAAACCACCAGATAGGGTCAGTGAGGAGTTTGCCAAGTGCAAAAGCCCATGTTTGTTTGAAACCTAATAGTTTGACCCAAGGCACTTGTGGTTTGTTTATATCGTTTTTATCGGCCAATACCTCCGCCGCGTCAGAGTGAATGTAATCGTATTCGGCTTTAGAGAGTTTGGGGCTTTTGCTTGGCGTTTCGTAAAACATTAGCCAAAGCACTAGCCATATAAAGCCCAACATCCCTGTAATAATAAAAGCCCATTGCCAGCCCATTTCGGCCGCGATAAACGGCACAGAAAGCGGGGCTACAATCGCTCCAAAGTTGGTGCCTGAGTTGAAAATCCCCGTGGCAAAAGCACGTTCTTTTTTAGGAAACCACTCTGCTACGGTTTTAATCGCAGCTGGGAAGTTGCCCGCTTCGGTAATACCTAACGCTGAGCGAACTACTGCAAACCCGAAAACCGTATTGACCAAAGCATGGGCTACTGCTGCGACGCTCCACAATGTAGTGGCCACTGCATAGCCAATTTTAGTACCCAACTTATCCACTAAACGTCCTGCACCAAGCATCCCGAAAGCATAAAATAGTTTAAATGCAATCTCAATATTGGCATAGTCACCATCATTCCAATTGAGTTCTTCAGAAAGGGTGGATTTTAGAAGGCTAATAACTTGCCTGTCAAGGTAGTTGATGGTAGTTGCAAAAAACACCAGACCACAAATCGTCCAGCGATAATTACCGATTTTTTCCATTTAGTAGAAGGGTTTTAATCCTTGTAATGTAGCAGGTTGTTTAGGATCAACCGACTACTTTGTAAGGGTTTGGTAATAACTAATTAGAGCACTTATCTTTTGAGTAATTTCTTCGAAATTGCCTGCTTCAACGACATTTTTTGGAAAAAGCTGCGAGCCGATTCCCACGGCGCTTACCCCTGCTCCAAACCACTCTTTGAGGCTTTCTGGCGTGGGTTCTACGCCGCCCGTTACCATTACTTTGGTGGCAGGCATGGGGCCTTTAAGTGCTTTTACAAAGCCAGACCCAACCACATTGCCAGGGAAAATCTTCACGATTTCGGCGCCTAGTACGGTGGCGTTATACACCTCCGAGATGGTCATCGCACCTGGCATCCAAGCAATGTTATGGGCTTTACAAACGTCGGCAACATCGGGAGACGTAACGGGTTGTACCAAAAAGTCGGCACCCGCTGCTATGAACTCTTCGGCTTGCTGTCCATTGAAAATCGTTCCAATACCTAAAGCCATTTCTGGGTAGTTTGTACTTATGTATTGGCGCAATACTTTGAAAACTTCTTTGGCTTTGTCGCCACGATTGGTAAACTCAAACGCCCGAATTCCACCTTCATAACACGCTTTGATAATTTGGCAAGTTAGGGTGGCATCGGCATGATAAAACACGGGGACAATTGGGGCAGTGGCTAAGGTTTGATAGACTTTTTGTGGTTCAAAGGCCATTTCTGAGGGGGAATTAATGGTTATCTATTTTAAGACTTTCCAAGTTTTATGTTTAGGTAGAACTGTAAACTTGGAAAGTCTTAGTTGCTTAACAAACTTTGGAGCGTTTCGTGTACATCTTCTACGCGTTGTTGGGTGGCATCGCCATATTCTTGTAATTTACCAAAAGCTGCCGCCGCCGCAAAATCAATAATGTCTTGCGGAGCATGATTTTGGCTTAATCCGTAAATCAGCCCTCCCATAAAACAGTCACCGCTGCCTACTTTATCGACTACTTTATCGGTTGTAAATTCAGGCGAAACGTACTGCTGCCCGTCTTTGTAGAGGGTGGTGTAATACTCAATCCCTTGTCCAAAGGCGTCAAAACGGAACGTATGCGCTACCACTTTGCATTTGGGATAAGCCGCTTGAAGGGCCTCGGCAGTGGTAATGCTGTGTTGTAAGTACCTTTCTTGGGTATGAATTACCTCCACTGTTTTGTCAACAGGAATGCCCAAAAGGGTATTGGCAGCCCAAATATTGCCCATGATGACATCGCAGTACTTGACCAGTTCGGGCATAATGTCAGTAGGCTTTTTGCCGTATTGCCACAGTTTTGCGCGGTAATTGAGGTCCACCGAAATGGTCAGTCCTTTGCGGGAAGCTACTTCCAAAGCCTCTTTACAGGCATCCGCTACGTCTTGGTTGAGGGCGGGGCTGATGGCACTAAAATGAAACCAAGAGCAACCTTCTAACACTTCTTCCCAGTTGACTTTCCCCACGGCAAGTTCGGAAAACGACGAAAACGCGCGGTCGTAAATCACGCCTGCGTTTTTGAGGTCAGCGCCTTGCGGTAGGTAATACGCCCCAATTCGGCTTCCAAAATGGCGAATACCCGTGGTATCAATGCCTTTTTGGGTTAAGTATTCTTTGATTTCGACCGAAAGTTGGTTTTCGGGCATGATGGTACTGTACCGAACGGGAATGTTCCAATTGGCAAGGGCATTGGCCACATTGAGCTCGGCTCCTCCCACAAACACAGGCATGTTTGTGTGCTTAATCCATTCTCCGTTGAACTGAGGCGAAAAGCGAAGGAGAACTTCCCCGAAGCAACAAATAGTCCCCAATCCTACGTTATTTTTGATGTCCATAGTGCTATATTTTTAGTACATAGGCGGTTGTGAGCAACCGCCTGCACGAAAAATGAAAACCTAATGAATCTTAGGGCTTGAGAAGAAAAGGCCCTAAAATCCAAAGTATTGTTTTGCGTTATTGTAACAAATGTTCTGAACCACTTGGCCAACCCATTCCATATCGTTGGGGATTTCGCCGTTTTCGATGTCATTTCCGAACATATTGCACAAAATACGACGAAAATACTCGTGGCGAGGGAACGACAGAAACGAACGAGAGTCGGTGAGCATACCTACAAAACGGCTCAACAAGCCCATGTTCGACAAGGCCGTGATTTGTTTTTCCATGCCGTCTTTTTGGTCTAAAAACCACCAACCAGAGCCAAACTGGACTTTACCCGCAATCGACCCGTCGTTGAAGTTGCCAATCATGGTGGCAATCACTTCGTTATCGGCAGGATTGAGGTTGTAGATAATGGTTTTGGCCAATTGGTCGTATTCGTCCAAGCGGCCTAAGAATTTCGATAATGCCATTGCTTGCGACCAGTCACCAATCGAATCCCAGCCTGTATCAGGCCCCAAAAGACGCAGCGCACGCGCGTTGTTGTTGCGAAGTGCTCCTAAGTGGAACTGTTGCGTCCAGCCAAGTTCGTGGTACATGGTGCCCAAAAAGTGCAAAATGGCCGATTGATACACCAAAATGTCGTTTTGAGACAGTGCTTGTCCTGCAAGTGCTTTTTGCAAAATGCTATCGGCTGCTTCGGGTGTGAAGTCGGCTGCGTAGATTTGCTCTAGGCCGTGGTCAGACAATTTACAGCCCAAAGAAGCAAAGAAATCGGCGCGCGCACGGAGTGCCTTGGTAAGGTCATCGTAGCGGTTGATTTCAAAACCAACGATAGTCCCTAATTTTTGGAGGTAAGTAGCAAAGTTGGCGTTGCCAATTAAGATAAATTTATCAGGACGGAAAGCGGGACGCATTTGAATTTCAAGCGTTCCTTCTGTAGCTAATTGTTGGTGGTATTCCAATGTATCGAGTGGGTCGTCGGTAGTACAAACTACTTCGACGTTCATTTTGCGGAGCAAGTTACGCACCGAATAATCAGGTGTACGAAGTTTCTCCGAACACTCATCATAGATACGGCGAGCACTTTTAGGGCTTAAAACTTCGTGAATGTCGAAATAGCGCTGCAACTCAAGGTGAGTCCAGTGGTAGAGTGGATTACGAAGCGTATAAGGCACGGTTTCGGCCCATTTTTCAAACTTTTCGTAATCGCTAGCAGCGCCCGTACAATAGTTTTCGTGAATACCATTGGTACGCATAGCCCGCCATTTGTAGTGGTCGCCATAGAGCCAAATTTGTGTGAGGTTTTCAAACGTTTTATCGGCTACGATTTGGTCAGGAGGAAGGTGGTTATGATAATCAATGATAGGCATTTGCTTCGCAAACTCGTGGTAGAGTGTGCGTGCGCTATCGGTTTGGAGTAAAAAATCTTCGTCAAGAAATGTCTTAGTTACCAACATGTTAGTAAATGAGGATTAAATTTAGAGAATCTCGTTCGTTTCGGCTACCTGAGAGGGATGTCTTAGAAAAAAGCTTTCGAGGGACTGTTTTACCCCATTGTCGAGCATATTTTCTAAGTTATCTATGATACTTTGTGTAAAGCCAGGTAAAAGCGACAAGTCGGTGTCCCAAAGTGTTTTGTCTTGTAGCACTTTTTCAACAAGTTCTGCGGTATCGTATTGTTGCCATTTTTGGTAGAAATACTCAGCTTTTTCGTCTTGAATAGGGTAAGGAATGCCGTTACGTTCACCAAAATACACAAAACCTTCTTTGGCAACTGGTTTCATAAAATACAAGTAAGCGGCAAATCCTAAAGAGATATATTGAGGAACGCAGTCAAAAATTTCGTAATAACGCAGCAACGTGGCTACGTTTCGCATTTTCATTTTGGAGGTGTAGTTCAGCGTGATGCTAAGCCACTGGTGATTGAGGTGTGGGTTGCGGAAACGGTCAATCACTTGCATTCCAAACCGCTGCGGACGTTTGTCGTCCATGGGGTACGGAATGGCTAATCCCAATTCGGCCAGCATTAAATTGCCGATGAAAGAAGCCATAATTTCGTCTTGCATGGCGCTGATAACCGTGTCATAACCCGCAAGGTAAGCTAACCCGCAGCTAAGCGTGTGCGTGCCGTTGAGTAAGCGAAGCTTGAGTTCACGGAACAAGTTAATATCGGGCTCAATAAAAATGCCATCGTCGGTTGTGGCAAATGAAAGAACTTGTTTGACGTGTTCGTCGCCCTCAATGGCCCACAGACGAAATACTTCGCTCAACGTCAGCAATTTATCTTCGTAGCCTAGTTCATCGTACAACGCTTGACAAGTGTTGGCGTCGGGTTTGCCAGGCACAATGCGGTCAACAAGTGAATTGCAGAAATGATTGGCACTTTCGAGCCAGTCAAAGAAGCCAGACTCTAGGCCGTTGCGGTGGGCTAGTTCAATCACAATCGACTCCAATTTGGTTCCGTTATCAGGAATCAACTCGGTCGGAACAATCACCAAACCTGATTCTTGGCTTCCCCCAAACGCTTTGAAACGAGCGTAAAGAAATGCCAGTAATTTGCCAGGAAACGAAGTAGGAGGTGTGTCCGAAATATCGTCTTGAACGAGTTGAATGCCTACCTCGGTGGTATTGGAAAGAATAATTTGCAGCTCAGGATTTTTTGCGCATTCAAGAATGGTCTCCCACTGCGACTTGGCCGAAAGCACGCGGCTGATTGCCGAGCAGATGATGTTTTCTTCGACGAGTTCATTGTTTTCAATCCCGCGCACACAAAGCGTATATAAACCATCTTGCTCGTCGAAAGCAGCCGAATCGCCCGAGTCAGTTGATTTTACCACAACAATGCGGCCATTGAATACGCCTTGGCGATTGGCTTTGTCAATCAAATAGTCGGGTAAGCCTCGCAGCAATACCCCCGTTCCAAATTGTAAAACTTTTTCTGGAAGGTCGAATAACGATGCCTCAGGTACCACCAAGTTAGGATGTTGGCGAAGTTGAGGTAATTTGTTTATAGATAAATAGCTCATTTTTTATTTTTTTGGGTTCAATAACCACGATGCTAAGTCTTTGGCGGCCGAAAAATTTTCGTATGTCATCGGAATGCGGCGACCGTCGGTATATTCGTTGTAAAGCCAAGGGTCACCCACGGCAAAAACCGTCCCTTTGCCGACTTTCGATACGGCCATGATGATGTCGCCTTTTTGCGTGACAAGGGCTTGAGCGGGAGCTGTTACTTCCAACGGAGATAACTCTTTGATGTAAACGGCTTTGGTGTTTTTGAACACTGCATTCCCCACTGGAATGTCCACGCGTCCCTGTTCCCACTGCTGTCCTTGTACCATGTTGACGTTTTTGGGCAAAAACTGGAGTCCAAATTCTTTGGCCAAACGGTTGAAGCGAGGGTGTTCGCAGTTGGATGTGTCATTAGACATGAGCACGAGCGTCCCGCCTGCTTTTACCCAAGCGCTAATGGCTTTGATGTCGGCATCCTGAACAAAATTTGGGGTAGCAGTTTCTTTCTTGGTGTCAGGGTCAACGATGATATAGACACTGACGTTTTTGAGGTTAGCAGCGGTTGGAGCGGCCGTAATGCTGGTGGTTTTGGCCCCCAAATCGCGAAAAATGGTTCCCCAAAGCCAAAAACCTGAGTGCTGGCGATCTTCCCACGTGTAGTGGAATTGTTCTTGGTTGCCATTGTGGTCTTTTCTGAATTCATGATTAAAATAATAATCTGCTGCCACCACTTTGCCTTTTCCGAGGCTGTTTTCTGCGGCAATTTCCATTTCTACACTGGCAAAAATAAACGGCCCTACGCCTTTGAGGTCGTTTTTACGGATGGGCTCGCTCAAGTAATATTCATAGCTACCGTCGCGGTAAGGAGAGCCTCCCAAGCCGCCCACACTCACTGTTTTGTTGAGGCTAACGGTGCCATTGGCTTCTTCTTCCACAAATTCTTTCAAGATACCCGCGTATCCTTTTTTGGCCGAAGCAAGGTAAGTGGCAGGCAAATATCCCATGCGTACGCCTTTGGCGAGGGCATACACAAACATGCACGAAGCCGACGCTTCAAAGTAGTTTCCTTTGCGCGTTCCTTGGGTAGTCATTTGGTACCACACGCCCGACTTAGCGTCTTGGTATTTTACCAAGG
Source organism: Runella sp. R0.1_18 (assembly GCF_057652155.1). NCBI lineage: Bacteria > Pseudomonadati > Bacteroidota > Cytophagia > Cytophagales > Spirosomataceae > Runella > Runella sp. R0.1_18. Next base: position 143,076 of record NZ_JBYFCK010000011.1, read on the forward strand.
CAGGAGCAAGGCGTTGAAGGTATTTGATAAGATTGGCGTGTTCAGGATGGTTGGCGGGCATATAATCTAAGACATCGACCAATGCCATGGCGTACCAGCCAATCGCTCTGCTCCAAAAGTGAGGTGAAAGACCCGTTTTTGGGTCTGCCCATTTTTGCTCTTTACTTTCGTCGTAAGCGTGATAAACCAAGCCTGTTTTGGGGTCAACGGCGTATTTTTCGATGAGGGTAAACTGCTTGGCGATGTGGTCGAAATGCTCAGGATGGTTAAAAATAAGGCTGTATTCGGCGGCAAAAGGCTCGGCCATAAACAAGCCGTCGAGCCACATTTGATAAGGATAACGCTTTTTGTGCCAAAATCCACCTTCTTTGGTTTGGGGTTGGTTCTCAATTTGTTTCCAAAGCAAATCGGCGGCTTTGCGGTACTTATCTTTGTCGGGTTGTGTTTGTTGGTACAAGGTCAACAAGGCCCTGCCCGTAGGGATATTATCAAGGTTAAAATCGTCGTATTTGTAAGTACGGATAGAGCCGTCTTTTTGAACATAGCGATCCATATCGCGGCGCACGTACTCGTAGTATTTGCCGTTGCCTGTCCGATTCCATACTTTTTCGATGGCTTTGTACATCAAGCCCTGCTCATAATCCCAACTGGCAGGTTTGTTTTCTTTGACCATGATGGAGTCTTTGTGCCAAGTCATAAACGACTCAGCCATGCGTACCGAATAGGGCGCTTTTTGGGCGGTAGCTGTGTAGGCCACCAATATACCTACGATGAGATGTAGAAGAACGCGTTTCATATTGATAGTTAAAAAATGGAGGCTAAAAGTAATGACTGTTTGTGGTAATGCTTTCCTGTACCTTAGGCTACAAAAAATCCTCGCGGAGTGGGTTAAATACGTCGATGAGTACCCCTTCTTCGTGACATACCGCGCCATGCAATACATTAGAAGGGACAAAATAAACATCTCCTGCTTGGAGCAAACGACGCTCGTCTCCAATCGTCACCTCAAAAGCTCCACTGGCTACGTAGCTGATTTGCAAATGAGGATGCTTGTGCATAGTGCCTATTCCTCCTTGTAAAAAGGCTACTTTGACCAACATTAACTCGTTGGAGAAGGACATAATCTTCCGTTGGATTTTATCGTCAACTTTTTCCCAAGGGATGTCACCGTCGGCCACCAAGGCTTTCTCGAATGCAGGATGAATAGAAGAGTTCAAAATTGTATTTTTTAGCTATGAATGTGTTGGCTTTGACTACCAATTTTGTAGTTTGGTAGGATTGAGTTTATTTTTAATTATGGAGTAAATCAACGATTTGCGCCGATATTTTTACGCAATCGTTACCGATAACGTTTGCAAAATTGTACTTAACAAAAAATAGATTGTAATCAGGCAAGAAAATGCCATTTTTTGACGCTTTATCTCAACAAAAAGTACGCATAAAATATTGGCCTAAAAATTAGACTTTTCAAAGTTTTTGGTCGTCCTTCCAACGCACTTTTGTAGTTTTGCATTCGTAGTGCTTCGCATTCGCTCTTCAACTCACCTCCGATGAATCAGACCAACAGCGTTTTTCTCATTACCCTTGGCATTGCTACAATGGGTTTTTTGATTAAAAAATTTGATTTTGTGACCGAAAAAGACGGGAAATCAATCTCTAAATTTCTGATGCACACGACGTTTCCTGCGTTGATGATTGTCAGCACGATTCGCATTGATTTTAAACCCGCCTTGTTTTTTAGCCCTTTGCTTTGCATTGCTTTGGGAGTGATCATGACCCTGATTGGCTGGTTTTGGTTTGCCAAATACCCCGACCGCATAAGAGGAATGCTGACGATGGCCTGTGGGGGGCTTAATGTGGGTTTATTTGCTTTTCCCATTATTGAGGGAATTTGGGGAAGGGAAGGGCTGGTTTACGTGGCGATGTTCGACATTGGTAACACCATCATCACTTTCGGATTGGTCTATTCGGTGGGAAGTTATTTTGCGGTAAAAGAGGAAGGGGCTTCTGTAGAATTTAAAAAAGTGCTGCGAAAAGTACTCCAACTTCCGCCCCTGCAAGCCATGTTTATTGGCTTAACTATCAACGCCCTCGACATCGAACTCCCGACGGTTGCCTACGATTTTTTGGACGTACTGGCCAAAGCCAACAAGCCGTTGGTGCTTTTGCTGATGGGGATTTACATGAGTTTTGCCCTCGAAAAGAGCCAAGTATGGGCGGTGGCAAAGGTGCTGGCTATTCGGTATGGCTGTGGGCTATTGGCGGTTGTGTTGCTTTACACGTTTGTTCCTGAGCCTTCCATGTTTCGCAATGTGCTGATTGTCTGTGTAATTCTACCAATTGGAATGACGATTCTTCCCTTTGCGGATGAGCTCAATTACGATTCTCGAATCGCGGGCGTGTTGGTGAATGTCTCTTTGATTATCAGTTTCTTGCTCATGTGGGGGCTCGTTGTAGGGCTAAATTTAGCCTAACTGCTCGCGCTCGCCCCGACGTCCCATCGGGGCGAAATACGGCCCCGCGTCTCCAACGCCCTAAGAGCTCGTCCCGACGTCTCGTCGGGGCGAAACACGGCCCCGCGTCTCCGACGCCCCTCTCTTTTATAAAATGAGCAATCCATTCTCACGGAGTTTCTTCCAAGTCGGCGTTTTAGAAAATGCCGAAAAACTTCCCAATTGGGCTGTTTCAAACTCCGTTTGTAATTGTTGGTAAGCAAGCGGTTGTTCAAAAAGGTGAACCGCGATTTTAGGAAACAACTCCTCCAAAAAATGCGCCTGTTGGGCGGGGACTTGAATACTCCAATCGTGTTTTTTGTCGAAGAAATGTAATTCCGCGAGTTCGATAACTTTTTTCCCTTGCTTTACCTCAAAATACTCCACGTTAGGGAGCTTCCCAAGCCAAACCACAAAAGCATTTTTACGAACGCTATCTTCGTTTTGCGCCATTTGCCGTTGGATGTAATTCGATGGAATGGTCGTGTTTGGGGTTTTGGTAGCAAACCATTTTGACAATGGAATATCAAAACCTACTCCGTGCATGTAGTTAAAGAGAGACTTACGAAGCCCTTCGCTATACAAATCGTGGTTGGCACCTTTGGGGTCGTCGTGGTACAGATCATTGTCGGCAAAACCTCCGAAGCTAGGCCCAATGCGTTGCACGTCGAAAGCATCGGGCGCCAAACCCACGGGGCTGTGCGAGGTCATGGCAAAACGGTGCCAAAAACCCGATTGGAGAACGCCGTTTTCAAATAATTGCCGCACCATTTCGAGCGAATCGATGGTTTCTTGGGCCGTTTGTGTTGGGAAACCGTACATCAAATAAGCGTGAACCATGATGCCAGCTTGGGTAAATCCATCGGCTACGCGAGCTACTTGTCCTACGGTCACACCTTTTTTCATCATCGCCAGTAAGCGGTCAGAGGCTACTTCTAATCCACCTGACATGGCAATGCAGCCCGAGGCTTTGAGTAATAAAGATAAATCGTGGGTAAAGTTTTTTTCAAAACGAATATTGGTCCACCAAACGACGGTTAGCTTGCGGCGAATGATTTCAATGGCTACGTCACGAAGTAAAGCGGGTGGAGCGGCTTCGTCCACAAAATGAAAGCCATTTTGCTGGGTTTTGGCAATAATTTCTTCGATTCGGTCGCAAATCAACGCCGCCGTGAGGGGTTCATAGTTTTTGATATAATCCAGCGAAATGTCACAGAAAGAACATTTTCCCCAGTAGCAACCGTGGGCAAGGGTCAATTTATTCCAACGTCCATCGCTCCAAAGACGGTGCATTGGATTGACGATTTCAATGACCGATAGGTAGTCCAGTAAAAATAAATCGGAATAATCGGGCGTTCCAGTGTCTCGTTGCGCTACGTCTTTCTCCGACGCACCGTTGTAATAAACGACTTGGTTGTTGGTACGAGCAAAAGTACGTTTGAGTGAAATCAAAGAGCGCTTTTCTTCTAGGTATTCGAGCAGGGTGCGCAAGGGAGCTTCACCGTCATCGAGGCATACAAAATCGAGGTAATCAAATACGCGCGGGTCAGAAAGTGAGCGTAGTTCGGTGTTACAAAAGCCACCTCCCATCACGATTTTGACCGTTGGGTAGTGTTTTTTGAGGTACTGACCGCATTTTAGCGCTCCAAACAAATTGCCAGGAAAAGGAACACTCAAACAAACGATGGTAGGTTGGAATGCCCGCATTTTCTGTTCCAACAATTCGTGGAGAAAAACGGTAATAAGCGTATCAGGCTTTTGAAGTTCGGCCAAGAGTTCGTCAAAATGCGTGGCAGTTCGTCCTAAGCGTTCGGCGTAGCGGCTAAATCCAAAATGAGGGTCGATGGCCTCTTGCAGAAAATCGCCCAAATCTTCCAAGTAGAGAGTCGCCAAATGGCGGGCTTTATCCTGCGTACCCATGGTTCCAAACGCCCAATCGAGGTCTTCTACGTCTTTGAAGCGGGAAGCTTCAGGCAAATAGGCGCGGTCGCAGATGCTGTGGGCGAGGGTGGGATTTTTATTTTGTAAGAACGAAATAACGGGTTCAATGGTCGCGATGTATTCGTCGCGAAGGTGATAGACACGAAACGCGTTTTCGGTAAGCTCTATGTCATGCTCGGCTTTTTCGAGGGAATCGAAGAGTTGGGTAAGTCCTTGGGGCGAAAATAGCTTCAAAATGACTTCAATCCCCAAATCGGCTTGGTGAGAAACAACGCCCAGCGTGTTCAAAAACCCCTTGATGTAGGCCGTAGCAGGGTAGGGGGTATTCAGCTGAGTGAAAGGCGGAGTGAGTAGTAAAACCTTTTGCAACTGCTATTTTGTAAAGTCTTCGACCAATTCTTCGGCTTTGGCAAGTGCAGCTTCTAAATCATCATTGACTAGAATAACGTCAAATTTATCTTGGAATGACATTTCAAATTTTACCTTGAAGAGTCGTTTAGACAAGCTGTCTTCGGTTTCTGTCCCGCGTGACATGAGGCGTTCTTTGATGGCTTCTTCGCTGGGAGCTTTTACAAAGATGGCCAATGCCCGTTCATGGAAATACTCTTTTAGCTTGAGCCCGCCTTTTACATCAACGTCAAAAACGACGTGTTTGCCACTGGCCCACAAGCGTTCGATTTCTGATTTTAACGTACCGTAGTAGCCTCCAGGATATACTTCTTCCCATTCAACAAACTCGTTGTTGTCAATTCTTTTCTTAAAATCGTCGGGCGTGAGAAAGTAATAATCTTTACCATCCACTTCGTTGCGGCCACGGCGGTCGCGGGTGCAGGCCGAAATAGAAAAGCCTAAGTTGTTGTACTTAGTAAGGAGGTGTCTAACGATAGTGGTTTTACCAGAACCAGACGGGGCGGAGAAGATGATGAGTTTTCCTTCCAAAGCGTATTATATATTGAGTTTGGCTTTGATTGTAGCGACGAGATTGTCGGGGCAAAGGCGTTTATCAATTTTCGATTGAAGAGATTCTTTAACGCACTTTTCGAGGTGATACATTTTGATGCAATGCAAGCAGTGGTCCATGTTCTGTCGGAAGTGATCCTTCTCGTCCTCGGTTGCTCCTCCATCTAAGACCGCCTGAATCTTTTTCAGACACTCTGCGTGGTGCTCGCAGTACTCTTTCTGATACTTCGTGTTCTCTGTGGCAGAAGGTGACGATTGCATATCCAATACTATTGTAAAGGTTCAATGAATTCTTTGAATCTTTCTGTTTTTTTATTATTTATTATAAAAAGGAATTCTTCAAAGAAAAAGTTCACGAATACTTCTGAGCTTCCTGTTGGGCAGTGTAAACGACTTTTTATTTTCTAATCTCCCTGTTATTCAAACTAAACCAATTTAACCAAGCAAATCGTTCACCAACAACACAAATGTTTATGAGCAAACATTTTGGGTGTCTGCTTTTGGTGATTTTTCTACGCGTTAGCCCGCAAGAAAAGGGTGATTATGATTGCTAATCTTCGTCAGTATCGTAGCCCATAGAAGCGGCATACGTCCTGAGTTTGTCTTTGAGGAGATTCCGAGCACGGTGCAGACGAGAACGAACTGTACCAATAGGAATATCCAGAATCTTAGCCATCTCTTCGTAGGTAAACCCTTCGATGTCACAAAGGATAATCACCGTACGAAAATCGACGGGCAACGAATTGAGGGCCGTAGCCACTTCGTCGCCAATCATGTCTTGGACAGTCTCGACGCGCAAGTCGGTCGTATGGTCAACTTCTGCGGCTTCTTCCGAGTTGTAGGTAGTCTCTACTTCTTGGTAATCGACTTTAGAAGGTTCCTTACTACGCTTACGGTAGTCGTTGATAAAACTGTTTTTCAGGATTCTGAACAACCACGCTTTGGCATTAGTTCCCCGCTCGAAGGAAGAAATAAAACGGAAAGCTTTTAAATAGGTATCTTGGACAAGGTCGTTTGCATCGTCCTCGTCCATGGTTAGCCTAAAGGCAAAGTTGTACATGGAGTTTATGTGGGGCATAAACTCGCGGTTGAAGATGTCGTTGCGCTCTGTATCGCTGTACGACGTTTCGGAGGCGGCTAAAGGTATTTCTTCGATTTCTTCTGACATAATGACTGACATGGCTGCCGTAAATTTACGAATTTTAACAAACCATCACCCTTCTCCGCAAATCATCTTTCTTCAATCAACAAAAACAACCCATGAAAGGTTATTTTTTTGTGATTAATTGTTGATAAATGTTCCCAGATTAGTTCGTACTAATATACGTCAAAAACTATTCCAATGGTTTTGGAAAATGAAAAGTGGGACAAAATGTCAGTGAAAAATAAGCGAAGGTTAACGAGAAAAAAGGCGCGTTAGAATAATCGTGATTGTTGTAAACACAAGGCTGCACACGATTTTTAAGAAGGTATAAGGGAATAAACGGAGGCTACCTGCTTCAACCAAAAACAACACCATGTGGTGAATGGAAATCAGCATCAGGATGTAGGACAAAAAAGTGGGGAAGCCCAACTCTTTAATGGATAGCTGAAGACGGCCTTCTGTAAGCTTTTGCCCAAGCTGATATTTAATAATAATAGGACGAAGGTAGGCAATTAGCACGGAGGCTGAGGTATGAAGCCCCAGGGTGTTGTCGAAGGTATCGATAATAACACCCGTAAAAAAACCAATGAACAATAACGCCGTGAGGTTGATTTCAATCGGTAAGAATAAAATAGCGCCTACGTAAATAAAACAGAACGCATAGTCGAACAACACCAAGTGACGTGCGACAAAAATGTGGAGCAACACGTACACGAGCCATCTGACGACAGTGCGTATGATTTCGGTTGGGTTCATTTGCGTTTTGGAGTGAGGCTTTCTTGAAGCGACTGTTGTTGTTCCAATAATTTGTTTTCTACCAAATACACGTACGAAATCTTCGAAAAGTCGGTAGAAAGTTTGAGGTCGATGTCAAAAAATGCTTGGTCAGGCGCTACACGAAACGATTTTACAATACCAACGGCGATTCCAGGTGGAAAAACGACGTTTTGGTCAGAAGTTACTGCTGTATCGCCCTTCATGATGGTGGTATAACGAGAAATGTCCTTCAGCTGAATGAGGGAAGGCGTGGTATTATTTTCCCACTTGGCCGTTCCTTGGTCACCACTGCGGAGTAGCTTGGTAGAAACCATAAACTGCGAGTGCAGAATGGAGGTGATGACTGAGAATTTTTTGTTACAAATTTTGACCTTACCCACTACGCCCGTCGCCGATACAACGCCCATGCCTTCTTTGATGCCGTCGGCATAGCCTTTGTCGATGGTCAAGTAATTGTCAGCTCGGTGCGTACTGTTTTCAATGACCTTGGCAATCGTCACAAATTTATACCGATTGGCAAAGGCAGAATCTGCTTGGTAACCTACTGGGGCATTGGCGGGTTTTTGTTGTTGGAGTTTGGTAATCAGCTCGTTGAGACGGCGGTTCTCTTCGGCCAAGGCCGCGTTTACATCCCGTAAATTGGTGTATTCGCGCGCTGCGTTAGACAATTCAAGGCTCTTGGCACTCAGGGTATTAGCTGTATTAAAATACTCAACACTCCAGTAGTTGTTGTTATTGACAAGCAACCAAAAACTGAACACCTCTAACAAAACAAAGAGGATAAAATTGCGGTTACGCCCAATAAACTCAAATAGTTGGAGCATTTGTTGGTTGACAGTCGATGGTCAGCAGTCCATAGTCGATAGCCCACAGTCAATAGTAAGCATACTGTGGACTATCGACCATTGACTATGGACTATACACTATCCGAATAATTACTGAATCAATACCGATTTATACAATTCTAAATTTTTCAGGATTTCGCCTGTTCCTTTTACAACTGCCTTGAGTGGATCGTCGGCAACGTGAATAGGAAGTTTGGTTTTGGCTGCAAGGCGCTTGTCCAAACCGTGTAACAACGCTCCACCACCCGTGAGGTGAATACCGTTGGTATAAATATCGGCAGAAAGTTCTGGGGGCGAAATTTCGAGGGCTTTCATCACCGCTTCTTCGATTTTAGAAATCGACTTGTCGAGGGCGTAAGCAATTTCGCTGTAGGTTACTTTGATTTCTTTTGGAATACCCGTCATAAGGTCACGTCCACGAATCTCGAAGTCAGCTGGAGGGCTGTCCAATTCTGGCAAAGCCGAACCAACTTCAATTTTGATTTGCTCAGCCGAACGTTCTCCGATGAGAAGGTTGTGCTCGCGGCGCATGTAATCCACAATATCTTTGGTGAAAACGTCGCCCGCAATACGAATCGACTGCTCGCACACGATACCCGAAAGGGCAATCACGGCGATTTCGGTCGTTCCTCCACCAATATCGACAATCATGGTACCGTTAGGTTGAGTGATGTCGATACCAATTCCAATAGAAGCTGCAATCGGTTCGTGAACCATATAGACTTCTTTGGCACCTGCGTGCTCGGCTGAGTCTTTTACGGCCCGTTTTTCTACTTCGGTGATACCCGAAGGAATACAAATAACCATTCGATGCGAAGGCGTAAAAAAGCGATTGTTTGGTGCAATCATCTTAATCATTCCTCTAATCATCAATTCCGCGGCGGTAAAGTCGGCAATTACACCGTCTTTTAACGGGCGGATGGTTTTTATATTTTCGTTGGTTTTTTCGTGCATCTGCATCGCTTTGTGACCAATCGCCAGCACCTTCCCGTTGTTCTTGTCCAAAGCAATGATGGAAGGCTCATCCACCACAATTTTATCCTTATGGATAATCAGGGTATTGGCCGTTCCTAAGTCAATTGCAATCTCGCTCGTTAAAAAATCAAATAATGCCATATTGTTTGCTTTCGCAGAGTGACTAAAGTTTTATAAGCCGCAAAATTAAAGGATTTTATCGGCTTTTTGGCAGAATATAAAACAAGTAATTTTTTTGATTAAGGTCTTGAAAATGAGTCGAACGTTTTCTGACCTTTGACAAAATAGCCCCAAATCACACTCTTGGGCGCAATAGGCAGGGAATGAGCCTCTTTTGGTTGTCCGATTTCTCGAATAATTTTTTCTCGCTTCTGCGATAAATTCCGTCCAATCCACCCATAAAACGCAAAATGAGCCCGAATGATAGCCCAAATGTTAGCCCACTCACCTTTTGGTATAAACCGAACCGCCGAAATTCCATCCACAACTAATCTCCAAAAAATAATGCCAAAACGGTTATTGGACGGTAAGTTTTTGTAGAGCATCGCAAGGCTGTTGCGGTAGTTGAGGTAGGTTTTGAAGGGGTTAGAAGGCGGTAACGTACCTCCACCGACGTGATAGACCGTCGATTGAGGAAGGCAATAAATCTCGTGACCGCCCGTGTGCAAACGCCAGCAGAGGTCGATTTCTTCCATGTGGGCAAAAAAGTCCTCGTCGAAGCCGCCAAGTTTGTGGAATAAATGCCCTCGAATAAACAAACATGCCCCCGACGCCCAAAAAATGGGCATTGGGGTATCGTACTGGCCTTTATCGGTTTCGCAATGGTCAAACATCCGCCCACGGCAGTAAGGAAAACCTAGCCAATCCATAAACCCACCCGCAGCTCCTGCGTATTCAAACTGCGTTTTATCGTGGTAAGCCAGTAGCTTGGGCTGGCAAGCGCCAACGTTGGGATGAATGTCCAAAAACTGTACCATCGGAGCGAGCCAGTTGGCAGTGACTTCGACGTCAGAATTGAGTAAAACGTAATATTCAGCCTCAATTTGGCCCAAAGCGGCATTATAGCCACCCGCATAGCCTCGGTTTTGCGGAAGTTCTATCAACCGAACGCTGGGATAGTGCGCCCGCGTCCAAGCGACTGAATCGTCTTTGGAAGCACTATCAGCTACGTAAATCGGGTAAGATTCCGAATGTGCAATAACAGACGGGAGAAACTTTTCAAGAAAGTTTCTCCCGTTGTAATTCAAAATGACAATGGCGATTTTATCCATTGCGTATTATTTCATGAATTTGCTCAAGTCCAACCCTGGAATGTTGGGCAAAACGCCTTCCGTTGATTCCTGAATTCGCGCTTTAATTTTTTCTTCGATATTTTCCATCGCCCGATTCACCGCCGCAATGATTAAATCTTGTACTACTTCGGCGTCTTCGGGTTTCATCAAATCGGGGTCAATGGTCAAGCTAGTGACTTGTTTGCGGCCGTTTATGGTGACTTTCACCATGCCCGCACCTGCTTCGGCCGACTCGCTCAATTGGCCAAGGCTTTCTTGAGCCTCTTTCATTTTGGCTTGGAATTCCTTTACCTTTCCAAGCATTCCCATCATATCTCCAAACATAGTTTTTTCTGATTTTTAAGTGCGCAAAGATACACAATGTCGGCTTACCTTTGGGCGATTACACAACGTTCTTTTTCTAGCAAATGGAGGTTTTCTTCCACGCTCAAGCGCGTTTTCTCGTTGTCGAACTCGTCGGCATAGAGGTTTTTTAGCTCACGTCGTTTGATGGCTTCCAAAAACCGTCGAATGTCTTCTTTGGAGTCTAGCAACAGCGGAGGAACTTCGGTAGGTTTGCCATTGTCGTCTTTGGCAACCATCGTAAAATACGAGGTATTGGTGTGTTTTTGGGTACCTGAGCGGACGTTTTCGGCAATGACCCGAATGCCAATCACCATCGAGCTTCGCCCCACGTAATTGACCGAAGCGTGCAACGAAACGAGTTCTCCCACTTCAATAGGTTGAAGAAAATTAACGCCATCAACTGACACCGTCACCACGTACGTGCCTGCGTGTTTGGACGCACAGGCATAGGCGACTTTGTCCATGAGCGAAAGCAAGATTCCCCCGTGAATTTTACCTCCAAAATTGGCGTACGAAGGAATCATTAACTCCGTAATGGTTACCTGTGAGCTTGCGACTGATTTGGGCGTCATTATTTTTTGGCGTCTTTTAAGCTTACGTTCCCTTTGGCCAATTTTTCGGCTTCGTCAAAAAGGGTTGATGCCTTACGGATACCTTCGTCGGTGTTTGACATGACTTGGTAAAACTCATTGTTGAGGCCACCTTTATCACGTTTTTGGTAAGCATAACGGGCAATAAGTGCCTTGAGGTAGGTACGAATGTAAGGCTTAGAACGGCTGAACTCTTTTTCGTTGAACTTGATGTTGTCGGCGGTAGCGTTTTTAACCACGCCGTTCAAATCGGCATCGGTGACATTATAGCTTTTCAAAAACTCTGCAAAGGTTTGTTTTTCAAACTGTTTGCGATTTTGATTGACGTAGTTGAGGGCATAATCCCGTACCGTATTTTTGGCGAACAACTCGTACAAATACGGCGACATCATGCTGGTATCGCGTGGTACAAATACGTCGGGCGTAATGCCCCCTCCACCGTACACAACGCGTCCAGCGTCGGTGCGATACTGAAGTTTAGGGTTATTTTTGATGCTGTCAGAAACAAATAACTCGCCGTGTTCGAAACGATTTTTGATGTCTTTTTCATAACCTTCCAAATCACCCATCTTGTACGGTTTTTGAATACTACGACCGCTTGGCGTGTAGTAACGCGAAATGGTTAGACGCAGTTCGGAGCCGTCTGAAAGGTTGACGGGCATTTGCACTAAGCCTTTTCCAAACGAACGGCGTCCGACGATAAGCGCGCGGTCGTGGTCTTGGAGTGCCCCTGCCACAATTTCAGAAGCCGAAGCACTGCTTTCGTCGATGAGCACCACCACGCTGCCATTTTCAAACATCCCTGCGTTTTTGGCGCGGGTTTGGCGGTCGTAGCGGTCGTCTTTGCCGTCGGTATAAACAATCAATTTATCACCCGCCAACAACTCGTCCACCATGTTGGTTGCGCGGTCCATGTATCCGCCAGGGTTGCCACGGAGGTCGAGCATGAGTTTTTTCATGCCTTGGGTTTTGAGCGAACTCACGGCGTTTTTGAACTCATCGTAGGTTGACTCCGAGAAACGCGTAACTTTGACATAGCCGATTTCTTTGTCCATCATGTAAGCGGCATCGACTGAGAAGGTTGGAATGCGGTCGCGGCGAAGTAAGAACGATAGTGGTTTTGGTACACCACGGCGCAAAATTTCGATTTTAACCTCGCTACCGCGTGGCCCACGGAGTTTGGAAAAAATAAAGGCGTTATCCACTTTTTTGCCCGTAAAAATATCGTTATTGACCTTGAGAATTTTGTCGCCGCTCTGAATACCAGCGGCTTCCGAAGGGCCACCTACCAGTGGCGTTACGACGTAAACGGTATCTTTGTAAAGGTTGAACTCAATACCGATGCCATCAAAACCACTTTCGAGTTGTGAGCGGGCAGCTACGGCATCTTTGGGGTTAAAATAGTAAGTGTGAGGGTCGAGTTTTTCGAGCATTTTGGTGATGGAATAATCCACCAACTCGTCGGTGTTGACGGTGTCAACGTAGTTGTTATCAATGAGTTGTAGCACCTCCTTAAACTTGGTGTGTCCTCTGGCTACATCGGCAATTCCCTTGCTGCCACCAAAAAAAGTAGCACCTAATAACATGCCTGCGGCAAGGGTAACACTCAATAAAATGGGTAAACGAACTGTCCAACGGTCGTTTTGTATGGGATTTTCCATTTGCTTATTTTATCTTAAAAAACACCTAAAGTAACGAACAAAGGCAAAAGGTAGTTTACAAACTTCAAAAATCTCTCCAAACTTTGCGTTATTTGTAGCTAATATACATTCAAACACCCCATGAAACCCGAAAAAAAATTATTTCTCTTAGACGCTTTTGCCCTGATTTACCGTGCTCACTTTGCGTTTGTTAAAAATCCTCGAATTTCTTCTAAAGGGTTAAATACCAGTGCTATTTTTGGTTTTGCCAATACCTTATTAGAAGTATTAAAAGATGAAAAACCGACCCACCTTGGGGTGGCTTTTGATACACCAAAGCCTACTTTTCGACATGTGCAATTTGAAGCCTACAAAGCACAGCGTCAAGAACAACCCGAAGACATTACAACGGCGGTTCCGTACGTAAAACAGCTACTCAAGGCAATGTGTATTCCTATCTTGGAAATGGAAGGCTACGAAGCCGACGACGTAGTTGGGACACTTGCCAAAAAAGCCGCTCGCGAAGGGTTTGAGGTTTTTATGATGACCCCCGACAAAGACTATGGGCAGTTGGTGGAAGAGCACATCTATCTTTACAAACCTGCTATTTCGGGAAAAGGAGTGGAGATTATGGGGCCTAAGGAGGTGTGCGAGCGGTGGGGAATCAGCGACATTAGTCAAGTGGTGGATATGTTGGGGCTGCAAGGAGATGCTTCCGATAACATTCCTGGAATTCCTGGGGTTGGGGAAAAAACGGCGCAGAAACTCGTCGCAGAGTTTGGGTCGGTCGAAAACCTGATCGTTAATACTGATAAGCTCGCAGGTAAACTCAAAGAAAAAGTCATTGAAGGCAAAGACTTAGCGGTGTTGTCAAAACAATTGGCGACGATTGATATTAACGTGCCGATTGCTTTTGAAGAGGAAGATTTGCGCATGTGCGAGCCTAACCGTGAGCTACTTTCGTCGTTGTTGGATGAGTTGGAGTTTAAAACCCTCAAAAAACGCCTTCTGGGCGAAACAGAAGCCCCCGTGGCCATTCCCGCTGCTAATAAAACAGGTCAATTGAACCTGTTTGGTGAAGCGCCAACAGCAGCGCCTTCTGTGAGTAAGCCAACTGAGTCTGCTTCGGCTGGCATACCCACCACTACACCAGAAACGAGCAGTGAGCGCCGTACAGTGGCTACCACGGCCCACCGCTATCATTTGGTGAATACCCCCGAGCTTCGTCAATCGTTGGCGTATTATTTGAGTTTGCAAGAATCTTTCTGTTTTGATACTGAAACCACCTCTGTGGACGCCGTTGATGCCGAATTGGTAGGGTTGGCGTTTGCTTACCGTGAAGGAGAGGCGTTTTATGTACCTGTACCAGCCGACCGTGCCGAAGCGCAAGTTATTGTGGAAGATTTTCGAGAAATTCTTGAAAATGAGAAGATTGAAAAGATAGCGCAGAACCTCAAATACGATATGTTGATTCTGCAAAATTATGGAGTAGAAGTTCGTGGTCCGTTGTACGATACCATGTTGGCGCATTATCTCATTGAACCCGACAAGCGCCATAACATGGATGCTTTGGCCAATGCCTATCTCAACTACGAACCCGTGGCGATTGAGGCGCTTATTGGTAAAAAAGGCCCTAAACAGTTGACTATGCGGGATGTAGCCATCGAAAAGTTGGTGGAATATGCCGCCGAAGACGCCGATATTACCCTCCAACTCAAGCACAAACTACAGCCGCTTTTGGTCGAGAACCAAGCCGAAAAGCTATTCAAAGGCGTAGAAGTGCCGTTGGTGCCCGTTTTGGCAGCGATGGAACGCGAAGGGATAAGAGTAGATACCAACGTTTTATCCGAAATGTCGGGCGTATTGGAAATCGACATGAAGCAAGTTGAGCAAGAGATTTTTGGATTGGCAGGAGAGGAGTTTAATATTGGCTCGCCGAAGCAACTGGGGGTGATTTTGTTTGAAAAAATGAAGTTGGTCAAAAACCCCAAGAAAACAGCAACGGGACAATACGCTACGGGAGAAGATATTTTGTCGGATCTGGAATCGGAGCACGAAATTGCGCGTAAGATTTTAGATTACCGTGAGTTACAAAAACTAAAATCGACCTACGTGGATGCGCTGCCGCAGCTTATCAATCCTTCGACGGGACGAATTCATACTTCGTTCAATCAGGCAGTCGCTGCAACGGGGCGTTTGAGTAGTACCAATCCCAATCTGCAAAACATCCCGATTCGTACACCGCGTGGACGTGAAATTCGGAAAGCCTTTATTCCTAGAAATGAAGATTATGTGATTTTGTCGGCGGACTACTCACAAATCGAACTTCGCATCATGGCGGCTTTTAGTCAAGATACCACCATGCTAGAAGCCTTCAACAACGGCATTGATATCCACGCAAGTACGGCTAGTAAAGTATTTAAAGTAAGTTTAGAAGAAGTAACGTCGGATATGCGACGGAAGGCCAAAATGGTCAATTTTGGTATTATTTACGGTATTTCGGCTTTTGGTTTGGCACAACGCTTGGGGATTGCCCGAGGCGAAGCAAGCGAGATTATTAAAGCCTACTTCCAAGAATTTCCTGCCGTAAAGATTTATATGGACATGGTGATTAACAAAGCCCGCGAACAAAAATACGTTGAAACAATTTTGGGCCGTCGGCGTTATTTGGCCGATATCGATTCACAAAATCAAACAACGCGCGGTTTTGCTGAACGAAACGCGATTAACGCACCGATTCAAGGCTCAGCAGCAGACATGATTAAAGTAGCGATGATTAATATTCACGATTTTCTGAAACGTGAAAAGTTACAATCGCGCATGTTGTTGCAGGTGCACGACGAATTGGTCTTTGATGCGCACCGCGATGAAATCGAAAAACTGAGCTACCACGTAAATGAGTTGATGGTCAATGCGATTCCATTGCCCGTAAAAATGGAAACGGGGATTGGAAAGGGACTCAACTGGTTGGAAGCCCACTAAAAAAGGCATTTGTAAATGTGAGTAAAAATCACGTATTTACTTGGGCATCATTGTCGCGAATCGGGTTGCTCAAAACCCGACCGAGATTGTCGTGTGGAGGGTTGCTCACAACCCGACGTATTGAGTATCGTGAAGAGGGTTTCTCAAAACCCGACCGAGACATTTGATAGAAGCTTAATGGAACTACAAATCAAGTAGGTATATGAAGGTGCAAGGCTGGATTGTAGGTATATTGTTAGTAGGCGTGCAAATGGTAGGAAGAGCCCAGCAAGTGCCTTTAGTAAAATGGGCAGCGGTGGATAGTCTTTTTACCCAAAAAAGCGATACTACCTACGTACTGAATTTTTGGGCAACGTGGTGTAAACCTTGCGTGACGGAATTGCCGTATTTTGAGCAAACTCAACAGAAATACCTGAAACAGAAGCTTAAAGTAGTGTTAATTAGCATGGATTTTGCTAGAGAATTAACAACGAGAGTGATTCCGTTTGTCGCCGAACGAAAGCTAACATCGCAGGTATGGTTGCTCAATGAACCCGACGCCAATAGCTGGATTGAAAAGGTGAGTAAAGAATGGTCAGGTGCCATTCCTGCCACCCTGATTTTCAACAATGCAAAGGGAAAAAAAGTGTTTATTGAACAAAAACTTGACGCCCTCCGTTTGGAAAAGGAACTCTCTGATTTTCTGTGACTTTTTAACTAGATTTCGTCAGAATGGCAAACATACCAACGACCATGAAAAATAAATTTTGGGCGACACTATTCGCAGCGTTGACAGTAGGTATAGCCACGACGTTGTTGTTCCATCAGCAACGCGCACAGGCTTCATCCGTAGGGTATCCGATTGGGGGAACTGTAGCCGAGTTTAAGCTGCAAAATGCCAAAGGAGGAACCGTAAGTTTGTCGGATTACAAAGACAAAAAAGGCGTAATTGTGGTGTTTACCTGCAACCATTGCCCCTTTGCCAAAGCCTACGAAGAGCGCATCATTGCGCTGGATAAAAAATATGCCGCACTCAATTTTTCCGTCGTGGCAATTAATTCTAATGACGCCTCGGATTACGAAGACGAGTCGATGGAGAATATGAAGAAGCGAGCGACGGAAAAAGGCTATACTTTCCCTTATTTACAAGATGCAACGCAGGCCGTGGCCAAAGCATTTGGAGCTACTCGTACGCCACATGTTTTTGTTTTACGAAATGAAAATGCTAAATTCACGGTACAATACATTGGCACCATAGATGATAATTACCAAGACCCCGCTGGCGTTACAAAACGCTACGTGGAAGATGCAGTCAACAACATTTTGGCGGGTAAACCCGTCGTAGTGACCCATACCAAAGCCGTAGGATGCGCGATTGGTTGGAAAGACGCTTAAAACAATTGGTAGTCTATATTTTACAGTCGACAGTGAACAAAAAGGACAGCTACAAGCTGCCCTTTTTTGTTTTTATATGGTTGTGAGCAACCAGAGGCACTCAGTGTGTCAGCGGTTGCTCACAACCGCGCTTGTTGCACTACTTATTCGTCATTCTAAACTTAGTCCAGCAAATCCCATTTCCAAAGTCCAATTTTTGCCAAAAAATAGCGGCTTGATACTCCTAAAACGCCAAAGCCGTATTTCATGCTTCGTTGGAAATTGATAGACGACGCCTCTTCAAAGTATTTGGTAGGACAAGTTACTTCGCCAATTTCGTAGCCTTTCCAGAAAATTTGGGCAATCATTTCGTTATCAAAAACAAAGTCATCATTGCATTTTTGAAAAGGAACGCTCCGCAAAACTTCCCCCGAAAACGCACGGTAGCCTGTGTGGTATTCGGAGAGTTTTTGGTTCATCAAAATGTTTTGAGTCAACGTCAAAATGCGGTTGGCGATGTACTTATATAGAGGCATTCCGCCTTTGAGGGCGCCTTTCCCTAAGATACGCGATCCAAACACGACTTGATACAGCCCATTTCCAATAATTGAAATCATAGCCGTTAATAACAGCGGAGTGTATTGATAATCAGGGTGAAGCATGATGACAATGTCACCGCCTAGCTCAAGGGCTTTGGTGTAGCACGTTTTTTGATTGCCACCGTAGCCTTTGTTTTTATCGTGGCGAATGACGTGTTTGATTCCCAGCCGTTCGGCTACTTCAACGGTGTTGTCTGGACTAGCATCATCGACTAAAATAATATCATCTACCAAATCAAACGGGATTTCTCGGTAGGTTTTTTCTAACGTTTGCGACGCTTTGTATGCGGGCATAACGATAATTACTTTTTTTCCTTTATACATTAAAGAAGTTTGTTTTCAGTTCGATGCTTTTTTTAAAACCTATAAGGTTTGCCAAAACTTATAGATTTGGAGTAAATGAGGCCGCAAAGTTACGATTAAAATGTCTCGGAGGGCTGATTCTTCAAGTTTAGAAACGATTTTAAGCGCCAAAATTGTTTTACCCCGTAAATAATCTAGCTAAAAATGTGCCAGCAAATGAGCGTTTTACGGTTAGAAATACAGATATTTAAGAAAGATTAATCAAGAAAAATATGACAACCTACCAAGATATTCTCTTTTCGCAAGAAGCAGGCGTAGCCAAAGTAACCCTCAACCGCCCGTCAGTGTTGAATGCACTGAGTCCGAATCTCATCGCCGAATTAGCAGATGTGGCGAGAAAAGTGTCATTGGATGAGGCGATTAAAGTTTTTATTGTTACAGGAGAAGGGCGAGCTTGGTCGGCAGGAGTTGACCTAAAAGCGCTGAATGAAAGCATTGAAGGAGGGCACTTTTCTAACTTTGAAGTAATGGAAATGGGCGCGGCTTTTATTCTGACGCTGCAAGCCATGCCTCAAGTCACCATTGCCCAAGTCAATGGCCACTGTTACACGGGCGCTACTGAACTGATGCTTGCCTTTGATTTAGTGTATGCGGCCGACGAGGCCCAAATCGGTGACACACATACAAAGTGGGGAATTGCGCCCAAATGGGGAATGACCCAACGCCTCCAACAAAAAGTAGGCTTAATGAAGGCGATGGAGCTCTCGTTTACGGCTCAACCTGTATCGGGTAAAGAGGCTGAGCGGATAGGCTTAGTGAATAAATCGGTACCCTTGACGGAGTTGGACAGCACCGTTAATCAAGTGATTGAAAAAATAAAAGGCAACTCAGCTCAGACCATCGCCGCCATGAAAAATATGTACTATTTTGGGGCTCAACACGGCCTCCACCGAGGACTAGAATACGAATGGCAGGCTGATTTTAAAATCACCGACCGCGAGGAGTTTCTGCGGAATTTTGAGAAGAATAAGTAGGGTATTGATTTGTTGTTTTTGAAAATACGTTTGTAATGCGTAATATTACACATTACAAAACAAGTATGATACAGTCTATTCGCCACAAAGGCTTGTTTCAATATTATACTGAGGGCAACAGTGCGAAGCTACCACCCCAATACTTGCGCAAGATTAACCGTATTTTAGATCAGTTAGACGCGGTTTCATCGGTTGATGACATTCAAGCAATGGGTTCTGGTATCCATAAGCTCACAGGCGATTTGGTAGATTTTTGGTCTATCAAAGTTACCCCTAACTATCGGATTGTTTTTCGATTTGAAGGGGGGGATATACACGACATAGATTTTTTAGATTATCACTAAAAAGAGACAACCATGTTAAAACGTAATTTACCACCAGTGCATCCAGGCGAAATTTTACGTGAGGATTATATTAACGAGCATAATTTAACCATCACGGAAGTAGCCGAAGGGTTAGGGGTTGCTCGCGCCAATTTATCAGCTATTGTCAATGGACGAGCGGGTATTAGCCCCGAGATGGCAGTAAAGTTGGCCGAAGCGTTTGGCAATACACCACAGTTTTGGGTGAATTTGCAAAAAAACTATGAACTTTGGCACGCAGAACAAACCGTAAATCGCTCAAAGATTCGCCATTTTTGGGAAGAGTGGAAAACTGTACAGCCTGCATAAAAATAGCTCTAATCATTACCACTCTAACGTTACCAATCCTACTCCTTGACGCTCTAAGGAAGTAGTGACTACGAGTTGATTATTTTGAACGGTTTGGGTTTGAGGTGCGCCTAGCTGCGCTAACTGCCCCGCTTTCTCAAGCTCTTTTATTTGTTCGGAAGTAGGGTTGGTAGGAGAGCCCATTTTTTTCCATACTTCATAGCTATTACTGTGTTGACTGTCGATGCGGTATTGGGTGATTTTTACCTTTTTGGCTGGAAGATGGTCAAACGTTAACTGCACCGAAGAAGCAGCGGAAGGAACGTCATCATCGTGGTAATTCCAGAAAAGTACGGTGGCTTTACGGTGGTCTTTGGCTGCCAAGCCACCGATGTCAGGAGTAGTTCTTCGTACACTTGAGTCTCGCACCGTGAGGGTCGGATACATCATATTTCCACTGACTTCGACACGTTTACCGCCCATTTTACCAAACATCCGAAACACGTTCAGCACGGGTTTATCCACGCCGTTGGTGGCTAAATCACGAAATCCATAAAACCACGGTTGATCTTCAAATTCAAATGACCACGATACTGCCCCTTTGAAATTGACCTGATGGAGGTCGGCCAAGGCGTATTTTCGGGCAAACGACGCGGCTGTGTAGCTTGAATACATCGTGCCGTTGCGGTAAGCATTTTGCGGGTCGGTTTTCATGCCACAGGCTGCGCAGCCTTCGGGGTCAGACTCTCCGATGACGATGGGTAAGTGTTTTAATTCGGCAAACGAAGCTACTATTTGAAAACCCGTTGAAATATCACGTAGCTGCGTACCCATGTTCATTTGAACGTGGCCATTGACGAGTTTAGGGGCACCCTTGGCGTGAAAAGCAACAAAATCAAGGGGAGTGCCAACTTTACCTGTTACGTAATTGGTATCAGAAACACAGTGTTTTAAGAATTTTTTCAGAAAATCACCACCGCGACGACCAGAAGGGCCTGTGACGTGAGGGCCGCCGATTTTGGCCGTTGGCAATGCGCGCCTAACGGCATCGACTGAGTAATCGTACAATTTGCAATATTCCTGCACCGTGCCGCCCCAATAAGGGCTATCGGGCTCGTTCCATAGTTCCCAATACCAGCTTTCTACTTCTTTTTTACCGTACCTTTCCACCGAATGTTTGACCCACTGATAGACCAATTCGGCCCATTTGGAGTAATCTTTAGGAGGGTGAGTCCAACCCGTATAAATCGAAGTATAGTGCTGACCAGGCGCCCATTGGTGGCGATAGGGCTGAGGTTTGGTTGAAAGTGCCTCGGGCATAAATCCAATTTGAGCCATTGGTTTCATCCCCCGTTCGACGTAGGTGTCAAAGATTTTGTCCACAATCGTCCAGTCATAGACAGGATTTCCTTGGGCATCTTCGGTGTAAGCGTTGGTAGAACCCCATTTGAGCGCGGGAGTACCGTCGCCTGTTGTGAGTAGGTTGTGAGCGCGTACATATACAGGCACAGGACTAAGGGCTGAAATCTCAGACAGCAGCTTTTTGCCGTCTTTCATGTACGTATAATTGGGCTCATCGTACCCAAACCAAGCCCACGCAGGTTGCATAGGTCCAATTTCTTTGTTGAGGTCGATTTGCAAAGTAGCATTTTGTGAATAGACTGTTGGGCAGTACAAAAACACAATGATAGCCAGTAGATAAAAAATATTCTTCATTAGGGTGGGGGAACAAGAAGTTGCGAAATCGAATTTACGTTTTACGTAATAAGCCTAAAAAGCGAAACTTTACCCCTTGGTTTTTGTTTTTCCAAGAAAAGGGCGCAACAAAGACCCTTTTTTTTGACTAATTTTGCGAAATCTTACACACAATAGACCGCTCTGATAAATCGGATGAAAATCAGTCTTCACCAACAAGAATCCTTTGAGCGCCGTCACCACGGCCAACGTCCCGAAGAGTTACAAGAAATGCTACAAACCATCGGAGTAAGTACCGTCGATGAGTTGATTGAGCAAACCGTTCCTGCCGCTATTCGCTTAGCAAGACCGCTAGAGTTGCCCGCTCCTAAGTCGGAGTTTGAGTACCTCAACGACTTGAAAAAAGTAGCACGCCTCAACCGCATTTACCAGTCTTACATTGGTACAGGTTACTACGATACGATTGTCCCGAATGTCATCTTGCGTAACATCTTGGAAAATCCAGCATGGTACACGGCCTACACGCCGTATCAAGCTGAGATTGCGCAGGGGCGATTGGAGATGTTGTTGAATTTCCAAACAGCGGTGATTGATTTGACGGGAATGGAGATTGCCAACGCGTCGCTTTTGGACGAGGCAACGGCCGCAGCTGAAGCGATGACAATGCTTCATAGCTTGCGTACGGGGGCCAAAAAGAAAGCGGAGACGTTTTTTGTATCGGATCGTTGCCACCCACAAACCATAGATTTGATTTATACGCGTGCTACTCCGTTGGAAATCAATGTGGTAGTAGGCGACCATTCTAAGGTGGATTTGACTGACCCTGCCATTTTTGGGGTGTTGGTACAATACCCAGCCACCGACGGAGAGGTCATTGATTATACTGATTTTATTGCTGCGGCCCATGAACTGAACGTTTTTGTGGCAGTCGCTGCCGATTTATTGAGCCTTACGTTGTTGAAAGCCCCAGGCGAAATGGGGGCAGACGTGGTCGTTGGTTCGGCCCAACGTTTCGGCGTTCCGATGGGATACGGCGGGCCGCACGCGGCGTTTTTTGCCACCAAAGATGCTTATAAACGTCAGATTCCTGGCCGTATCATTGGAGTATCGGTAGATACGGAAGGAAATCGTGCGTTGCGTATGGCGCTCCAAACGCGTGAGCAGCACATTCGCCGCGAAAAAGCTACCTCAAATATCTGTACTGCCCAAGTACTACTTTCGGTGATGGCTGCTGCTTATGCAGTTTATCACGGCCCAGAAGGTTTGAAAAGCATTGCTTCAAAAATCCAAGGCTTAACGAAAGCATTTGCCGATGCCATTTCGGAAATGGGTTATGAAGTGGCTACTCAAAATTACTTCGATACGGTGACGGTCAATGTGCGTAATGCAGAGCAGCTTGAAGAAGAGTCTCGTAAGCGCGGTATCAACTTGCGCTTCAACGCCAATGGCTCGGTAGGGGTATCGTTTGATGAAGCGAAAACATTTGCCAACTTGATTGAATTGTTGGATTTGTTTGCAACTGCATCGGGCGAAGGTATCGAAATGAGCATTCCTGATGAAGTAGAAGTATCGTTACCTGCGAACTTAGCGCGTCAATCCGCATACTTGACGCACCCCGTATTCAGTAACTATCATACGGAGCACGATATGCTTCGCTATTTGAAGTCGTTGGAAAATAAAGACTTGTCGTTGGTGCACTCCATGATTTCGTTGGGAAGCTGTACGATGAAACTCAACGCTACAGCCGAGATGATTCCAGTGACGTGGCCAGAGTTTGGTAAAATGCACCCATTTGCTCCTACTTTCCAAACGGAAGGGTATCAGCTGTTGTTCAAGCACTTGAACGATTGGTTGTGCGAAATTACGGGCTTTGCCGCTATGTCTCTTCAACCAAACTCAGGAGCGCAAGGTGAATACGCTGGTTTATTGACGATCCGTGCCTATCACGAAGCGCGCGGCGAAAGTCACCGAAACGTGGCCCTGATTCCATCATCGGCGCATGGTACAAACCCAGCTTCGGCGGTAATGGCAGGGATGAAGGTAGTCGTGACGAAGTGCGATGAGCGCGGAAACATTGACGTAGAAGACTTAAAAGCGAAAGCAGAACAATACAGCAACGAACTTTCGTGTTTGATGGTGACGTATCCGTCAACCCACGGGGTGTTTGAAGAAAGTATTATTGATATTTGTTCACTTATCCACAGTCACGGTGGACAAGTGTATATGGATGGTGCAAACATGAACGCGCAAGTAGGACTTACGAGTCCTGCGACAATTGGAGCGGACGTTTGCCACCTCAATTTGCACAAAACATTCTGTATCCCTCACGGTGGTGGTGGGCCAGGTATGGGGCCTATCGGTGTAGCAGCACATTTGGTGCCGCATTTGCCAGGGCACGTTAACCTCACCGAGGTCAAGGAAGGGGCTGGGGCCGTCTCAGCAGCACCTTATGGCTCGGCAAGCATTCTGACCATCTCGCACGCCTACATCGCCATGATGGGAGGCGAAGGATTGACGAATGCGACCAAAATGGCCATCACAAACGCCAACTACATCAAGCAACGCTTATCGGCTGAAGGGCAATTTGAAATTTTGTACACGGGAACCAACGGACGTTGCGCTCACGAAATGATTGTGGATTGCCGTCCTTTCAAAGCCGTAGGTATCGAAGCCGAAGACCTTGCCAAACGTTTGATGGATTATGGTTTCCACTCACCAACCTTGTCGTTTCCAGTGGCAGGTACGCTGATGATTGAGCCTACCGAATCAGAATCAAAAGCGGAATTGGATCGTTTCTGCGACGCATTGTTGAGCATCCGTGCCGAAATTCGTGAAGTGGAAGAAGGGGTGGCTGACAAAGCAAATAACGTACTGAAAAATGCACCACATACGGTTCGCACCGCGTTGACTGAAAACTGGGATCGCCCGTATAGCCGAGAAAAAGCAGTATTTCCATTGCCACACTTGCGTTTCAATAAATTTTGGCCAAGTGTCAGCCGTATCGATTCGGCTTATGGTGATCGTAACTTGATTTGTGCGTGTATTCCTGTAGAAGAATACGCACAAGTAGAAGGATAGTTGTTGCTACATAAGTGCCTGTAAAATAAGGCTTTCGAGTTATTCGAAAGCCTTATTTTTTTGTTCAAAAATATTTTTGTTTAATTTTTTCATATAAAAGTTAAACAATTTCTCTTAAACAAAAAGTTATATGTCTGTCTTTAAACAATTTATTATCTACACTTATAACTTTTCAAAACCATGAACATCTATTGGAAAACGTTCAAAACAGCCTCACTGGTACTAACAATGTTAGCAAGCAGCTTCTTTTTAATGAGTTGTGAAAAAGATGAACCCACTACAAACACCATTACCGATGTAGTTCTTCAAAACAATGATTTTACAATTTTACGGGCAGCAGTGACTCGCGCAGGATTAGCGGATGCGTTGCGTGCAGGTACGTTGACCGTTTTTGCCCCTAACGATGCGGCATTTACAGCGTCAGGATTAGACCTCGCTACTGTCAACAGTTTGGATGTCAATACCTTAAAGGCAGTACTACAGTACCATGTGTTGGCAACGAAAAATCTTTCGACCGACCTACCAACGGCAAGCAACACGGAGGTGACTACCTTGGGGGGAGCAAAAGCTTACATTACCAAAGGAACTGCTGGGGTATCGATTAACGGAGCTAGGGTGATAGCAGCCGATGTGGCGGCTGACAATGGTGTGATTCACGTTATCAATCGTGTTTTGTTACCACCTGCGGGTAATCTACTTCAAGTGGCCCAAGGAAACACCAACTTTACTTTTTTGGTGGCGGCACTCAGTAAAGTGATTCAGGCCAACCCAGCAGTGGGTGCAACAGTCACAGCGGTGCTAACAGGTAGCTCACCTTACACGGTATTTGCTCCTACCAATGCGGCTTTCCAAGCTACTCCTTTCAATAGCATTGACGCAATAAATGCAGCGAGCGGTGCTACGTTGACAACATTAACGAATGTGCTACTTGCGCACGTTGTTGCGGGGCGTGTTTTCTCTACTAACTTGGTGGCAGGAACAGTAACTACCGCAGGCCAAGCACCACTTACTGTGACATTGGGCTCGACAGTACAGGTGCGCGGAGCTGGAAACGGAACAAACAATGCCACAGTGACTTCGGCCGATGTGGTCGCAACTAATGGCGTAATCCACGTCATTGACCGCGTATTGTTACCGTAAGGATAGCAACAAAACATGACAAAAAGCACCTTGTAATGGTAGCATTAGTCATAAAGGTTCTGTCAAAAAGAGGGTACTATTGGGCATCACAATCAATCAATCCTCCCAATGAAAAGAAGAGAACCAATTTCGCACATCATGACCAAAAACGTAGCCACTGTTCAAGTATCAGACGATTTGCATGATGTTATTGACTTAGTAAAGAAAAATCACATTCGGCACGTTCCAGTTTTGGAAGGACACGACGTGGTGGGAATCATTAGCAGTACAGATATAAATCGTTTGACGTTCAGCTCATTATTTGAAAATCAAGAAGGTGCTGACGAAGCGATTTTGGAAATGCTCAGTATTTCGCAAGTAATGACCCAAAAACCACGTACTGTGGAGGCGGCGTTGAGTATTAAAGAAGTGGCAGAAATTCTAGCTTCGGAAGAATACCACGCACTGCCTGTTGTCGAAAATGGCCAACTCGTTGGAATTGTGACCACTACGGATGTTATTAAGTACTTATTGGAGCAATACTAATAGTCAATAAAACATTCTTTCAATCGGAGCAGTTTGTCAAGAGACAAATTGCTCCGATTTTTTGTTATAACCCCAAAACTCACCTCAGCGATTGTTAGTATATCGGAGCCGTTTTCCCTACTTTTGTGAGTTTTGCAAACCAGCCCAATGAATCAAACGACAAGTAATCCGACTGTATCTTCTTCTGATTTTGAAGGACTAGATCCCAAAAAATTTATCCTCATCAAAGGGGCGCGAGTCAATAACCTTAAAAATATTGATGTGGCCATTCCACGAAACAAACTCGTTGTCGTAACGGGTGTGTCGGGGTCGGGCAAATCATCGTTGGCATTTGATACGCTTTTTGCTGAAGGTCAACGCATGTACGTCGAAAGCTTGAGCAGCTACGCCCGTCAGTTTTTGGGGAGAATGGAAAAACCCGAAGTGGATTATATCAAAGGAATCTCGCCTGCGGTAGCCATCGAACAAAAAGTCAATACACGGAATCCGCGCTCAACGGTAGGAACTACTACCGAAATCTACGATTATTTGAAACTGCTTTTTGCCCGAATTGGGGTAACTCACTCGCCTGTTTCGGGAGAAGTCGTTCGCAAAGACACCGTGACCGACGTGGTCAATTACCTCATGGGCCACGAGGAAGGGACGCGGGCAATGGTTTTGGCACCGCTTATCGTGAAAGAAAATCGGACGCTCGAACAAGAATTAACCATTCTACTTTCCAAAGGCTACACGAGAATCGTGGTCAATGACGAAACACGTTCGATTGAGGAACTATTGGAGGAAGGTAACGTTGAGGGGGCTTTGGAGGGAACCGAGCTATTTATTTTGGTGGACCGAGCGGCCATTAAGCACGAGGACGAAGATACGCTTTTCCGTCTTTCGGACTCGGTGCAAACGGCCTTTTTTGAAGGAGAAGGGCTGTGTTGGATAAAAGTAGTGGGTGGAGAAAAACGTTCGTTTTCTGATAAGTTTGAATTGGATGGGTTAAAATTTGAAGAACCGAGCGTCAACCTCTTTAGCTTTAATAATCCCTACGGAGCTTGCAAACGCTGCGAAGGTTTTGGAAAAGTACTGGGCTTAGACCCCGAACTGGTTATCCCCGACAAAAATCTTTCGGTATTTGAAGGAGCAATTGCGCCCTGGCGCTCCGAAAAAATGAGCGAATGGCAGGCCCCTTTATTGCGTCACGGCATTCGTTTTGATTTCCCGATTCACCGTGCTTATAAAGAGCTGACCGAAGAACAAAAAACGTTACTCTGGACGGGTAATAGCTATTTTGAAGGTCT
The DNA here is from genome assembly GCF_057652155.1 of Runella sp. R0.1_18. Taxonomy (NCBI): domain Bacteria; kingdom Pseudomonadati; phylum Bacteroidota; class Cytophagia; order Cytophagales; family Spirosomataceae; genus Runella; species Runella sp. R0.1_18. The sequence continues at coordinate 170,722 of NZ_JBYFCK010000011.1, forward strand.
AACGGCATTTTTCGAGCATTTGGAATCGCAGACGCACAAAGTACAATACCGCGTGATGTTATCGCGGTATCGTGGGCGAACAAACTGCCCAGAATGTCGGGGCTCACGCTTGCGCCAGGATGCGAGTTACGTAAAAATAAATGGTACTTCCATTACTGATTTGGTTTTGATGCCAATTTCGGGGGTGTTACAATTTTTCAAAAACCTAACGCTACCCGATTTTCAATACGGCGTGGCCAAACGAATTTTGATTGAAATTGAAAACCGCTTGGAATACATGGATCGCGTGGGGTTGGGTTATTTGACCCTCAACCGCTTGACTAATTCGCTTTCAGGGGGGGAATTTCAACGGATTAAGTTGGCGACTTCGCTGGGGAGTGCATTGGTAGGTTCAATGTACATCTTGGACGAGCCAAGCATTGGTCTTCACCCCCGTGATACCCGAAAGTTGGTAAGTGTGCTGGAGTCATTGCGCGACATGGGAAATACCGTAATTGTGGTTGAGCACGAGGAAGAAGTCATGCGCGCCGCCGACCAAATCATCGACATCGGCCCAGATGCAGGAAATTTGGGCGGAGAAGTGGTTTGGCAAGGGAGCTGGGAGGATATTAATAATGACGAGGTACGAGGGCAGAATGACGAGTATTCAAACGGATCCCACACCATCGACTTCCTCACAGGCCGCGACCAAGTGCCCGTCCCCACCTTCCGTCGGAAAGCGACGCATTGGCTGGAGTTGACGGGAGCCAAAGAAAATAACCTGAAAGACGTGGACGTGAAATTCCCGTTGGGGACACTCACGGTGGTGACGGGGGTATCGGGGTCGGGCAAATCGACGCTGATTCGGAAGATTTTATTCCCCGCCTTGGCGCGTGTAAAAGGAGAGTACAACGAAGATGCAGGCAAATATGCCAATCTGACGGGAAGTGTTGAGCGCATCGACAACCTAGAAATGGTGGACCAAAATCCCATTGGGAAATCGTCTCGTTCTAATCCCGTTACGTACATCAAAGCCTATGACTACATTCGCCAAATGATGAGCGATGTGCCTTTGGCCAAAGCTAGAGGATACAAACCATCCCATTTTTCCTTCAACGTCGAGGGGGGGCGCTGCGAAACGTGCCAAGGCGAAGGCCAAGTAAAAATTGAAATGCAGTTCATGGCCGATATTTACCTTAAATGTGAAGGTTGCGGTGGAAAGCGTTTCAAACAAGAAGTACTCGATGTCCGTTATCAACGTCCCGATGGAAACTCGGCCGATATTTCGGATATTTTAAATATGACGATTGACGAAGCCATTGATTTCTTTCAGCAAGAAGAACCTAAATTGGCCGAACGTCTTCAACCTTTGAAAGATGTGGGACTTGGTTACATCAAGTTGGGGCAATCGTCCAATACCCTATCAGGAGGTGAGGCCCAACGGGTAAAACTGGCCTTCTTCTTGAGTAAATCGAATCCTAATCAAGGGCGTTCGTTGTTTATTTTTGACGAACCAACCACGGGACTTCATTTTCATGACATTCAAAAATTGTTAAAATCCATCAATGCGCTTGTTAATCAGGGAGATACGGTGATTGTGATTGAGCACAACGTCGAAGTAATTAAATCGGCTGATTGGATTATTGATTTGGGGCCTGAAGGGGGAGACAAGGGCGGTTACATTACGTTTGCGGGTACGCCCGAGAGTATGCTGGCATTAGAAAATAACTACACAGCTGAGTTTTTGAAGCTGAAAATGAACCCATAAAACGGACTAGGGTTGTTTATTAGATTGTTAAGTAAATAATTTTATCATTTACCCTCAGAAGTCTGCTGAAAAAGGACTTGATGAAGGCATACCTCAGCGTTTATCTGCGGCTTTTAATCTGCGCTAATCGGCGGGTAAAACTTTAAATAGGCTTAACTAGTACTCTATTTATGAGCTTCTAATTGCTGATAAACGTCGTGAAAGTCACGCCCTTCCTGAAGGTGCTTGACGAGAGCGGGGATGGCAGGTTGTCCTGCGGCGGCCAGCCAACGAGACACTTCCATTCCCGAAGTCATGTAGGCCAACATAACACGGCCTTCGGGTCCCGTAAAAAATCCACGCATTGAGCTAATTTCGCTAAGCGCGAGGGTTACTTGCCCACCGCTCGAAATATAATCACATTCATCTTTGTAATCTAAGTAGCGCAGGGCGGGAGGTTTGTTTTCTACAAAACGATAATCAACCATCAAGGCAAGCCCTTCGTTGAACCACTGCGGAATTTGTTGGGTGGTTTTCCACCAACCGAGCCGTGTAAAAAGTTCATCGTGACACATTTCGTGCGCGATGACATCGGTATTGATACCGTCCAAATTGAGCACCACATAAGAAGCTCCCCACGGTGTTCCGATGCTACAGCCTGCTCCTTCGTCGCTGTGACAATATTTTGCATATTCGTGCGGGTCGTAGCAAACAATGATTGTCGGATTCCCTCGTCGGCCACCCCAAAAGCTGTGGATTCTTTTTTCTGCCTCAGCTACTACTTTTTGGGCGTATTGGTGGTGTTTGGCAGAGGATTGGGGACTGACGTAGAAGTGAGCGTTAAGTGCTTTAAAATCAGAGTAACCGACCCACTGGCAATACCAAACCTGCGGAAACAAGACAAAATAACTGATAAGGCCAGCTGCCAGTCCCCCAATCATCCAGAATAAGTATCGCTTGAGCATATTAGACGTGGTTAGGGAGACAGGCTGTTAGCCAAAAGCGGAAATATCAATAGAAAGTGCCGAAGCAGCCTCGCGGATAATGGCTTGCTGAAAAGACGGGCCAATGTCGGTCAGTTTTAATTCTCCTCCAATAAGGGTACTAATGACCTCATTACTGAGAATGTAAGGGACAAAAAGCGACCCGTATTTTTCTTCAATCCAACGTTTTATGGGCAGGAAAGTGCCTTCGCGGAGCGCGTTGCTTCGGGCAGCGCGTTGCTGCATTTCGGCAAATTCTTGCGGGCTGGGTTTAACCCGTTCGTGCAAAAGTTGGCGCTTCGTTCCCTCGGCTTTGGCTTGGTGAATAACTTGTTTGAGTTGGTCCACTGCCCAAGGAGTTTGCATACGCGGATTTAATCCTTTTAACTGTAGCCAGTTGGTGAGCGTTGTTGGGTCAATGAGGATTTGGTGTATTTGCGCATCGGTAAGTATTTGGTAAGTTGGCTTTCCAAAACGGCGCGCTTGCTCATCGCGAAAACGATATAATTCACTTAAAATATGTTGGTCAAACGGGCTAAAATCACGCTGTTCTTTGGGGCTCAAAAACGTATTACGTGTTTTGGGAACGTAGCTTTTGTTTTCCAAAAACGCCATACTTTGTTGAAACCATTCCCAGCGTCCTTGCTGCTGAAGGCGTTCTGTTAACCTGTCGCGAAGTTCAAGGAGATAAATGACATCATTGGCCGCGTAGTCAAGCTGCATATCGGAGAGCGGGCGTTTCAGCCAATTGCTCTGCTGCTTTTTCTTACTCGACTCAATACCCAACACTTCCCCCAACACACTTGCCAAACCAATTTTTTCAAAACAAAGCAGCTTCGTGGCTACACTGGTATCGAAGATATTGCGGGGAGAGCACCCATGAAGATAAAGCAGACGAAAATCCTCGCCACTGTCGTGGATTACTTTTTCGACCGCTGGGTTTTCAATCACCCGCCATAGCGCCGACAAGTCTTTTACCTCGAAGGGGTCAATCAAATAACACGCATCGGAGGTAGCTACTTGAAACAAACAAAGGGTAAAGCCATAGGCATAATGATTGTTATCAAATTCAGTATCAATCGCTATGGCTGGGAAGTGGTTTAATCGCTCAGCGACACGCTCAAACTCCGCTTGGGTATGAATAAAAATGGGACTCGACATAGTGCCAAAATTACGAATAAATCCGCCATTTTGTCTATGATTTTTGATTTAACGGGTAAAATGATGCCAAAATTTCCGCTTTTTTGCGTCGGCACGACAATTGATAAATCATTGTTAACAAACCAATTAACCAACAGCAGAACCCGTGCATCAGCACCGAAGCCATGAACTTTAATCAATATACCATCAAAGCCCAAGAAGTTGTTCAACACGCTGTGCAAATTGCCCAGGGCAAGCAGCAGCAAGTTGTTGAAACGGGACACATTCTAAAAGCAATTTTGGAAGAAGACCCCAACACATCGCAGTTTTTGGCAAAAAAACTGAATGTCGCACTCCCGAATGTTAATACCCGACTTGAAACAATTATCAATGGTTACCCGCGCGTAGCAGGTTCGGCCAATACCGAATATCTTAGCAACGACCTTAACGCCACGTTCCAAAAGGCGCAAAGTTATCTGAAAGAATTTAATGACGAATATGTAAGCGTAGAACTCCTCCTAGTGGGTCTTTCGGCGGGTAAAGACAGTACCGCCCAACTCATGAAAGAGGTGGGATTAAAGGAAAAAGAATTAGTAGCAGCTATCAAAGAATTAAGAGGGAAGAATAATCCAGTGAAAGACCAAAATGCCGAAGCTAAGTACCGTTCGTTGGAACGATACAGCAAAAACTTAAATCAATTGGCGCGTTCGGGTAAAATTGACCCCGTGATTGGGCGTGACGACGAAATTCGTCGCGTTCTTCAAATCTTGGCGCGCCGTACCAAAAACAATCCCATGCTTTTGGGTGAACCAGGGGTGGGAAAAACCGCCATCGTGGAGGGTTTGGCGCAACGGATTGTGCAAGGCGACGTGCCCGAACAATTAAAAGAAAAAGAAATTGTATCGCTTGATATGGGCTTGCTCATTGCGGGTGCTAAATACAAAGGGGAGTTTGAAGAGCGTTTGAAGGCGGTTATCAAAGAAGTAACCGACTCTGAAGGCCAAATTATCTTATTTATTGACGAAATCCACACGCTCATCGGGGCGGGGGCGGGCGGTGAGGGCGCGATGGACGCTGCCAACTTACTCAAGCCTGCCCTCGCGCGGGGCGAACTCCATACCATCGGAGCCACTACCATCAAAGAGTACCAAAAGTACATTGAGAAAGACAAAGCGCTGGAGCGCCGTTTTCAGGTAGTGACGGTCGATGAACCTAACGAGGCTGATGCGATTAGTATCCTGCGGGGGATCAAAGACAAGTACGAACTCCACCACGGCGTACGGATTCAGGACGATGCGGTCATTGCGGCCGTTGAGTTGTCGAGCCGCTATATTTCGGACCGCTTTTTGCCCGACAAAGCCATTGACCTAATGGACGAGGCGGCTGCCAAGTTGCGCCTAGAAATGGATTCGGTGCCCGAAGAACTCGACGATTTGAACCGCCGTATCATGCAGTTAGAGATTGAGCGCGAGGCGATTCGACGGGAGAATGACAAAGAAAAAGAAGCCAGACTCAACAAAGAGTTGGCGGATTTGAACGAAGAACGAAGCGCTTTTAAAGCACAATGGGAGTTAGAAAAAGGAAAAATTAGCGAACTCCGCGCGTTGAAAGAGCAACTAGAGCAGCTACGCCTTGAAGCCGAACAAGCCGAAAGAACGGGAGATTATGGAAAAGTGGCGGAACTTCGTTACGGTAAAATTCCAGAAATCGAAAAACGGTTAGGAGAAAGCGGGCAACAGTCGATTAGCGGAGAGCAGTTGATTCAGGAGGAAGTAACGGCCGAAAATATTGCAGAAGTAGTGGCAAAGTGGACGGGTATTCCCGTGAGTAAAATGCTGCAAAGTGAGCGTGAAAAGTTGCTGAATTTGGAATCCGAACTTCAAAAACGAGTAGCGGGTCAGGAGGAAGCCATTGAAGCGGTAGCCGATGCGGTACGTCGTTCGAGAGCAGGTTTGCAAGACCCCAAACGCCCGATTGGTAGTTTTCTATTCCTTGGGCCAACGGGAGTTGGTAAAACGGAGTTAGCCAAAACGTTGGCCAATTATTTGTTCAACGACGACAATGCCATGGTGCGTATCGACATGAGCGAGTACCAAGAGCGCCACGCCGTAAGTCGTTTGGTGGGAGCGCCTCCAGGCTACGTGGGTTACGATGAAGGTGGACAATTGACGGAAGCCGTACGTCGTAAACCCTACAGTGTGATTTTGTTGGACGAAATCGAAAAAGCGCACCCCGATGTTTGGAACGTGATGTTGCAGGTATTGGACGATGGACGTTTGACCGATAACAAAGGTCGTTTGGCCAATTTCAAAAATACCATCATCATCATGACGTCGAACATTGGTAGCGACATCATCATGGAAAAGTTCAAAGAAGCAGGTAATAAGACAGAGAAAGGCTGGAAATTATATTTCAAAGAAGAAGCCAAAAACGATGTACTTGGGTTGCTCAAGCAGTCGGTCAGACCAGAGTTTTTGAACCGTATCGACGAAATTGTGCTCTTTGACCCACTTGGAAGGGATAACTTGAAACAAATTGTTCGGATTCAGTTCAACCACATCAAAGACTTATTGGCCGAACAAGGCGTGACGCTCGATGCCACTGATGAAGCCTTGGTGAAGTTGTCGGAAGAGGGATACGACCCCGCATTTGGTGCGAGACCCCTCAAAAGAGTATTGCAGCGCCGAATCTTGAATGAATTATCAAAGCAGATTCTCTCGGGTAAAATCCAGAAAGATGCGGTCATCATGATGGAACTGAATGAAGAAGGAGAAGTTGCTTTTGAGAATATTTCGGAAGTGAAGATAGAGGCGTAAGGAAGAGGGGAAAAGAAAAAGGGGCTGTAAAGCCCCTTTTTTATGCGTGAGTATCTTTAGAACTCGTGTCAGGAACTTCTGAAAGAGGAGATGCTGCGGGCGGTATGATTTCTTCGATTGGCTCAGAAGAGGGCGTGCTAGGAACTTCTGCCACCTCGTTGCTATGTTCAATTATACTGCTTTCGGGTACTATATTCTCGTTGGCCTCAGTAGAGGCTTCTGAAGCGACAATAATGTTGTCGTCAGAGTTAGTAGCTGTTTCATTTTCAGTAAGTTGCTCCATTGTCACTGACTCCGTTGTGTCATCGCTTTCGGCTACTTCTTCGGGGTCATCCAAGCGCGGGAAAAAGGTGCCTTGAAAAATAAGGATGATACATACTCCAACGAAAATACACGCGTCGGCAAAGTTAAAAATCGGCGTTGTATAATATTGGCCACCCCATACAGGCACCCACTCAGGCACAAAACCTTCCCAAAAATCAACAAAAACCATGTCGATTACTTGTCCGTGAAACCAAGGAGTAGGAGAGCCGTAAGGCGCGTTGCCAATCAAAACACCGTAGAAAATACTGTCAATGAGGTTGCCGATGGCTCCCGCTAAAATCATGGCCATTGCCCAAAGGAGGCCGCCCGATGCGCCGCGTACCGAGAGCCTAACGATGTACCAAGCGATAAACACCATTGCTCCTAAGCGGAAGGTCGTCAAAAACAACTTCCCGTACTCGTGGTCGATTTGCATTCCGAAAGCCATGCCTGGGTTGGTAACATAGTACAGTTTGAACCAATCGCCAATGAGACGGACTTGACCTGCAAAACCAGGCGCCATGTAATGATGGACGAGTAACTTAGACGCTTGATCTACCGCAATCAGTAGAAGGGCAAACAAAAAAAACTTCAGTGGGTTCTTGGCGGTATGACTCGTCATTCAGCTATCAATTATCTAGTGTAACCTGTGTTGGGCAAATGGCTTGCGCTTGCAATTTACTGAGAAATTCGTTGTTGATGACGTCTTTCTACTTCGCGTTTTACTAATAAATATTCACGACTACTTTGGCCAGCTATCGACTTGTTTTCTTCGGCGCGACGGAACAAGTAAGGCATGACCGTTTCTACTGGGCCGTAAGGTACGTATTTGGCGACGTTATATCCTGCATTGGCCAAATTATAAGAAATATTATCGCTCATGCCTAAGAGTTGTGCAAACCAAACGTGCGGGTCGTTGTGAGGAATTTGCGATTTTTCCATTAATTCGATGCAAAGTTGGCAGCTGTATTCATTGTGTGTACCCATGCAAATCGAAATTACGTCACGGTTTTCGAGGCAAAACGCAAGGGCTTTGTTGTAATCTCGGTCGGTATCTTCTTTGGTGGCATGGATGGGGTCTTGGTATTCATTTTCGTATGCACGCAGACGTTCTTTCTCAAAATAAGCACCTCGCACGAGTTTTACTCCCAACAAATACCCCGCTGCTTTGGCTTCACGAGTGGCTTTTTTAAGGTTTTCAAGCATATCGTGGCGGTACATCTGAAATGTGTTATAGACAATTGGGGTCTGTGTGTTGTATTTTTTCATGCCGTCGTAAGCGAGTTGGTCAATCACGTTTTGAATCCAACTTTCTTCGGCATCCACAAAAATCTTAACGTTCAAGTCGGCGGCTTTCTTGCACAAGGCGTCAACGCGTTGTTTGATGCGCTCAAAAGCCTGTTGCTCCAAAGAAGTAAGCTCCTCTCCCGCCTGAATTTTTTCCATAAGTGGGGTTGAGCCAACGCCAGTTACCTTAAAAACAGAAAACGGAATGGCTTTGTTATTTGCTGCTTTTTCGATAGTTAGCGAAATTTCGTTAGCAGTTTTGTCAAAACTCTTTTCATCGTCCTCACCCTCGACAGAGTAGTCTAAAATTGTGCCTACGTTCGATTTTGCCAAATATTGTATTGTTTTTTCGCATTCTTTAATGTCTTCTCCACCACAAAATTGGTTGAATAAAGTAGTTTTTATGAGACCCTTGACAGGCAATCTCAACAAAAGCGAGAGTTTTATAAAAAAAGTTCCTAATTTTACAAGCCAAACCTGATTCATCATCGAGAATAACCAATAGGTTTTCTTGAGTTGGCCATTGGACTTGGACGAAAATGCGACCGAAGTGTCATCAAATGAAACACCCGTTTTGGGCGATGTAACACTTAAAGGCATAGTAGTAGTGTTTTGTTGATAAATGAAATTGTACGTTCCGAATCGTCGGATTTTCAGGGGATTATCCCCATGACGCGGCGGACTGTCAAAACGGTTGCAAAATTACGAAGATTTAATCGCTTTCAAATTGTTACTATAGATTGTTGTACTAATTAATTTTTTCTCAGTTATGGGTGCCACCTTAGACATTTTACCAATGAGCTCGTGGGTTGATACGGGAGGGAAGCCGCTCGTTATCGCAGGACCATGTAGTGCCGAAACAGAAGACCAAGTACGTGATACCGTTCGTCAAATCAAAGCAGAAGGATATGCCAACGTAATTAGAGCGGGGGTTTGGAAACCTCGTACGCGTCCAGGTAGCTTTGAAGGAATGGGCGAAGCAGCGTTGCCTTGGTTGGTAGATGCTAAAAAAGAAACTGGATTGCCTATTGCCGTAGAAGTGGCAACGCCTCAGCATATTGAGCTTGCCCTTAAATACGGCGTCGATATTTTGTGGGTAGGTGCTCGTACCACCGTGAACCCATTCAACGTACAAGACTTGGCCGATGCGCTTCAAGGAGTTGATGTACCTGTGCTTATCAAAAACCCAGTAAACCCCGACCTAGCGTTGTGGATTGGGGCGTTTGAACGTATTAATCGTGCTGGTATCAAGAAATTGGGTGCGATTCACCGTGGTTTCTCGAATGCCCAAGAAACAAAGTATCGCAACTCTCCGATGTGGAACATCGCTATCGAGCTCAAAACCATGTTCCCTGAGCTTCCGATGATTGGCGACCCAAGCCACATGGCAGGTAAGCGTGCGTATTTGTTTGAGTTGGCACAGCGTGCGTTGGACTTAAACTACGACGGTTTGATTATCGAGTCACACCGCGACCCAGACAAAGCGTGGTCGGATGCTTCGCAGCAATTGACCCCACGTGCGTTGGGCGAAATGTTGCACGAATTGCACGTTCGTAAAGCAGAATACGGAACAGATTACCAAAGCCAATTGGATACGCTTCGTAGCAAATTGGATAACCTTGACCGCGAATTGCTCGAAGCTTTGGGTACACGTATGTCATTGGTAGAACAACTTGGCGAATACAAGCGTGACAACAACGTAGCTGTTCTTCAAATGGATCGTTGGAGACAACTTCGTAAAAACCGCGCTGATTTGGGTAAACAACTTAATCTGTACCCAGATTTCGTAGAAGAGTTGTTTGAGTTGATTCACATGGCTTCTATCCGTAAGCAAACCGAAGTAATGAACAACGAACCAGCTGCTTAATACAGTTAGGTAAGCGTATATCTAAAAGCCTCTTCCCAAACAGGAAGGGGCTTTTTTATGCCAAAATAAAATGATTCATCGGCAAATCTGTGTGTTAAGTAGCATTCCCTTCGGCAAATCAGCCCCTTTTTTGTATTTTTGAATGAAAACCAATTTTACTTTCTCATGAGAAAAATTTCCTTCATCATCTCACTATTTTATGCAGGGCTGACGTGGGCACAAGCTCCTACCATGCCTAATTACCATGCCAACGACCGTTTTGAGCAATTAGGTACTGCCTTGCCCACCCCTAATACTTACCGAACTGCTTCGGGAGCACCAGGGAAAGATTATTGGCAGCAACGCGCCGATTATGACATCAAAGTCGAATTGGACGAGGCCAATAACAAAATCATTGGTGCCGAAACCATTACTTATTTCAATCAGTCGCCTGATGCGCTTCCTTACGTGTGGATTCAGCTCGACCAAAATTTGTTTGCCAAAAACTCCCCTGGGCCAATAACTAGAACTGGGGACTTAGGAAATCAAACAACGATGACGAGCCTTTCGACCATTACCGACATGAATTACTCAAATGCGGATTATGGTTATAATATTCAGTCGGTGAAAGATGCAAAAACGGGTAAACCGCTTCGCTATACCATCAATCAAACGATGATGCGGATTGATTTGCCCCAGCCGCTCTTGCCCAAACAAAGCTACTCGTTTTCTATCGATTGGAATTACCGAATCGTGGAAGTTGCCAAAGGGGGGCGTCGAACGGGTTTTGAGGTTTTTAAAGATGGTAACAACGTCTATGAAATTGCACAGTTTTATCCTCGCCTTTGTGTATATGATGATGTAACGGGCTGGCAACACAAGCAATACTACAGCCAAGGTGAGTTTGCACTGAGCTTTGGTAACTTTAAATTGGCGATTACCGTGCCCGACGACCACGTGTTGGGAGCCACGGGTGAGTTACAAAACGCCGCTCAAGTGCTGACGCCTACGCAATTGAAAAACTTTGAAAAAGCCAAAACTTCGGAGAAAGTGGTGGTGATTGCGTCGCAAGAAGAGCGCGAAAAAGCTGAAAAAGGAAAACCTTCGGGTAAAAAAACGTGGATTTTCAAAGCCGATAATGTACGCGACGTAGCCTTTGCGACGTCCAGAAAGTACATTTGGGACGGAAAAATGCAGGAAGTAGCGGGCAAAAAAGTGCTGTGTATGTCGTTTTATCCAAAAGAAGGAAATCCACTTTGGGGTAAATATTCGACCGAAGTCGTGGCGCATACCGTCAAAACCTATTCAAAATTCTCGGTGGACTACCCGTATCCCGTAGCGATTTCTTGTCATGGCCCCATCGGCGGGATGGAGTATCCTATGCTTTCTTTTAATGGCGGTCGTCCTGAAGCCGATGGCACCTACTCGGAAGCGACGAAATATGGTATGATTGGGGTAATTATTCACGAAGTAGGCCACAACTTTTTCCCAATGATTATCAATAACGACGAGCGTCAGTGGATGTGGATGGACGAAGGGTTGAATACTTTTATGCAGTATCTGACCGAAAAAGAGTGGGACAAAGACTACCCAACACGCCGTGGTGAGCCTCAAATGATTGTGGATTACATGAAGCAAGATCCCAAAAATTTGGTGCCGATTATGACCATGTCCGACAACCTCATCAATGCAGGGGCAAGTGCCTACGCTAAACCAGCCACGGCCTTGAATATTTTGCGTGAAACGGTGATGGGACGCGAATTGTTTGATTATGCGTTCAAAGAGTACAGCCGTCGTTGGGCATTTAAGTCGCCAACACCTGCTGATTTGTTCCGTACGCTCGAAGATGCCTCGGGTGTGGATTTGGATTGGTTTTGGAAAGGTTGGTTTTATGGCGTTGAGCCCGTTGACCAAGATTTGGTCGAAGTAGAATGGTTTGCGCTCGACACGCAAAATCCAGACATTACAAAAGCAAATGCTAAAAAAGAAGCGGAACAAAAACGAAACACAGTAGCTCGCCAGCGCGATAAAGATTTTATCAAAGAGTCGGTAGTAGAGAAAAATCCTGACATGAAGGATTTCTACAACTCGTATGACCCTTACAAGGTAACGGATGCTGACAAGAAGAAATATGAAACGTACTTGGCAAGCTTAACGCCCGACGAACGTAAACTGGTAGAGTCGGGTATGAACTTCTATACCTTGAAAGTGAAAAACAAAGGAGGTTTGCCAATGCCAGTGATTGTGAAGATGCAATTTGAAGACGGCACGGATTCGGTAGCGCGTTTCCCAGCGGAAATCTGGCGCTTAAATGACCAACAAGTATCGAAAGTTATCACAACCAAGAAGAAAGTGGTTCAGTGGACGTTAGATCCATATCGTGAGATTGCCGACATTGACGAAGAGAGCAACAGCTTCCCACGTCAGCCAACGCAACCAACGCGTTTCCAATTGTTCAAAGGTGGAGGCTTCCAACGTGGCAGTAACCCAATGCGCGAAGCCCAGCAAAGCCAACAGCCAAAAGCAGGGCAGCAGGGCGGGGCTAAGAATTAGTGTCTTTTACCACTAAGGCACTAAGGGAGCTTTTCTTAGTGTCTTAGTGGTTCAATAATCAATGTGCATGACTTCCAAAGTAGCTTACCGTTTTTACCCTTCGTTGCTCAACACCTACTCACGGTTTTTGCAGGGGAAAATTAGTGAGCAAGAAGTGCTAGATCGCATCAATCGGGTACCTATCCCCCAAACCGAAGCCCAATTTAGAGGAATATCTTTTGAAGATGCAGTGTTGAAAAAAATCGGCGAAGAGCAATTTGACCCTCAAATTATTGCAACCGTTCGCCAAAAACTCCCTTCGCCCATTGTAAAAACGCAGGCTTACTGCCAATACCAAATTGCCGATGTGATGATTTATGGCTTTGTAGATGTATTGGGTCGAAAAGAAGCCGTTGACATCAAAACAACTTCTCACTATTCGGCGGATCGTTTTCAGCAAGACCATCAAAATTTTTATTTACCCGCCTTATACTTCCGAGGCGTTCGGCAGATGCGCTATCTAATCACTGATTTTGTGAACGTTTACGAAGAAATCTACGAAGCCTCAACCGATTTTGAAGGGCAGTTAGAGGAGCTTTATTCGTTTAAAATGTTTCTGGAAGAACACCGTGAACAAATAACGGATGCAAAGATTTTTGCTAAAAAGAAGTAATTTTGACCCTTACTACCTAAAATTAGAACCACTAAGGCACTAAGAAGCACTAAGAGACGATGACAAAAAAAGAAGTCAATCAGTTGGCCTATGAAATTGTAGGGTGTGCAATAGAAGTCCATAAACAAATCGGGCCAGGCTTATTGGAGTCTGTGTACGAGACTTGTTTATTTTATGAATTACAAATCAGAGGTTTTAAGGTCATTAGGCAGCTAACAGTTCCTGTTGTTTATAAGGAGATTCGGTTAGAAGCGGATTTACGGTTGGATTTATTGGTGAATGATTGTGTTGTAGTGGAATTAAAAGCAGTGGAAAATCTCATCCCACTTTATGAAGCGCAATTATTAACCTACATGAAACTATTACAGAAACCGAAAGGGCTACTTATTAATTTTCACACAGAAAACATTACAAAAAGTATTAAACCGATGGTAAACGAGTATTTTGCGGCTTTGCCTTAGTGAAACTTAGTGCCTTAGTGGTTTAATATAAATTCTCACATAGAAAACACCCAAAAAAGCATTAAGCCAAGAGTAAACGAGTATTTTGTGGCTTTGTCTTAGTGAAACTTAGTGGTCTGTAAAAAAATGAAACTCTGGCAAAAAGAAACAACTTCTATCTCCGAAAAAATCGAAAAATTCACCGTCGGGCGTGACCGTGAAATGGATTTATATTTGGCCCCTTACGATGTGCAAGGAAACATCGCGCACGCCACTATGCTCGAAAGTGTAGGACTCCTTACGAGTGATGAGTTAAAAGTGTTGAGTGATGAATTGAAATCCATTTATCAAGAGATTCAACAGGGGAGGTTTGAGATTGAGGAGGGGGTAGAGGATGTACACTCGCAAGTGGAGCTAATGCTTACGCGCAAATTGGGCGATGTTGGCAAAAAAATCCACAGCGGTCGCTCACGCAACGACCAAGTGTTGGTCGATATGAAATTGTTTACACGCCATCGCTTGGAAGAGGTTGCTCTCGCCTCAAAAAAGTTGTTCGACTTGTTGATTCAACGCTCCAATCAGCATAGAAATGACCTTTTACCAGGCTATACGCACTTACAAATCGCGATGCCATCGTCATTTGGCTTGTGGTTTGGTGCCTATGCCGAAGCGCTGGTGGACGACATGAGCATGATTCAAACGGCGTATAAGTTGGCCAATAAAAACCCATTAGGGTCAGGGGCGGGTTATGGTTCGTCATTTCCTTTGAACCGCACGATGACCACCGAATTATTGGGTTTTGAAACTTTGCATTATAACGTAGTTTACGCCCAAATGTCGCGCGGTAAAACCGAACAAACGGCGCTAACAGCCATTGCAGCCTTGTCAGCAACGTTGTCTCGCTTAGCGATGGATGTGTGCTTATACAATAGCCAGAACTTTGCCTTTGTTACCCTGCCTGACGATTTGACAACGGGAAGCAGCATCATGCCGCACAAAAAGAACCCCGACGTAGCGGAGTTATTGCGGGCTAAAACCAACCGTTTAAAGGCATTGCCCACCGAAATTACAATGGTGATGAGCAATTTGCCATCGGGTTATCACCGCGATATGCAGTTATTGAAAGAGTTGTTGATGCCTGCCTTTGAAGAAATATTAGATTGCTTAGACATCACGCATTTCATGCTAGAGCACCTACAAGTGAAGCAAAATTTGCTTGTAGAGGCAAAATATGATTTGTTGTTTAGTGTAGAACGAGTCAACGAGTTGGTGGTACAAGGCGTTCCTTTCCGTGATGCGTATCGCCAAGTGGGCAAAGAAATCAACGAAAATACATACCAAGCCTCGCGTGAACTTAAACACACCCACGAAGGAAGCATTGGAAACCTATGTAACGACCAAATTGCGGGATTGATGGAGGCCGAAATGCGCCGATTTGGATTTGAGAAAGCACATGGAGCTGTGGAGAAGCTGCTCAAATCACGCTAAAATTCCTCAGGTTTTTGACGTGTGTTACGAATGGTAATAATTTCGATACTTGTATCAAGTATGCGATAGTAAAAAACGATATGTTTGTTCATCACACATTCACGTACATTGGCTTGTTTCTGAGAAACTTTGTAGAGATATGGCATTTTGCTGATAAGTTTCATTTGCTCGGTTAGCGCCAACAAAAAATCTATTTTGATACGTTCTGACCAGTTTTGTGCTAAATAATCAGCAATTTGCTCTATATCTCGGCGGGCGCGTTCTGAAAGCTCAACGGTTAATTCCATACTGCGACTTCATAAAATCAAAGAAATCGGTTTTACGCCCAGCGTTCAAGTCTTGAAGTCCCTCTTGGATTGCAATTTGGGTAGGAGCGTCCAGATTGTCCCAAAAATCAGGAGTACCTTCTGCTTCCCGTGATAACAATACAACATAAGCTTGTAAGACAGCATCGTCATTGATGCGTTCTATGAGGGTGTGAAGTGTTGATTTTAGTTGTGTTGTGTTCATCTTAAATTTAAAAGTTATTCTACAATTTTACTGTGTAAATTTTTCAAAATCAAGTCAGAGCTTTATTTATCGTTGGTATCCATCGCTTTCAGCAATTCCCAAACAATATCACTTTCAAAACCTCGACTGAGGGCAAAACGCACCAATTTTTGTTTTAAGGCCAAAGGTTCTCCTCGCAAACTCCTCGCTTTTTTTTCTAATAAGTCGCTTAATACTACTTCGTATTCGTCGCCGTCTATTTCGGTAAGCCCTTTTTGAATCAAGTCATTCGACAAGCCACGGAGCTTCATTTCTTGACGAATTTTCAAGCGTCCCCATTTTTTTACCCGAAATTTTCCCCTGGCAAAAGCCCGCGCAAACCGTTCTTCGTTGAGGTAATTTTGGGCAATCAATTCTTGAAGAATGGGTTCCAGCTCATCATCAGTGATTTCGAGCTCGTGCAGTCGTTGTTTTACTTCTTTGGTACTACGTTCTTGGTAAGCACAAAAGGCAGCGACTTTGACGAGGGCTTGTTTTTGGCGTTCAGTCATTTATGAATTGTTTTGGCAAAAATAACAATAGAACTTTTAGAACATAGTCTGTAAATTGCAGCGTTTTTCCAAACCCCTCTAACACCTTTTAAAATGCCTCCCCATAACTTCCGTTGGCGGATAGTGTTTCTTCTTTTCTTGATTACAACAATCAACTACGTTGACCGAAACGTTCTGTCGTTTTCGATGCTCGACGATGCGTTTCGGAAAGAGATGTTGGGGGTACCGCTTTCATATACCCTCACCCAAGCCGATTTAGATGCGTTTAAGATTCAATATGGCTGGGTTGATACGGCCTTTAAGTTGGCTTATGCACTGGGTTTTATTATGATTGGTTGGCTCATTGATCGCCTCGGAACTCGCAAAGGCTTGTCGTTTGCGATTGGCTTATGGAGTTTGGCGGGTGTAGCCACGGCCTACGTAGGCAGTTTCCGAAGTTTGTTGGGAGCCCGTTTTGCGCTTGGGATTGGAGAAGCGGGAAATTTTCCTTCGAGCATCAAGTCGATTGCCGAGTGGTTTCCCAAAAAAGAACGAGCATTTGCCACTGGTTTGTTTAATGCAGGAACCAACGTTGGGATTATCTTGACGGCGGCCCTCATTCCGTGGATGACCCTCAAGTACGGCTGGCGAATGTCGTTTATGACAACAGGGGTAGTAGGATTTGTAGTCCTGGTATTTTGGTGGCTCAACTATCAAAAACCCGAAGATCACTCCAAGGTATCGGCGCGAGAATTGCGCTACATCAAACAAGATAACCAGCCCGAAGAAATAGAAGGTAGAGTCACTTGGTGGCGATTGTTACGCTTTCGTCAAACGTGGGCGTTGATTGTCGGGAAGTTGATGGCAGACCCCATTTGGTGGTTTTATCTGACGTGGTTACCCGACTTTTTCAATTCTAGTGAAGCACTCACCCAGCGCCTCGACTTACAAAACATTGGCTTGCCTTTCATGGTTATTTATATTATTTCGGACGGCGGGAGCATATTTTTTGGATGGCTCTCGTCACGATTAATGAAAATGGGCTGGTCGCTGAACCGCGCTCGAAAAACGACGATGCTCTTGTGCGCGCTTTGTGTCGTTCCGATTTTTTTTGCTGCCCAAACCCAAAATGTCTATATCGCAACCGTCCTGATAGCGATTGCCGCAGCGGGGCATTTGGGGTGGTCGGCCAATGTCTATACAATTGCCTCAGACCTCTACCCTAAAAGTGCAGTGGCGATGGTAACTGGGATTGGTGGATTTTCGGGAGCGGTTGGCGGTGCACTTTTAGCCGCCGTAATCGGTCCGATACGCGTTCAATGGGGCTATTTGCCATTGTTTTTATTGGCGAGTTTCACTTATTTGATAGCGTTGCTCTTTATTCATTTGTTGATTCCTAAAATGAAACCCGTTGAGATGTAAAAAATAATCTTTTGTCTTTTTAACACAATTTCTTTATCAAAACGTTATAGCTTTGCATTTGCGTAAGATTCCTTTATTTTTCATTTTAAAAGTCCAACCTAGGCATGAAACGATTCACAAAAATGTTAGTAGCAGCGGGAGCTTTCTTGGCAGTATCGACTGCGGCAAACGCGCAAGTTAAAATTCCTGCAGACATTGAAGCTTTATTGACTAAAAATACGTGTTTGGCTTGCCACAAAGCCGATCAGAGATTGGTAGGCCCAGGCTACAAAGAAGTAATGGCGAAGAAAAAATATAAGCCAGAGCAAATCGTAGAGTTGATTGCTAATCCAAAACCATCTAATTGGCCAGGGTATCCTCCAATGGCACCACTTAATGTACCAAAGGATGAAGCTATGAAAATTGCTAAGTGGATTGTGTCTTTGGGTAAAAAATAATCCTGAGTAAAATACCACTCCCTAAAAGCCGATGTACTTGCATCGGCTTTTTTTGTAATTCTGTTGGCTTTTTTGCAACTTGGCCAAGCGTTATTCGTTTGTTTTCTATGTTTCTAAAAAGATTTTGTTTTGTTCTGCTGCTCTTGGGGCTTGGTTTGTTGGCAAATGCCCAAGAAGGGGGTAAATCAACGCCAAAAGACACTGTTAGCTTACCTGCGGCGCTGGACAATGCCACGATGACGCCTCGTTTGCCTTCTGACAAGCGCCTCGACGATTACCGTGCTAGTCGCGACTATAATTACGAACGCGACGCCCCCCCGCCCGAAAATCCGCTCGCCCGTATCTGGAATTGGTTGAGCCAAAAAATCAATGATTTTTTGAGTAGTAGTGCCTACGAAAACTTTTGGCAGTACGTATTTTTGGTAGGTATTGCGGGGGTGGTGATGTGGCTATTGTACAAAGCTGAATTTATTGGTGGAATGTTTGCTAAAAAATCGGAGGAAGAGCTGGTCTATAATCGTATCACTGAAAATATTCATGAATTAGATTTTGCCAATTTGATTGAAGAAGCAATTGCTGCCCGAAATTATCGTCTCGCAACTCGGCTCTATTATCTCAATACCCTCAAGCAATTGACCGATAAAAAGTTCATACATTGGCAGCCAACCAAAACCAACCGTAGTTACGTAGAAGAATTGCAAGAAACGAAATTTAAAAAAGATTTTGAGCAACTTACCTACCAGTTTGAGTACGTTTGGTACGGCGAATTTGGCGTGACCGAATCTCAATTTTTACGCTTGAAAGAAGAATTTCAAGCATTTTCAACCCGACTCTAATACAACACAATAACGAAGGTGAATTGGCGTAGTTACTACTTTTGGTTTTTATTGTTGACAGTCGTAGCCTACGGCCTGTTTGAATACTACCGTCCAAAACCCATTGATTGGACACCAACCTATTCTAACAAAGACAAAATCCCTTTTGGGACAAAAGCTACCTATGAACTCTTGCCCGATGTCTTCAAAAATGAAAAAGTAACGCAGCTACGGGTGCCGATTTATAATTATCTTTCAGAAAACCCCACCCTTCCCAAAAGCAATTACATTTTTGTTTGTCGAGAGTTTATTATTGACCTAAACGACCAAAAACAGCTGCTCAACTACGCGAAGCGGGGAAATAACGTGTTTATTTCGGCCTATTATTTTCCAGATAGTTTAACAAAAACGTTGGGAATAATAGCGATGCTGAAAGACCCAACGTTACGAGATACGGCCTTGGTGATGAATTTTGTGAACCCCGCATTGTCCAAAAAAGGAGGGTATGTATTCGCACAAGACGATGGGCGTAATTATTTTTTGGTAAAAAAGCCCGAGAACGTGACAATTTTGGCTAAAAATGCCCGAAATGAGCCTATTTTCCTGAAGATAAAGTATGGAAAAGGGGCTTTTTACCTGCATAACCTGCCGTTGGCTTTGACCAATTATTATGCTTTACCTTCCAAAACTTCTGATTTTGCGTTTAAATCGCTGTCTTATTTACCCGTCTTACCTGTTTACTGGGATGAATATCTAAAACAAGGGCGTTTTGGGGAGGATGAGCAGTCGATTTTTAGGTATATTATGACACAGCCGCCACTAACATGGGCGTACTACTTGATTTTGTTTGGGCTATTGCTGTATGCTATTTTTGCGGGAAAGCGCACCCAACGTGTCATTCCTGTGTTGCCTGTACCGAAGAATACGTCGTTGGAGTTTGTGCAAACGATTGGTAAAATGTACTTTCAGCAAGGTGATCACGACAACATCGCTGAAAAGAAAATTCAACATTTGCTGCTCTACATCCGCGAGCGGTTTGGGCTGCGTACCCACGAAATTGACAAAGAATTTATAGAAGACCTTATTCAAAAAACGGGGCTTCCTCGAATGGATATCGAGTTGCTGTTCAGCGAAATAGCCCATGCCAAGCGCACAGCTTCCTTGTCCGAATTTGCGCTCTTGAGCTTACATCACCGTATCGAAGATTTTTACGAACGCGTTAAATAACTGCTATTTTCTCTTATGGATTTTGAATCACGAATCGACTTACAAGACCTCAACGACGCGATAACAGCCATCAAAGCCGAAATCGGGAAAATTATAGTGGGGCAACAGCAAACGATTGACTTGTTGTTGACGGCAATTTTAGCCGATGGACACGTGCTTATCGAAGGAGTACCTGGAGTGGCAAAAACCCTAACTGCTAAACTATTAGCGCGTACTGTTGCCACCGAATTTAGCCGTATTCAATTCACGCCTGACTTGATGCCTTCGGATGTGTTGGGAACGTCGGTTTTTAACCCAAAACACACGGATTTTGAGTTTAGAAAAGGACCAATTTTCTCAAATATTGTTTTGGTCGATGAAATCAACCGCGCTCCTGCTAAAACCCAAGCGGCTTTGTTTGAAGTGATGGAAGAACGGCAAGCAACCGTTGACGGAACTACCTATCCCATGAGCAGCCCATTTATTGTGATTGCGACTCAAAACCCAGTAGAACACGAAGGCACTTACCGCCTTCCCGAAGCGCAGTTAGACCGCTTTTTGTTTAAGATTGTGGTAAAATATCCTTCCCAAGAGCAAGAAGTCGAAGTGTTGCGTGGTCATCACCTACGATTAAACATGGCTGAGGCGATTGCAAACGTACAGGCAATATTAACGCCCGAACAACTCGCGGAACTGCGCCGTAAGACGCACCAAGTTCACGTGGAAGACAAGTTACTGGAATACATTGCGCAGGTAGTGGTACAAACGCGCAACAATAAATCGTTGTTTTTGGGGGCTTCACCAAGGGCATCGGTGGCATTACTCAATAGTGCCAAAGCTTTGGCTGCTATTCGTGGAAGGGATTTTGTGACGCCAGAGGAAATTCAGCAATTGGCGCCTTCCGTTTTGCGTCACCGTATTGTGTTGACGCCCGAACGGGAAATGGAAGGAGCAACACCTGACGACATTGTTGCTCAAATTTTACAAAAAATAGAAGTACCTCGGTAGTTATTAGTCCACAGTTGGTAGTCCATAGTCCACGGTAATTAAAACCATCGACCATGGACTATCGACTGTGGACTTAAAACTATAAAACCTTCTTCACTCTTTCTTGAACACTTTCCAAATCGGCCTTGATTTTTTCAATGTTCGTTTTTATTTCTTTCTGAATTTCAATCATTTGTTCACCCGACACCTCAGGGGCTGGTTTGTGGTCGTGGTGGTGATGCTCTTCGCCTTCGTGGTGGTGGTGTTCGTGAGGAAGTCCAGGCACTTCAACCAAGTTTTCTTCCCATTCCTCAAACGATTTGGCCACAGCATCTAACTGCGCCACTGTCGAATCAATGCTTGCAATAGCTGCGGCGTCGGTTAGGGATTTCTTTTTATCGTTCAAAACTACTTTCAACGAATCAATTCCCTCAATTTGTTCGTGCAGTGCTTCTTCAATTTCCATGGAAGCCAAGTGAATTTTACCTGCTTCTTCCATTTTTGGGTCTTTGTCTGGCCCACACGCCACAAACACGAAGCTACACGAGGCAAGTACACAGCCGTAAAAAAACGTACGGTGGATGAATGTTTTCATTTTGAGGTTGGGAGTTATTGGTTAGTCAATTGTTGTCACTTCGTATCCTTGTTGGCGAAGTGCAGCCAAGATAGTTTGTTCTGAGGTTTTTCCCAAATAATACCTGACCGACACCACTTCATCGTTGAGTTTTATTTGTGAAGGTACCACACCTTCTACCGACTGCAAGGTTGTGCTTAATTTTTCGACCGATTTTGGTGGTTTTTGTAACTCAAATTGCGCCACTCGTGTGTTACGAATACGCTCAAACTGAGCTTGCGCCAAGCGGCTATCTTCGGCTTGAAAATAACGGTGGGGAATGATATTAAGCACCACAGTAAGGGCCACAGCAGTCCAAAAAACACGTTTTTCAAAAAGAGAGGCGACGTGAGAGGATCTTAAATAAAGATCGTAAAAAGACCAAGCCAACACGCTTAATTGGAGAACCATCAATGGAGCACGGTACTCGGCCAGCCACGCAATTGAAGCTCCGTTAAAAAGGACTACCACCAAAGGCAACCAGCAACACAGCAAGTGCACTAGCCCCGTTAAACCTACATTTAATGTAACAGAAATAATTCTCGACATATCTATTTGCAACTGTATTGCAAAAGTACTAACAAAAACTCATCATTAAAAAGTTTACTATAAATGCTTTTTTCTAAAACTTGTTTCTAATTATCAACAAATCAGATTGTATGCAAAAGATAGCCATGCTCGGTTCGGGGTTTATTGGGCGTTTTTATGCCGATTCTATTCATGGTCAGCGCAGCCGCGACCGTGTGGTAGCGATTTATGCGCGGAGTGAAGCCAACGCTAAAAAATTTGCGGATGATTACCGCTGTTCTTTTTGGGCGACAGACATGGAGGAGGTTATTGCCCATCCTGAGGTGACGATGGTGTGCGTGGCGTTGCCAAACAATCTGCACGAAGCCGCCGTCATGCTGTGCGTAAAACACAAAAAAGCAGTGGTATGTACCAAACCACTTGGGCGGACGGCCGAGGAGGCGCTTCGGATGATGAAAGCAGTAGAGGAGGCGGGCGTATTTGGCGGGTATCTGGAAGACCTTTGCTACACCCCCAAATTTCTAAAGGCATTGGCCAGTGTAAAAGAAGGAGCATTGGGGCGAATCCTATGGGCAAAGTCCCGCGAGACGCACCCTGGGCCGCACAGCAATTGGTTTTGGGACAAAGAACAAGCGGGAGGAGGTTGTATCTTAGATTTGGGGTGCCACTGTATCGAAATCGCGCGAAACTTTATTGGTAAAGATGTCAAGCCCGTCGAAGTGATGTGCTGGGCAGCTACTCAAGTCAAGCCGATTGATGCCGAAGACCACGCCATCGCCCTTGTCAAATATGAAAATGGAGCCATAGGACAGCTGGAAGTGAGTTGGACGTTTCGAGGAGGTATGGACTTGCGGGACGAAGTGATGGGTACAGAAGGTACCATTTGGATTAATAATTTTTTGAGGACAGGTTTTGAAATGTACACCAGTGGTACAGGAGGAGAGTATGTGGCTGAAAAGGCAGAAAGTAAGACTGGTTGGTTGTTTCCTGTAGGAGATGAAGTGAACGATTTAGGATATAACCACATGTTTACGGACATGTTTAATGCCTATGAAGAAGGAACTATTCCTGCCGAGACGTTTTATGATGGCTATGTCGTCAATGCGGTAATTGATGCCGCCTATCGGTCGGCACAGACAAAGCAGTGGGAGCCCGTCGTTTTGCCAGTTTGGCGAGGGCAAGAAGGGGTATCCCAAAAAACTACGTTAGTAGAGTACGATGAGCACTATTACCTTATCAAAGAGGAAGTAACCCACGATGGACGTCACAAAATCATTTTGAAGGACAAGCAGAGCCAACAAATTATTGAACGCGACCTCTGATACTTTGATTTATTTTTCCAAAAATTGAAGAGAGGCATAGAGTAAAATAATCCTCCGCTTTTCTTTGGTTTTAGCTTTTGTCTATTTGTTGGCAGAGGTATAGTTATAGAAGTGATAAAATAGGGTAATGCTCTTTTTTTGAGCCTTTTAGGGGGTAAAAATAGCCCTTTTAAGCTACTCAAGAAAGAAGGAGGGGAGATTAAAATATCCACTCAAAAATCCCAAAAGGTGATATTTTTATGTATTTTTGGGAATCGTTCACCGCATTTTTTGTAACTATTTCAGAGAATCGCCAATAAAAATTTTCTTGGCGAACGCATTACCCATTTAATATTTTCGTTTTCTTTACAGCGCAAACACTTAAACTATTTTTTTCAATTAAACCCTAAAAGTAAGTCTGATGGAAAAGAAGGCTACATCTCCAGCACCGGCCAAGGCGGCCGCCCCAAAAAAATCAGCAGGTGGTCTAAACCCAATTTTGGTTATCCCTGTGTTGCTAGTCATTGGTATTTTATCGTATCAATTCATTTGTGGTGACCCTAGCCACTTTGTTGACGGCGACCACGAGAAAGGACCTAAGTCGGGAGACTACTTCGGTATCGTTTATGAAGGAGGCCCAATCGTACCGTTGTTGTTTACCTGTTTCCTAACCGTATTGGTTTTCTCAATTGAGCGTTTCTTCATCCTTGGCCGTGCCAATGGCTCAGGTTCAATCGATGAGTTCGTTCGCAAAGTAAAATCCCTACTTGACAAAAACGAAGTTGAAAGCGCTATCAAAGAGTGCGACAAACAAAAAGGTTCAGTAGGTAATGTTGTTAAAACAGCTCTTCACAAGTTCGTTGCACTTCGTACAGAGACTGAATTGACAAAAGACCAAAAATTAGCTGCTCTTCAGAAAGAAGTTGAAGAAGCAACAAGCCTTGAGCTTCCTATGCTTGAGAAAAACCTTACTATCATCGCTACCTTGGCATCAGTTTCTACCTTGACGGCTCTTTTGGGTACGGTATTGGGTATGATTCGTGCGTTCGCGGCGATGGGTAACGCTGGTGCTCCTGATACAGGTGCTCTTGCAACGGGTATCTCTGAAGCCCTTGTAAACACGGCCCTTGGTATCGGTACTGCAGCGATTGCAACCATCATGTATAGCTACTTCACTAGCCGTATTGATACGTTGACGTACAAGATTGACGAAATCGGGTTGAGCATTCAACAAAACTTCTCTGCTCATAACTAATTATGAGTAAATCAAAGTAAATGAGCATATATAAAAAAATTATATATAAATATTTGCTTTGTATTTGTTAATGTTCTACATTTGTATAGTCAATCAAACCATAACGTATTATGCCTGCTTTAAAACCCAAGCGGAATTATCCGATGATGGACATGACGGCGATGTGCGACGTGGCATTCCTTCTACTGACCTTCTTTATCTTGACGGCTCAGTTCAAATCTCAGGATGCTGCAACCATCGAAACTCCTTCGTCTATCTCGGCGATTAAAGTTCCCGATAAGGATCTTATGATTATTAGCATCGGTAAAGACGGTAAAGTTTACTTTGGTGTTGACAATCCACAAACGCGTATCTCTATGCTTGAGAATATTGCTCAAACAGAAGGGTTGCAGTTTACGGATAAGCAAAAGAAAATCTTCTCACTTCAAGCAAACTTTGGTGTACCCATCCGTGGGCTATCTCAATGGTTGCAAGTTGGAGCTACCACTCCAGACAAGCTGAAGGAGATTGCTCAACCAGGTATTCCGACCGACTCTACTGCGCAAAACGAGTTAGCAAAATGGGTTTATCAAGCCCGTCGCGCTAACAGTGGGCTTCGTATTGCCATCAAAGGTGATAACGTAGCTAAGTTCCCAGTATTTAAAGATGTAATGGGCTCATTGCAAGCACAAAACATCAACAAGTTTAACTTGATTACGGGAACGGAGGCACCTCCTCAAGGCTGGAAGGCTGACTAATTTGTACCACTTTTAAAATTCGTATAAGAAAATGGCAGAAATAGCACAAGGTGGTGGCGGACATGGTGATAAGAAAGTCCGCAGTAAAAAAGCCTCAACCCGTGTAGATATGACCCCGATGGTGGACTTAGGCTTTTTGCTTATTACGTTCTTCATCTTAGCAACTACACTTAGTAAGCCTTCGTCGATGTCGGTAGCAGTACCTGATAAACAAACGGATGTTAAAAACCAAGAGACTGAGCCATTAAAAGCTTCCAAAGTTTTAACCCTGTTTTTAGGTAAAGATAATACCGTATGGGCGTTAGATCGCATAGCAGCAGATGATGATAAGGCTAAAACAGACCTTAAAAAAGTGTCTTATGGTCAAGATTTGCGCGGATTGATTTTCCAGTCGCAGGCGCAAGTGGATCGTGAACACGGTAAAGATGACAAAGGGCTGAGTCAATTCGTCTGCGTTATCAAACCATTGAAAAGTAGCACTTACAAAAATATGGTGGATGCCCTTGATGAAATGGCTGTCACTAAGAGTAAGCGTTATGCCCTGGTAGATGCCCTTACGGATAGTGAGAAAGAGCTACTAGGCGATAAAGCGGATTAATTGTAACATAAAAACTAACCAAACGCAATGGCTGAAAATAAATCATCCACGATGACTCTCGATGACATAGTATTCGAGAATCGGAATAAAGCGTATGGTGCGTATGATCTCAGAACAGTCTATCGCCCAACTCTCACTAAATCAATGTTGATTGGTGGTGCTATCTTTGTGTTGGCGATGCTTTCTCCTGCGTTGATTAGCTTGATTCCAAAGGAAGAAGAGGAACAATTTATGCAGGAAATTGACTTGATGAAAATGCCACCTCCGCCAATTGACCCGAACGAACCGCCACCGCCGCCACCTCCACCAATCGAGGTTCCTAAAGTGGCTACGATTAAGTTCCTTCCTCCTGAAGTAAAAAAGGATGAGGAGGTTCCTGAGGAAACACCACCACCAGTAGTGGAAGAATTGGAAAAGGCAGTTGTTGCTGATAAAACCCAAGAAGGAGACGAAAACGCCCAAGAAGCGATTGTAGCTCCCGAAGAAACTGCTCCTGTAAAGGAAGAAGTTAAGGTTGTTGAAGCAGCACCCGTTGAAGAACAAATCTTCCAAGTGGTAGAGCAAAACCCAGAATTCCCAGGTGGTATGGCAGCATTGGGTCAGTATTTAGGTAAAAACCTTAAATACCCAGCCGCTGCTTCTCGCGCTAACGTGTCGGGAAGGGTATTCTTGACTTTCGTTGTTAACACCGACGGTAGTATCCAAGATATCCAAGTGCTTAAAGGTCTAGGCTTTGGCTGCGACGAAGAAGCACAACGCGTAGTGAAGGGTATGCCTAAGTGGAAACCAGGTAAACAATCGGGTCGTAACGTACGGGTAAAATATAACTTACCAATTAGCTTCGTCTTGGAATAATAGCACGTATGAAGCGTAAACCACTTCACCAGCAGCTGTCGTCATCACTCTCGATGGTTATAGGGCTGGCATATTTAGGAGGAGGCCTCTATTTAGTGGCCTCCTCCGCTACTTTTGGCGTACTCCCTTCTGGAGCACTCAGGTATCTTTTTGGCGCAATGCTTATTGTGTATGGAGGGTATCGGTTCTATCGTGGATATAGTCTTTATAAAAGTGAAAATGAATAGAGTTCTTATTGCTTTTTTGAGTGTGGTAGTGTCTATCATCACCACCTACTCTTGCAAACAAGCCAACGACTCCGCCTTTCATGGCACTGTAACGATTACATCGGATGAATCACTTCAGCCAATGGTAGAGCAGCTGTGTCAAGGATATGTGGGAACTCACGCGGGTACCAAGTTTAACGTTAGATACCTTCCCGAACATTTGGCAATTGCCAAAGTAATGGAAGATAGTAGTCGCTTAGCCTTTGTCACGCGTGAACTGACCACCTCCGAACAGAATGTCTTCAAAACCCGTGGAATTCGGTATAGTCCCCAATTTATTGCCATAGATGGGCTAGCATTGCTCACCAGTAAGACCAATGAAGATAGCCTCATTACCTTGAAAGAGGTGGAGGGTATATTCAAAGGACAGATTAAAAACTGGTCGCAGCTCGAAGGAAGTCAACAAACAAAAGACATTGTATTGGTATTTGATAATGCCAACTCCAGCAATCTTAACTTTGTGATGAACAAGTTTGGATTGACGGATTTGAAAGGCTTGCAGATTTTTTCGGCAGGCTCGAATAAAAAAGTAATTGATTATGTGCGCCAAAATCCCAATGCCTTAGGATTCATTGGCGTTAACTGGATTAGCGACGGTGAAGTCCCCCTGACCGCCGAGCTGTCAAAAGGGTTGAGGGTATTGGCGGTGTCGGATAAAGAAAAGCCAACAAGGCAGGACTATTATCAACCATTCCAGCAAAATCTACGCTTTGGGAATTACCCATTAGCCCGCAAGGTATATATCATTAGTCGTGAGATGCACGCAGGATTAGGAAGCGGATTGCTGAATTACATCATGAGAGATGTCGGAAGTTTAATTATTGAAAAATGCGGTCTTTGGCCTGCAAAACCATTTAATCGGGAAGTAATATTAAAGAAAGAGATATAATATTTTTCCATTAAGGGACAATTTCATAGTTTTGTTTCCCGTTTCATAGTCAAATTTTTCTAATCACCCCACATTACAACCTACTGAAAGATGAACATTAGATCCAAATCGTGGTTGGTAGCGTTTGCCGCAAGTGCGTTCGTTTACAGTCAGGCATTTGCTCAAGACATTGCCACTGGTTTAAAACAATTAGATGGAAACCAAGCGTGCTTGGCAAAAGAAACTTTTGAAAAGTTAGCGACATCTACACCATCAGCGGAAAATCAGTTCTACCTTGGTTACTACCATTTACGCACCAAACAACCTGATCTTGCCAAAGCAGCCTTTGAAAAAGGATTAGCTGCTGATCCTAAAAGCAAAGAAAACCTCAACAAGGTAGGAATGGGAGCTGTTGCCCTAGCGCAAGGTGACCGTACTGGCGCTCAGACTATTTTTGCTGAAGTTTTGAAAGCGACAAAGAGCAAAAATGTAGAAGTGTTGCAACGCATTAGCGAGGCTTACACTGGTTACATCGTTATTGACTCTTTGAAGCCGATTTACAAGACAACTGACCCTGCCGAATCTATCCGATTGGCTGACTTAGCGATTGCACTTATGTTGAAGAGCGGCGCTAAAAACCAAGAGGTGTATATGGCAAAAGGAGATGCTTTTTACCTCAAAGGTGAAGCAGGTCCTGCGGTATCGGCTTATGAAGATGCCATCAATGCTAACCCTAGCTTAGGAAAAGCATTTGCAAAAATTGCCAAAATCTATTGGGGTGGACGTAACTTGGAATTGGCTCAAACGAACTTTAAAAAGGCGATTGAGGTGGATCCAGAATACGGCCCAGCAAACAAAGAGTATGCTGAATTGTATTTTTACGTTCGTCAGTATAAGCCAGCGTCACGCTACATGGATGCGTACGTTGAGAAACTTGGTGTTTGTGCTACTGATGATGAATTGCTCCGTAGTGCACAGTTTAACTTCGTTGCTGAAGAATTTGCCAAGGTAAATACAAAAATTGCCAAGGTAATGAGCAGTGGCCGTACAAGCGATGTACTTTACCGTATGCAAGGATGGGCAGCGTACAAAGAAAACCAGTACGAGAAAGCCATTCAAAACTTGAAGAAGTTTATCCAACAAGCGCCGCAAAAAGCGATCGATAATGACTACCGCTATTTGGGTAACTCAATGCTACGTATCACTCCAGCTGATACCGCAGCAGCGGTGGCTTTCTTAGAAAAAGCAGCGGAAATAGATACCGTTGATAATGGTTACAAAGAAATTGCGGCCATGTATAACGGTGCAAAGAACTACGAAAAAGCAATTGAATATTACGAGAAAGTAATCAAGAGAGAAAAGAATCCATCTCTCCAAGATCTTGTCAATCTTTCGTTGCCACTTTATAACGTTGCCAATCGTATCTTCCCGACAGGAGCTGATTCTTCCGCATTGCGCCAGAAAAAGCGTGATTATTTCATGAAAGCAGATGAACTTTACAAGCAAATGCTTGAGCGTAAGCCTGACTACTTGTATGCCCATGGACAGCGTGCCAAAGCAAATTATTACGCTTACACGCGTGAAGAAGCGATGGCCAATGGGTTGGCGATTCCTTTGATGGAAAACTACGTAAAACTTGCTGAAGAAGATAAAGCCCCAATGGACGAAGCTAAGAAGGCTAACTTAAAGTCGTTCTACCAAATCTTGGGTGCTTACAGCGTGATTACGTTGAAAGACGACGCAAAAGCAAAAGAGTGGTTCACAAAATTGATTACACTTGATCCAGGTAACAAAGTAGCTGATGATTTCTTGAACCCAAAACCTGAAACACCAGCCGCACCTGCTGCTCCAGCTAAAACACCTGCCAAAACTCCAGCTAAAAAAGCATAGTTGTTTTAGTAGTTGATATAACAAAAAAACCTCTCGAATCACGAGAGGTTTTTTTGTTGGGCTAAAGTTACTTTTTGGGTTCCGAAATAACACCCAGATACCTTCCAAGCCAGTACGGAAGCAACCAAATATCTCCAGCACTGTGTTCGGAAGTGCCATTGCTACCGTTTCGGTCGAGGTTAAACATGTTGGCATTGTGGCGCTGTACGGGGCGCTCGTCGGGAGGAAGCACTTCTTTAGTGGTTTGACCACGGAAGTTGGGCGCAAGTTTTTCGATGTCTTTGCGGTGGCTGTTTGAAATGCTCCAGTCGATGAGGTCAAGTGGATGTTCTTGCAAATACCAAACTGACTCGTTTAAATCAAAGTCTTTAGCTCCTGTGAGGGCCGTAAAAATGTTCCATGCACCTTCTTTTTCAGGGCGTTCGATTTCCCAGTGGTCGATGATTGCCTTTTTGAAATGGGTTTTGAGTGTATCGTTAAAGGCATATCGGTATAAACCCCAATAACACACAAAGTACATCTCATCGTCGGAGTGGTTCCAGCCGTCTGATAATTCTTTACTGAGGGCGTCGGCATCATCGGCAGCAGGGCCAATTTCTTTCATTGGGCGCATCAAATTTTCAAAGTAGCCGTGTTTGTTCATTAGCTCAAAAGCCTTCTCCTTGTAGATTTCTTTCTTCGTAAAATGGTAAGCCGTTTGTAACATGGCAACGATGTTGGACGACGTAATTTTACGGTCGCCCACGTTTTTAGGCATTGCATTTACGTACTCAGGACTCCAGCGCCCCCAGGTAGTTGGCTTACCGTCAAAATCGACCAAATAGTAATTGTTCTGAACAATATGGCTCATTAAGCTGTCTATCAGTGTGATAGCTCGTTTTTTAAGAGATGGGTCATCAATCAGCTCGGCCATCGTACCAAAAGCAAAGATGTGCCCTACCGCCTCGTCACTGCTTGTGGTGGCTTTCCAGTCCCATTCAGGGTCAGCGGAGTGCTGCCAACGTTCGGGGTCAGACAATTGAGGAATGAAACCGCTACGCTCGTACGAACGTGAAGGAAAGCCTTTCACAGGGTTGATGCTGTAAAGTCGCTCCATGGCATCGAAAGCTTCACGGCAGTTTTGAAGGGCTTCGGGGTCTTTGGTAACGGCATAACGGTAAACTTCTCCTCCCAAATACATCGAAGTCCAAAGGCCATCATTGTCAGAATCGGCCAAATAACCCGTGCCAATGTTGCCCTTTTCCATGTTGTCGAGCGAGGCATTGAAGCCATTCCGAATGTGGCGGCTGCGAACTTGTTGTTCGTAGTACATCGCTTTTTCGTGAAGGGTCATTTGTTTGAAACAAATTTGGCCTAGCCCACCTTTGGTTAATACCAGTGCGGAGTTACTTGGGCCTTCCGAAATATGCACGACTTGGTTGCTTGGAAGCCAGCGCTCACCGTTGTAGTAGTCAAACTTTCCGTCAGCACGCAGCGCAAAAGCGCCGTCGGTGGTTCCAAACCAAATTTTGTCGCCAATGCTTTTCACGGCCGTGATGTCCGTCCAAGGTAGTTTTTTGCGAATGTCGCCTACTTGTTTTTGTGCCGTAATGTCCCATTCGATGTAACCATCTGAAGTGCCGATAAATATTTTTTTATTGTCAGTCGAGACATCAAACGCAGTTAAGTTGGCTCCGCTGAATACTTTGTTCAACTGGTTGTTTTTGAACGAATAAAGCCCCTGGCGTCCAAGTATCCAATACGTGCTGCTACTTACTTGGTAGCTTATTTGAAGTGCTTCATCCGACGATAAATTGCCTTTCCAAAGCACTTTGGAATCATTGACGAGGAAAAGGGCTTTGCCATCCGAAACCAAGAACTCAAAATTAGCACCACCCGCAAACAAACGAGCAGTGGGAAGTTGGTGTTTTGAAAAAAGTTTTCCTGCCCACGAGTTGCTCAGTACAGTCTTGTCGTCGAGATAAACAAACTGGCTTTCATAGACGCCAAGCGCGCTTATTTTTTTGTTTTTGAGCGGTCGATACGTTCCGTCGGGCTGCAACTTACCGTGGTATAAAAAATGCCCATCATAAGGTTGGGCAAGACCCTTATCGGTCAAAACCTTGATGACGCCATTGCGGTCACTATAGGCCGATAGCAACGTGCCGTCGGTTGGTTGGGCATAAAATTTGACACTATAATCTTGCCAAAATGGGGTGTCTTGGTGGACGGGTTGTTGCGTAGCTGTCGAGTTTTTGGGGCTGCACTTGGAAAAGAGCACAGCGCAAAAACAGACAAAAAATACGGTTTTGATGGTTGACATAAATGAAATATAAATAGTGAAACAGTTGTTGGTCTATCGAATCATCCCCAAATAGCGCCCCATCCAATAGGGCAATTGCCAAAAGACAGGTTCGCGTTCGCGGTGCGGGTCGCCTCCAGCGGCAGTCCAGGGATTTTTATCCCAGCGTACCGTCATTCGGATGCTGGGTGGTTGTAAAACATTGACTTGTTCGTCCTCCAAAACGGGCACCCTGACAATCGCGATGTCCTCGCGTTGGCGGTGGTCGATGGGCCAATCAATGAGATCGAGTGGCGTATCAACCAGAAAATCAACGGACGGTTTTAGCTCTACTTGCTTGTTGCGGGCATAGCAGTAGATGAAGTTGATGAGCGGATTTTGGTCGCCTTTACGTTTTTCAAACCAGTCGTCCATGTGTTTTTGGTAAAAAGCGAGGCGAGTGGGGTCTTTTTCGTATTTGAGCAAAATGGGATAAATATAGGCTTGCAAAACCACGTCAAAATAGATAAACCAAGCAGGGTTTTGGTGAAGAACTTGGGCCATATTGTCGAGATAATGCTCTTTTTCAATGAGGTGAAGATACTGCTGCTGGTAAAGGGGGTTTTGGGTAATGTGGTAGGTAAACAAAAGAAAACCGAGCATTTCCATGGAGTTTTGCGCGCGGTCGGGTGCCCACTCAGGGTCGCGGTTGAGCTGGTCTGGCGACCATACCGACCAGCGCGTAGCTTTCCCGTCGATGTCAACAAAGTTGAAATTATGTTTAATAAGGTAATCCATTATGCGGGTTACGTGGGTGCGGATGACCTTTCTTTCTGCCTCGTCGGCAACGAGTTCATAATAAAAAAAATACCCAAAGAAGTGTCCACACATCTCATCGCTACTGGTATCTCCTTTCCAGAGCCATTGTCCATCTTTAGACTTACGCCAGCGCGTTTCGACGGGCTTGAAACGCGGTTCTTTGACCAACTCATCGGCCAATTCCTGAGCGGTATATTGGCGATTGCCGTCGTGTAGCCTCGTCCAGTCGGCAGGCACAATGGTACGCGCAAAAAAGCCATCGGTATCGGTGATTTGTTGTAGTTTTTGCAAGAAAAGAAAAGCCTTTTTCGCGTTTTCTTTGGCGTCGGGTGCGTGAGTGGTTGCGTAGCGAAAACTCTCCATTGCGAGGTAATTGCCCGTGTATTCGCCGTCGTTGTCGTCATCTTCGGGTTTCCAGCTCGAAATGTCCCCCGCTTTTTCAAGCCAACATTGCCCCGCAATCCAAGGGGCGCGGATGTGGCGTTTTAAAAGTACGTCTTGAAAGAAATCGTTTTTGGTCGCCAAGGTCATTTTTTGTTTTTTGATAACGCTGACTCCTTTTGGGGTGGCGAGATAAGCATTGCCCGCAGTATCAAACGAAATGGCATTGATGTGGTCGTGGAGCAGCCACCGCTGACTAAATAACAAAGAACCTTTGCTAGGATTGGTATATCGGACTATGCCTTTTTCGGTACCTACCCACATGGTACCATCGGGGGCTTTGTTGAGGCAGGTGACATACACCGTCGGGAGGTTATTTTGGGTCGTAATTGCTTGGACTTTCTTATGGTTTTTCAGAATGCTGACTCCCCCAAGCCCCGCAGCCCAAAGCTGTTGTTGGGCATCCATCGCTATGCCCTTGATATACCCGCTCATGACTTCATCTTTTGCTGTCAAAACACGGGTAGTTCCTACCTTATTAATATTATATAGGCCGACGTCGGTAGCGAGCCATACCTCTCCTTGCGCATCGCAGTGTGCAGCCCGAACCGAACGGGGGATTTGCACCTCTTTTTTGACAAAACTACGGCCGTCAAAACGCCACATACCCGCTGGGCCAATGGCGTAGGTGCCTTCGGGAGAAGCGCAAAAAACGGAGATGGGGCCATCGGTGCCTAAGACTCGCTCCAGTTTGTGGTTGGAGTAGTGATAGGCACCGTTCCAAGTGCCCAACCAGAGCGTAGAAGGGGTGTCGGCAAAAACGGTGTAGGCAGGGCCATCGCCAATGACGGCTTCCCACGCAGATTGGGAGGTATTTTTACGAAATACCCCACGTGGAGTGGCAATCCAAAGTTTGCCATCGGGAGTTGCCACTATGCTTCTCACTTCTTCGGTGGTAGGGTGAGCTTCGTGGATTTCTTGCCAAAAAGGGCTGTCTGAATAATGGCTGTTTTGTGCGTGGGAAGTAATCCAGCTCCCCAAGAGACACCCAACGATTGACAAACAAGCGATGCAAAACTTCATGTTGTTGTGATTATGCTAAAAATAATACGCAACGCCAGAGAGCAAAGGCTATTACCTAACTGTTAAAATTTGAGCTTCTTAAAAGAAGAAATGACATGTAAGTATAATCCTGTATTATGTTTTTATTATTATATTTTCACTTTGCGTGATTTGAGGATATATTTACGCAATTTGATACGAAGTCTTCTCTCCGATGACGTATCTTTACTTCACAAATCCACAAATAGTTCTGTATCTCATTTCCTCCCAAAACCCTGAAAAACCATGGCTTGTATCAATGAATACGTCTTACGGAAAGTAATCCAAGGAGACGAACTCGCTTTTACTCAATTGTATAATCACTACAAGACGCCAGCCACAAAATTTTGTGTTTCTCTGATCAAAGAAGAGGAAGAGGCGGAAAACATGGTACACGATGTTTTTATCAAAATTTGGGAAAAAAGAGGGCAAATCAACCCTGACCTGAATTTTAATTCTTATCTGTTTACTTGCCTTCGCAATTTGGCTTTCGACTATTTCAAGAAAGTAGAAAAGAACCAGACGTTGCGGCAAGAGTATTTTGATAGAATGGAAGAGGCTTACGAGATAGCACCTGACACTGAAGAAGCGAAAATTGTGCTTCTAAAGGCAGGGATTGAAGCACTGTCGGAGAAAAGAAAGCAAATCCTAAAGCTGAATGTAGAAGAAGGAAAGTCATACCAAGAAATCGCAGAGTTGATGCGCATTTCAAAAAATACCGTTAAAAATCAGCTAGTTAAGGCAAAGCAATTTTTACGTGACCGCGTTGATTTAGCCGCGGCACTCTGATTTTATTGATTTATCGCACACTATTTCAGTGAAAAGCGAGGTCAGTGGATGCTACATCCATTGGCCTCGCTTTTTTATGCTTTAATTTTAAAAATTTACAAAAAGACATATTTATTAATTATAATTTAATTCTGTTTTAATTTCGATTTAATACAGACCAATATTGATAATGTGCTTTTGTATTTTATGATAAATTAAATAAAATACTGATAGTCAAAAATATAATAATATATACTGTAGGCAAAAGTCTTAACTAGCCGCTGCAAATGATACCATTTGCGGCGGCTGTTTTTATAAGGAGTAAGTCAAATTAGTTGACTAGAAACGAGGTATATTTTTTAATCGGATTTTAATCTCGTTTTTTAGCCTACCTAATGGGGTGGGGGGTATTTATGGGTACAATCAATTAAACAACTTACTAAAATGAAGGACAACTCTACTATGGGGCGAATGCTGAAGCGAATCCTACTGACGACGATGGTTGTGAGCGGATGCTTCGCGATGGTTTGGGCACAAACCAGAACCATTACGGGGAAAATTACCTCGAAAGAAGACGGGAACGCTATGCCGGGCGTGAATATCGTCTTGAAAGGCACCCAACGTGGTTCGAGCAGTAATGCTATGGGTAACTTTTCAATCGAAGTTCCAAACAATAACGCAGTACTGGTATTCTCTTTTGTGGGATACAAAACCCAAGAAATTCCAGTGGCTGCGCGTAGCATCATTGAAGTAGCATTGGAGCCAGGCGCAGAAAGCCTACAAGAAGTGGTGGTAACTGCCTTGGGGATTAACCGCGAAAAACGTTCGTTGGCGTATTCGGTGGGAGAATTAAAATCAGAAGACATCGTGAAGGCATCTAACCCTAACTTGTTGAAAGCCCTAGACGGAAAAGTAAGTGGGGTAAACCTCACAAGTTTGAGTAGCGACCCTACGTCGTCGGTGTTGGTGAACATTCGTGGGTCGTCGGCGATGCCTACTTTGAGCGATGCCAACGTTTCGCTCAAAAGCCAGCCTTTGTACGTCATCAACGGTGTGCCTGTGGGTACGCAGTCGTTTACCAACAAAGACGGGGTTGATTTTGGAAACATTCTTTCGCAACTAAACCCCGAGGACATTGCTTCGGTAACGATCCTGAAAGGTGGAAGCGCAGGCGCACTTTACGGAGCAGAAGGTGGCAACGGCGTTATTATGATTACGACCAAATCAGGTGTGGGATTGAAAAAAGGCATTGGGGTGAGCTTCACGTCAGCAGCTACTACTGAAAAAGCCTACCAGTTTTTCCCCGAACAAACAGTGTTTGGGCAAGGCGAGCGTGCCTACGAATGGCAATACGACAATACGGATACCTGGGGGCCGATTCTTGATGGTTCATTCAAAGCCGATTACTGGGATGTAGCGGCGAAACAATGGAAAAACGGTCCCATGGTATCGTCGGGAGAAGACCGGGTCAAAGAGTACCTCCAAACGGGAAGTACATTGACGAATACGGTGGGTATCACGGGTAATTACGATAAAGGCTCGTTCCGCTTTTCGATTTCGGACATGAACAATAAAGGGGTAATGCCCAACACGAAAACTGATCAGAAGTCATTTACGCTGAATACAACCTACAATTTGACGAAAGACATTCGCGTGTCGGTAAGTGGAAACTACATCAAAACCTTTACCCCCAATAAAGCGAACGTCACAGGTTCTAATAGTGTATTGAACGATTTGCTTTTTAACTTACCAACCAACTTGCAGCCACTGTCACAAATGCGTGATTATTGGTTGACAGGTTTTGCGGGAGTTCGCCAAAACGGAGCCATTATGAAAGACAACGGCATTGATGTAGCTCAAAACAACCCTTGGTGGCTTACCTACGAAAAAATCCACAAATTCTCGCGTGACAACTACTTTGGCAAAGCGCAATTGGATTGGCAGTTGTCGAAGCCATTTTCTTTGGTGCTCCGTACGGGTATGCAGAACGTGAGAGAAAACTACGAATTGCGCCAATCTTGGGGAGCAAAAGGAGATGCTTACGGACAATATGTAGTGGGTAACAACAACAGCATGGAAGCCAATACAGATGCGATTTTGACCTACAACAACACATTTGGCAAAATGAACTTGTCAGTGTCGGGCGGGGGTAACTACCGCTTTACGAATGCCAGTACGCTCGAAATTACGGGGGGAGATTTGAGCTCGCCTAACTTGTTTACGCTCGCCAACATCAAAGCAGGAACGCTGACGGTGAGTGGTACGGGTACTAACTTAGGTACAAACGTAGGTGCGCCGTATTTCAACGGAAAATCGGTAAGTGCGTACGGAATGGCGAACCTTAGCTACGACAACAAGTTGTTTTTGGAAGTAACAGGCCGCAACGACTGGAAAGGGGCGTACGCTCAAGAAAAAATCAGCTATTTCTATCCATCAGCTTCGTTGAGCTGGGTGGCTTCAGAATCATTTAAGTTGCCACAAGTGATAAACTATTTGAAAGCTCGCTTGAACTACGCCGACGTAGGAAACGGCTTGGTGCGCCGTCGTTCGATTGATACGTATAGTTTTGATGCAAGTCCTTGGGGTTCTATCAACACCGTTAGCTTGAACGCCACCATCGTTGATCCTGACTTGAAAGCGCAACACTCGATTTCTAAAGAAGCAGGTTTTGACCTTTGGATGTTTAGCAATCGTTTGAAACTTGATTTCACCTACTTCGTGAAAGACCAAAAAGACCAAATCGACAACATTCCGTTGGTACAAGGAACAGGCTATACGGGCTTGTTGACCAACATCGGCGATGTTCGCAACAAGGGTTTTGAATGGGGGTTGAACTTTACGCCTATTAAAACCAAAGATTTTACGTGGGATGTTTCAGCAAGCTTTACGCACTATAAAGCTACAATTACGCGCTTGTCTGACAAGTTTGCCCCCGCAGGATATGTATTTGCCAGCTACGATGGTAAAACAAAAGTGAAATTGGCCCAAGGCGAGGTAATTGGAAGCATCTACGAAGAAAATCCTATTTTACGCGTAAAAACAGGGAAATATGCAGGTATGCCTTTGTTGGATAGCCAAGAAGGTAAAATCCAAAAATCAAGCGATGAGCGTGATCGTGGTAAACTCGGTAACTTTAACCCTGATTTTATCTTAGGCTTGAATACGACATTGAAGTACAAGCAATTTACGCTTGGCTTGGTAGGAAGCTTACGTAAAGGGGGTAAGTATGTGTCGGTCAACCAGCAATATGCGGAATCGAACGGACGTGCTATGACAACCTTGGGCTCGGGCGACAACAACCCTTGGTGGGTAGGTGGACGTGATGCAGCACACGGTGGAATGGTTTGGCCCGCTGAAAATGCCAGCGACTATGCAGCAATCAATTCAAACAACAACGATAAACGCTCTGATTTCCAGGATGCTAGTTACGTAAAAGGTGTTTTCTTGAATCCTAACTACAAAGGAGACCCTGCCGCTGCTACTGATGCCGATTACATCGTAAATGGTGCTAATCCTAAAAACACGTTCTATGATTTTCCTTATAACGGCTATGGTGACATCATCTGGAACTTCTCAGCCACAAGAACGTACGATGCTACCAACTTCAAAATGAGAGAAATCACGTTGGCGTACACGTTGCCCAAAAACCTGACCTCTAAGTACAACCTCAACAACGTATCGTTGGCGTTTATTGGCCGTAATTTATTCCAATGGAATGCCTCTGGCCGTAACGAAGACCCTGAGTCAGCTTTTACGGGAGTAGGTACCAACCAAGGTATTTTGAGAGCAACCTTGCCAGCGATTCGTTCGTACGGCTTGAAGCTTTCTCTTGATTTTTAAGCATTTACTATCACTGTACAATCAAGAACATGAAATCATACATAAAAATTTTCGCATTCTCAGCCTTACTGACAGGAATCACAACGTCTTGCAGTGAAGATGAACTACGGGTAGTGGATACCGTACAGCAGCTCGACGCGGTAGAATCGGTCAACGACCCGTTCTTGTTGGCGTCGGTCATTAAGCAAACGTCGCTTTTCTACCAAAACATGGGCTTTGACAACCGCCGCCTTCCTAGTGCGGTGCAACACATGCAAAGCAACTACCAGAGCGGCGACAACTTCTATTCAGGATTTAAGTCGCCGATTGACGACATGTATTCGGCCATGAATATCCTTAAATTGATTGACGGTTCAATCGGCTTGGCCGATAAACGGGCGTCGAAAGTACACAAGGGTATTTTTATCACATTTCGGGTGATGTTGTTTTCGTACATGACCGATTTTTATGGCGATGTGTATTATACCCAAGCCCTGAAAGCACGCGAGGGGATTTTATACCCCAAATACGACAAACAGTCGGATACCTACACGGGGTTGTTGAAAGAGTTGGACGATGCCACGGCGCTGATGAACTCAGGTACTGAACCCATCGACAAAAGTTATGACTTGATGTTTGGCGGGGATAAAACCAAGTGGCTCAAATTCGCTAACTCGCTCAAATTGCGCTTAATTATGCGTGCTTCGGGCAAATTGACGGATGCTGGTGCACGAATGACTGCCGTGCTTGCCTCTCCAATTTTTACGGATGCTACCGAAAATGCCTCCATTGCGTACGTAGGAACAACGGCAGAGAACTCGTGGAAAGGTGGTACAATCAACTGGGGTTCGGTCGATGAATTTAATAAACGCCGTCCTTGTAAAACATTGGTTGACAAGTTGGTAGAGTTAAAAGATCCGCGTTTGAACGTATGGGTAGCTCCCGTAGAAACGCCTTGGACGACCGATAAGGCGAAAGATGGACAAACGGTGTCAACAACCGATGCCAACGGCTTTACTTATACTTCAAAGTGGGAGTATTTGGACGTGAACAACAAAGACATGGCCGCGCAAGTATCCAACATCACCGATACCGACAAGCTATATGTAGGATTTATTGCGGGGATGTTGAGCGACTGGAAAAACGGAAATGGGCACTACAATACCGCCGCAGGTGGGGTAGTGGGTAACTTTAAAGTTTCGCAGTATTCGCAGTTGTTCCGCCAAAACAAGCATAATTTGCTCAAAGCCCAACTGATGAACAGCGACGAAGTACAGTTCATTTTGGCCGAAGCTGCTGCCAAAGGTTTGATTTCGGGAAGTGCAGATACGTATTACCGCAAGGGCATCACCAACTCACTCTTGCGTTGGGGGGTAAAACAAGCCGATGTGGATAAATACTTGGCACAAACCAGTATTGCTTTGCCAACTGATAAGGCTGGGCAGTTGGCCAAAATTGCGGAACAAAAATGGTTGGCTTTATTCACCGTTTCGACGGAAGCGTACTTGGATTTGCGCCGTACGGGCTTGCCAAATATCTTTAGCAATGGTCGCTTGAGTGGTTATACATTTCCCGTTCGGTACCGCTACCCAGGCAATGAATTGGGGCAAAACCGCGCGGCTTACGACTTGGGAGTAAGCACGTTATCGCCAGCGATAGATAACGAGTTTTCAAAAATGTGGTTGTTACAGTAATTGAATATTTTTTGGTGAAGAAACAATTTTTGATTCTTCACCAAATTTTTTTCTTAAAGCATAAGTATCTTTTAGTCAATGAATTACATTGTATTTTATATATAAACGTAAAATAAAAATTTTCTCTTCTTTACCAAAAAATAATAAATCTGCAATAGTCTGAATATTTGGTTAGTACGTACCATTGGTACTAACTAATTAAACTTAGCAGACTATATGAAACACTTTTTTCCTTTAGAGCGGGTAACGAGGATGTTGCTTGTAATAGGATTGGTATGGGGAGGACTCTGTACTTCAGTGTACGCCCAACTTAGAACCATCACAGGTAAAGTAACGACTGGCGAAGACGGCTCTGCCATGCCTGGCGTGAACGTCGTACTAAAGGGTACCCAAAAAGGGACCAGCACAAACGCCGCAGGTAATTACTCAATTGAGGTAAACGGGGCTAATCCAGTACTCGTTTTTTCGTTTGTTGGGTATGATCCAACGGAAGTTGCGGTAGGAAACCGTAACATGGTTGACGTAAAATTGAACCCAGGTGCCGAAACACTCGGGGAAGTGGTCGTAACGGCCTTGGGTATCAAACGTGAAAAACGTGCCCTTGGTTATTCGGTAGGCGAAGTGTCTGGTAAAGACATTGTAAACGTACCGCAAGAAAACGTGTTGAATGCCCTTTCTGGACGCGTGGCTGGGGTGCAAATCAACCAAACGAGTGGCGTTGGTTCTTCGGTGAGTATTGTTATTCGCGGAGCCAAATCGTTGAGCAACGACAACCAACCACTTTTTGTCGTGGACGGGGTACCTATTGCCAACAGCTTGAACAACCTTCGCTCGATGGGTGATCGTAACAATGTGGACTACGGTAACGCCATCTCTGACCTTAACCCCGACGATGTAGAAAGTGTTTCGGTCTTGAAAGGCCCAAGTGCGGCCGCCTTGTACGGCTCACGTGCAGGAAACGGGGTGATTTTGATTACGACAAAATCGGGTAAAAAAGGCAAAGGCTTGGGCGTGTCGTTCTCAACGAGCAACGTATTCGAGACCCCTTACCGCTTCTTAGATTTTCACTACAAGTATGGAAACGGAAACCGCAATGCGCGCTTAGACGAAACGTCGGCATACTGGGCTGGCCCAGAGTTGGATAAAGGTATCTTGGCTGCCCAATGGAATAGCCCATTGGACGCAAACGGTCAGAAAATTCCTACGGAGTTGAAGTCGTACAAAGACAACATGAAAAACTTCTTGGAAACGGGAATTACGACGACCAACAACTTGTCGATTTCGGGTTCAAGCGATAAGAGCACTTACCGCGTTTCGTACAACTACATGCAAAACAATGGCCCTATCCCTAACTCGGATTTGAAGCGCCATACATTGTCGGCAGCTGGTACGTATGACATTAGCAACAAAGTTAAACTCAGTACCAACTTAAATTTTGTTCGTTCATTCTCTAAAAACCGTCCATCCACTGCCAACCGTGGAGCAAACCCGTTGGAAGCTGTTTATTTGTGGCCACACGTGGACGTGAGAGATTTGAAAAATTACTGGGTACCTGGTAACGAACAAATTCGCCAGCTATCTCCTTCTGCCAATGGTGATAACCCTTACTTCTTGGCCTACGGAATCAACAACGGCTTCAACCGTGACCGTGTGTATGGAAACATGAAGTTGGATTACAACATCACGCCAGAACTCTCAGCCTTTGCAAGGGTATCGTACGATATGTTTACGGAAGATCGTGAAACCAAAATTCCTTGGAGCTACTCTCGCGTACGTAACGGAGGATATTATTTGCAGGGAATTGGCCGTAATGAAACAAACACAGACTTCTTGTTGACCTACAAAAAAGCCATCAAATCGTTTGATTTGAGCGTGTCGGGTGGTGGAAACTACATGGTACAGAACTACAAAGAAGACTACATGGGTGGTAGTATTCTAACTGTGCCAGGCTTGTACCGTATCGGAAACATTCCGTTGGCATCGCTTCAAGTCAGCAATGGTAGCAATAAAAAAGAAATTTATAGCTTGTACGGAATGGCGTCTTTGGGCTATAAAAACATGCTTTACTTAGACTTGACAGCCCGCAACGACTGGTCGAGTACACTTCCTGCCGAAAACCGTTCGTATTTCTACCCATCGGCTTCTTTGAGCTGGTTGGCCAATTATACGTTTAGCTTACCAAAATCAATTTCATTGTTGAAATTCAGAGCAGGTTGGGCACAAGTGGGTAACGACGCCGCACCATACCAATTAGTGCCAACGTTGGGTACAGGTACTTGGGGAAGCTTGATCACGACCAACGTACCAGGTACGCTGTTGAACGCCCAGTTGAAGCCTGAAATCGCCACTTCAACCGAATTTGGTTTGGATTTTGGTTTGTTTGAAAACCGCATTCGTTTTGAAGGAACGTACTATTACGTAGAGAATAAAAACCAGATTTTGAGCATTACGACTCCATCTTCGTCAGGTTTTGGTAGCAAGCTTATCAATGCAGGTTTGTTGGCAAGCAAAGGCTGGGAAATCAACCTCGGTGGTAGCCCAATCCGCGACAAAAATGGCTGGAATTTGGACGTGAACGTAAACTTCACCCGCAACCGTACCCGCATCAAAGAGTTGACGGAAGGAATGGATTTCTACCAGCTTTGGGATGACAACAACGGTGGTGCATTTACCTACGTAGGTCAAGAAATTGGTGACATCTATAGCCGTGGCTACGCAACAGTGCAAGATGCGTCTTCGCCGTATTACCGTTGGCCTATTTTGGACAGAAATGGTAGCTGGATTCCTGTCAATGACCGTAATGCTCGGATGAAAGTAGGAAACTTTAACCCTAAGTTTATCATGGGTATGCAAACTACACTTTCGTACAAGCGCTTCTCATTGGCGGCTAGTTTCGATGCACGCATCGGCGGTAACTTCCAATCTTATACTTATCGCTACGGCGAGTCTGACTGGAAATCGCAACGCCAAATTGATAACCTAATTCCTGGTGGATTGTATTCGGAAGCGGAGCTAGTGGCACTTTTAAAGTCAAATCCTGATCAGTACATCATCCCTACAAATGGAAACTTCCCTCGCGTAGGTGGCTACACCAAAGCAACAGGTGGTATGGGTGCCGATGGCGATGGTGCTTTTGTTCCAGGGGTAATTTTACAAGCTGATGGTACGTACAAGGAGCATTTGGGTGGTGCAGGTACTAACATTTTCCCTATTTCAAACACCTATCCTTGGAGCTACAACCAACAAATTACGTTTGACGCGTCTTTCTTGAAAATGAGAGAGCTTTCGTTGAGTTACAATATCCCTAACATTGGCGGGTTCCGTAATGCCAGTATCTCAATTTTCACACGTAACCTCATGCTTTGGAACGCTGCAAAAATCGGAATCGACCCTGAAAGAGCATTCCAAGCAGATGGCGGTCGTTTCAGACAAGGTATCGAGTTGCAAAACGTAATGCCTTGGACCATGCCAATCGGGTTTAAGTTAAATTTCAATTTGTAATCAACTAACATTCATAGCGTACGATGAAAATGTTAAAAATCTTATCAAAATCGGCGTTGGCCTTGGCAATTGTGGTTGCCTCGTCGTGTAGTGACCGTTTGTCAGAAACAAACGTAAACCCAAACGGGATTGACCCAGCTACTGCTAACCCCAACCTAATGATGCCAGAGGTGATGAACTCGGCAGCTAGGGCGTATTTGGAACTTGGCTACGGCGACGTGGCAGGGGTAGCCCAACACATCCAGCACGACGGCTGGTTTAGCGGCGTCAATCACTATGATTGGGGCCCGCAAGACTGGAGTGGCTGGTACAACATGCTCCGTAACAATGAGTTTATGTACAAGCGCTCGGTGGCGCTCAACTACAAGTTCCACCAAGGCGTAGCGCTCACCATGCGCTCGTTTATCTTTGGTGTTATCACGGATTTGTGGGGAGATGCTCCTTATACATCTGCCGTGAAAGGCGATCAATCTAACGAATTGTTGAAACCTACTTTTGATAGTCAAGAAGTAATTTACAAAGGAGTTATCGCGGATTTGAAGGCGGCTTCTGAGCTTTTTGCTACAAAAGATGCA
Source organism: Runella sp. R0.1_18 (assembly GCF_057652155.1). Classification (NCBI taxonomy): domain Bacteria; kingdom Pseudomonadati; phylum Bacteroidota; class Cytophagia; order Cytophagales; family Spirosomataceae; genus Runella; species Runella sp. R0.1_18. The sequence goes on from NZ_JBYFCK010000011.1 coordinate 215,671, forward strand.
ACTGGTTATACGACGGGCTACGATTTGTTTTACGCAGGAAATCCTACATCGTGGCAGAAATTTGCCAATACTTTGTTGTTGCGTTATTACATGCGCGTTTCTGACAAAATGCCTGCTGAAGCAAAAGCTGGAATCGAAGCAATCTATAGCTCAGGTATTTACATCAAAACCCAAGCGGAAGACGCTACCATGGCTTATATTGGTGCTACTGCTGGAAACGCATGGCCTGGTGCCGTAGCTTTTGACCAAGAGCAGTCAAACTTTAGAAGAAAGAAACCTGCGCAGGCGTTTGTAAATGCGCTGGTGTCAACGGGCGACCCTCGTCTGAAAGTATGGATTGCACCAGTTCACGTGCGTTGGGTGGCTGACGAAACCCTCACAACCGACGTAGATAAGTTTATCCGTAAAGACGGGGTAATTCAACAAAATGTAAGCTATTTGACTGACTTGGTGCTACTTGCAGAAGTGAAAAAAGGCGCAAAATATACGCGTCATTACAATCCTAAATTGTACAAAGGGACATTGGATACGGGTGAGTACGTGGGTGTACCTGCGGGACTTATCCAGCCTGATACGTACAACAATAACCCAACACCTGGCCAAACCGTACAAAACCAACACGTATCTCAGCTTGCCGAGATTTATCGTGGAAGCAGCGGTGGCTTGTTGAGAGCTCGTCTGGCATCATCGGCCGAAGCGTCGTTTATTTTGGCAGAAGCCGCTTTGAAAGGCTGGTCGGTAGGGACTGCTCAAGCGCATTATAATGCAGGTGTCAAAAATTCTCTTGAAACTTGGGGAGTAGGTTCGCAGTATGATGCGTTTATAGCTAAACCGGGTGTTGCATTTAACAACACTTTGGCGCAGGTAATGGAGCAAAAGTGGCTTGCTAACTGGACAATGGCAACGGAAGCGTGGTTTGACTACCGCCGTACGGGGCTGCCAGCGTTGAAAGCAGGGCCTGCTTCTGCCGAACCTGTTGTAGCGGTGCGTTTCAATTACGGAGACAATGAAGTAAACTTCAACCGTACTAATGCTGACGCCGCTATCAATAAATTAGAGGTAACAAAACATTCTGGTTTAAGAGGAAAAAATAGCCAATGGTCGAAACCTTGGGTTCTTCAAGGGACGAATAAGCCTTGGTAATTTTTTGGGTTAGTTGAACAAAAAAAGGGCAGAATATTTCTGCCCTTTTTTTATCTAAATGTTTCTAAAATGGCTTTTATGTTATTTTATTTCAATTGGTTGTAAAAAAAAGTAGTTGAGGATAGCCCTTTTTAATTTGGCATACGTAAAAGGGAATAATACAACTACTTAACCAATTAATGACATGATTGAAAACTCTACACCTTCTCCGATACTGAGGTATTTGGGGATGATGATGTTGGTAGTAGGGCTATGTATTTCCCAAGCCATAGCTCAAACACGAACCGTCACTGGAAAAATTACTTCCAAAGAAGACGGTGCTCCCATGCCAGGAGTCAATGTAATCTTGAAAGGAACCCAGAAAGGTTCGACCAGTAACGCCACTGGAACGTACAGCATCGAAGTCAGCGGCGCTAATCCAACGCTGGTATTTTCGTTTGTGGGGTATGATGCCTCAGAAGTAGCCGTCGGCAACCGAAATGTCGTGGACATTGTGCTCACGCCAGGGATTGAAAACCTAAAAGAAGTGGTCGTAACTGCTTTGGGCATCAAGCGCGAAGAGAAATCACTGGGGTATTCTGTGGGTAAAATAGATAGCAAAGACCTGAACCGCGTGGCGCAAGAAAACGTCTTGAACGCCATGGCGGGAAAAGTGGCTGGGGTGTCTATTAGCTCAACGGGCGGTACGGGTTCGTCGGTTAGTATGGTGATTCGCGGTGCTACTTCGTTGAGTAGCGACAACCAGCCTTTGTTTGTGGTCGATGGTGTTCCGTTGGCCAACACCCTCAACAACATTAGCCAGGTCGGAAACGATAACCGTGCCGATTTTGGTAACTCCATTTCGAGCCTTAACCCCGACGATATCGAAAGTGTTTCGATTTTGAAAGGGCCAAGTGCGGCGGCGCTCTATGGTTCGCGGGCGGGGAACGGCGTGGTGCTTATTACCACAAAAAGTGGCTCTAAAGCCAAAAAAATGACCGTTTCGATTACTTCTAATACGGTTTTTGACAAACCATTTAAGTACTTGAAATGGCAAACTCAGTTTGGAACAGGGCAGTTTTCGGCCATTCCGCCTTCAATCAGCGGAAATCCTCTCACTAATCCATTTGGGGGTTTGATTCAAGAAAACATTGCAGCTACTTACGGCGCAGCTTTGGACAAGGGCTACGAAGAAGTACAATGGAACAGTCCAATTGGGGCCGATGGAAAGCCCATGAAAATGCCGCTCGTGTCGCACCCCAATAACGTCAAGAACTTTGTCCAAACAGGGGTGACAACCACCAACGGCGTCTCGATTGCCAATAGTACCGATATGTTCAACTATCGCTTGTCGTATTCAAACATGCAGCACAAAGGAATTGTCCCCAATTCTGACTTGTTTAGAAATACCGTTAACTTAAATACATCAGTTAAAGTAAGCGATAAGCTGCGGGTGAGTACCAACATGGACTTGAGCCGCTCTAACTCAAACAACCGCCCCGCAGGAAACCGAGGAGCTAACCCGCTTCAGTGGGCGTATGCCGTGTCTCCACATACCGATATTCGTGATTTGGAAAACTACTGGTTGCCAGGGCAGGAAGGACTACAGCAGCGCTCTCAGTTCAAGGGTATTTGGAATAACCCGTATTTCTTGGCTTATGAAGTAAATAACAGTTTTGTACGTGACCGTGCGTTTGGTAACATCAAAGCAGAATGGCAGATTACGCCCGAAATCAGCTTGATGGGACGCTATGCCATAGACACGTATAACGAAAAACGTGAGATGAAGGTGGGCAATAGCTACACCAACGACCCGCGTGGTGCGTACGGAATTATCAATATCGCTAACTTTGAAAGCAATGCAGATTTCTTAGCGACTTATAAAAAAGACATAAAAGATTTCAGCTTTGCGTTCTCAGTCGGTGGAAATGCCCGTTACCAAAAAGGTTCAAACGTGACCAATGCCACCAAAAGTGGTACAGGTTTGATTGTGCCAGGTGTTTATACCATTCAGAATATTGCCCCTGCTAATCTTGACTACAATAGCTCGTGGTTCCAAAGAGCTATTTATAGTGGTTATGGATTGGCAAATATTGGTTACAAAGACATGGTATTTTTGGACGTAACTGCCCGAAACGACTGGTCGAGTACGTTGCCTGCCGCCAACCGCTCGTACTTCTACCCATCGGCTTCGTTGAGCTTGTTGGTGAACGAAATGCTTCCGTTGACCAACCAAATCAGTATGTTGAAACTTCGTACAGGATTTGCGCAGGTGGGTAACGACGCCAACCCGTACCAATTGCTCGGCACACTCGGAAACGCAGGTACGTGGGACGGAGTACCGCGCCTAAGTACGCCTGGAACGCTTCTCATCCAAGACCTCAAACCCGAAATCGTTACGTCGTACGAAAGTGGTATAGATCTTAATTTGTTCAAAAATCGTTTGCGCTTCTCTGGTACGTACTACATGGTAGAAAACCGCAACCAGATTCTAAGTACCAAACTTCCGCCGTCGTCGGGCTATACCCTGAAAAATATCAATGCAGGGTTGTTGGTGAGCAAAGGCTTTGAATTTGTGCTGGGCGGAACGCCAATCGACCGTAACAATTGGCGCTGGGACATCAATGCCAACTGGACCCGCAACCGCACAACCATCAAGCAGCTTTCGGACGATTTGCCTTACTACACACTTTGGACAGATGCCAAAGGAGGCGCTTGGACGTACGTAGGCGACGAAATTGGGGATATCTATGATGCAAAAGTAGTGACGGTCGAAAACAAGGAGTCTCCTTATTATGGATACCCCATTTTGGACCAAACTGGCAAGTGGCAGTCGATTGATGCCATCAATACAAAAAATAAAATCGGGAACTTCAACCCTAAATTTATCATGGGATTGCAGACCTCGATTTCGTACAAAGGCTTTAGCTTGAGTATGTCTTTCGACTGGCGTAACGGCGGCGACTTTGTCTCACAGACGTATCGCTTTGGTGAAGAAAATGGACAGTCGCAGTTGTTTTTGGATAAATTGTTCAATCCTAACGGGTTGACAGGCAAAGCCCTCCGCGATTATTTGGTGGCCAACCAAGACAAAATGGTGCTCATCAATGGTAATAATTTCCCATTGGTAGGTGGCCCCACTCCTGACTACGGCGGATATCCCTTTAAATACGGCCCTTATACCTTGCCTCACGGGGGGGTATTTATTCCTGGGGTAATAGCAACGGGCTACGATGCCAATGGAAATCCAACAGGTTTCAAGGAAAACTTAGGAGAGACAGGCACGTTGATGTTGCCATTTGCAGGAAGTACAGCTTGGTCTTTTACAAGAGCGTTTTTGTACGATGCGTCTTTCCTCAAATTGCGTGAAATTACGCTTGGCTATGATTTGCCCCAGAGTTGGTTGAAAAAAGTGGGTGTACAAAGTGCCAACTTCTCGGTGTATAGTCGCAATATCATTCTTTGGACAGCAGCCAAAATCAACATTGACCCAGAAATGGCATTCCAGCAAGAGTCAGGTGTACAAGGCGGCGGAAGCCAGTTTAAACAGGGTATCGAACGCTACAACGTCAATCCTTGGGTTATTCCAGTCGGTTTTAAATTGGGTCTCACATTCTAAGAAAACATAAACAACATTAAGGCAATGAAAATCAAGAACTTTAAATCAACTTGCTTGGTGCTTTTGTTTTCTTGTACGGTATTTTCTTGTAAAGATTTAACTGTACTCAACGAAAACCCCAATGGTGTCAATCCTGCCAATGCCAATCCAAATTTGGTGTTGTCAACTGTTTTGACAGAAAGTGGAAAAGCCTTTGTCAACTTGGGCTACCAAGACATCGCAGGCGTCATGCAGCATACCCAAAAAGATGGGTGGAGCAGCGGCCACAACGAGTACGATTGGGGTGGAAGCCAAAGCTGGGCGGGTTATTACGATATTTTACGTAACAACCAATACGTGTATGACCGTGCCGTCGCTATCAATTCAGAGCTACATCAAGGCATCGCCTTGGTGATGAAATCCATGATGTTTGGGTTGATTACCGATCTTTGGGGGGATGCACCTTACACAACAGCCTTGAAAGGGGCGGACGGTGGCGCTGCCAATACCTTTCCTTCGTACGATTCGCAAGAGTCAATTTATACTGGGATTTTGGCCGACCTTGAGAAAGCAAATACATTGCTTTCCAAAAATGCTGCTGAGTACCCTATAACTGTCGGTACAGCCGATGCCTATTATGCAGGAGCGCCTGCCAAATGGCGTAAATTGGCTAACTCTCTGGCGTTGCGCTATTATATGCGTATTTCAAGCAAAAAGCCTGACGTGGCCAAAGCAGGTATTGAGAAGATTGTAGGCAATGCCACGCAGTATCCTATCATTACGGCCATTGCGGATGACTGTGCGATGCCTTTTGCGGGAAATAGCAACGACGATTCTTGGCCTGCCAACGCCATTTACGATGCCAGTGAAAGTAACTACCGCCGCATCAAAATGGCGGCCACGTTTGTAGATAGATTGTTGGCAATCAAAGACCCACGCTTGGGAGTTTGGGCCAACAAGGTAAAAATTCAGCTAGTCGTTGATCCTGCTCTTCCCAAAGGAACAGATAAAATTGATGGTAGTAAGCGCTATTTATCTCCTGATAAAGTGGCAGGAAAAGAATATAATACCAACGAATATGTAGGTTTGCCAACAGCAATGGTGGGTGGAGCAGCGTACAATTTAAGCCCAACTGCCGAGCAAGCGGCTAATAACCCACACGTGTCGTGGCTGAACGATATTTATAAGCAAGCCAAAGGGCCACTTCTGAAGTCGCGTTTGATGTCAGCGGCAGAGGTTCGATTTATACTAGCCGAGGCTGCCCTTAAAGGCTGGGCAGTCGGTGATGCTAAAACGCACTATGAGGCAGGAGTAAAAGCCTCTTTAGATACTTGGGGCGTAGGAAGCAGTTATGCTACTTATATCGCAGGAGATGGGGTAAAATACGACGGAACCTTGAAACAAATCATCGAGCAAAAATGGATTTCAAGTTGGACGGCGGCGCAAGAAGCATGGTTTGACTACCGCAGAACAGGGTTTCCTGCGTTGGTGGCAGGGCCGCAAGCCAAGCGCAAGGTATTGCCTGTTCGGTTTTTCTACATGCTCGACGAACGTAATTTGAACAAGGTGAATGCCGAAAGTGCGATGAGTAAACTAGAACAAACTGAGTTTTCGGCGGCAGATGGTAAAAATAGCCCTTGGTCTAAGCCTTGGGTAGCTCAGGGAACAAACAAACCTTGGTAAGAATAAGAGTTGAAGAGAATAAAAAAGGTGGAAAACTTTCCACCTTTTTTTACACATACCTTTATTCAATAGCCCACAAATGTAAGTTTACCGTATGCTCTTTAGGGGAGCTTTAGTGGAAATGTCGAGCGCAGAGTGCAGAATGTCGAATATTGTGCATATTGTGCATCGGGTTGCTCACAACCCGACGAGTAGCGGGAATGTTGACGGGTCGCCCGAGCGGTGCAGAGGCGAGAATGTCGAATATTGTGCGTCGGGTTGCTCACAACCCGACGAATTTACCGAAAAACCAAAATCAGTATGAAAAAACGAATAATACTTGGCGTAATCGCTTGGAGTTGGCTGGCAATGGCGAGCATAGCGCAGGAGTTACGCGTGGGAGCTGCCTTGCGGGTTATTACGCCTAATCCACTGCTTCCTGCCTCGGGAGGAATAGGTACGCCTAAGCCTACCACGGAGAAAAAAGGTGATTTATTCGCCCGTGTGATGGTGCTCGAAAAAGGCGCAACGCGCGTGGCAATCGTGGGCGTTGATAACCTTGGTTGGTCGTCTGTATTGGGTAACAAATCGCGCGCGCTAATCAAAGGTATTCCTCCTGAAAATGTGATGATTGGCTGCACCCACACCCACAGCGGCCCCGATGCGTACGCGTTTCCTGACCAGACGGGCAAGTCGTCGGCGGATTTGAAGTACTTGGATGATTGCGTCAAAAAAATCGCCGATGCCGTCAATGAAGCTATTTCAAAATTAGAACCTGCCACGCTAAAAATCGCCGTGGGCGAAGCCAAAGGCCAAATTGCGTACAATTACTACGCTCCGCAATTGTACGACCCACGGTGTGGGGTGATTCAGGCCATTAATAAACAGGGAAAAACGATTGCGACTTTGGTCAACTACGCCATTCACCCCGAAATCATTGGGTCGGGAAGAGGAATTATGAGTCCCGATATGTGCGGGCCGTTGTACGACCGCATCGAGTCGAAAGTGGGCGGTGTTGCCCTGTTTATGAATGGTGCGCAAGGAGGGATGGTTACCGCCGACAACCGTCGAGAAGGTAGCAATGAAGCCAATACGTGGGAAGAGTGTGTCCGAATCGGCGAATTGCTGGCCGACGAAGCCCTGCGTATCGTTACTCCTGCTCCAACCCTCGATAATGCTTCGTTGTACTGCACGGCACGCACGGTAGAGTTTCCCGTAGAGTCAGAATTGATGCGTTACATTCTTAAAAATTCACCCCTCAAGCACCCCAACGCCAAAGATGCCAGCGTGAGTACGCAGGTGAATTTATTGAACATTGGCCCTGCCCAAATCCTGACCATTCCAGGAGAAGCCTTGCCCAACATTGGCTACTACCTCAAACGAAACATGAACACAAAGCTGCCGTTTTTGTTTGGCCTTACCAACGATGCGTTTGGGTACATGCTTACCAAAGTCGATTTCAATAGCTTCAAACGCTACGAGTATGTGAGCCGTACGAGTTTGGGTGAAATGACCGCCGAAATCTATATGGAACAAGCCTTGAAGCTTGTCAAAGAAAGCCCAAAGGCACAATAATTAGCATAAAATGAAGAAAAAACAATGGCTCTGGTGGAGCATTCTTGGACTGTCGATTGGGACATCGTGGGCGCAACGAAACGTCAAAGACATCAAAAAAGATTTTCTTAATCCCAAGTCGAATACCGTACTGGTAGCTTCGCACCGTGCTGCGCATAAGCAGTTTCCCGAAAACTCCATCCCTGCCATCAAAGAGGCCATTCGATTGGGGGTAGATATTCTGGAAATCGACGTTAAAGTAACTTCCGATGGCGTGCCCGTCATTATGCACGATGGAACCGTCAATCGCACTACCACGGGAAAAGGAAAGTTAGAAGAAATGACGTTTGCGCAGCTTAACCAGCTTTTTTTGGTAGAAAATGGTAAAACAACGACCGAAAAAATCCCAACGTTAGAAGAAGCACTTTTACTGGCCAAGGGGCACATGCTGGTCGATTTGGACTTGAAAACTGATAACATGGATGCCGTCTTAGCGGTAATCCAAAAGACGAAAACGAAAGACATTGTTATTTTCTTTGACAGCGATTACGAAACCTTGAAGTACGTTGACAAGAAAAACAAAAACTACATGATCATGCCACGGGCGCATTCGTTGACCGAAGCAGATTCTGCCATTGCGATATTTAAGCCCGAAATTGTCCACATCGATTTCTCATTTTATACCCCCGAAGTAGTGGAAACCATCAAAAAGCATTCGTCGCGGGTTTGGATAAATGCACTAGGGCCTGTGGATGAGGCGCTTCGAGCAGGAAAAACCGACGAAGCATTGGGGCAGCTTCTCAAACACGGAGCCAACGTGGTGCAAACTGACGAACCTGAACTGTTGTTGAAATTGCTGAAAGAGCGAAACATTCATTTGTAAATCTAATATCCTCTAACTCAAATCATAATGCTAAAGCCATTTTTTAAACTCTTTTTAATAGCGGCTATCGTTTGGGTAGCAACGCCCAGTAGCCACGCGCAACAAGCCAATATTACCCCCGAAACTGCCCTCAAAAGTTACATCAACAACGGTGATAACACCTTTACGTGGGAGCTGAAAGACTCGTTTCCGATGGGGGATGTAATGGGTTATAACATTCTCCTGACCTCTCAAAAATGGAGAGGAATCACGTGGCGCCATCAGCTTACGGTATTTGTTCCCAAAGAAAATACCCACGATGGGGCTTTGTTGTTCATTACAGGAGGGTCAAATAAAGAGGAGCAACCCAACTGGAGTACCAAAGACAAACTTTGGTTGCCATTGGCGGGAATTTCGTCTAAAAATAAAGCCATTGTTGTACTCTTGAAACAAGCGCCGAATCAACCACTTTATGGTAAATTGACGGAAGACGCGCTGATTTCATATACATTACACAACTTCAAAAAAGATGGCGATTATACTTGGCCGTTGTTGTTCCCGATGGTGAAAAGTGCCGTGAAAGCCATGGATGCTGTTCAGGCATTTTCAAAACAAAAACTCAATCATGAGGTTAATAGCTTTGTGGTAACGGGCGCTTCAAAACGTGGTTGGACGACTTGGCTGTCGGCGGCTATTGACGATAACCGTGTAAAGGCGATTGGCCCCATGGTGATTGACATGCTCAATATGCCTGCAACGCTCGATTATCAGCTCAAAAGTTATGGGGAATACAGCGTTCAAATCGAAGATTACGTAAAACTGGAGATTCCTCAAACAGCCAACACGCCCAAAGGAGCGGCAATTACAACGATGATTGATCCGTATTCGTACCGCGCAAAACTGACGGTGCCTAAAATTATTTTTATTGGTACCAACGACGAATACTGGACAGTGGATGCCATCAAACATTATTATGACCAGATTCCTGGGCAAAATATGATTCACTACGTGCCCAACGCAGGACACGATTTGGGTGGAGGGGCGCAAGCGCTGGAAGCATTGAGTGCATTTTTTGGAACGACCATCAACAACCGCGCCTATCCGACACCTAAATGGAAGGCGTCGTCGAGCCGTAAAGGGGTGAAAATGAGTATAAATACGGCAAGTGATGGTTTGGTTGATGCCATTGTTTGGTCGGCAACGTCGGCAGACAAGGATTTTAGAAACGAAAAGTGGACAAGCCAATCGTTGGGAGTATCGAATACGTCAAAAATTAAGTTGAAAGAAAACTACCCAAGCAACGGTTACAAAGCTTTTTACGTTGACTTAAAATATAAAAACCCCGAGGGAGGTACCTATACCGTAAGCACACGAGTATTTTTAACTGACCAGAAAAAGGTACTTTAAAATAGTCTTTTGGGGAATCTTTGGCGTATTTCAGATATACTTTTAAACTAATGACCATGGAACACTCCCGTCCAGAGTACCTAGTCGACAAGCTACTGAGCAACAAGTTGTCGAAAGAGGAGTTTGACGAATTGTTGGTAGGACTGGGAGCAACCGAAATGTCTCCAGAGTACTCTGGCATTCTGGAAGAGTATTTTAATAAGCTCATGTCAGAGCATGATGCAAAGACGCCCTTTCAACTGAGATAGTTAATTCGTTTTTCTATGAAATATGCCCAAAGGTATGCGATAACACTGCTTATCGCGCTACTTAGCATTTTTACGGGAGTTGCTCAAACAGCTCCCGTTTTGCCTGCCTCCAAGAACAAATTGGTGGTCATTGCTCACCGAGGAAACCACGTCAATGTTCCCGAAAATAGCTTGGCGTCCTACGAAGAAGCCATCAAAAGCGGCGCTGATTACGTTGAAATTGACCTACGGACGAGCAAAGATGGTATTTTGATGATTCACCACGATGCCACCGTTGACCGTATGACCAATGGGCAAGGCAACGTAGCGGACAAAACGTGGGCCGAACTGCAATCGCTCCAACTTAAAAACCCCAAAACCGACGACCCCACGGCCTACCGAATCCCTGAGTTTCGGGAGGTGCTGCGTTTGTGCAAAAACCGCATTCATATCTACCTAGATTTTAAAAATGCGGATGTGGCCGAAACCTGGAAACAGATTCAAGCGGAGGGAATGGAAAATCAAATAGTTGTCTATTTGAACAAAGTCCCCGACTACAAAAAATGGCGAAGCTTGGCTCCCCAAATGCCGTTGATGACGAGCCTATTTGACGAGGTAAAAAATAAAGACCAACTGCGGTATTTTCTGGGACAAGTCAAAATCGAGGCGCTTGATAACATCTATGACAAAGAAATGGTGCAAGCCGCCCAAAGCGAGGGCGTAAGCGTTTGGTTAGATGTTCAAAGCCCCTCGGAAGGCCCCGAAGCGTGGAATAGTGCTTTGCAAAAAGGTGTCAACGGCGTTCAAACGGATCAGCCTGAAGCATTAGTCAAATACCTTACTGCCAACGGTTGGCGTAATGGTTTAGCCGAAAATGCAGCCCCACTTCCCAAGAAGGTAAGTTATCAGTCGTTGTTGGATGTGCCTTATGGGGACGCGGCGGACAAGCAAAATTTGCTGGATGCGTTTTATCCCGACAACCACAACAGCGCTACCAAGTTGATTGTTTATATTCACGGAGGGTCGTGGAGTAGGGGAGATAAAAGCGAGTTTCCCAAACAGCTTATCGAAGAATTGGTCGGTAACCGTGGTTATATGGTGGTTTCTATCAATTATCGTTTGGTAAAAGACGGTCAAAACTTGTTCCCCGCTCAAATTGAAGATGTAAAAAAAGCACTTGAATTTTTGTCGAGTAAGGCAAAACGGTACGGTTTTAACGGCAACGAATTTGCGCTCATGGGCGGGAGTGCGGGGGCGCATTTGGCGATGTTGTATGCTTATAAACATGACGCGAAAAAACAGGTCAAAACCGTCGTCAATTTGTGGGGGCCTACCGACTTGACGGACAAGACCATTCGCCCCGACGGCAGCGATGCCGACAATACCGTCATTCGCTTTTTAGGAACTCCCGATCATAAAGCACAAATCTGCGTTGACGCAAGTCCGTTATTGCACCTGACCAAAGAAACGGCCGTGCCGACCATTTCATTCCACGGTGTCGAAGACCCGTTGGTAAACGTCAGTCAAGCCGAAAATCTTCATAAAAAACTGCAATCACTGGGGGCGCTTTCGCAATTAGAACTTTATCCCAAAGAAAAACACGGCATGAGTGCTTCGGCGGCTGTGGATGTGTTTTCAAAAATTGTAATATGGCTCGAAAAGCAGTACCCTGCGAAGTAGGAGATATTAGCTTCCCGAAAGTTCTACCACCTTCCCGAAAGTTTTAAACTTTCGGGAAGGTATATTAAGCCTTAAATATTTCATTTTTATGCAATTACGTTTTCTCACACCATTCATTTTTCTCGCTTTTTTTACGTTCAAAATTCAAGCCCAAACCACGGTCAAAGAAGTGCTCGACGGCGCGGTGACGCGCTTGTATAAGCAATTGACTCCCGCTCAGTTAGATACAATTTCGGACGAATACATCCTTGGCTTTTTGTCAGAAAAAGAACGCCAAATTTTAGCAACGCGTTATTGGACGTTTGAGGTAAATGTCCCTGTGGTGGTTTCACTCATGCGCGACCAAGCCCAGAAAGTCCCTCCGTTTTGGTTGGCTAAAAGTGGTTTCAAAAAAACAACCATGCAGGTCAAAAACGAAGAATATACCTATGAGGTGTGGCAAAAAAAGTTTAACAAGGGAGCAGTTCAGTTAGGAATAAACGGATTTGATAAACACCGTCCTGTGTATTTCATCAGCGTTGGCTCCCAAAAAAAGGGTGATAAAGTGAAGATTGCGCGGGTATCGCCTGCCAATCAGCAGTTTAACGAAATGAAAGTGGGTGCCTTTACGTACCATGATTGGGACGATTTGGTGCTGGAAGAAGTGCCAGAGGCATTGAAGGGTCAAATTCTCTTTACGACGATTCGGGGGCGGGCCAGAGAAGCGCATTTAAAAAATGCGTTTCGCCAAACGCTTTACCCGTCGCAGTCGCGTCCCGACCAAGTAGTACTCAACCTCAGCGGTGATCCCAAAACAACGATGGATGTACAGTGGCGGACGCGACCAAACGTCACAAAAGGCCAAGTAAATTATTGGAAAGCCCAGACAACGGATACGCTACGGACAGAAGCCTCAATGATAACGATTGAAGACCGTCTTCTCCGTAACGACCGTTACATCAATCATTTTTCGGCGCATTTGAAAGGATTGCAACCTGCCACTACGTATTACTATCGAGTAGGGTCGGCGAGTGGAGGCTGGTCGGAAGTCGCTTCGTTTAAAACCCAAGCCGCCACGCCCGAAGGCTTTTCGTTCATTTGGTTTGGCGACACGCATAAGTCGCCCGATTGGGGAGCGATGGCGCAAAAAACCTTACCGCGTCACCCCGAAATTTCATTCTATTCCATCATTGGAGATTTGGTCAGTACGGGCCTAAACCGCGACGAATGGGACGAGTTTTTTCATCATTCGGGCAACGTGCTGAGTTACAAACCGCTGATGCCCATTCCAGGAAACCACGATAGCCAAGACGGCCTTGGGGCAGCGATGTATCAGCAACTCTTTAGCTTGCCTACCAATGGGCCTGCGCAGTTGCCGAAAGAGCGTACGTATTCGTTTGAGTACCAAAATGCCCTTTTTGTGATGATTGACGGGACATTTTTGAATCACGAACAAACGGCTTGGATAGAACAGCAATTGGCCAATTCAAAAGCCAAATGGAAGTTTGTAATGCTGCATTTTCCCCCGTATAATTTTGAAGAAGACTATTCGCAAATCCGCAAAGAGTGGGGCGTTCTTTTTGACCGTTACCACGTGGACATGGTTATGAGCGGGCACGTACATTATTACATGCGGAGCAAACCCATGAAAGCCGAAAAGATAGTAGAAAGCCCCCAAAACGGAACGATTTATACCATTTCCATCAGTATTCCGAGCCACCACAAAGACTGGCCCACCGAACCGTATGCCGCAGCAAGGTTTCAAAGTGGGCCTGTGTATCAGCACATCCGCATCGACGGCAACCGCCTCGTTTACCGCTGCCTCGACCCTGATGGGAAGGTAAAAGATGAATTGACGATTGAAAAGTAGTGATTAATGAGGCAGGCTCTCCCACCATTTTAGCAGCTTATTTTTTAATGGATCAACCACGCTTTGGTTTTCCATCGCTAGATTTTGCTGTTCAGCGCTGTCGGTTTTAAGGTTGTAAAGTTGAACGTCAGTGCCGTTGGCATTCATCAGAAGTTTCCAGTCTCCTTCTCTGACTGCCAACTGCGGACTTCGGTCTTTGCCTTGGGGGTAACGAAATGATGTTTCGTTTCTACCGTATTCCCAGAATAAAGTACGAGTTTCCTTAGAAGGTTGTCCGAGTAGCGTTTTAAGTTTGTCTTTGCCGTCAACCTTGGCTTCTGTTTTCGCTCCTGCTAAAGCACAAAGTGAGGGAAACAAGTCATTGGCGTGAAGCACCGAAACGGAGTCGATTTTGCCCCGCTTGATTTTAGCAGGATAGTGGACAAGAAAAGGCATTCGAATACCACCTTCGTACAGAGATAGTTTGGAGCCCCTAAAATTGACGGAGCGAGCGCCGTTGAAGGTAGGTAAAGCTCCGTTGTCGCTAGTAAAAATGACAAGGGTGTTTTGATCCATGCCCAGTTTCTTTAGCCCATCCATCAGGCGGCCAATCTCTCGGTCATAAACTTCCATAACCGCCTTAAAACTGCTTTTGGCTTCAGGGCCATCTGAGTGTTTGGTTACGTCATCTTTAAAGGGCACCCAAGGCGTGTGAACATCATCAGGCCACAGGTTGATAAAGCAAGGCTGTCCTTTGTGTTTTTGGAGAAAAGCCAATGTTTTATCAATAAAATAAGCCGTTCGGTTCCAGCGTTTTACGCTGTCAGAGTCAGCCCAAATCCAATTGGTAGATGTTATGATGGGGTCGGGGTTGGGACTTTCCCAAGTGCTACTCCATTCGTCGAAGCCATATTGGGCGATGGCAGGAGCATTTTTTACATCTCTTCCTCCTCCCATGTGCCATTTGCCAAAATGCCCCGTTTTATAACCGCTTTTTTGCAAAACCTGAGCAATAGAGGGTGCTTCAAGGGTTAAAAAATCGGCTTGTTGGCATTCCGCATTTCCTTTTTTTGTCTGTAAAAAGCTCGTGATTTTCCATTTGGCCGGGTGCGAACCCGTAAGAATGCCCGTACGTGACGGAGAACAAATGGGGGACGCACTATAATAGTTGGTAAATTGAATACTGTTGCGAGCTAAGTGATCTAAATGAGGGGTGGGAAGCACTTTTCCGCCGTAACAAGCTAAATCGCCAACGCCCATATCATCCGTCAAAATGACAATAATATTGGGTTTTTGCCCATAACTAAATTGAAAAAAAGATAAATACAACAGAGAAAACCACAGAAATTTTTTCATAAAAAATAAACAGATGCGTATAAATGATTAGGAACAGGTATTGACGAATGATATTACTACTAGAAAGAAGCCAAAGAGCGGGTTCTAATGGCATTGTAAAATGGCGGGGAATAATAGAAGGCAGTAGTGTACTCTTTGGGCTTGCCTTTGTACCTTTGCCACAAAGATTACGAGTATCATGTCAAAACCCATCTTAGTTTTAAAATTCGGCAGTGCAGCCATCACCAAAGCAAACGGAGAACTCAATCAGCTTGTGATGGTGGAGATTGCCCGTCAAGTTGCGCAGTTATATACTGAATATCACGTTGTCATTGTGTCATCGGGGGCGGTGGCAGCGGGGAAACAATACATCCGCAGCTATGCAGGTGAAATCACTCAACGCAAAGCGGCGGCGGCCATCGGTAACTTATTGTTGCTGAACAAATACGCGCAGTTTTTTTCTCCTTACGATATTCCCGTGGCGCAGAGTCTGTGTGAACGGGGGCACTTTGCCAACCGTGACCAATTCTTACAAATGAAAGATACTTTTCATGAACTGTGGGAAAACGGCATTATTCCAATCGTCAATGAAAACGACGTGGTGAGTAGTCACGAATTGAAATTTTCGGACAACGACGAGTTGGCTACGCTCATCGCCGTGGGGTTTGGGGCGGATACGTTGATGCTTTGTACATCCGTAGGAGGTTTGTTAGATGATAAAGGCCAAGTAATTCCGCGCGTGTCGCAGGTCAATGACGTGTTTCAGTTTGTGCGAAGCGATAAATCGAGCGTAGGGTTAGGAGGGATGACGTCCAAACTGACGTTTGCGAAATTGGCAACTCGTATGGGTATTCGGACGATTATTTTTGGAATGAACGAACCCGATGGCATTTTGCACGCGATTCGAGAAGAAACGGGGACGGTGTTTGCCCCTCAAGACAATAGCCTCTCGGCGCGTAATCGCTGGTTGGGAAGTGGGAGTTTGGTGGCAGGCCGTATTACCATCGACGATGGCGCTGCTCAAGCCCTTCAAAATCGTAAAAGCCTTTTGGCAGTCGGGATTAAAAACGTGGCGGGCGATTTTGAAGCGGGAGAGGTAGTAGAGCTGCTGGATGTAGAAGGAAGCTTACTGGCGGTGGCCAAAGCCCGCGAATCGTCGGTGGTGATTGCGCAAAACCTTCGTACTCAGAATTTTGAAGTGGCAAATGCCAACGATATCGTATTATTATAAAAAAATGTCGGGGTGTAAGCACCCCGACACACGCCGTGTGCGTCGGGGTATGAGTACCCCGACATACAGGCTTACTTACGCGATTTCAATCAAGCGAGGAGTTTTCTTCGCTTCTTCTTTTTTAGGAAGCTCTACGTTCAATACCCCGTCGGTATAAGTAGCTGCAATTTTCTCGCCGTCGATGGTATTCGGTAAAGTGAACGAGCGGCGGAAGCTGTTAAAGCTAAACTCTTTGCGGGTATATTTTTCGGTAGTTTCTTCGTTTTTTTGCTCTTTTTGAGCCGAAATGCTCAGTACATTATTTTCCAAGTTGATTTTAAAATCTTCCTTCTTCAAACCTGGAGCAGCTACCTCAAGACGGAATCCGCTTTCGCCTTCCACAATGTTTACGGCAGGTACACCGTAGTTTGTCAAGTTAGCGGGAGCAAAAAGCTCGTTAAAATCTTTTCCGAATACGTTGCCGAACAAAGTAGGGAAGTTGCCGTTGGTTTTTACTAAAGTTGCCATGGTTGCTAGTAGTTTTAAGTTTTTATGTTGTTTGTAATTGAGTTGTGCTAGTTATTGTCTTTTTTTACTGCATCAACGCCTTACTAAGGTCAAATCCTGTACCACGCGATTTTTTTGATAATTTTAATGACAAAATGTCGCATTTGTTAGAGTTTTTATTTTTTATTAATGACAAAATGTCTTAATTTGCTATAAATACCCCTATGCTTCCACTTCAACCCAACTCCTTTATTGACGCTTCCAAGCAAGGCGACAATCGCCTTGGCCTTTACGTAGCGGTTTTTTTGCTGGTAGTTATTGCCAACGTCGTTGGGTCTATCCCAGGCGCTTGGGCAATGGTCGAACTGCGCTCAAACGAGATGTCATTGCCCATTTATTTGGTGATGGCGTTGGTTTTTCTCTCCTTCGTAGTCGCCTTGGGTACGCTTTGGTTTTGTGTACGGTACATTCACAAGCGCTCACCGTTTACGATGATTGTCCCTTCGGGGCAAGTCAACTGGAAACGCGTGGCGGCATCGGGTGGGCTGTGGCTTGGCTGTTCAGTAGCCGTAGAGCTAGTTACTTACTTGCTTTTTCCTGATAAATACCGTTTGAGCCTCAACTGGTCGGAGTTTTTGCCTTCATTGATTGTGGGGCTGCTTTTTATTCCTTTTCAAACTTCTTTTGAGGAATTGTTTTTTCGGGGCTATTTGATGCAGGGCATTGGTTCTTGGAATTTTTGGGTAGGAGTGACTATTCCCGCTATCTTGTTTGGGTTGGCGCATAGTTTCAATGATGAGGTAGAAGCGGCAGGCTCGCTGGGCATTGCCATGATTTACTACATTGGCGTGGGGGTGTTTTTTGGTCTTCTTACGGTGTATGACCGAAGTCTTGAGCTACCTTTGGGGGTTCATGCAGCCAACAACCTGTACGCGTTCTTGGTCGTGGGTTATCCGAGTAGTTCTATTCCTACGGCGACCATTTGGATGATGAACGAACTTAATTTCCCCTTGATGATTGGGCAATGGTTACTGACGTTAGGATTGTATCTTTTGTTGCGCAAACGACTTGTGAAGTGAGTTTGGTTGTCTGGTTTTCAGTTTTGGGTTTTCTGTTTCGGGTTTTTCGGCTGAATAATGTGCTTTTCCTTCTTAGTTGCTGGTTGGGTTGTGAGCAACCCTTCACAGATTAAGTTTGGTTTTCAAAATGGCTTTTGGTTCTTTCTTTCGTTTTCTTACTCATCGGTTTATGACTAACGCTGCACAAATTCGCCCTTTCCTTTTTGTTCTTTGTACCTTACTTTATGCCTTTTGCTCCTTGGCACAGCAGGTCGGGCAGCCATTGCCTAAGTGGAAAGAAGGTGGGTTGGATATTCACCACATCAACACAGGACAAGGTAGTGCTACACTGTTGGTATTTCCCGACGGAACAACCTTATTGGTGGATGCGGGCGCTATCAATTCGCGAGATTGGCGGACGAATAAGCCCCGAAATATCCCAATAAAGCCCTCCAACGAACGACAAGCAGGGGAGTGGATAGCGCGCTATGTTCAGAAAGCATTGGCGCACCAGACTTCACCCGTTATTGACTACGCCCTAATTTCTCATTTCCACGACGACCACATGGGCACACCTCTCAATGTTGCCAAGCAATCGAGCGCTGGATATACCTTGGCAGGAATTACAGAAGTAGGGGAGCTTATCCCAATTCGAAAAGTCATTGATCGGGGCTGGCCTGATTATTCGTACCCTACTCCCATGACGGCTGATTCGATGGTGAGTAATTATCGGCGGTTTTTGCAATGGCAACAGCAACACAATGGCATGGCGATTGAGCGTTTTCGGGCGGGAAGTAACGATCAAATTGTGCCTTTGAAAAGCAAAAAATACCCTTTTGAAGTGCGCAATATTGCCGTTAATGGGGAAATGTGGACGGGTTCAGGCATCCAAATGACGCCACTTTTCCCACCGCTGTCTTCGCTAAAATCTGCTGATTTTCCCAACGAAAATATGTGTAGTGCCGTGTTTCAAATTCACTATGGGAAATTCGATTATTTTTCGGGGGGAGATTTACAAGGGGTTATTCGATTTGGAGCGCCCGCGTGGCACGATGTAGAAACTCCGATTGCCCAGGTGGTAGGGCCAGTAGATGTTCAACTCGTTGACCACCACGGCTATCCCGATTCTCAAAATGGCACTTTATTGACTCGTTTGCAACCGCGTGTGATGGTGGTGCCGAGCTGGGCATCGTCGCATCCAGGGAAGGATGTCCTTGAGCGGATGTTTTCGGAAGAGTTTTACAAAGGCCCGCGCGATGTATTTATGACCAACCTGCTTCCAGAGGCCAAAACGGCCATCGCTGATTTGTTGCCTCGCCTCAAAAGCGAAGGTGGGCACGTGGTGATAAGGGTCGAAAAAGGCGGAAAAACGTACCAAGTGCTCGTACTGGATGATACGACTGAGTCGTTTCGTATTAAAGCAGTGTATGGCCCGTACCAGTCGAAGTAAATAAAACCTTACAGGTCTTCCAACAACTTAAACCCTTCGCCGTGCAGGTTCATAATTTGAAGCGCGGGGTCGTCTTTGAGGTATTTTCTTAGCTTGGTAATATAGACGTCCATGCTTCGGGCATTGAAGTATGAATCATCTCCCCAAATCAATTTTAACGCAAAACTGCGATTGATGGGTTGGTTTTTATTTTCGCAGAACAACTTCAATAAACCCGATTCTTTGCTCGTCAACTTCTGCGGAACGCCGTTTCTTGTGAGTAATTGATGGTCTGCGTCAAACGTATAACTTCCTAGTTGAAAAACACTCGGCTGGGCCTCCAAAGTAAAAGTTGTTTTTTGATAACGACGCAGCACTGCCTGAATCCGAAGCAGCAATTCTTCCATGCTAAACGGCTTGGTGATGTAGTCGTCGGCGCCCACTTTAAAACCCTGAATCGTATCTTCTTTCATACTTTTGGCCGTCAGAAAGATAATGGGGACGTCTTTGTCGGTCAGGCGAATTTCTTTGGCCAACGAAAACCCGTCTTTTTTGGGCATCATCACATCAAACAAACATAAATTGTACGTTCCCTCTAAAAATGCCTTTAACCCCGCATTCCCGTCGGTGGCCAAATCTGTTTGATAGCCTTTACTGATAAGGTATTCCTGTAAAAGTTGCCCCAAATTTGGGTCATCTTCGGTCAAAAGGATGCGGGTGATGGGCGGTTTAGTCATGTTTCAATGGCAATTTTACGGTAAATGTACTTCCTTTTCCTAGTTTACTCTCCACGTCGATGGCTCCACCGTGCGCTTCCACCATCTTTTTGACGTAGCTAAGGCCAAGGCCAAAGCCTTTCACATCGTGAATATTTCCCGTTGGAACGCGGTAGAAAGGGTCAAAAATTTTGGTTTGTTGCTCTTTGGTCATTCCGCGCCCCTGGTCGCTTACGCTTACATAGACAAAATTATCATCGCTGTGGGTGCCTACGGCAATGTGAGGTGCTTCGGGCGAGTACTTGTTGGCATTATCAAGCAGGTTGGTCAAAATATTGGTCAGGTGCAATTCGTCGGCTTCTACCAATTCGTTGGTGGCCTCAAAACTCAGTTCAATTTCGCCCTCCCGTTGCTCCAATTGTACCCCCAAATTGTTGAGTACTTTTTCAATTACGTCATGGATGTTTACTTCGGTAGGTTTGAGTTTGATTTCGCCACGGTCGAGAAGTGCCATTTGTAGCACTTTCTCTACGTGCCCACCCAAGCGCTGTGTTTCGTCCCGAATGATACCCAAATACCGCTGGATTTTACTTTTTTCACTTTGCGGCGTTTCCACTTGTTCGCGGGCCATGCTCACGGCCAACGAAATCGTCGAAAGCGGCGTTTTGAACTCGTGGGTCATGTTGTTGATAAAATCATTTTTGACATCTGAGAGTTTTTTCTGCTTCAAAATCGTCATCACTGCCACGTAAAAACACCCCAAAATCACCAATAACAACAAAGCGGAGCTAATCAGCGTAAAGCTCATGTTTTGCAAAATAAAGGCTTGCCGTTCGGGAAAATAGACCAAGAGCTGACTCGGCAGGGTATTGATTTCGTTGGGGAACAAACTTGCCCGAAACAGCTCGCTCCCCGTCGTGTCGGGGCGGTAAGCAACGGTCGAGAACAGCACATTCGACTGATTGTTGTTTTGAATCGCAAATTCATAAGGTAGTCCAATGCCGCGTTCGGCCAACGATTTTTTCAACAACGAATCAATCATCAAACGGTTGACGCGTTGCTCCATCGGGCGTTTGCTAAACAGCAGGTCTTTGAATACATCTTTCAGCAAGTCGGTCTGTGAGGCCAGGGTTTTTGATTTTGCATCGTTTTCGTCAGGTGTTGCTCTTTTTTCGAGTGGTTGACGGGCTTTCTGTACCGATGAACGTACGGTCATCAATACCGAACTATTGCCTACGGAATCCGTAGGCATCAATACCCTTCCCATTTGGTCAAACCACGCCTCAAACATTCGTTCTTGTTCGGCATGAATCCGCAAAAACCGCTCAATGTGAGGCAATTCGTCGTTGCGTTGTCTTAAAATTTCATTGATAAGATTGGCCTGAAAATCGGTCATCGATCGATTGCGCGGCGTCAGGGCATCGGTGGGGTTGGAGCCCGTCAGGTTGCCATCTCGCCCCACCGATGCTGTATATTCGTCGGGTAGTCGGTGCTTGGGGGGTTGCGTTTTTTTTGCCAATCGGTTCTTATTCAGCGCCTCCAGTTTTCGCTGTTGCTGTTCAATTTCTTCCCGTTGTCGAATCAAATAAAGAATTTCCTGTTTCTCTAACTTTCGTACCACATCTTGCAGGGCATCCGACACTTTGAGGTCGAATTGCTCATTGCGCAACGCCAACGCACTCGTAATCCAATACCATTGAAACCCCATCAGACTGAGCGCCGCCAGCCCCATCAGAGAAATCAATAAGCGTATTTTTTGTTTCGTCATCATTTTTTTCAATCTCATGCAACGTTTCGTTTCCGAACCTCGACCTTCTAAACGTACTCGGCGATTGTACACCTCAAAGTAACGCAATTCGCCCAACCCTTTAACACATTTTAAGAAACTTTAACATGGTCAACCTCTGAAAGTTGACGAACTTTCGGAGCCAATTCACCAATTAACAACCAAGCAATCCTATGAAAACAAACATGACTTTTTTTGCGCTGGTAGTAGGGCTGGGAGTAGCCACTACGGCAATGTCGCAAGACGTTAAAAAAGAAGAAAAAGCCGCTGACAAAGACAAAGTGACGATTCGCGTACGGATGTCGGAGGAGAAAGATGGTAAAGTAGAAACGTTTGAGCGGACTTATACTTACAACGGCCTTTCGGAAGAAGAACGTGAGAAAAAGGTAAAAACCATCATGGATTCGCTCCGCAACGACAGCAAAGCGGCGGCCAATCGTCGTTTAAGCGTCGAAATTGAGGAGGGTTCGAGCGTGGTGCGTGACAAAGAACGTTGGGGCGACCGTGAGCATATTACTGTCATCCCGAAAGATGGCCGCAAACGTGACGTGCAAATTTACCGCTACGAGCAGCCGTCTGACCGACGCGAGCGCAATGGTGACCGCAAAAGTGAACGTACGTATGAATTTAAGTTTGACGACGAAGCCTTTGCCGACCGTATGCAGCGGGTTGAAAAGCGAATTGAGCCTCAGATGCGTAAACTAGAGCGTAATATGGAAGAATGGAGTCGCGATTTTGAGCCTAAATTCAAAGAATTTTGGCACGGCGACATCAACATCAGCGGCGCAGGAAAACCTGCTTCCATCCGTGGCTTAGAAGCGTATCCCAACAACCCCGAAAAAAATGAATTGAACATTCGTTTTTACGCTCCCGCCAAAGGCGACGTGACCATCTCAGTCACTGACACCAAAGGCAAACAAATCGCCAAAAAAGAAGTGAAAGATTTTACGGGCGATTACGTAGGTCAGTTGGATTTGGGAAAAAATGTAAAAGGTACTTATTTTATCAGTGTTGTTCAAAATGAAGACGGCACGGTAAAACGCGTGGTGGTAGAGTGAAATAACTGAATACATAACATAAAAAGGCGATTCCCTAAAAGAGTCGCCTTTTTATGTTAAACTAAAAATATTATTTCACAATCAAAAACTTCCGCGAGACTATCTGTACGATCTTGACGGCAGTAGCGCAGATAAGGGTGGATGGATGTCCAAAGATAAGTATTACGTTGAGGCAATTTTATTTGGGAAGCATAACGAAATCGTACTGCGTTTTTGAGCCTATTTCTACTGGACAACAAAAATTTGTTCGATTACTGTCTTTTAAAGAAAAATAGCCCCTGTATTTTAAAGTGTACCTTAATTTATCAAAATACCTATTTATTACAGTTATTTTATGATAACCATTGGGAACATCAATCGTAGTAGAGTAATAGCCTTGTTTGTCAGTATAAATTATCTTCAGTTGATCGGCATTAGAAGCAAATACTCCTTTTTCTCCAGTAATCATAATTTGTACGCTATCAACAGGCAACTTGGTATCGTTATCGGCCACTGTACCAAATACAGTAGTTTCTCGGCTTTTTAAGGGGTTGGAAAAACAGCCTTCTGTCAGTAGCAGCATTCCCGCTGCATAGAGCCAAGGTTTTACTAATCGTTTCATGTTCATACGTTGTTTTTAAAAGTGAAGTTTTTGAGTTTTAGGAACATGAAAGGCTGGAAGCCTTTTGATAATTATCACGAGTCGGAGCCTCGCGCTATCGGGTATGTAGGTTTAAAAATGGTTTACTTTACTTCTTCTACTTTTTCAACGTTAATCATGTAAACTGGTAAACCAGCAAATGAACGTGCATCTAAAGATTGATATACTTTACCCCAAACTCTATACTTATAAGGTGGTGGGGTATTGGTACCAAAAGTTGATGTGTGTTTTAAATTGCTTGTATCAAATGTATTAACATCACAAGTAACTGTTTAGGTAGCCCATTGAAAAGAGCCTTGTAGGACAGATTCGATATTTTGAATGATATTCCGATTCATTTT